>JBBPYK010000069.1:0-168302 GCA_038199985.1 Actinomycetales bacterium | reverse complement strand
TATGGTGGCGGCACCCTTGCCTCCGACGACGCGCTTGCTGCACTCCGTTAAAAGCTGACTGGAAACTAAGCCAGCCGTTTAATTATTGTGGGGCCCCGCAATCCGGCGGGGCCCCTCTTTACATTTCGTCTGACAAACTACGTGGGGAGTGCTACAGGCGTCGAGTACTCACAGATACGGTGAATCTAGGGTTGCGGTCCACCTGGCGCGTTGGGCCGATGATGCTGCTCAGCGCGCGGACATACCCGAGGTGGCTATTCCACACTGTCCAGAGCTGGCCACCAGATGAGAGCGCTCTTGCTGCTTCCCGAAAAAGCTTTAGCGCAATTCCCGGATGGACAGTCGCGCCCATATGGAACGGTGGGTTCAGAATAATCAATTCTTGACTCGCATCTGGAAGGGATGAAAGACCGTCGTCGCGCACCACTTTCACTTGGCCATCAACTTCATTGGCGCGCATGGTGAGGAGTGCAGAGTCGACCGCCGCTGTGGAGTGATCAACGGCAATCACGCTGATGTTGGGGCGTTGGAGGGCAAGATAAGCGGCGATCGCCCCAGTACCGCACCCGAGGTCCACCGCGGTCATAATCTGCGGCAGCTGTTGCAATTGGGGCAGCAGAAACCGAGTACCCAGATCAAGTCTGCCTCCGCCGAACGCGGCGCCGTGAGAGTAGAGGACAAGAGGCCTTTCCAGGCCAACTTCATGTGACTCGCAGACGGGGTACGGGGACTCGGTGTTGAGCCTGGGGCCGGACGCTGTCAGGATGCGCGACTTGCGCCGGGCAAGAGATGCCTGCACGGTGTCGAAATAGCGTCCGAAGACGTCATTCATGGCCGGAGTCATGTGCTTGACCCGGCCCGCGGCCATGACAACAACTTCCTGATGGGCGTACTGCGCGATCAACCAGCAAAGCTCCTCCAGCGCAGCCAGGGAACGCGGGAGCCTCATGAGGACTAGTCGGGCCCCTGATAGCAGCTCGGGACCAGGGCGGTGATGCGAGTACATCTCCGGTACCGAGAGCATCCGCGCATTCCTAGCCAATGCGAGTTCGCCGGATAGCGCATCTTGATGCACCCGCAATGGTCCATTTCCACTGGCCACGACCGAAAGCGTGATGGCCCCGTAGTTGTCGCCGATAACGGCCACGGTCCCGGGCTGGGAGTTGGCGACGGCGTCGCGCGAGGCCTCCAAGATATACTCGTCCGCGGAGTCCCAGGCGAAGAGATTGTCCGCCTCGACGTCGGGGGACCGCCGCAAGAGGGAAAGGTCAAGTTCAGTCATGATCCATCCAGGAAGTCCCATGGTCGATTGGTTCAAGGGCGCCAGAACCGAAAATTGCTACATTCTTCAAAAACGATTCAGTGCGCGCTGGTTCGTCCAGAACCGCACAATCGAGCTCGGCGCCGGTACTCGTGTAGCGAATAGCGGAAATGACGACTCCCGCGGAACGCAGCTCATGCTCAAGTCTTCCAGCGTTGCCGTGTGCGGCCAGCACACTAAAGGTCCGTACTCTCCGGCGTGTACGAAAAGTCGACGTCGCCAACGCAGCGGTAACGGATTCCGAGTACGCGCGCGCTAGTCCTCCCGTGCCAAGCAGAGTGCCCCCGAAGTACCGAACTGTGACGGCAACGATATCGCTCAGGTCGTTTGCGCCGCCGGTGCTCTGGCCGCGTATAAGGGCTTCTAACATGGGTTGGCCCGCAGTGCCTGAGGGCTCGCCGTCGTCATGTGTGCGCTGCAGGTGTCTATGCGGACCCACCACGTATGCGCTGCAGTGATGGCGTGCATCCGGAAACTCGCGGCGTGCTGCGGCGATGTGCTTGCGGGCTGCTTCCTCGGAATTAACGCTCGTCAGCAGTGCGATGAACCGAGAACGCTTGATGTCGATTTCGTTGCGGCTGTGACCGGCGAGCGTTGTATACGCACCGCACGTACTTCCTGATTCAGACACAAAGACAGTCTAGTGTTGGAGGCATGCTCAAAGTTGGACTGACCGGTGGCATAGCGGCCGGAAAATCACTCGCGTCCGCGCGGCTATCTAACCTTGGCGCCACGCTGGTCGATGCAGATGCCATCGCACGGGAAGTCGTGGAGCCTGGCACGGATGGCCTGCGTGCCGTGGTGGAAGCCTTCGGACCAGAAATTTTGACCGATGCTGGCGAACTGGACCGCCCAGCGCTCGGCCAAGTGGTGTTTAACGATCCCGGGCAACGCGAACGTCTCAACGCCATCGTGCACCCCATAGTCAGGGCCCGCGCGGCAGAACTCGCACAAGGTAGCGAGGGCAGGATCGTCGTTCAGGATATTCCGCTGTTGATCGAGACCGGGCAAGCCTCCTCTTTTCACCTGGTGGTGGTGATCGACGCGCCCGAGAACGACCGCCTACGGCGCATGATGGAGAATCGTGGCATGTCCGAATCGGATGCCCGCTCTCGAATAGCAGCCCAAGTTTCGCCAGCCGAACGCACCGCCGCTGCAGATGTAGTGCTACCCAATACGGGCTCTCCCGATCAGCTGATGGCCCTGGTGGACACGCTCTGGGAGGAACGGCTCTTGCCTTTCCACCAGAACCTGTTGGACGCTCGGATCGCCCCGCGCTACGGCCCGCCGCTATTAGTGGCACCGCAGCCACAGTGGCGGGATCAGGCGGCTCTGCTCGCGAAGCGGATACTACTTGCGGATCCACGTATTTTGGCCGTAGACCACATTGGCTCAACTGCGGTACCGGGGCTGCCAGCGAAGGACGTACTGGATCTTCAAGCTACCGTGCACAGCCTGGACGACGCCGATGCTGTTTCGAGTTCGCTAGCAGGGGCGGGCTTTCCCCGTTGGCCCGGCATCTGGCAGGACACGCCGAGACCGAACCACACCAATCCGGTCAATGGGGCAAAACGGCTCCATGGAAACGCCGATCCAGGCCGCACCGTCAACCTGCATATCCGGGTTCTCGGCTCCCCGGGCTGGCGTTATTCGCTTTTGTTCAGGGACTGGCTGTCCGCCAATCCCAGTGCGGTCGCTGCCTACGCGGCTGAAAAGCGTCAGCTGGCAGAAGAATGCTCCACCGACAACTCCACAGATCGCTACGCGCAAGCGAAGGAAGACTGGTTTAGCCGGTCGGCAGATCCGCAGATGAACCACTGGGCACAGAACAGCGGATGGCAGCCACTAGCCCTACCTCATTAGGCCGGCAGCGTACCGTCAGGTCTTTCGGACCCAGAATGTCCGGGTCAGGTACTAACCTGTAAAGCATGAGTCTTGCACAGGACATTAAGCGTGTAGTGGCACCGTTTGAGGTGATCAGTGAGTTCAAACCAGCGGGCGATCAACCGGCCGCCATCGCGGAACTGACGGATCGTATCAAGGCGGGGGAGAAGGACGTGGTACTCATGGGTGCCACGGGAACGGGTAAAAGCGCGACGACGGCGTGGCTCATTGAGCAGGTTCAGCGACCCACTCTGGTCATGGTGCAGAACAAGACGTTGGCTGCACAGCTGGTCAATGAGTTCCGGGAACTTCTGCCCAACAATGCGGTGGAGTATTTCGTTTCCTACTATGACTATTATCAGCCTGAGGCATATGTGCCCCAAACGGATACGTTCATCGAGAAGGATTCGTCCATCAACGAGGAAGTTGAGCGGCTACGGCACTCTGCCACGAATGCATTGCTGACGCGTCGGGACGTCGTGGTAGTGGCTAGCGTTTCGTGCATTTACGGGTTAGGGACGCCCGAGGAATATGTTGCTGGCATGGTGACCCTCCGCAGGGGCGCAGAGATGAACAGAGATGAGCTCCTGCGGCGTTTCGTGTCTATGCAGTACACACGCAATGACATGGACTTTCACCGAGGGACCTTCCGGGTGCGTGGCGACACCGTAGAGATCATTCCCATGTATGAGGAACAGGCCCTTCGTGTCGAGTTCTTTGGAGACGAGATCGAAAGTATCCAAACGCTCCACCCCCTCACCGGAGAGCTCATCCGCGAAGAGAACGAGATGTATGTCTTTCCGGCTTCCCATTACGTTGCAGGGCCAGAACGTATGTCCAAAGCGATCACTCGGATCGAAGACGAGTTGCAGAAAAGACTTGACGAACTGGAAGGTCAGAACAAGCTCGTGGAAGCGCAACGTTTGCGGATGCGCACCACATACGACCTCGAGATGATGCAGCAGATGGGTTTCTGTAACGGCATCGAGAACTACTCACGCCACATCGACGGACGCGGAGCTGGGACTGCTCCGCACTGCCTGATCGATTACTTCCCGGATGACTTCATGCTTGTGGTTGACGAGTCGCACGTGACCATCCCACAAATTGGTGCCATGTATGAAGGGGATATGTCGCGTAAACGTACCCTGGTGGACCACGGTTTCCGACTTCCTTCAGCGATGGACAACAGGCCTCTGAAATGGGACGAGTTTTTGGAACGGATCGGTCAGACAGTTTATTTGTCGGCTACGCCGGGCAAATACGAGTTGGGGAAGTCGGACGGCTACGTTCAGCAAATCATCAGGCCCACGGGGCTGGTGGACCCGCAGATCATCGTTAAGCCCAGCAAAGGTCAGATTGATGACCTTCTGGGGGAGATCCATACGCGTGTTGAAAAGAATGAGCGCGTTCTGGTGACCACACTGACCAAACGCATGGCCGAGGACCTCACTGGCTACTTACTGGAGCACGGAGTGAAGGTGGAGTATCTGCACTCAGATGTAGACACTCTCCGCAGAGTAGAGCTGCTCCGGGAACTGCGAATGGGCACCTTTGACGTACTTGTCGGTATCAACCTTCTTCGCGAGGGGTTGGACCTTCCCGAAGTGTCCTTGGTAAGCATTCTTGATGCGGACAAGGAAGGCTTTCTGCGCAGCTCGACGTCGCTGATCCAGACGATCGGCCGTGCGGCACGCAATGTTTCTGGTGAGGTCCACATGTACGCGGACCGGATCACGGCCTCAATGGAGCACGCCATTGAAGAAACGAACCGGCGTCGTGAAGTTCAGGTGGCCTTCAATGAGAAGAACGGCGTTGACCCCCAGCCATTGCGGAAACGGATCGCTGATATTAGTGATCAGTTGGCGCGTGAGGACGCGGACACTGCCGCGCTTCTTGAGGCGGCTGCTGGGAGGAAGGGCGGTAAAAAAGGATCCTCGACGACCGGCGTCCGCCGCGATGGGCTTGCAGCAGTACCTGCGGAAGATCTCTTGGACCTTATTGCTCAGCTCACCGAGCAAATGCACGGTGCAGCCACCGAACTGCAGTTCGAGTTGGCGGCGCGCTTGCGCGACGAAGTCTCTGACCTCAAAAAGGAACTGAGACAGATGCAGTCAGCAGGCCACGCCTGATTGGGGTGGTCTGATGGTACCGGAGCCGCACATTGTCGAAATTAGGGTTCATGGTGTTGGTGACCAGTCCGGGTACAGGGCGCTGGGGGAACCAAGCGGAACTGCCCTGAACGGGTGGGTAGAGCGTCGAAGTCCTCCGGCGCTACCTGCGCATCCGCTGAAACTCATTAATTGGTGGCGTGCCAACCGGAAGCAGACAAGTCGCATCTGGTGGTACCTGGCGTTTCCCTTTACTCTCATCAATGTTGCAGGACGTATGCGACCAGAAGAGGGTCATCCGGTTGCGCTTAACATGCATCGGGCTGTCGTTTCGATAACTGCTGTGGGAACGACATTGGTTCAGCTGGCTTGGCTGATTGTCCTGATGGAAACCATCTTGCGGTATCTTCCCTTGTTTATGGACCCGCTATGGCTGGGCCGGCTGACACCGTTGGCGGCAGCAGCGGGATTGTCATTGTTGCTGATACTGTGCTGGGTTCGGGTGGTGCGGCTCCAACCCGAAGACGCCGGTACATCAAAGGGTTCATTATGCTCCCACGTCGCCGTTGTTCTGGCTGGTGGGATCTTGCTGTCCGCGTTGAGGCCTGGCCAGACTGCCTACGATGGGTGGCCCTCGGTGGTCCCACCTGGGCCGGGAAATGAACCACTGTTGGACGCGATGGCATTGGTGGTCGTCGTAAGTACCACCGGGGTTATGCTGCTGGCCTCACTTTTGGTCGCCGTGTACGCATTTACACCGTCTCAGGGTCGCAAAGGAGTCCGCCCCTTGCCCATGACAGGGTTGGTCTTGACGGTGGCGGTGGTGCTGATGCATACGGTGACAGCTTTGGTACGCATGGCCTTGGACAATTTGACCAACTACGTCAACAGTCTGCTCTACCCCCTTCAAAGTGGGGCACTTCCGTATCAATATCGCGTTCTTCTGTCCTATGACGATCCGGCAGTTGCCGGAGACAGCCGACTTGATCTGCTGCCATTCCAGTCCATGATTCTTCTACTTGGTTTGTTTGCGGTCACATTCCTCGTCTTGGGCTTGTGTACGAAACTCAAACTCTCCAATCTTTTCCGCGGTGCGTATTCCCGTGGCGTGTGGTGGCACGATTTTATCGGTGTCCTTCCGTCCGTTGTTCCTTTGGTGACCCCCATTGCGGGACTGCTCGGGATGGTTGGCGTGGCCGCTGCGGTCATACTCGGTGAAGGAAAACTTGGCGGGCCAATTTTTGGACTGGGAGTGCTGTTGCTGCAAGTGGCAGCGGCCGTCGTGATTTTGAGTATGCTTCTTGGCCAGTTCCCAGCATTCAGAGAAGTTATGGCCAAAATTGGTGATCTCGCGGGGTTCTGGCCAGTTCGTGACCATCCGCTGGCAGGGACCTCTTACCGGTATCCGGTGCTGGCCGGCATCCGACTCGAATTGGATCAGTGCGGCGAAGCTGTCAGGCCGATACTTTTTGGTCACAGTCAGGGTTCTGTCCTCTGCGCCTGGCTGCTCGCCCACGAGCCACACCGCAGTGGCCCCCAACCCGTGTTCGTATCGGCTGGGTCGCCGATCGAGTCCGTATATGCACCGCTGTTTCCTGCCTACTTCACATCGGGACTCCAGGTGAGAGTAGCTGGAGCAACTGAGGAGTGGATCAATTTCTGGCGAGAGACAGATCCCTTGGGCGGGCCCATAGACGGGGCTGAAAACCTTTGCCTTGCCGATTCCTTAACTGATCCCCTCCGGCACGGAGGTTACTGGGAGCATCCGAGGATCGCCGTAGTCATTTCACGTTTTGAACCTGGCACGGAGGTATTTCCTCCCAACACGAACTGCATCTAAACTGGTATGAGCGTAGGGGAGTATCCATAACGCTGTATTCGTCAACACGCGCGGCGCCGTTGCCCCGCCGGATGCAGCGGCTGGTATCTGAGATAACCGGTGGAGAGACTTGCGGTAACTCTTTGCTCCTTGAAAGGTTGTCATGCCAGAATTACCCGTAGCTTTTGAGGTCGGAACTTTCATTGTTCTTGGCGTCATCTTGCTCATTGATCTCCTTCTGGTGGCTAAACGGCCACATGAGCCGTCCATGAAGGAAGCTAGTCTTTGGGTTAGCTTTTATGTGGCTCTGGCGCTGGCCTTCGCTGGCCTCATGTGGATCTTCACAGACCCAGAACACACCGGACAATTTGTGGCTGGTTGGGTCACAGAGTACAGCCTCAGTGTCGACAACTTGTTTGTCTTCATCATCATCATGGCTCGCTTCTCAGTGCCCAGAAAATATCAGCAGGAAGTGCTGATGGTTGGGATCATCATCGCGCTGATCTTGCGCGGTATTTTTATCCTCATTGGTGCCGCTGTTATTGAGAACTTCAGCTGGGTGTTCTATATCTTTGGCGCATTCCTGCTTTACACCGCGTATAAGCAGGCCACTGATATTGGTGAAGATGAAGAATCTGGTTCAGAGAACAAGCTCATCGCCAAGCTACGCAACGTACTGCCCATGTCCGATAGCTACGACGAAAATAAGCTGCGGACAGTTGTGGGTGGCAAGAAGGTCTTCACTCCGATGTTGATTGTCTTCGTCACCATCGGTGTAACTGATCTTCTGTTTGCCGTGGACTCCATCCCTGCCATCTTCGGATTAACGCAGAGCGCGTTTATCGTTTTCACCGCCAACATTTTCGCTCTGATGGGCCTGCGTCAGCTGTACTTCTTGCTCGGTGGGCTCATGGACAGGCTGATCTATCTAAAGCACGGTTTGTCCGTGATTCTCGCCTTCATTGGACTCAAGCTTATTTTCCATGCATTACACGTCAACGAGCTCCCCTTTATCAATGGTGGTGAATCCGTTGCATGGGCGCCAGAGATCCCGACGTTCGTTTCACTTGCCGTCATTGTGGGAACGATCATTCTTGCCACCGTGCTGAGTCTGCTCAGTCCGAAAGCGCGCGCACAAAAGACAGTGGCAGAGCTAGAGCACGCACTGTCGGTGTATCGAAATCTAGGTGAAGATTCACCGCGCACCGATGCTACCGCTGTCCTCAACGACGTTCGAAAGAAGCGGCGCAAGGCCGAAGAGGCCGCGACGCAGCACGGTGTCAAGCTCCCCGAAATGAAGGATGCTAAAACGGCAGAGGAAGAATTCAAAAGAAAGTTTCCCGACAACAAGTAGCATTGGGCCGATGACTATCTCCGAACAGACCACGGCGCTGGATCCTATCAGGGTCCAGCGCCGTACTGTTGTTGTCCTTGCGTCCGCGCAGCTGTTCAGTGGCATAGGCAACGGAGCCGGACTCGCCATCGGTTCAATCATGGCGGTGGACCTGTCCGGGAGCGCAATGTTTGCCGGAGCGTCCACAACAGCAATCTCTGTCGCCGCGTCCGTGACTGCTCTGCCATTGGCCACTGCGGCTGCCCGGTACGGCAGGCGCAAGGCACTCATGGCAGGCATCTCGCTGGCCCTGTTGGGCGCACTGCTCATGATTGGCGCCGCTGTGGTGGGTTCGTTCGCGCTCTTGCTGGTAGGTTCAGCGCTGCTGGGAGTGGGCAATGCTGCCAACCTTCAGTCTCGTTTCGCGGCACTGGATCTAGCTGAACCCAAGCATCGGGGGAGGGACCTGTCCATTGTCGTCTGGTCCATCACAGTGGGCGCTGTGGCCGGGCCGAACCTGATCAAGCCTGGCGCGCAGTGGGGACTCCACCTCGGCATCCCGGAAGTTGCCGGGCCGTTCCTCTTTTCCGCGGCCGGAATGGGTATCGCCTTGATCCTCTTGTGGGTGGGGCTTCGACCGGACCCACTCTTGACGGCTCAGGCCATGACCGGCGGAGCTGACGGCCGGGTAAAACGCTCACTCTCGGCTGGCCTCAAGGCAATCAAGGCGTCCCCTCGAGCCAAGGTGGGGCTGGTAGCACTGGTCGGCGCTCACCTAGTCATGGTGTCGGTTATGTCCATGACGCCGGTACACCTGTCTCAGCTGAACGCAGTGGGCCACTCACACTATGCCAACTCCACCGATCTGCTGGCTTTCATAGGGTTCACGATCTCCCTCCACATCGCCGGAATGTTCGCGCTGTCGCCGTTGATGGGATGGCTGACGGACAGGCTCGGACGCGTACCCGTGATTTTGATCGGTGAGTCCCTGCTTCTCTCAGCGGTCGCTGTTGCCGGGCTGGGCAGCACCACAGAGGGCTCCGTCACCGTCGGCCTTATCCTTCTTGGCATCGGTTGGTCCGCAACCACCATTTCCGGATCTACGCTGCTAGCGGAGAGCGTTGAACCTGCCAATCGTGTACTCGTTCAGGGTGTCTCGGATACACTCATGGGCGCGGCGGGGGCAGCAGGCGCGGCTCTCTCCGGTTTAGTCCTAGCCGGCTTCGGGTTCCGCGGTCTAAATCTGGCTGCCGCTCTGGTGACATTGACGATCGTCGGGTACGTGTTCCTGACCCGGAGATCAACGGGTAGCAGCTAGACCATTGGAGGGCCGCCCACCATTGACAGTAAGCGGCAGAAGATAGCTTCGCCGTCGTCGGCTATTCCATCGTGGTGGAAGTCACCGGTTTCCCACGCCTGCAAGCCGCGAACTCTCGAGACGGTCTCCAGTGATAACTCGTGGTCAACGTAGATGTCATCAAGGTAAACGGCCGCGGCAGCCGGCACTGTGTTTTCCGCCAGCACATCGAGGTCGTAGAGATTGGGCCAGTCTGTCCGCCGTGCAAGGATCTCGGCTGTTTCCTTCAACGGAATCAGCGCTGGATCTTCCTGAAAGTACCACGGATAAACCATCTCACCGAAGAGGAACGGCTCTTCCGCCATCGGGCTGAATTCAGGGTGGGCGTCAAGGACGCGTTCGGCGGACCAGTTTGACGCCGACCCCTGACAGTAGATGGATTCGTGCATGACCGCGTAGAGGCAGTTCGATGCCCGGGTGACTACGGCATTGACCTGCTGGAGGAAGGTCTCGCTGAGCCGGGCGCCGTCTGGAGTTTCCATGAAGGCCTCCTCGAGGAGGAAATGCAAGGCATCGATGCGGGTATTGCCGCCAAGGAAGTTGCCGACCATCTGAAACCGTTGGACGCTAAGGCGCTCACCGGTGGGAAGATGCTCATCGACCGTGCGCAGGTGCCCGATGACAGCGTTGACTCTTTCGCGGTCTTCAGGGTACTTCTCAAAGTACTCTGTGTTCCTTGTGGCCACACGGGCGTAAGTGGCTTCGTAAACGCGATCTGGTCCGCCTGTTAGTGGGGCCAGACCGCCGGTGACGAGCGCGGCGTGGATTCCCTGTGGTGCCATCGACAGGTAGGTGAGAACGCAGAAACCACCAAAGCTCTGACCGAAGATGGTCCACGGCGCGGAACCTAGAGTGGTGCGGATGCCCTCCGCGTCACGAACTATTGAGTCCGCGCGGAAATGGGTCAGGTAGTCCGCTTGTTCCTCTGGGCCTCCGCGCGTGGCCAGAGTGGCGGCGCTAACGTACGAACTACGTCCGGTCCCGCGTTGGTCGAGCATGAGAATGCGGAAGTCCTTTGCGGCTTCCTTCATCCAACCGCTAAGTTCGGCAACGCGAGCTCCTTTCCCCCCTGGTCCGCCTTGAAGGAACAACAGCCACGGAAGCTGCGTCGCAGATGCTTCTGAGTGCGATTCCGATACGTATTCTCGAGCGAATATGTCCAGAGTTTCGCCGGGTGTGGCAGAGACATGGTCAAGGGGAACAGTGAAGAAATGTTCGACGGTTCGAACCCCGCGCAGCGAGTGCGTGGTGCCCCTCCGGTGGGTGACATCGTTTTGGGTATTTGGTTCTGTGATCATGGGTGTGTCTCCAATCTCCGGCATCAGCCGGTCGAGCGCCAGATGAGGGGTCAGGCGGGTCCGTGGCGGACTAAAGCTGTCCGGCGTCGGTGATGCGGATGATAGCTGTTCCCGCCTCGTCGGAGGCGGCCAGATCCACATCGGCGCTGATACCCCAGTCATGGTGACCTGCGGGGTCAGCGAAGATTTGACGCACTTTCCATAGCCGGGGCTGTTCGTCGATGAGGAGCAACTGGGGTCCCCGGCCGCCCGGTCCGTCATCGATGTCGTCGTGCTCGGCGAAATAGTCGTCCAGCAATGCCGACCAGCGGTCTGCATCCCAGCCCGAACCAGAATCGAGATCCGCCAATGCCTGTTCATTCTCATCTGCGAACAGCCGTACACGAAGGAACATCTCGTTGCGGACCATGACTCTGAATGCCCGACGATTTGCCGTCAACGACGGCGGCTCCGGCGGAAGGACTGGTTCATCAGCGGCTGCTGCGGCAGCTCCGGCAGTGAGCTGCTCCCATTCGTCCAGCAGGCTGGAATCGACCTGTCGTACCAGTTCTCCGAGCCACTCAATGATGTCTTCAAGATCCTCACGGAGGGCCGACGTCGGCACAGTCTGGCGAAGTGCCTTGTAGCAGTCGGCTAGATAGCGCAGAACAATGCCTTCGGATCGCGTCAAAGAATAGAAGGCCACGTACTCGCTGAATCCCATGGCGCGTTCGTACATGTCGCGGACCACGGCTTTGGGGGTGAGCTCGAAGTCGCCCAGCCAGGGCGCATCCGTGCGGTAGACCTCGAAGGCCTGAGTCAGGAGTTCAGCCAATGGTTGTGGATAGGTGACCTCTTCCAACGCTGCCATACGCTGCTCGTATTCAAGCCCTTCGGCCTTCATGGCTGCCACAGCTTCGCCGCGGGCCTTCTTGGTCTGAGCTACCAGGACCTGACGCGGTTTCTCCAATGTGGATTCCACTACCGAGACGACATCCAGGGCGTAAGATGCGCTGTCGGGATCCAATAGCTCAAGACTTGCCAACGCAAACGGAGACAGCGGCTGATTCAGGGCAAAGTTGGGTTGAAGATGAATTTTAAGGCGGATCTGCCGCCCCGTCTGATCGGGAGCGGGCAATTTCTCGACAATTCCGGAGGTCCGCAATTCACGATAAATTCCCAGGGCTTTGCGCGTCAGGTTCAGCTGGGAGGGCCGTGGCTCATGGTTGCGCGTCAGTAGGCGTCGCACAGCGGCGAAAGGATCTCCTGGACGCTCCAGAACGTTCAACAGCATGGAGTGACTGATCGAGAAACTGGAGGAGAGCGGTTCTGGAGTCCCCGCCACTAGACGGTCGAACGCCTTCTCACTCCATGAGACGAATCCCGAAGGTGGTTTCTTGCGCACCACCTGACGCAGTTTCTTCTGATCATCACCAAACTTGGCAGTGGCCTTCGCCATGGCCTTATTGTTCTCAACCACGTGTTCTGGAGCCTGCACGACGACGGTCCCGGCCGTGTCATATCCAGCGCGGCCAGCGCGTCCTGCGATTTGATGAAATTCACGCACATTCAGCGGGCGAGTACGGACGCCGTCGTACTTACTCAACGCGGTGATAAGGACAGTCCTGATGGGCACATTGATGCCAACGCCGAGTGTGTCAGTGCCACAGATGACCTTGAGCAGCCCCGCCTGGGCAAGCTGCTCCACGAGCCTGCGGTACTTCGGCAGCATCCCGGCATGATGAACGCCAATGCCGTGCCGGACAAGCCGATTCAAAGTTTTTCCGAATCCCGCGGCAAACCGGAACCCACCAATCAGTTCCGCAATTCTGTCTTTCTCTTCTCTGCTGCACACATTGATACTCATCAGGCTCTGGGCGCGGTCTATGGCTTCGAGCTGGCTGAAATGCACCACATAGACAGGTACCTGTCGTGTTTCCAGCAATTCTTCGAGCGTTTCGTGTACAGGAGTCTCGGCGTAATAATAGTGAAGGGGAATAGGGCGCTCAGCCGAGCTAACGGTGACAGTCTCCCTGCCGGTCAATTCCGTCAGTTCCCGTTCGAACCGGTCAACGTCGCCCAGGGTGGCCGACATCAGGAGAAACCGAGATTGCGGTAGTTCCAGTAGAGGCACCTGCCATGCCCACCCGCGCTGAGGATCCGAATAGAAGTGGAATTCGTCCATGACAACGCAGCCGAGCTCCGCCGCGGAGCCTTCGCGCAGAGCAATATTTGCAAGAATCTCCGCGGTACAACAGATGATCGGCGCGTCCTGATTCACGGCAGAATCGCCAGTAACCATTCCAACATTTTCGGCACCGAAGACTTCGCACAAGGAGAAGAACTTTTCCGAGACAAGAGCCTTGATGGGCGCCGTGTAATAACTGCGTTCACCCAGCGACAACGCGTGAAAATGCGCGGCCAACGCCACCAACGATTTCCCCGACCCCGTAGGCGTCGCAAGAATTACGTTATGGCCGGCAGCCAGCTCCATGACAGCTTCATCCTGGGCTGGATAGAGCTCGATGCCACGCTCAGAAGACCACTCAACAAAAGCGGAGTAAATAGCGTCAGGGGTTGCGTCGTCAGAGGTAGCAGGAAGCCGGTCATAGAGAAGCATGGTTCCAACAGCTTAGCGCCCAACGGAAACATACCGGCGTCGCGACCAAGAAGCTTACCAACCGCGCGCCTTCCATGCCTGAAGATGTGGGCGTTCAGCGCCGATCGTGGTGGACGCACCATGTCCTGGATGGACCACCGTGCTATCCGGTAGCTCGTCGAAAATCCTGCCCAAAACGTCCGCGTAAAGACTGGCAAAGCGGCTCTGATCATTTCCGGTGTTCCCGAGTCCGCCTGGAAACAGGGAATCGCCGGAAAAAAGATGCGCTGGCCCGTTAGGGTCCCGGTACAGAAAAGCCAAGGAACCAGGTGTATGCCCACGCAGACCGATAACCTCAAGTTCGAAGCCATCAAAGGTTCCGGTATCACCATGGGCCAGCACCACGTCAGTGGGAACATTTATATCTGGGACGTCAGCCTCACCGGCAGCTGTTTGCGCCCCAGTCAAAGCAACCACATCGCCCAATACCCGTACGTGATCCCAATGGCTATGCGTTGTCGCCACAAGAGCTAGATGCGTTGCCTCCATGGAATCGTCTCCAGCCTCACCGAGCATCCGTTCAATAGCAGGAAGATCATCGGCGGCATCGATGAGGACTTGATCCCCTGAGCTCCTCGAGGTCAACAAGTAGACGTTGTTCGCCATGTCGCTCACGGAAACACTGCGGATTGTCAATTGTGCCAGTTCAATCATGTACAAAGTCTAAACACCCGCACCCCGCATTCACGGTCCTTTATGCAACACTGAGGTGATTCGGCATTGACGCACAGACGGAAGAACTTCACATGAACGCGGACACCTACCCCTGGCTGACTCTCGATGCGCAGTCCAGGACGTCGCCCTCGGAACAGGTCCGCGCTCTCATCGCGACAGCTGCAGCGTCAGGCGGACTGTCGGTGGGAAGCCGTCTTCCTCCCATCCGGTCACTGGCCAGCACACTGGGCCTAGCTGCAACGACGGTGGCAAAAGCGTACCGGGAACTCGAGCGCGCCGGCGTGGTAGAAACTAGATCAAGGGCCGGTACGGTGGTCATTTCCACGGGGGACGACGCCCAGGCCAGGGCTGCAGAAGCGGCCGCCGAATTCGCAGCAGTCGTCAGGGCACAGGGACTCAGCGGAGAAGACGCAGCGTCCCTAGCGCTCGCAGCCTTCAATAGCCTTCCGTAGGGCCATACGAGGGTGCAGCGCACGCGGGGTGCGCTGTAAGCCTCCAGCGAAATACCCGTCAATCGAATACGTATTCGATACCCCATCCATTACAGTGGACGCGTGTCTATAGCAAATTCTGCGCTTTCAGAGTCAGCCACCGAAACAGCATCCATTCACAACGATCATTCGCGTCTGATCGTGAAAGGTGCGAGGGAGCACAACCTTCGCAACGTAGATCTTGATCTACCACGTAATTCGATTATCGTGTTTACAGGTCTTTCGGGTTCGGGCAAATCTTCACTGGCGTTCGACACAATCTTTGCTGAGGGGCAGCGCCGATACGTCGAATCGTTGTCGGCCTATGCACGGCAATTCCTCGGTCAGGTGGACAAGCCTGACGTCGACTTCATTGAGGGTCTTTCGCCGGCCGTGTCGATTGATCAGAAGTCCACGAGCAAGAACCCGCGCTCAACGGTCGGGACTATCACTGAGATTTACGACTACATGCGACTCCTGTGGGCACGAGTAGGGCGCCCCTTCTGCCCAGTGTGTGGTGAGCCTGTCATCAGGCAGACGCCGCAGCAGATCGTTGACCAGTTGCTCGAACAGCCAGAAGGGACTCGATTCCAGGTCCTCGCTCCAGTCGTCCGTGGCCGCAAGGGTGAATTCGTGGACCTTTTCCAGGACCTGACAACTCAGGGCTACTCTCGTGCACGCGTGGACGGGAAACAGATTCAGCTGTCCGAACCACCAAAACTCGGGAAGCAGTACAAACACACAATCGAAGTAGTCATCGATCGACTGGTCGTCAAGGACGGCATGCGGCAGCGGCTGACAGATTCGGTGGAGACAGCGTTGAAGCTGGCAGACGGTCGCATGCTTGCCGACTATGTGGATCTCCCCGACGAAGACCCAGCAAAGGTCCGCCCTTACTCGGAGAATCTCGCATGCCCCAACGAGCACCCGCTCGCGATCGACGAAATCGAGCCGCGGTCTTTCTCCTTCAACAACCCCTTTGGTGCTTGTGTGGCCTGTAGCGGTATTGGCACCAAGTTGGAAGTCGACGAGGAACTTGTGGTGCCTAACCCTGCCTTGTCTCTCGCCGAGGGCGCCATCGCGCCGTGGTCTCTGGGAACAGCGACGCTTGAGTACTGGACCCGCCTGCTGGATGGACTGGCACGCGACATGGGTTTCTCAGTAGATGTGCCTTGGAAGAAACTCTCGGCCGATGCACGCAAGGCGGTGCTGCACGGCAAAGATCATAAGGTCACCGTGCAGTATCGAAACCGGTTCGGTCGCGAACGTAAGTACAGTACGGGCTTTGAGGGCGCCATACAGTACATTCATCGCAAGCACGTGGAAACGGAATCCGACCATGCCCGCGAACGGTATGAAGAGTACATGAGACAAATCCCGTGTGCGGAATGTGGCGGAGCACGGCTCAATCCGGCTTCTCTATCTGTGCTCATCAACGGCAAGTCCATCGCCGAAGTAGCCGCGATGCCGATGCGTGAGTGTGCGGCGTTCTTGGGCCATCTGACACTGACAGGCCGCGAGGAGCAGATCGCTAGCCAGGTCCTGAAGGAGATACAGGCAAGGTTGACCTTCCTGCTTGATGTCGGTCTGGAGTACTTGAATCTCGAACGAGCCGCGGGCACGCTTTCCGGTGGCGAAGCTCAGCGCATCCGTCTAGCCACCCAGATTGGATCGGGTCTTGTTGGCGTACTCTATGTACTCGATGAACCGTCGATCGGGTTGCATCAAAAAGACAACAGACGCCTCATCGAGACCTTGACGCGCCTGCGCAACCTGGGAAATACACTGATCGTTGTTGAGCATGACGAAGACACTATTCACGAAGCCGACTGGATCGTTGATATTGGTCCAGGTGCAGGTGAACACGGGGGAGAGGTTGTCCACTCTGGGTCCCTTGAGGATTTGTTGACCAACGAACGCTCCTTGACCGGCCAGTACCTCTCCGGACGGCGATCCATTGAGGTCCCCGCCAAGCGACGCAAAAATGATAAGTCTCGCCAGCTCAAGGTTATTGGCGCACGTGAGAACAATCTGCGCAAGGTGGATGTCGCGTTCCCGTTGGGGCTTCTTACGGCGGTGACCGGCGTCAGCGGGTCCGGCAAATCGACGCTCGTCAACGACATCCTTTATAAGGTGCTCGCCAATAAACTCAACGGCGCCAAGCAGGTGGCGGGCAGGCACACCCGCATCGATGGGTTGGAGCAGCTCGACAAAGTAATTCACGTCGATCAAAGTCCTATTGGGCGCACTCCGCGGTCAAATCCGGCAACGTACACGGGAGTTTTCGACAACATCCGTAAGCTTTTTGCCGAAACAACGGAAGCGAAAGTGCGCGGCTACCTGCCCGGCCGATTCTCTTTCAACGTCAAGGGCGGCCGTTGCGAGGCGTGTTCTGGCGATGGCACACTCAAGATAGAAATGAACTTCCTGCCGGATGTTTACGTTCCATGCGAAGTCTGCCACGGTGCGCGGTATAACCGTGAAACTCTCGAGGTTCACTACAAGGGTAAAACGATTTCGGATGTCCTCAATATGCCCATCGAGGAAGCAGCAGAATTCTTCGCTGCGTTCGCGCCTATCGCGCGTCACCTGCGAACTCTAGTGGATGTTGGTTTGGGGTATGTTCGACTCGGCCAACCTGCCACAACGCTCTCCGGTGGCGAGGCACAAAGGGTCAAGCTCGCCAGCGAATTGCAGAAACGGAGCAATGGCAGGAGCGTCTACGTGCTGGATGAACCGACCACGGGTTTGCACTTTGAAGACATCAGAAAATTGCTTCATGTGCTGCAGGGGCTCGTGGACAAGGGCAATACTGTCATAACGATCGAGCACAACCTTGACGTCATCAAGAGTGCGGACTGGGTAATCGATATTGGGCCCGACGGCGGCTCCGGCGGTGGCCAGATCATCGCAACCGGGACTCCTGAGCAGGTAGCACGGGAAAAGGATAGTCACACGGGTTACTTCCTGGCCGAAATGTTTGCCCGCTAAATTCACCATCTGAAGCTTTCGTATACCTCACGTGGAATACGTGTTCTCCTGTTGTTAATCTCTGTGGGAAACTTGGCCGGTGACGATTCTTTCAGGCGATGAGGTCCCCCGGGCCGTTTGCGCTCGGCAACTGGGTGCTTCCTACCTACAACGGGGCACTCCTCCGAGGGGCTGTTGATGGGCGTTTATCGGCTGACGCGTCGCAGTACCCGTGGTTTAATCGCCGGACTGTGCCGGCCTACGGTCGAAGGATTAGAGAACGTTCCCGCTAAGGGTCCTCTGATCGTTGCACCAAATCACCTATCGTTCTTGGACAGCGTGTTGGTTCAGGCTCTTATGCCGCGTCGAGTCGCCTTTTTTGCTAAAGCGGAGTACTTCACGGGTAAGGGACTCAAGGGCGCCGCTATGCGTTCCTTTTTTGAAGGGGTCGGATCGATTCCGGTAGAGCGTGGACAGCAGGCTGCGAGCGTGGCAGCGTTGAGAACCCTTCTGGAGATCCTGCAGGACGAGGGCGGCGTTGGGATATACCCAGAAGGCACCCGGTCCCGGGATGGACTCCTCTATCGTGGCCGGACCGGTGTTGGCTGGTTGGCGCTGACCACGGGTGCACCCGTATTGCCAGTGGGTCTGCTAGGCACGGAGAATCTGCAACCTGCCGGCAAAAAGGGCGTCAAGCCTCAACACTTCACCATGCGAATTGGTAAACCTTTGTCGTTTCCTAAGATGGGTCCCGACCATTCACTCCCCGAACGACGTAGGACCACCGATGCCATCATGGATGCGATTGCCGAACTAAGCGGGCAGGAACGCTCCTCTAGCTATAACCAGAGCCCTAACGCGTAGACACCTACCGTTCGGTGGAATTGGCAGACTCTTCTAGACTGGGGACGTGGCAGATCCAGCAACGTACCGCCCAAGAACCGGCGAAATTCCCACTGCACCCGGCGTCTATCGTTTTCGCGATGAACATCGGCGCGTGATCTACGTCGGTAAGGCAAAGAACCTGCGGTCAAGACTTAACTCGTATTTTGCGAACCCTGGATCCCTTATGCCCAGAACACGAGCCATGGTCTTCACAGCCACGAGCGTGGAATGGACCATGGTCGGTAGCGAGCTGGAGGCACTCCAGCTGGAATACACCTGGATTAAGGAGTTCACCCCGCGATTCAACATCAAGTTCAGAGATGATAAATCCTATCCATATCTGGCCGTGACCATGGGCGAGAAGTTTCCGCGCGCTCAGGTAATGCGAGGAGAACGCAAGAAGGACACTCGGTATTTTGGTCCGTTTTATCCAGCTAAGGCCATCCGCGAAACCCTCGACACGCTTCTGCGCGTTTTTCCCGTCAGGACGTGCAGCGTAGGGGTCTTCAACCGCGCGCAGCGAACCGGGCGCCCGTGTTTGCTGGGTTATATCGGTAAATGTTCGGCGCCGTGCGTGGGATCTATCTCTGAGCAGGATCACAAGGACCTGGCGGCCCAGCTATGTACGTTTATGTCCGGTGAGGCAAAACCGTTCATTGTGCGGTTGGAAAAGGAAATGGCCCGTGCCGTTGGCGAGCTCGATTATGAAACCGCCGCACGCGTCCGCGACGACATAGCAGCGTTGAAACGGGTTTTTGAACGGAACACAGTGGTGCTATCGGAGGATACCGATGCCGATGTTTTCGCGATCGAGGAAGATGAGCTTGAAGCAGCCGTCCAAGTTTTCCACGTGCGTGGCGGACGTATTAGGGGCCAACGTGGCTGGGTAGTTGAGAAGGTGGAGGAAACCTCCACTCCGGAACTAATTGAGCATCTGCTGCAGCAGGTCTACGGAGAAGGGGACATCAGCAACAACAGTATTCCTCGAGAGGTTCTTGTTCCCGTAGTGCCCTCGAATGCTGAGCAACTCTCAGAGTGGTTGCGTGGTTTACGCGGTGCCCGGGTGGACCTGCGGGTCCCTCAGCGAGGGGATAAGGCTGTGCTGATGCAGACCGTTGCGGAGAACGCTACCGATTCGCTCCGGCTCCACAAGTCCAAGCGTGCCGGAGACCTGACCACCCGCTCGGCGGCGCTCCAGGAGCTGCAGACGGCACTAGAACTGCCTGTTCCATTGATGCGGATCGAATGTTTTGATATCTCGCATGTTCAGGGGACCAACGTCGTCGCATCGATGGTCGTCGTTGAAGACGGACTGCCGCGAAAGGCCGACTACCGAAAGTTTTCTATTGTCGGAGACGCTGCACGAGATGACACTGCCTCGATGTACGACGTGATCACGCGTCGGTTCCGCAACTACTTGCGTGACAAGGACGCGGGCGCGGAGATGAGCGCGTCGGAGGAGTCCTCGGATGGCTTGCTCGATGAGCACGAAGCGGTCCGAGCGGACACCACGACGCCGGCGGCTGGACGCAAATTTTCTTATCCGCCCAATCTGGTGGTGGTCGACGGCGGGCAACCGCAGGTTGCGGCTGCTTCGCGGGCGCTCAAGGATCTCGGGGTACAAGATGTTTTCGTCATTGGGTTGGCTAAACGGCTGGAGGAAGTGTGGGTGCCTGACTCCGAGTTCCCGATCATTTTGCCCCGAGCGTCCCAAGGACTTTTCATGCTGCAGCGGATCCGCGATGAAGCTCATCGGTTCGCCATTACGTTCCACCGAAATAAGCGTGGAAAATCAATGACCGAGTCGGCGCTGGATGCGGTACCCGGACTTGGACCCAGCCGGAGGCGTGCGGTATTGAAGCACTTCGGTTCGGTTCGCAAACTCCGGACGGCGACGATCGAGGAGCTACAGAAAGTACCCGGTGTGGGCCCAGCTCTGGCGACGGAAATATCCAGCCGGCTCGGTAAGGGGCAGGATGCGTCCTCCACAGGCAACATCAACACCGCCACCGGCGAAGTGAGCGATTCTTGGATAGGCTAGGACCAGATGGATTGGGCAACTACTTGTCCCGTTTCATTCGCTGGAATTTCCAGTG
Source organism: Actinomycetales bacterium (assembly GCA_038199985.1). Lineage (GTDB taxonomy): Bacteria > Actinomycetota > Actinomycetes > Actinomycetales > Micrococcaceae > Arthrobacter_J. Next base: position 147,445 of record JBBPYK010000069.1, on the reverse strand, counting down.
CTGCCTTCGAACCGACAGGAACCATGCATGACCTCCTCAACAGCCGCAACTCCTCTGCCTCCGGTTCAGTCTGAAATGCTCGTTGTCACGGGTATGTCCGGTGCAGGACGAAGCACTGCTGCCAATGCGCTTGAGGATCACGGTTGGTACGTCGTCGAGAACCTTCCGCCACAGATGCTCGGCACCCTCACATCCCTCGTCGCGAGAACCCCCGGATCCATTCCAAAGCTCGCCGTGGTCATCGATGTGCGCAGCAAATCCCTCTTTGAGGATATTCGCGACGCACTCCGGGCGATTTCCGCAGCTGGGGTGACTTATCGGGTTCTTTTTCTTGATGCTTCAGATGATGTCCTAGTTCGGCGTTTTGAGCAGGGTCGACGTCCCCATCCGCTTCAGGGTAACGGACGCATTCTGGATGGCATTGGCGCCGAACGTGAGGTCCTCAAGGAGATGAAGCAGGCCTCGGAGGTCGTGCTGGATACGACGGACTTAAACGTCCATGAACTGGCAACTGCCATTACTGAGCTGTTCTCGGAAAGCGGCCCCGTCGTATTGCGTCTGAACATCATGAGTTTTGGTTTCAAATACGGTTTACCAGTCGATGCCAACTTTGTCGCTGACGTACGTTTCATACCCAATCCGCATTGGGATCCAGAGCTGCGGCCCTTCACAGGCCTCGACCCGCAGGTGAGTGATTTTGTTTTGCAGAACTCTGGAGGACAGGAATTTGTGGACCGGTATGTTCACGCTTTGGAACCGGTGTTGGATGGCTACCGCCGCGAGAACAAGCACTACGCCACGATCGCCGTCGGCTGCACCGGTGGAAAGCACCGTTCTGTTGCTATCACGGAGGAGCTGGCGAAGCGTTTGGCGCAACAGCCGCGTGTCGTGGTCAAAGCGCACCACCGGGACCTGGGACGCGAGTAGTGGCGCTCCTGACTGGCCCGCTGCCGATGGTGCCCGCTGACGGTCTTGGCCCTGCGAAGGATGCGGCCCCAAGCGTAGTAGCGCTCGGAGGCGGGCACGGCTTGGCAGCATCGCTTTCAGCGCTCCGGTTGTTGACGTCTGAGCTCACCGCGGTCGTGACGGTGGCAGACGACGGCGGATCCTCTGGGCGGCTGAGGAAGGAGCTGTCGGTGCTGCCCCCGGGGGATCTTCGGATGGCGCTTTCTGCCCTTTGTGACGACACGGACTGGGGCCGAACGTGGAGGGATGTCATGCAGCACCGCTTCGCCTCAGAGCCGGGCACCGAAGGATCCTTGAACGGTCACGCGATGGGAAATCTGCTCATTGTCACGCTGTGGGAACTTCTCGGAGACCCTGTTGCTGGTCTGCAGTGGGCGGGTGCCTTGTTAGGTGCTCGGGGACGCGTTGTGCCGATGGCAAGTGTCCCGCTGACCATCGAAGGAGACGTCCTATCGGAGGTCGATGGACGTTTGATTCGCGAAACGATTCATGGGCAGGCCCAACTAGCCGTTGCCGGAAGTAGCCGAAACGTCAGCGATGTACGCCTCTTACCGACTGACGCACCAGCCTGTATTGACGCGCTAAACGCTGTCGAGCTCGCCGATTGGGTAGTCCTGGGACCAGGTTCCTGGTACACCTCTGTGCTGCCGCACTTACTGCTGCCCGAACTGCGGGATGCGCTGTGCCGGACCACGGCAAAGCGATGCCTCACCATGAACTTGAGCAATGAGACACACGAAACGTCCGGCATGCGGGCCGTTGACCACCTGAAGGTCATCCGGCGTTACGCTCCAGAACTCCGTATCGATGCTGTTCTAGCTGATCCTTCGGTCATCGATAACCATGGGGAATTTGAGCGTGAGGCCTCGGCGATGGGCGCCAGCGTGCTTTTGGGTAAGGTGGGTTCTTCCACGGGTTCGCCCAATCACGACCCGTTGCGCTTGGCGACCCTCTACCGGGACGCGTTCGGCGCGGACTGACCGTTTTGCGGAGGAGAGTGAAATCGTGGCCCTGACTGCGGACGTCAAGGAAGAGCTGTCACGCCTGAATGTCAGGAAGTCATCAGAGCGAAAGGCCGAAGTTTCGGCGACCCTCCGGTTCGCTGGAGGACTCCATATTATTTCTGGTCGAATTGTCGTTGAGGCTGAGGTGGATCTAGCGTCCACGGCCCGACGGCTGCGATCCGCCATCGCGGAAGTGTACGGCCACGGCTGCGAGATCATCGTGGTCTCCGGCGGTGGACTGCGCCGTGGAAACCGATATGTCGTTCGAGTTGTGCGCGATGGTGAGTCTTTGGCACGGCAGACCGGCCTGCTCGATGCACGGGGCCGTCCTGTTCGGGGATTGCCGTCTGTTGTCGTCAATGGTTCCGTCGCTGATGCTGAAGCAGTCTGGCGAGGCGCCTTTCTAGCACATGGTTCACTCACCGAGCCCGGCCGATCCTCAGCGCTGGAAGTGACGTGTCCTGGGCCTGAATCCGCTCTGGCGTTAGTTGGCGCGGCGCGTAGGTTAGGCATCGCAGCCAAGGCCCGAGACGTTCGTGGCGTGGACAGGGTCGTTATCCGCGATGGTGACAGCATCGCAGCCCTCCTGACTCGCATGGGCGCCCACGACGCTTTGATGATGTGGGAAGAACGCAGGATGCGGAAAGAGGTTCGTGCAACGGCCAACCGACTTGCCAACTTCGATGACGCCAACCTGCGCCGGTCAGCGCAGGCCGCAGTCGCTGCGGGAGCTCGCGTTGCTCGGGCCCTTGAGATCCTCGCCGATGATGTACCGGAGCATCTAAAGTACGCAGGGGAGTTGCGGGTTAGCCACAAGGAAGCCAGTCTTGACGAGCTGGGGCGACTCGCCGATCCACCCATGACCAAAGACGCGGTTGCGGGACGTATTCGGCGTCTGCTTGCCATGGCCGACAAACGAGCCGCCGAACTCGGCATCCCGGGCACGGAGACAAATGTGACGGAGGAGATGCTCGAAGAGTAATTATCTGCATAGGATGGAAGAGAGGTCTTTTCGCGAAGGCCAGGCTCCGGGCACGCCCGGTCGTATACTCCACCGGGCGCCTGAAGCCGAAGCAAAAACTGGCATGACTAGTTATTGGAGGATTCAGTGAACGAATACACACTTCCCGAGCTCGACTACGACTACGCGGCTCTTGAGCCCCACATCTCGGCGCGCATTATGGAGCTACACCACAGTAAGCACCATGCGGCTTACGTCAAGGGTGCCAACGACGCTATGACGCAGATGGCCGAGGCACGCGAGCAGGGCCAGTTCGGAAACATTCCGAAACTCTCTAAAGATCTTGCCTTCCATACTGGTGGGCATATCAACCACTCGGTTTTCTGGAAAAACCTGTCACCGGAGGGTGGCGGCAGGCCGGAAGGCGAACTGGCGTCCGCCATCGACGACGCATTCGGCTCGTTTGACGCGTTCCAAGGACAGTTCAACGCTGCGGCTTTGAGCCTTCAGGGATCTGGCTGGGCATTTTTGGCCTATGAGCCCATCGGCGGGAATCTCGTCGTTGAGCAGCTCTACGATCAGCAGGGCAACGTCGCGCTCGGCACAACCCCTCTGCTCATGCTCGACATGTGGGAGCACGCTTTCTACCTTGACTACGTCAACGTCAAGGCTGACTACGTGAAGGCCTTCTGGAACATTGTCAATTGGCAGGACGTTGCGGCACGTTTCGACGCTGCGCGATCCAACGCCACCGGCCTCATCCTCGTCGGACAGTAGACGGGCCCCTGGTCTACGTACCACCGTGATCCATGGTGCGTAGACTGGGTTCGGAGGGTTGACCGCGGAGACTGGTGCCGCTGGTAGCTCTCCGGAACCGACAGGGTCTCCCACTAATCAGGTTCCCCCAGCGCTATCGGTATTGTCCACGGCCAGCTAATGATCCATGGTCAATGGCCTCGACGCCTACCAAGGAGATATAAACGTGACTACACGTATTGGCATCAACGGCTTCGGCCGGATCGGTCGTAATTTTCTCCGCGCCACGCTTGCTCAGGGTGCAGACCTTGAGGTGGTAGCGGTTAATGATCTGGCAGACACCAAGACACTTGCGCACCTCTTCAAATATGACAGCGTAGCCGGGCGGTTGTCCGAGGACGTGTCGGTTGACAACGATCAGATCATCGTTGACAGTCGTTCGATTAAGGTCCTCGGCGAGAAAGACCCAGCTAATCTCCCGTGGAAGGACCTCGGCGTAGACATCGTTATTGAGTCGACGGGACTCTTCGCGAATGCCGAAGGCGCGCAGAAGCACCTCGACGCAGGGGCTCGGAAAGTCATCATTTCTGCCCCCGGCAACGGATCAGACCTAACGGTAGTGCTGGGTGTCAACGACAACCTTTACAAAGACGACCAACACCACATCATCTCCAACGCCTCGTGCACCACCAACTGCCTTGGCCCGCTGGCCAAGATCCTCAATGACAGCTTTGGCATTGAACGTGGGTTCATGACAACCATTCACGCGTATACTGCGGACCAGAATCTGCAGGATGCTCCTCACCGTGATCTGAGGAGGGCACGAGCTGCCGCTATCAACGTTGTACCGACCTCCACTGGAGCAGCGAAAGCGATCGGGGATGTGATTCCCGAATTGCAGGGCAAGCTCGACGGGTTCGCTGTTCGAGTTCCTGTTCCGACAGGGTCCCTCACCGACCTCACTGTCACGGTTTCCCGTGAGGTGACTGCGGAAGAAGTCAATGATGCATACAGACAAGCGGCGTCTCAGGACCAGTGGAAAGGCATTCTCACCTACACTGAGGAGCCGCTTGTGTCTTCCGACATAGTCTCCGATCCTGCGTCGGCAATCTTCGATTCTGGCCTGACGAAGGTGCTTGGGAATCAGGTGAAGGTTGTGGCTTGGTATGACAATGAATGGGGATACTCGAACCGTCTGGTGGACCTCGCGGAACTCATAGCCTCTAAATTCACAACCACCAAAAACTAAGGCAGAAAGCTGACTGTGGCCTACATTTCCCTCGATGATCTTTTATACTCCGGAGTCCGTGGACGCCGGGTACTCGTCCGTTCTGACCTCAACGTACCTCTTGAGGGCGGGAAAGTAACTGACGACGGACGGATCCGTGCTTCCCTCCCGGTGATAAAAGCACTTGCCGACGCCGGTGCTCGTGTCATCGTCATGGCGCACCTTGGACGGCCCAAAGGGGAGTACCGGGCAGAATTCTCGCTTGGACCGGTTGTGACGCGACTGCGCCATCTTGTTGAGTTGACGGTGCTGATGGCATCGGACGTCTCGGGGGGGGACGCCCGCAAGCAAGCTGATTCTCTGGCGGAGGGGGAGGTCCTCGTGCTGGAGAACCTCCGTTTTGATGCGAGGGAGACGAGCAAGAAAGAGGTCGACCGCGATAGCTTTGCGGCAGAACTGGCCGCCCTCGTCGGGGAAAACGGTGTCTATGTCGACGACGCCTTCGGGGCCGTTCATCGCAATCATGCGAGCGTCACAGACATTACGCGCCACCTGCCCGCGTACGTGGGCAATCTGGTTAGTACCGAACTTGAAGTTCTGGGAAAGCTGACTACGAACCCTAGCCACCCGTACGTGGTGGTTCTGGGCGGGGCCAAAGTATCCGACAAACTTGCCGTCATCGATAATCTGATGAAGCGGGCTGACTACCTTCTGGTCGGTGGTGGAATGGTGTTCACGTTCCTTGCGGCCATGGGCCACAAAGTGGGCGGAAGTATGCTCGAAGTGGATCAGGTGGAGACGGTGCGCGGATATCTAGATTCCGCAGAGCAAGCGGGTTGTGAATTTATCCTTCCCACAGACATCGTGGTGGCGTCGAGGTTCTCGGCGGACGCAGAACACGAAGTCCTCGCATCCGCAGACATCGAAAATGCGACCTTCGGTGTTTCCGGGCTAGGGCTCGATATTGGCCCAGCATCGTCCGAACTGTTTGCAAGTCATATTCGATCGGCTGGCACAGTGTTCTGGAACGGGCCGATGGGAGTCTTCGAATTCGATGCATTCGCCAACGGCACGCGTATTGTTGCGCAGGCTTTGGCGGAGTGTGATGGCTTTACTGTCGTTGGTGGCGGTGATTCCGCCGCAGCAGTTCGGACGCTAGGCTTCGACGACAGTTCGTTTGGGCACATCTCTACGGGTGGGGGAGCGAGCTTGGAGTATTTAGAAGGTAAGGAACTACCGGGCCTTGTGGCTCTGGACCGACAGTAGGACAGGCGGCGTCCAGACGCCGCTTCGAAGAGCACGCTACGGAAAGGCCTGAGATGACCACCCAGACCAACGGAAAATTCGACCGAAAACCACTTATTGCCGGTAATTGGAAAATGAACATGGACCATGTTCAAGGAATCACGCTTCTGCAGAAACTGGCTTGGACTCTCGATGACGCCAACCACGATCACAAGCGCGTTGAGGTTGCAGTTTTCCCACCGTTCACTGACCTTCGGGGCGTACAGACCTTAGTCCATGGTGATGACCTGGACATCGTTTACGGTGCGCAGGATCTGTCGCCGCATGACTCTGGTGCGTACACAGGCGATATTTCCGGTCAATTCCTCAGCAAACTAAAATGCACCTATGTTTTGATTGGCCACAGCGAACGGCGGAGCATTCACGCAGAAGACGATGCCACGGTGGCAGCCAAAATCATGGCAGCGTTCAAATATCATCTGGTACCCATCCTCTGCGTAGGGGAAGGGTTGGAGGTCCGTCAGGAAGGGAAGCATGTTCAACACACACTTTCCCAGCTTCGTGCGGCCGTAGAAGGCCTCGCGGCGGAGCAGATTCGGAAGCTAGTCATCGCGTACGAACCCGTCTGGGCGATTGGAACCGGGGAGGTTGCAGGGCCCGGGGATGCGCAGGAGATGGCAGCCGCGATCAGAGCTGAGATCTCCGAGCTCTATGATTCTTCGGTCGCGGACGCCTTGCGGGTTCTCTACGGTGGTTCAGTAAAGGCTGCCAACGTCGCAGCAACGATGCGGCAAAGGGACGTCGATGGAGTTCTCGTCGGCGGTGCCAGCCTAGACCCAGAGGAGTTTGCTAACATCGTTAGGTTCGAGCATCATCTGGTGACGGACTAGCCGCTTCGCGGATTATCTACGAAATCGTCGCTCGTCGCCCCGGAAAGGCCATTGTGGAAATACTCAAAATCGTTATGCTGGTTTTTCTCGGCATCACAAGCTTATTGTTGACCCTCTTGATCCTGATGCACAAAGGCCGCGGTGGCGGAATGTCCGATATGTTTGGTGGCGGCATGAGTAGCAGCATGGGATCCTCGGGCGTCGCCGAGCGAAACCTCAACCGGTTTACGGTTGCATTGAGCATCGTCTGGGGCGTCGTGATCGTAGGTCTCGGATTGATCCAGAGGTTCTCCGGCGAATCCTGAATCTTCAAGCACATCTCTTGATGTAAATCGGCAGGTAGGGCTTTGGCCCTGCCTGCCGTAGTCCCTTAAGTGGTATTGGGGTGGAGCTGTCGGGAAGTCAGGGCAGGAGTGCCGTAGGCACTTGGGCGGCTGCTTGCTTGTCAATCATCCAAAGGGTTCGTCGACTGCCGCGCGCACCGGCAGCTGGCACTTGGATGGGAGACGCACCTGCGAGGGCCAGCCCCACGGCGCCAGCCTTGTTCTCGCCGGTTACAGCCATGACCACGTCCACCGATGAGGTAATGGTTTCCAGGGTCAGAGACACGCGTTCTGTTGGAGGTTTGGGTGAATCGTGCACGCCGATGACCGCAGTGCCTGTGCTCCGGATGGCGCCAAGTTCGGGAAAGAGTGAGGCTACGTGAGCATCGGGGCCAACACCCAGAAGTAGGACGTCGAAAGTCGGTAAATGCGCTTCTCCTGAACGACCAGCGTCTTTGATCAATTCGGTGGCATAGGAGGCAGCGGCCAAGTCTACGTTGTCGAAAGTGTCTGTGGAGCCCATCGGATGGACCCTAGCAGGGTCGAGTTCTACGTGATCGAGCAGCGCCGCTTTGGCCTGCACATGGTTGCGATCTGGATGATCTGATGAGAGGAAACGTTCGTCTCCCCACCAGATGTTGACTTGGTGCCAGTCCACTGAAGTGCACAACTCGTGTGAAGCGGTTTCTCTGAGGGCAGCGATTCCCATTGACCCACCCGTCACGACTAAGGTCGCTTCGCCCCGCTCCTGCTGCGCCTCACGCAATCTGATCAGTAAGTGTCTGGCTACGGCCTGAGCTACGCCGGTAGGGGACTCATGCAAACTGATCTCGGGTTCAGCGTTCACTGGTCCTCACACTCCTCAGATTGGTTCTGGCTAGACCCTCGGTAATGACTTCACCGAAGACCTCATCAGGATCGAGCCGGCGCAATTCTTCGGCCAGACAGTCCTGCAGGCTACGACGGGGCAGCGAAATCCGCTGAACATGCTGGCGTGGCTGATACAACTCAGCTACCGTGCGATGAGGGCGGCACAATTCGATGTCGCCATTGCGCCGAGAAAGTCGGACACTGCGGATGCCAGAACCATCTGGCCGGGCCGCAATCGTCACTGGAACTTTGAGCGCGAGTGTTAGCCAGGCTGCTAGGAGGACAGTGCTGGGGGAGTCGGATGCTCCCTCAACAGTTACGGCGCTGACCTCGGTGGCATCGAGTTGGTCCATCACAGCGGCCAGCTGAATCCTCCAATTGGTGAGCCGCGTCCACGCCAGGTCCGTGTCACCAGCCATATAGGTCTTCTGGAGCTGGAACAGTGCGCCTCGGGGATCTGGCTCGTTAGCGGCGTCGGTTATGCGCCGATGCGCAATGGCTCCTATCGGTGTGTGAGCGGCTGATTCGGGGGCGCCGTGTGGCCACCACGCCACAATTGGTGCATCTGGCAGTAGGAGAGCCGATACCAAGGACTCAGTTTCCGCTGTTAGCTCGCCGGTCGCCGATAGAAGGACGACCTCAGACGCACCGGCGTCGCCACCTACCCGGATCTGTGCATCCAGTTTTGTGGGCGCCTCCGGGTCGCCTGCAATGAGCACGATAATGCGGCAGGGGTGCTCACGACTAGCGGCGTTCGCCGCATCGATGGCTTCCTCTTCGTGACCGGCCTTGGTTAGAACCACAAGAGTCATAACTCGTCCAAGAGCTACCACGCCACCCTGTTCCCGCATTGACACGATTTTTTTGGAGACCTTTGACGTTGTGGTGTTGGGGAGATCAACAATCATGGCCGTCTCCACGTCCTTCCGTCGCGCGCCAATAGCTCGTCAGCCGACGCCGGACCCCAACTGCCGGGCGCATACGGCTCTGGTTGCTCGTCCAAGCCAGCCCAATATTCTTCAAAGGGATCGAGGATCTTCCACGACAGCTCAACTTCTTCGTGACGTGGAAAAAGTGGGGGCTCACCAAGAAGAACATCTAAGATCAGCCGCTCGTATGCTTCAGGACTCGACTCTGTGAACGAATGTCCATAACCGAAGTCCATGGTCACATCCCGAACCTCCATTTGAGTCCCAGGCACCTTGGATCCAAACCTGATGGTTGCGCCTTCGTCCGGTTGGACGCGGATAACGACGGCGTTTTGGCCAAAGTCGTCGTCACTATGGTCACGAAAGAGCAGATTCGGCGCACGCTTAAACACCACCGCGATCTCTGTCACCCGCCGTCCAAGGCGCTTCCCTGCGCGTAGGTAAAACGGAACGGTAGCCCAACGCCGAGTATTGATGTCTAATCGCAGCGCAGCGAACGTCTCGGTTTGAGAATGCCGGTTGAATCCTTCCTCGTCGAGGAAGCCAGTGACATGTTCTCCACCCTGCCAGCCGCCAGTGTACTGACCGCGTGCAGAATGGCAAGAGAGGTCTTTGGGCAGCTTCACGGCGGCAAGGACTTTTTCCTTTTCAGCACGAAGATCCGCGGCGTTGAATGAGATCGGCTCTTCCATTGCTGTGAGGGCAAGCAATTGCAGCAAGTGATTCTGAATGACGTCGCGGGCCGCGCCGACGCCATCATAGTAACCAGCACGTCCGCCTATACCGATATCTTCGGCCATGGTGATCTGTACGTGGTCCACGTAGTTGGAATTCCAGAGGGGTTCGAAAAGTTGGTTTGCGAAACGGAGAGCGAGGATGTTCTGTACAGTTTCCTTGCCCAGATAGTGATCAATTCTGAATACTGAATCGGCAGGGAAGACGGACTCGACGATCCGGTTCAGCTCTCTGGCAGATGCCAAGTCGTGTCCAAAGGGTTTTTCGATGACGACGCGCCGCCACGGTTTGTCGCCCTCCGTCTCTGCGGGCGCCTCAGCCAGTCCTGAGTTAGAAAGTTGTTGACAGACCACCTCGAACGAATTCGGCGGTATGGACAAGTAGAAGGCATGGTTGCCTTTGGTTCCCCTGACCGCGTCGAGTTCTTCCATGGTCTCTTTCAACCGGAGGTATGCGTCATCGTCGTCGAACTCTCCCTGAACGAACCGGATACCCTCGGCGAACTGTTCCCACACGGTTTCGTTAAACGGCGTCCGAGCGTATTGCCGGACACTTTCCTCCACTTGGGCAGAAAAATCAGCATCATCCCAGTCACGACGTCCAAATCCAACGAGGGCGAAACTCGGCGGAAGTAACCCACGGTTGGCCAGGTCGTAAATGGCTGGCAGGAGCTTCTTCCTGGCCAAGTCGCCAGTAACGCCAAAGAGGACTAGCGACGACGGCCCGGCGATTCTGTTGAGCCGACGGTCGCGTGGATCCCGGAGTGGATTGCTCCGAGAGGCGGTGTGGTGGGGCATAAATTACTTTCTGACGTCAAAAATTCGAGTTACGGCACTACGTAGTTGGGCCAACCCACGAGTTCGGTCCAGCAGGTGGAGCCTGAGCACAGGACGATCGTGGTCGGCCAAAACCTGAGCGTCGCCCGCTGCCTGTGCAGCGATAAGATCACCAAAGCTGAATTCCCTGCCGGGGATCTTCAGATCGGCCGTTGTTTCTGCCGTGATTTGTAGGAAGACGCCCACTGACGGGCCGCCCTTATGGAACTGTCCTGTGGAGTGCAGGAACCTGGGGCCCCAACCGAAAGTTACCGGACGACCGGTGATGTGTGCGAGCTGTGCGCGTATGGGCCCGAGCTCGTCCGACTCTCTGTTCAGGTACGCCTGAATACTTAGGTATCCCTCCGAGCCCAGTGTGGAGAATAAGTTCTCGAGAACCGCATCCAGGCTTCGGGAAGCATGAGTAACATCCTCCGTTCCGCGGACTTCGATGTCGTCGATGGTTGCTACCGCAGGCGAGCGCTGGGGCTCCTGATCCAACAACCCACGTGCCGCTTTCTTGGCCGCCTCGACATCGGGCTGGTCAAACGGGTTGATACCAAGGATTCGACCCGCAACGACTGTGGCAAATTCCCACAGCAGTAGCTGGCCACCCAAGGTCCCGGATACCGCTACCTCATCGCCGTTTGAAGCAGACTCTGCCCCCGGCGAAATCAAACGAACCACCAGTATGTCGTGGTCAGGGTCCGTAATTTCAGGAGCATCTTGTTCGGCCACGACCGGGAGCAACCCTGTCCCCGACTTACCTGTTGACTCGGCGATGAGCTGTTCAGCCCAGGAGGCAAATCCGTTCAAGCCAGAGGACTCGTCCACAAACAGGAGTTTGTCGCGCAGCGAATTGGTTCCCCCGAGAGCTGCGCCAAGCCGCAGGCCCACATTCTCTCCGGAGTCCTCGCTGAGCACGTGGGCAGCCTCCTCTGCGTCATCCAGCAACTGACCAAGGTTGACACCCGCCAACCCCGAGGGCACGAGACCGAAAGCCGTCAGCGCAGAGTATCGGCCGCCAACATTGGGATTCGCGTTGAAGACCCAACGGTATCCATCTTCTCGGGACTGCTTGTCCAGAGCGGACCCGGCATCGGTGACAACAACGATCCGGGTCGGGGCAGCGATACCCGCCGCCGCGAACGCTTCAGCGAATATCCGTAGCTGTGAATCTGTTTCCAGCGTCGAACCCGATTTCGAAGAAACAACTATTGCGGTGCGCTGCAGTTCTCCTCCAAGGGCAGCGTGCACCTGCTCCGGATCGGTGCTGTCCAAAACAGTCAGAGAGACACCCAGCGTGGACGTGATCAGCTCAGGGGCGAGCGACGAACCGCCCATGCCCGCCAGAACAAATCGGTCCACACCTTCAGCGGCGAAACTTTCACGCAGATCGACGATTTCTTGGACAAGCGGTCGTGAGGATCGCGCCAAATCTACCCAGTCCAACCGCTTGGAAGCTTCAGGTTCTGTTTCCGGCCCCCACAAGGTGGCATCTTTTGTCATAATTCTGGAAGCGACAGAGTTTTCAACGAGCCTGGGCACATGGAAGTCAACGGCGTCTTTGCCGGCGCCGGAAGCACGAACAGAGAGTGAGCTCATGCTCATTTTCCTGCCTTTCCCAACGCGTCTGTCACCGTCTGCAACAGCTCGTCCCAGCTGGCCACGAACTTATCGACGCCTTCCTTCTCCAACTGCAGTACGACGTCATTGTAGGAGATCCCGAGTCGGTCCAGATCGTCGAGGAGGTTCCGCGCATCCTCGTAGGTTCCCTGAACGGTATTGCCGGTAATTTCCGCGTGGTCTGCCGTAGCCTGCAGGGTCTTTTCCGGCATGGTGTTGACCACGCCTTCAGCGACGAGATCGGTGACGTACATGGTGTCCGGGTAGGCCGGGTCTTTCACACCTGTGGATGCCCACAGCGGTCGCTGAGGACGGGCCCTGGCGTCGGCCAGCGTCTTCCAGCGCTCAGTTCGGAACTGCTCCTCATAGATCTGATATGCCAGGCGAGCATTGGCGATCCCGGCCTTCCCTCGGAGCGCTGTCGCCTCTGGAGTGCCCAACGCCTCGAGGCGTTTGTCGATTTCAGTGTCGACACGGGAGACGAAGAAGGATGCAACTGAGTGGATTTTTGCGAGATCGTGGCCGTTCTCTCGAGCTTTTTCCATTCCCAGCATGAACGCATTGATTACCGCTCGGTAACGCTCCAAAGAGAAAATGAGCGTCACATTCACGCTGATTCCCGCGGCCAAAGTCTCTGTGATGGCGGGGAGACCCTCTTCAGTTGCGGGGATCTTTATGAGGACGTTGCTGCGTTGAACCTTGGCGTGAAGGCGTTTTGCTTCTTCAATCGTTGCGTCGGTCTCCGCTGAAAGGCGAGGGTCGACTTCAATCGAGACACGACCGTCAACGCCGTCTGACTGCTGGGCAGTCGCCGCGAAAATGTCGCAAGCCTGTGCGACATCATCGGTTGTAATGTTGAAAATGGCTTCATCCACGGAAGCGCCAGCGTCAGCGAGCGCCTGCACCTGGGCGCCGTAGGACGCACCGTTCTGAAGGGCAGCCGCAAAAATGCTTGGGTTGGTAGTTACTCCTACGACGTTCTGGTCCAGGATCAGCGATTCGAATTCTCCGGAGTTTATTCTCTCGCGGGAGAGATCGTCCAGCCAGATTGATACGCCAGCATCGGAGAGGGCCCGGGTTGTGTTAGAAGTCATAAATGATTCTCCTTAAGTTGCGAAAGGGCTAGTTTTGATCGCCGGTTTCAGTGGAACGAGTTCCCGAGGCCAGGGCAGGCGTCCCGATGGGTCCCACCGGTGGTTCGGTTGCGGCTGCGACGGAATCTCGGGCCGCTTCGACTACTGCATCCGCCGTGATGCCGAACTCGTTGTAGAGCGTCTTGTAATCCGCTGACGCGCCGAAATGCTCGAGTGAGACCGACCGGCCGGCATCGCCGACCAGCTCCCGCCAGCCAAGCGCCAGACCAGCTTCAACCGAAACCCGGGCACGCACCGTGGGTGGGAGAACTTCCTGTCGGTATCCCGCACTCTGACGGTTGAACCACTCGAGACAGGGCATCGAGACTACCCGTGTTGGGAGGCCCTCAGCTTGGAGCCGCTCCCGCGCTTCGACCGCAAGCTGTACTTCCGAGCCCGTACCGATAAGGATCACCTCCGGTTCGCAATCACCGCCGTCGCGCTGGGCCTCGACCAGAGTGTAACCTCCGCGCGACACCCCATCGACACTGGCGAAAGCGCCGTTCGCTGCGGGTCCGTTCCCTCTCTCGAAGGTAGGAACGTTCTGCCGGGTGAGTACAAGCCCCGCAGGATTCGACGTGTTTTCAAGAATGCCCCTCCACGCCGCACTCACCTCGTTGGCGTCCGCTGGACGGACCACGTCCAAGCCCGGAATAGCGCGTAGTGAAGCAAGCTGCTCAACAGGCTGGTGCGTTGGTCCGTCTTCGCCGAGCCCGATGGAGTCGTGAGTCCAGATGTATATTGCAGGAACGCCCATGAGCGCACCGAGGCGAATTGCGGGGCGCTGGTAGTCGCTGAAAATCAGGAACGTAGCGGAGAACGCTCTGGTGCTGCTGTGCATGACAATGCCGTTGACGATTGCGGCTGCGGCATGCTCTCGGATACCGAAGTGGAGAGTGCGTCCATAGGGATTGCCGTTCCACATCTGGGTTTGCTTTGATGCGGGAATGAACGAGGAATAGTTTTCAAAGGCCGTGTTTGTCGATCCGGCCAGGTCGCAGGATCCGCCCCACAGCTCGGGGAGGACGTCGGCGATCGCATTGATGACTGCTCCTGAAGCTTTACGCGTTGCGACGGCCTTGCCAGCCTCGAATGTGGGCAGCGAATTTTCCCACCTATCGGGAAGTTCTCGGGCGGCTATGCGCGAAAGTGACGCGGCCGCTTCTGGGTTGGAGGACTTCCAGTCATCGAAGCGTTGGTCCCACTCGGTGTGAACAGCGCGTCCGCGGTCCACGGCTTTCCGCGTGTGGGCCAAAACCTCACCATCGACGTGGAATGTTGTCTCAGGGCTGAAACCGAGCTCGTTCTTAACCGCCGCTACTTCGTCAGCACCGAGTGCGGATCCGTGGATCGCGCCTGTGTTCTTCTTGTTGGGGGCAGGCCACCCGATGATGGTCCGTAGGGCGATGATCGAGGGCTTCGACGTCTCCGCTTTTGCCGTTCTCAGCGCGCGGTAGAGTTCCTCTACGTCTTCAACGTACTCACCGGTTTTGGTCCAATCAACGCGTTGGACTTGCCAACCGTAGGCTTCGTAGCGCCCCAGCACGTCTTCGCTGAACGCGACGTCGGTGTCGTCTTCGATGGAAATGTGGTTCTGGTCGTAGATCACCACCAGATTGCCAAGCTCCTGATGACCGGCAAGCGATGAAGCTTCGGCGGTGACACCTTCCTGCAGGTCACCGTCTGAAGCGATGGCCCAGATGGTGTGGTCGAAGGGGCTGGTGCCAGCCCCGGCGTCCGGGTCAAAGAGGCCTCGTTGGCGACGTTGCGCGAAGGCGAAGCCCACGGACGAGGCAAGGCCTTGCCCCAGGGGCCCGGTGGTGATCTCCACTCCCGGAGTGTGGCGGTATTCCGGATGGCCTGGTGTTTTCGAGTCCCACGTCCTCAGCGACTTAAGATCTTCGATTTCTAAGCCGTAGCCCGAGAGGAACAACTGGATGTAGAGCGTTAGAGAAGTATGACCCGGCGACAGGACAAAGCGGTCGCGTCCGGTCCATTCCGGGTCGGACGGATCGTGTTTCATGATCTTCTGGAACAGAAGGTACGCCGCGGGAGCCAGGCTCATGGCTGTCCCCGGATGTCCGTTGCCGACCTTCTCGACAGCGTCCGCGGCGAGGACCCTAATGGTGTCCACGGCGCGCTGATCAACTTCGGTCCACTTCAGTTCTTGCTCATCCAGCTGTGGCACGGAAACCGAGCCCCTCTCTGTCAGACGGCCTACAGGGAAACGGCCAATGGAGCATTCCAGCCCATCACGGGCGCGGCCGTTCGGCAGTGAATTCTATTCAGTTGCGAGCCCCTCCCGGAGTGCGGGCGGCCCCTCATTCCACCTTATCCCTATTGGGGCCTACGTGTCGGTCGGGTCCGAAATTATGACCCGCCGCGATGTGCTTCTTCGGCATTCGGCGTCAAGTTTTCTACGAGACGTAAAAGGGTATGATGTCTATGGACTGTAATCCCGGCCAGAACAGAGTGACGCTTTCGTGAAAATCCAGCATGCTCCCCTCGAGTCCTCGCTCCCGGAGCGTCGAATCGGTTTCGGACGCAAGGTCAAGGCCTATCTCGCCCTGACCAAGCCGCGGGTTATTGAGCTCCTCTTGGTCACCACGCTTCCCACCATGATTTTCGCTCAGCGTGGTTTCCCGGATCCTCTCCTTGTTCTCACCACCATGATCGGTGGCGCGCTGGCGGCAGGAAGCGCCGGATCGTTCAACTGCTATATTGACCGGGACATCGATAAAGTGATGCACCGTACGGAAAGGCGTCCTCTCGTCACGGGTGAAGTAAGCCCTCGCGAAGCGCTGGTGTTCTCGTGGGTCTTGGCCTTCGCATCCGTGATCATTCTCTGGCTCGGTGCCAACGTACTGACGGCTGCGCTCGGTGCCGCTGCCATCTTCATGTACGTCGTGATCTACTCCCTCATCCTCAAGCGTCGAACGTCTCAGAATATTGTGTGGGGCGGCGCCGCTGGCTGCATGCCTGTGCTCATCGCTTGGGCAGCGGTGACCAATAGTGTCCAATGGCCAGCCGTCATCCTCTTCATGATTATCTTTTTGTGGACGCCGCCACACTACTGGCCATTGTCCATGAAATATGGGGAGGACTACCGGAACGCCAACATACCAATGCTCGGCGCGGTAGCAGGCGCAAGACTCGTCTCCGTCCAGGTGGTGCTTTACGGTTGGGCAATGGTCGCGTGTTCGCTGCTTTTGATCCCGCTTGGCGGTGCCGGCTGGGTTTACACGGTAACTGCCGTGCTGGCAGGTCTATGGTTCATGGTGGAGTCCCACAAGCTCTATGCCAAGGCTGGACGAGAAACTGTGACGGGTACGGGAGCCATGAGAGTCTTCCACGCTTCCATAAGTTACTTGACCATCATCTTTGTCGCAGTAGCTGTCGATCCCTTCATCGGACAGGCACTCTTCCCATAGTCAGTCCTTGACTGTCCGTGCTGCAGCTACCATGGAGCCATGGATTTCAGTGGCGTCATTGCCTACCCGGTCACCCCATTCACCGCAGACGGAGACATTAACGAGCCCGAGCTTGGACGACTTATCGAATCGTTGGCAGTTGCTGGCGTCGATTCCATCGTCGTGCTCGGCAGTTCCGGCAGTTTTGCCTACTTGAATCGCGCTGAACGCGAAAGCATCATCAGGACGTCGGTGGATGCTGCGTTCCTCGTAGCTCCCACGCTGCCCGTCTACGCTGGTGTGAGCGCTGTTGGGACCAGAGAGGTCTTGGCTCACGCCTCCGACGCCGAACACGCTGGGGCCAGTGGTTTGGTGCTGTCAACGACCTCATATGTGCCTCTCACCGCGGAGGAAGTCGCTATGCAATGCCGAACTGTTGCGCAGTCGACGTCACTTCCTATTTGCCTCTACAACAACCCGGGCACCACGCAGTTCGATTTTCCGGTCGAACTTGTGGTGGAACTAGCCGCACTGAACAATGTTGTGGCGTTGAAGGACCCCGCGGCCGACGCTGCGGTTTTCCGACAGCGCAGCGAGACGTTGAAGCGTATGATCACGGGAAACTTCTGTCACGGTATGAGCGGTGATGCTGCGATCGTCGAGAACGGCGACGCAGATGTAGCCTGGCACACCGGAGCGGCGGCTTTGTTGCCCGCGCTGTTCGTGGAATTGCGTTCAGCCCTCATTGAGGGTCGAGTTCATGACGTATCGGAGGCGCGCTCCAAACTGCAACCCGTTCTACGCCACCTCACCGAGCAGCGGAAGCTCAGCGGACTCCACTCGCTTGCACGGGCTTGCGGTTGGGATGCCGGTGATCCGCGGTTGCCATTGCTTCCGGTACCGGGGAGTCAGCACCGAGATATGGCCAGGCTGGTCGATCAGCTGGTGTAAATTCTCGCGAGGTCAGGTAGTCACTGAATGTGACGGCGAATGTCCCGCTGCTCGCTTCTGCAATCCGAGATCCGCGACGTTTGTTGCTGATCCCAGGAGCAGAGCCGATCCCAACATGTGGAGCCCAACTAGAAGTGCGGGAACCCCAGTGAAATATTGCACATAGCCAATGATGGCTTGCAGCAGGAGCACTCCTGCCAGAAGGTACAGGGCCCCCTGATAGCGACGGGATGCTCGCTGCCGCAGAGCGATGACAATCGCTGCGATGGTCGCCGCAATCAAAACGTAGACCGGCAGTACATGGATGCGAGAGATAAATTTTAGGTCAAGTCCGTTGCGTGGTGTCGCAGCGTCGCCGGCGTGGGGTCCGGCTCCGGTCACGACGACGCCAATAATGACAGCCACGGCCGTCATTGTGACTATGACAATGGAGAGTTGACGAAGTGTTTTTCCAGCCGGGTTCGCTGTGCCCTCGGACCCCCTGCCCGTTCGTCCGTAAACTCTATTGACTAGTAGCGTCGCGACGGCAACTAGAGTGATGGAGACCAAAAAGTGGAGCCCTACTACCCATGGGTTGAGTTTTGTCAGTACCGTGATTCCCCCAATGATTGCCTGGACAGGGATACTCGCAAGGAGACCCAGGGCCAGTAAAAATAGGTCTCGGCGCTCCCGCCGGATGTTCCACAGGAACACCAACATCAAAATAGCAACAGCCGCTAGCGCGAACGTCAATGTCCTATTGCCGAACTCAATAAATCCATGAATGCCCATTTCAGGGGTGTTGACCAGCGAATCCGTGGTGCAGCGAGGCCACGTGGGGCAGCCCAGTCCACTGGCCGTTAGCCGAACTGCACCTCCTGTGACAATCAAGATCGTTTGTCCCACGAGGGAAGCAATTGCAAGACGGCGGACCACCTTGTTGACCTTCGTCGGCAGCTTCGCGGTTAAGCGTAGGAGAGTAGATGTCATGGGATCAGCTCCATTTGAACCATTTAACGGCGGCGATAGACGCCACGGCGGCCCAGACCACCAGCGTGATCATGGGAGATATGTTGAACACTCCCTCGTTGAGGGCAGCGCGGAGAGCTTCCCCCAGTGCCGAGGACGGCAGAATTTCCACGAAGGGCTGCGCCGATTGAGGTAACTCACTGGCTGGAATCAAAATTCCGCCACCAGCTGCCAAAAGTATCCATAGAAGATTCGTCACGGCCAGCGTAGCTTCAGGACGAAAGGTTCCAGCCACCAACAACCCGAGGGCGGTGAAAGCGGCTACTCCCAAGAGAAGAAGGAGAATTGCAACGGGTATTCCCTGCGGAAGGGGCCTCCAGCCCATGAGGACTGCCACGACACTTATGGTTGCCACTTGGACTGCCAGTACACAGACCACTGCGAGCGCTTTGCCGAAGATGAGCCCGGGTTTACCCAGAGGGGTGGTGGAGAGGAATCTGAGGACCCCGTATCGTCGGTCGAAGCCGGTTGCTATCCCCTGTCCAGTAAACGCTGTTGACATGGCACACAGTGCGAGCACGCCGGGGGTGGCAACGTTGATGCGGGTGTCACCGAGACCATCTAGTAGTGGCGTCACTGTTAACCCAATGAGAGCAAGTAGCGGCAGCACTATAGCGAGGACGAGTTGCTCTCCATTGCGGAGCATGACCTTGGCCTCGTACCCACCGTGGACGAGTATTCGCCGCGTCAGCGATGACGGCGCATTCACGAAACAGTCCTTCCCGACAGGTCCAGGAAGACATCCTCGAGGCTGCGAGGAATCATACTGATCGAGTGTGGGAGCACGTTCGCGGACTGCCATGCAGAGGTCAGTAGCGTCAATTGTGCGGTGGTTGTGATTCCCGTGACCGTATAGCGTCCAGGCGTGATTTCCGTCAGGGTCATTCCCAGTGGTACCTCAAAAGTTAGTCCTTGTCGCGCTTCAAATATAAGTTCTCGCGGCGTCCCCTGGGCAGTTCTGGATGTCAGCTCTGATACGGTGCCCTGCGCTACGGTCTTGCCAGCATCAATGATGTAAACGTAGTCCGCCAAGCGCTGTGCGTCCTCCATCAGATGTGTCGTCAAGATGATGCCGAGCCCCTTGGCTCGCTCCTCGACGATCAAATCGAAGACGACCTGTCTCGATTGAGGATCCAGTCCTGCGCTGGGCTCGTCCAGAAACAGTACTTCTGGATTACCGACCAGCGCTGCTGCGAGTGCCAAACGCTGCTTCTGGCCACCGGAGAGGCGACGAATACCAATATTGGCAAAACTGGTGATCCCGAGTCGGTCCGCCAGCTCCTCTACCCGTCTGGGGGATCGGTACATTTTAGCAACGTGGCGTAGCAGGGGCATGGGTTTGGCGCCTGGTGGTAGGCCACCTTCTTGCAACATGATCCCTACACGGCTTCTTAGAGAGGGGCCAGCGTTGTATGGACTCGTCCCTAGAAGATGGACCAGACCGCCATTGGGCCGCTGCAGTCCTTGGGCGCACTCGAGGGTGGTCGTTTTGCCAGCACCATTCGCGCCGAGAAGGGCGGTAACAGCGCCGCGATTGGCGGTGAAATCCACGCCGTTGAGCACACGGACCATTTTTCCGTCGTGAGCGGGAACCGGCCCGAAGTCCTTGATGAGTCCTTCGATGCGCAGGCATGGATCGGTGGTAGGCACGTCGTTATTCTACGTCATGTAGTAAGAGGTGGCGGCGAAAGCCAGCTGATCGCCGCGGGTAGCCTTGCCTTACTGGCGAGGCGGAATAAATTACGTCATTGTCGTGTTGTGTATTCCATGGAGAGAACAGGCGTACGGCCGAATGAGTCGGAGGTGAGAACACGCGATCGCGTTCTCGCGACCGTGTTGGAAAGCGGGCCGGTTAGTGCCGCCGATCTCGGCGCCCTCTTAGGCTTTACGTCCGCGGCGGTTAGACGCCACCTCGATGCCCTGGAGCGATTAGATCTAATCGAGGTCAAGCCAGTTAAGGCAGCCCGTACGGGAGCCGGAAGACCAGCCCGACGCTATGTTTTGAGCCGTAGTGGGCAGGCCCGGCTCGGCAACGACTACCTCGACATTGCTAGCGATGCCCTGGCGGAATTGGTGAGGCTTGGCGGTCCCGTAGCCATCGAAGCTTTCGCCGAGCGTCGGTTTAACGACATGGAAACCAGGTACCGCCCTATTGTGGAAGCTGCAGGGGTCTCGGTGGAAGCACGAGCCGTTGCCCTCGCAGAAGCGTTAAGCGAGGATGGATTCGTTGCTTCCACCGCTATGGTTGGACAGGGAGCACCGCACAAGCCGGACATGCTGAGCGTGCAGTTATGCCAGGGTCACTGCCCGATCAGGGACCTAGCCAGCGAGTACCCCACATTTTGCGACAAAGAGACTGATGTTTTCGCCCGGCTTTTGGGCGTAGACGTCCGGCGTTTGTCGACGCTCGCCAGTGGCGGGCATGTTTGTACGACCCACATACCAGTGGGTCGAGCCAGAAAGCAGGAAGTATCCATCCATCAGCAAGAAAGGCCATGATGACGGATCAAATAGCTCGTGATACAGCTGCTCCGGAAGTCAAGGGTGACGCCGTCACGCCAGACATCCTTGAGCGCAACCCAGAACTTGAGGGGATTGGAACCTACGAATATGGTTGGGCCGACTCGGACGTGGCGGGATCCTCTGCACGTCGTGGTCTGAGCGAGGATGTCGTTCGCGACATCTCCTCCAAGAAGAGCGAGCCGGAATGGATGCTCGACCTTCGGCTCAAGGGCCTCAAGTACTTCGATCGCAAACCGATGCCCGCATGGGGTGCAGACCTCTCCGGCATTGATTTCGACAATATCAAGTACTTTGTGCGTTCCACGGAAAAGCAGGCCACCACGTGGGAAGACCTGCCGGACGATATCAAGAATACCTATGAGAGGCTCGGGATCCCCGAGGCGGAACGCAATAGCTTGGTGTCGGGTGTAGCGGCTCAGTACGAATCAGAGGTCGTTTACCACCAGATCAATGAGGGACTTGAACGCCAGGGTGTCATTTTTATGGACACTGATACTGCGCTGCGGGAACACCCTGAGTTCTTTGAAGAGTACTTCGGATCCGTGATCCCTGTTGGTGACAATAAGTTCGCGTCGCTGAACACGGCTGTGTGGTCGGGCGGCTCCTTCGTGTATGTCCCCAAAGGCGTCCACGTCGAGATTCCCTTGCAGGCGTACTTCCGTATCAACACGGAGAACATGGGTCAGTTCGAGCGGACGCTCATCATTGCCGATGAGGACTCCTACGTCCATTACATTGAAGGGTGCACGGCACCTATCTATTCATCGGATTCGTTGCACTCGGCGGTCGTGGAGATCATCTGTAAAAAGGGTGCAAGAGTTCGCTACACCACCATCCAGAACTGGTCGAACAACGTTTACAACCTGGTGACCAAGCGCGCTATCTGCCATGAAGGCGCCACCATGGAGTGGATCGATGGAAACATCGGCTCCAAGGTCACCATGAAGTACCCGGCCGTTTACCTCGTCGGTGAGCATGCCAAGGGAGAAACGCTCTCGATCGCTTTTGCCGGTGAGGGTCAGCATCAGGACACTGGGTCCAAAATGGTGCACATCGCACCGAACACGAAGTCCTCGATTATCTCCAAGTCTGTTGCTCGTGGCGGCGGGCGTTCTGCCTACCGTGGCTTGGTTCAGATCAGAGAGGGCGCAAAGCACTCAGCAAACACCGTCCGGTGCGATGCGTTGCTCGTGGATACCATTTCCCGTTCTGACACGTACCCCTATGTGGACATCCGCGAGGATGACGTGACCATGGGACACGAGGCCACCGTCTCGCGCGTCAGCGAGGAGCAGCTGTTCTACCTCCAGTCGCGGGGCATGCCCGAGGACGAAGCCATGGCCATGATTGTGCGCGGATTCATCGAGCCCATTTCTCGTGAACTGCCTATGGAATACGCCTTGGAACTGAACCGCCTGATTGAAATGCAGATGGAAGGGGCCGTGGGCTAGGAATGGCAGACATGACTGACGTAAAGACTGAAGACAAGATCGCCATTGATGGATTCACGGAAGAAGGCGAAAATCTTTCAACCATCAATGAAGGTTCTGAGCAGCTGGGCATGAAGAAGCACAGCCACGGCAATGCGCCGGTTGTTCCGGAAGCTTCTCGAGGTGAGCGACGGACGTCGTTCAAACTTGAGGATTTCGCCCCGCTGACGGGACGCGAGGAAGACTGGCGGTTCACCCCGCTGAAACGTCTGCGTGGTCTCCACACGGACGAGCTCACCGGGGTCGGTCCCAGCATCAACGTAACCGCGAGCGATCCGGTGACCGTTGAAACTGTTGGAGCGGACGATCCCCGGCGAGGGCGCGCCTTTGTGCCGGAGGACCGTGTCGCCGCTGCAGCATGGGAAGCAGTCCGGGAAGTAACAGTGATTACCATTCCGGACGAAACGTCTTTGGATGCTGAAGTAACGGTGGCGATCACCGGCTCTGACCAGTCTGCTGCGGCCCAGCACATCATCATCGATGCTGGAAAATTCTCTCGCGCCGTCGTCGTCCTGGATCATCACGGTACCGCCACATTGGCGCAAAACGTCGAGATCGTCGTCGGTGAAAGTTCAAACCTCACCGTGGTTTCCATTCAAGAATGGGACGACGACGCCGTTCACGCATCATCTCAGCAGGCCAGGGTGGGTCGCGACGCACAGTACAAGCACGTTGCGGTCAATCTGGGTGGAGATCTGGTACGACTCACGCCATCGTCGCGTTTCGATGCTCCTGGCGGAAACGTGGAAATGTATGGGCTCTATTTCGCTGATGCGGGCCAGCACTTCGAACAACGCCTTCTAGTGGACCATTCAGAGCCGAATTGTAAGTCTCGTGTGACTTACAAGGGTGCGTTGCAGGGCCGCGGGGCACACACGGTGTGGGTTGGTGACGTCCTCATCCGCAAGGAAGCTGAAGGTACGGACTCCTACGAGACCAACCGCAACCTCGTGTTGACCGATGGGGCTCGCGCCGATTCCGTTCCGAACCTTGAAATTGAGACCGGGCTGATCGAGGGCGCTGGACACGCCAGTGCAACCGGTCGTTTCGATGACGAGCAGCTTTTCTACTTGATGGCGCGTGGCATCGCTGAAGATGTAGCCCGGCGATTGGTCGTGCGCGGATTCCTGAACGAAATCATCCAGCAAATCGGGGTTCCGGCCATCGAGGAGCGGTTGAGCGAGGCTGTTGAGCGTGAGCTCGCAGCAGGGAACCTCTAGGCGCGGTCATGGCAGAAGAAACGCCAAGCGGAGAGCTCATTTGCAGTGTTGATGACATCTCAGTCAAGCAGGCACTCAGGGTACTCATAGACGACTATCCCATTGTCGTCGTGAAGGACTCGCAGGGCATCATTCACGCCTTGGGGGATACCTGCTCGCATGCGGATATCTCACTATCTGAGGGCGATGTCGAAGGTGGATCGATCGAATGCTGGGGACATGGTTCCCAATTCGATCTACGCAATGGTCAGCCGCTGCAGCTCCCTGCCTACGAGCCGGTGCCTGTCTTTGCTGTGGAAATTCACAGCAACGAAGTGTACGTCGATGTCACGAACGTGACCAACGGGGCTCCAGCTCCGGACCTGGCCTGAAGTACTTACCCACGAATGACGGCACCTCATGTGGTGCGAAGGAGAAATGGCAAATGTCGACCCTTGAAATCAAAGACCTACACGTCAGCATCACGACGGAGCAGGGAACCAAGCAGATCCTGAAAGGCGTTAGCCTCACTATCAACACCGGTGAAAGCCACGCCATCATGGGACCGAACGGTTCTGGAAAGTCCACGCTGGCTTCCACGATTGCCGGTCATCCCCGCTACACCGTGGACAGCGGCTCCATTACGCTCGACGGCGAGGATGTTCTCGAAATGTCTGTCGACCAGCGTGCGCGCGCCGGATTGTTCTTGGCCATGCAGTACCCGGTCGAGGTACCAGGTGTCACCATGACGAACTTCCTGCGGACAGCCAAAACCGCACTCGACGGTGAGGCCCCGAGCCTGCGTCACTGGACCAAGGACGTGAAAGCTGCCATGGGCGAATTGCGGATTGACTCCGACTTCGCGCAGCGTAATGTCAACGAAGGCTTCTCCGGCGGCGAGAAAAAGCGTGTGGAGATCTTGCAGTTGGAACTATTCAAGCCCAAGTTCGCCATTCTGGATGAAACCGATTCGGGACTGGACGTAGACGCGCTCAAGGTTGTTTCCGAAGGCGTCAATCGCGTGCACAGCCAGGGCCAGATGGGTACTGTCCTCATCACCCACTACACTCGTATTCTGCGTTACATCAAGCCGGACTTTGTCCATGTCTTCATTGATGGTCGCATTGCTGAGCAGGGCGGCCCCGAGCTTGCCGAGCGCCTTGAAGAAGAAGGCTACGACCGCTTCATGGTTCCGGCCTGATTCCGGCCTCAGAGTACCCAAGAGCGGCTGCTGAAGGAGAACCTGATGAGCGAAATAAACACTGCGCAGACGTCCGTTGAGGACGTTGAAGAAGCGCTAAAGGACGTTATCGACCCGGAGCTCGGCGTCAACATAGTTGACCTAGGGTTGCTTTACGGTCTGCACTACGCGGACGACGGAGCGCTCCTGATCGACATGACTTTGACCACGGCTGCCTGCCCCCTCACTGAAGTTATCGAGGAGCAGATAGGGCTGGCCATGGATGGAGTAGTTGACGATTGGAGGCTTAGCTGGGTATGGATGCCGCCGTGGGGACCGGAGAAAATAACCGAGGACGGCCGAGATCAGATGCGGGCACTCGGCTTCAACATTTAGCCTGATTGATACCTCACACGTAAAAGCGGATTGCCAACTCTGGCAGTCCGCTTTTACGTGTCACGGTGGATTACGGAAGGACGAGCAAGCCGTGACAGTGGTCGGTCAAGTGCGGCCCTAGGGTCCGCCACATTGACCCGACTTCACTCGTCTCCTATGCCACGCGCGGCCAAGGCATCGCCAGTTTGACGCGCATAGGCAACCGTTGTGATCACAACAGGTAGCACGCGGGCCCGCGGGTTCCGCTCGAGCCCCCGTGCCATGGCTGCATTGCGAACGCTCTCGAACGCCCCAACAATGAACGGGATGCTACGGAGCATGATTGAAATCGTTAGCGCAAATTTTTCCGGGTTGACGCCAAACCGCCGAAAGGGGCTAGCCGCCTTGACAACGCCGTCTAGAAGAACCTGAATCTCTGTGGTGGATGTGAGGATGTTGGCCGCGTACACGCACGCGAGGATCCCAGCGACGAGCGACCATGCTACGTCCAAACCGTTGGCCCAGGTTTGGTAGCCGATGATGATGGCGAGGAAGAACCACATAACTCGGATGGATGACCATATGCGTTTCACGGGGAGCCCGGCCAGAACGTGTATAGCCAACGCAGTGGCCAAGAGCAACGAACGTGCAACGGGCCCCTGAAGGAGAAGCGTCAAAATGCCGACGGCGAGCAGCAGCGTTGCTTTGATCCACAGGGGCGTCTTGTGTACCGGGGAGGAACCAGAAACATAATTTCCCATCAGATGGGAATGCGCCCGCATTAGATGCTCGACTTAATTTGCCCGGCCCAGCGCTGATTATCAGAACAGAGGGCGCGGTAGAAAGCGACTGCTTCGGCTGGTTCGCCGTCGAAGATTACCGCACCGTCGTGAACTACCAGTACCCGGTCAAAGCATGCCGCTAGGTCTAGGTCGTGGGTCGCCATGACGAGTTGTTGTCCAAGACCAAGAAGAGTACTCCGCAGGAGCTGCGTGTTCCGCAGATCAAGCAGAGTGCTTGGCTCATCAAGGACAAGAACTTCCGGGTTGACGGCGAGTACTGAAGCCAACGCCGCCAGCTGCCGTTCTCCGCCCGAGAGGTCGTAGACGCTGTTGTCGGCCAAATGCGCCAACCCGTAGATGTCGAGTACTTCCATGGCCGCCAATCGACGCGCCTGTGCTTTGGGGTGGTGCTTCCGCAGCGATAATTCCACATCTTCTAGCGGCGTAGGCATGACCAGCTGAGAAATGGGGTCCGTGAAGACGAAACCCACTTGACTGCGGATCCTCCGCCCGTGCTGCGAGGTGTCCAGACCATGAACCTCAACCGAACCAGAGGTGGGCAGCAACAGGCCGTTGATCAGGCGCAGCAGGGTTGATTTCCCAGATCCGTTGGCGCCAATGACAGCAGTCCGCCGCTTGTCGAGCTCGAGATCCGTCGGGTGAAGAATGGTGTGAACGCCACGGCCCGGTGTGTCCAATTCGACCGACGCAGCATTGAAAACAATCCCCACCATCTACTTGCGTCTCCGAAGGAGAATGTCCGGAAAAGCGCGATGGATGCTGATGGAGATGACAACGGCGATGATGCATTTGATCACATCGCCCGGAACGAAGATGAGATCCGCCAGGACTGCCGCTTCCAGGGAAAGCTTGCCGTTGATCATCATGCCAATTATTCCACTCACGTGGCTCACAAGGAGGCCTACGAATGCGCATCCGGTGAACCAGAGACCATGGGCGCGGCCTGTTCTTCGCACCACTATCTGCGCGAGCCAGCCCACAACCCCGGCGAAAACGGCGAAGGCGAGGATGTACCCGGCGGAGCCTCCTGCCAATACTCCAGGGCCCGCTCGGAAACCACTGAATATGGGAAGCCCCACTAATCCGAGGAGCACATAGAGACCTGTTGCTGCAGCCGCACGGCCCGCTCCCAGTACCAGTCCGCTAAGCGTAATGACCATAGTTTGCAAAGTGATCGGTACTCCCAGTGCGACGCCTGCAGGAATAGGTGGCACAATGATAGAGGCCGCAATGAGGGCAGCGAACACTCCAATGAGAGCCAGATCCGTGGCATCCCAGCCGGAAGATGTGCTTGCCGGACGTTGAGTGACGGGCTTCTTGGCAGCGGGGCGGGTTTCAGCTTCGGGCGTCTTTGGCATTGATGTCTCCAGTGGGTCATCTACAAGTTGGAAGTCGCTAAGTGAGACAGTAGCGGCCATAAATTAATCTTCTTTTGTAGGATTCCTACTAAATTATAAAACTTACGGATCGGAAGGGCTTCTACGCGTGATCAATGTTTCGGAACTTGAACTCCGTGCCGGCGCCAGGCTTCTCATGGGCGGTGTGTCGTTTCGGGTGGACAAGGGTGACAAGATCGGGCTGGTAGGCCGAAACGGCGCTGGGAAGACCACGCTGACCCGCGTGTTGGCGGGGGAGGCGCTGCCGGCAGGCGGTCAAGTCACCCGCAATGGCGAGATCGGCTACCTGCCACAGGATCCCCGCACCCCAAACATGGACCAACTGGCCAGAGATCGTATTCTCTCGGCTCGTAACCTTGACGTCATCGTCAGCAAATTAAAAGCGGCTCAGGATGACATGGCAAGTGAGAACGCGGCAATCCGCGACAAGGCCATGTCCCGGTACGACAGGCTGGAAGCGGAGTTCATAGCCGGGGGCGGGTACGCTGCTGAAGCAGAAGCGGCCGCCATTTCATCCAACCTTGCCCTTCCCGAAAGGATCCTCGACCAGTCGCTGAAGACGCTGTCGGGCGGTCAGCGACGCCGTGTGGAATTGGCTCGGATTCTATACTCCGGGGCGGACACCATGCTTCTGGATGAGCCGACCAACCACCTGGATGCTGACTCCATTACCTGGTTGCGGGACTTTCTGAAAAACCACCAGGGCGGGCTTATTGTCATTAGCCACGACGTCGACCTGATCGAGGCCACCGTCAACAAGGTGTTTTACCTCGACGCAAACCGCGCAACCATCGACATCTACAACATGGGTTGGAAGCGATACCAGCTCCAGCGAGAGACGGATGAGCGTGCACGCCGCCGTGAACGGGCCAACGCGGAGAAGAAGGCTGGTGTCCTGATGGACCAGGCCAACAAGATGAAAGCCAAGGCCACCAAGGCTGTTGCTGCACAGAACATGGCCCGTCGTGCTGAACGTCTGCTTGCGGGCCTGGATGAAGTACGCGCTCAAGACCGGGTGGCGGCTCTGAGGTTCCCCGAGCCTTCATCCTGTGGCCGGACCCCCATGACGGCGGAGGGACTCAGCAAGTCCTATGGATCGCTGGAGATCTTCACCGACGTGGATCTGGCCATTGATCGTGGGTCCCGCGTGGTCATCCTCGGACTGAACGGCGCGGGGAAAACCACACTTCTACGGATGCTCGCAGGAGTGGATGAACCCGACACCGGAAAAGTGATTCCTGGCCACGGGTTAAAAGTGGGCTACTACGCCCAGGAGCACGACACTCTAGATGTCGACCGCACCGTTCTGGAGAATATGCGTTCTTCGGCCCCGGATATGCAGGATGCCGAAGTGCGTGGCATTCTAGGGTCCTTCCTTTTCTCCGGCGACGACGTGAGTAAACCTGCCGGGGTCCTGTCGGGTGGCGAGAAGACGCGCCTTGCGCTAGCCACGATCGTGGCTTCTTCAGCCAATGTCCTGCTGCTGGACGAACCCACCAACAACCTTGACCCAGCCAGCCGCGCGGAGATTCTGGGGGCTCTACAGAACTACAGCGGGGCAGTGGTAATGGTCAGTCACGATGAAGGTGCTGTCGAGGCACTGAATCCCGAGCGCGTAGTCCTGCTGCCGGACGGCGTGGAGGACCTCTGGAATGAGGACTACCTGGATTTGGTGACGCTGGCCTGATCCGGTGGGGCATCGTGCTCAAGAACGTTTGGGCTATTGATACCCTTGCGCATCGAGGAGGGCATCCTCTTCCTCTTCCGCGGTAGGACGCGACGATTTTCGTGGTGGTTTTGGGGCAGTGTGTTTCCACGCCTGATGCATGCCGTCTTGGTCTGGCCCAAGTTCCTGTGCGGTCGCGTTTGAAAGCGCTTGCTGACGCGCCGCATACCCTAAACCTACGAATCCCAACAGCCCGAATGCGAACCACTGGAGGGAGTACGAGAGGTGTGGTCCAGTATCTATGTCGGGTCTGGGCAGAGCGCGCGGGGCAATTGCAGAGGAGGGATCCTCGCGTCCGAGAAGCCCATAGCTGCCCATGAGTATCGGATAGTCGAGTTGCTGCTGATATGCGCTTAGATTGATCGACGCCAGTTGTCCCTGTGGTGCTCCCGCCCGCACATCTGGTTCTGCTGGCTTCACCCGAGCTATGACAGAAACATCGCCCTCTGGTGGAGGCGGTACCGAATCGGGGTGCCCAGCATTGTTATTTCCGATGGGCAGCCAACCGCGGTTAATGATGACCGTTCCTCCGCTCTTCAAATGCAGCGGGACGAGAACCTCATAGCCTGGTCGGCCACTGAACGGCCGGTTTCGAACAACGCGAGTGTCCTTCGTCGCATAGGCACCATCCATGGAGACAGGCGTCCATTCTTTGGATGGTTCAAAGTCTTCAAAAACTCCGCTGGCGTCCGCGAACGGAATCGGTGTCTGGCCGTAGTTGACGGCGATTCTGTCCACCGTCGCCACAGCCACGTCGCGGCGATCCATCTGCCAGGAGCCCAGAGCAGAGCACGAGGCAGCGAAGGCCACGGTCAGCACGATCCATCCGACCCAGCGGCCGGAAAAGAGGAACCCGTACCTCACGTGTCACTGTCCTTTCCGTGTATCGGGAGTGTCTCTTTCCAGAGTTCCCGCGAGCTGAGGTAATCCTGCAGCCAGTTGCGGTGTTCTCCGCAGGCGAGCCAGATTTTGCGTCGGTCCGGGGTATGAATTTTTGGATTGTTCCAGAGCAATTGCCACGCTGCTATGTTTTTGCAGGCCTTTCGCGAACACGTCAGTTCTGCGGGTGCGTCCTGCCCCGAGTTGGTTGCCAGCTGATCCAGGAGGTTCATGTTTCCGCACTCTCGTCTTCCGGAACGATTTCGCCCTGAAGCGTAGTTGATCCATCATCGGGATTTTGGGCTGTGGTCGTCCGGTCATAGCGAACGTCCGCAGGGTGGTCCGGGCTGCCACCTAGCTCACGCTGTGGCGGCCGGTCCAGTAACAGCGTGCTGGGCGGCATACGCTCGCTGTCCGAGCCAACATTGGCAAGCACCACGGCGAAATACGGTAGGAGGACGGCACCAGCGATGAAGACCCACTGCAACCAACCGGTGACAACGAACACCAACAGGATGCACACGATGCGTATGCCCATGGACACGGAATATTTGATCATACGTCTGCGCATATCGACGTCATGGGGTTCCTGCGCGTTGGTGATCGCCGGAAGGTCATTGCCATTATCGCGGTAGCTGCTCATCACACTCCAAAGGGACCTTCTAATTCTCTCACCAAGGACCACGTTGTTAAAGTCGGCACACGCGTCGGTAGGATCAAGAGGGTACTCGAACGCTATTTTGGAGAGACAGTGAACACAAAAGACGATCAAGCCGGACGTAGCATTCTGGTGACAGGTGGAAATCGCGGAATCGGTCTGGCGATCGCGCGTGCCTTCGAGGCAAATGGAGACAAGGTCGCCATCACGTACCGTAGCGGCGAGGTCCCCGCTGGACTAATGGGCGTTCAGGCTGATGTCACGGATTCGGCGTCAGTAGATGCCGCCTTCTCAGAGGCGGAAGCGGCGCATGGGCCCGTTGAAGTGGTAGTCGCGAACGCTGGCATAACCCGAGACACTCTGCTTCTGCGAATGAGCGAAAGTGACTTCTCCGACGTCGTCAACACCAACCTCACTGGCGCCTTTCGCGTTGTTCAACGGGCGTCGAAGGGCATGATGCGCCTCCGTCGTGGCCGGGTGATCTTTATCTCCTCTGTATCTGGGCTCTATGGGGCCCCTGGCCAAATTAACTACGCTGCCTCCAAAGCCGGTCTGGTGGGCATGGCGCGTTCGCTGACTCGAGAGCTGGGTTCCAGAAACATCACCGCTAACGTGGTGGCCCCAGGTTTTGTCAAAACTGACATGACCACTGCGTTGCCCGAGGACACCCAAGCCAAGTACCTCGATTCCATTCCCGCCCGACGGTTCGCTGAACCAGAGGAAGTCGCGGCCGTCGTCCGCTGGTTGGCCAGTGATGAGGCTGGTTACATCTCCGGTGCCGTCATCCCGGTCGACGGCGGACTGGGCATGGGACACTGACCATTTATTTAGGACCCGAAGGGAGCGTCCATGGGACAGCTTGAAGGAAAGACCGCGATCGTCACTGGTTCATCGCGTGGGATCGGTGCCGACGTGGCACGCCTGCTCGCGGCCGAAGGTGCCGCAGTGGTGATCAACTATCGCCAGAAGGCACCACGTGCCGACAAAGTGGTTTCGACCATTGAAGCTGCTGGAGGTCGTGCGGTAGCGGTCGGTGCAGACCTGACCGACGCGACAGGTTCGGAAGCATTGGTGAGTGCAGCCAAAGAAGCTTTCGGCGGTCTCGACGTACTGGTGCTGAATGCCTCTGGGGGGATGGAAGCAGCTATGGGAGAGGGCTATGCCCTCCGTCTCAACCGTGACGCGCAGGTGAACTTACTCAAGACCGCGGCCGAAGTGATGCCAGCGGGTTCGCGGGTTGTCTTTGTCACCAGTCATCAAGCCCATTTCATCAATACAGTTGAAACTATGCCGGAGTACGAAGCAGTCGCCCGCAGCAAGCGCGCTGGCGAAGACGCCCTTCGTGAGCTTGTCCCTGAGCTCGAAGAGAAAGGGATTTCTCTGGTGGTTGTCTCTGGAGACATGATCGAAGGCACTGTGACGGCAACTCTGCTTGATCGGGCAAATCCAGGTGCTATTGAGGCCCGCCGTGCTGAAGCCGGCCGCTTGTACTCAGTGCAGGAGTTTGCGGCTGAAATCGTAGCCACAGTGAGCGCAGATGTACCCACCGGACATACTGAATATGTGGGCGGCGCGGCGTCCTTCTTGAACTAGGCGCGGCGTCCGGACCCATTAAAGCTCGACGAAGTGCCGAACAATATCCAGCTGTGGTACGTCGATCGTACAGCTGGCTGCCAGACGGACCACTGGCTTGGCGTTGAACGCGACGCCAAGCCCGGCGGCGGCCAGCATGTCAAGGTCATTTGCTCCGTCGCCCACGGCGATCGTGTGCTCCATGGAGACTCCTGATTCTACCGCCCAAGACCGCAGGCATCGCTCCTTGACCGCACGGTCCACCACAGTGCCCTTCACGGTGCCGGTGAGCTTCCCCTCTGATACGCCCAACCTATTGGCGTGGGAATAGGTCAAGCCGAGCTGGTTGACTAGCGGCTCGAGTATTTGGGTGAAGCCACCGGAAACAACTGCCACTGCGTGCCCGGCGGTGAGGAATGCGTTGATGAGGACCTCAGCGCCATCGCTGAGCTCAATGTGCTCGCCGACGACGTCGAATACGGACTCGGGCAGCCCAGCCAGTGCGGCCACACGCTGGTGCAGGCTCTGCGTGAAATCCAGTTCGCCGCGCATGGCAGCGTCAGTGATCGCTGCCACCTCGGTTTCCCTACCCGCATGCAGAGCCAAAAGTTCGATGACTTCCTGCTTGATGAGCGTTGAGTCCACATCCATGACCAGTAGCTTGGGGGCGCGCTCGAGCAGTGCGGATGGTACGACGGCCGCTCCCACTCGGTGTACGGCATCAGCCCGCGTCGAAGAGACAGTATCGACTGCCCTGCGTAAGTCGAAAAGGTTCGGCTGCACTGCTCGGAAAAGCATTCGCTCGGTTACGTACCCAACCCCGCCGCCGCTGGTTGTTTGCACGTGGCTCGCGCCTAGCTTTTCAACGGCCCGTTGGATGGAAGACAAATGGTGCGCTTCTATTTGCGGTCCGTAGCAGATCACAGCGAAGTCGGCTGCGGCAGGATTGTTCATCAAAGCTCCATCGTGTCCTGAGTGGCAGGGTGCATCATGCTGGTCGCGGCGTCGGCATTCGACGAATCGCCACGCGGTCCTTTTTTAGCCTAGTGTCTAGTGCTATGAATGATGTTCTTGAGTTTGCCGGGGTCAGTGTGGTCCGTGGCCGAAAGTCGCTGATTAAAAGCGTCGACTGGCAGATCAACGAGGGCGAGCGTTGGGTGGTCATGGGGCCCAACGGAGCAGGAAAAACTACGCTCCTCCAGCTGGCCGCCGGGAGGCTCCATCCCACCAGCGGTGTGGCGGGAGTTCTCGGTGAGGTGCTTGGCGCCGTGGACGTCTTTGAACTGCGGCCTCGGGTTGGACTGGCTTCTGCTGCACTGGCTGCCCAGATCCCTGCTGGGGAGACCGTACTCGACACCGTAGTGACTGCTTCCTACGGTGTCACCGGGAGGTGGCGTGAGCACTATGAGAAGCTCGATGAACGTCGGGCGTTTGCACTGTTGGATCACTGGGGCGTGTCCACGCTCATGAATAGGACGTTTGGCTCGCTCAGTGAGGGCGAACGCAAGCGCGTACAGATTGCACGCGCGCTGATGACTGACCCTGAGTTGCTCCTGCTGGACGAACCAGCAGCGGGACTGGATCTGTCCGGGCGGGAGTATCTGGTGAAACGGCTCTCCGAGCTGGCGCAGGACGAGGAATCCCCGGCCATGGTGCTGGTAACGCATCACCTTGAGGAGGTTCCTCCAGGTTTCACTCACGCGCTGCTGCTCAATGACGGGGCGGTTGTTGCCAGCGGACCCATCGATGAAGTTCTCACTGAAGACAATCTGTCCGCCGCTTTCGAACTGTCGCTCTCGGTCAACCTCACCGACGGCCGCTACAGCGCAATCGCCCGCTAGAGCCGTTTCATGGAATTGCTCCACGGTGCCCTGATACTTCTGGGGGGCCTATGGGCCGGAACGATCAATACGATTGTGGGCTCAGGGACTCTGGTGACCTTCCCCATCCTGGTGGCGCTCGGCTACGCGCCGGTCACTGCGACCATCAGCAATGCCATGGGACTCATCGCGGGGAACGTTTCCGGAGCCTGGGGCTACCGTCGAGAGCTCCAGGGTTTGCGTCGGACGCTGATGACGCTGCTGCCAGCATCGTTGATTGGCGGAGTCACTGGCGCAGCTCTGCTGTTGAATCTGCCCGAAGAAGTTTTCGGCAACGTGGCGCCGTTCCTGATTGTTCTGGCCTTGAGTTTCGTCATCTTCCAGCCCAAGCTGCAGCAGTGGGTCCGACGCCGAGCCACGGCGTCAGCAGGTCATGAAACCCACCCCGCTCTGCTGCTGATTCTTGTGTACCTAGCTGGGGTATACGGCGGCTATTTTGTAGCAGCCCAAGGCATTTTACTGATGGGGATTCTCGGCGTATTCCTGCAAGGAACCATGCAGCAAGCGAATGCCATCAAGAACATCCTCGTTCTGGCGGTCAACGTCATCGCCTCGATTTCTTACATGTTGTTCGCCTTCGACCGTATCGAGTGGGTAGTGGTTGCGCTGATAGCCGTTAGCTCCCTGATCGGTGGCGTGGTGGGGGCTGCCGTGGGACGACGGTTGAAACCTGTGGTGCTTCGAAGCGCGATCGTGGTGCTGGGCTGCGTCGCTCTGTGGGTCATGGTTGCGCCAAGACTATGAGCCTAGTCACTATCGACGGCCCTGAAGACCCAAGGGTTTCCGACTACAGATCATTGACGGACACCCGTTTGAGGCGGCTGCGAGAGCCATCTGAAGGGCTGTACATCGCGGAAAGCTCAACTGTGTTGCGCCGAGCCCTGGAAGCCGGGCACAACCCGAGGTCATTCTTTATGGCCCGCAAATGGGTCAAGGACATGGCGGACGTCATTGAGGCACATCCCGATATTCCCGCGTTTATCGGCGACGACGCCACCCTTGAATCGATCACTGGATTCCACCTCCACCGGGGTTCGCTGGCGGCAATGCACCGACCAGTGCCGCGCAGCCTAGACAGCTTGCTGGACGGCGCACGCCGGGTTGTCATTCTTGAGGACATTGTCGACCACACGAACATCGGTGCGGTGTTCCGCTCCGCAGCAGCGCTGCAGGCTGACGCGGTACTGATCAGTCCTGAGTGTGCCGACCCCCTCTACCGACGTGCAGTTCGAGTCAGCATGGGCGCAGTTTTCCAGGTCCCCTGGGCACGATTGACGTCGTGGCCGGAGCAACTCCAGACACTGAAAGCACAAGGATTTCTCACAGTTGCCCTCTCGTTGACACCCGATGCGCTGGACATTGACGCGTTCGGGGCCCGAGATGTTTCCAAGCTGGCACTCATCCTCGGCACGGAGGGGCCGGGGCTGAAAACGGCAAGCGTTGCGGCAGCGGATGTGGCCGTGCGCATCCCCATGCATAACGGTGTCGACTCTTTGAACGTTGCTACTGCGGGCGCCCTCGCGCTGTGGGAGTGCCGTCCTGCTCAGACCTGAGTCATCTGCGCACACGGGGTTACCTCCGCAGTGTCGCAGTGGGAGAATAACGAGGTGGGGTACAACCAGTTTTTTGGCAGACGCAGCCCGGGCTTGAGAGCTGGGTTGCTCGTGGTCTGCGCGGCGTTACTCGGTCCGTCTTTGACTGGGTGTGGCCCATTGGAGAGTCAGCTGGAGGAGCGCGCTTCCGCCAGCGCATTTGCGGCGCAGAGTCACAGTCCTACCGTGGTGATGGGTACGCCGCGGGCAGACCCAACCGTGCACAAGTCCAAGCCGCAGACGCCAGCAGCCCAGACCCCCTCGCCGAGATTCACACTGACTGCCGTCCAAGCAAATATGAGCGCCGAGGTGCAGCGGGCATGCGGTCCCTTGCTCAGCCGAACCGGCAGCCCTATTCCACCAGAGGTTGTGGGGGAGTGCATTGCACAAGCCATGCAAGCGGGAGGCTCTTACACCGCGGAGATTGAGACGAATGGTACGAGCTTGCCCGGCGGCGAACACCACGCCCAAGTGCAAACCGGTCCCACGTTCGCGGCGAGGGTAACCGGCGAGGCGGGTACCGACCTATACATCGGCGACGGCGGCGGTCGCTTGTCTGGACGAAATGGCACTGTCGACGTCGACCTCAAAGGCGGCCCTGACGAGACTTCCGCTGCGATCGTTGCGCAGGCAGCCGAACATCTTCTGAGTCCAGCGAGGCTTAAGTTGCTCTTGGCCGAAGCAAAGTCCGTCAACGTAAATTACGCACCGGACACCGTTGATGCAGAAAGCGCTGCTGTGCGCCTGACGGGTTTTGGTGTCCATGCCATTCAGGGCGTCGACACAGTGTCCCTTGAGGTCGTTGTCGACCAGCTGTACCGGCCCGTCCGTCTCAATATCATCGGCACAGCACAGTCCATCCCGGCTTCGACGTCCGTTCTTTACTCTGGCTGGGGCGATGAACTTCCGGGATTGGCCGCGATTCCCTAGGTGGAATTGCTTATGGAGTCCTCAGGTGCGATATAGTGAGGTGCTGGTCAAACTGACCTCAAGCAATTTTTCGCCATTTGTGTCTGGCAAAATCCAGACAATTACAGAAGGTATCACCGTGCAGACTGACATTCACCCGAAATACCAGCCCGTCGTTTTCAACGACCTGGCTTCTGACGTCAAATTCTTGACGCGCTCCACCGTTTCCTCGGACAAGACCATCGAGTGGGAAGATGGAAACACCTACCCCATCATCGATGTGGAAATCTCCTCCGAATCGCACCCGTTCTACACGGGCAAGCAGCGCATCATGGACTCGGCTGGACGTGTCGAGCGCTTCAACCAGCGTTTCAAGGGCTTCGGCAAGAAGTAGTAACGCGTGTCGGCTGCATAGTGGGTCGCAAAAAGCATGGCGAATGGTCTGTCCGGGAACACCGGGCGGACCATTCGTGTTTAAGGGTGGAGACAACGGAAGGCAAGGTGGGACCCAATGGTTGAAGAACGCATTCCCGGCCACGGTGAATACAAGGTACCCGGTGGCAAGCTCGTGGTGGCGGACCTCGCCGTCCAAAACGGGCGGCTGGCCGACGTTTCCGTCAGCGGTGATTTTTTCTTGGAGCCCGACGAGGCACTCACGAGCATCAATCGTGCCCTTGAGGGTCTCCCACAAGAGTCCAGTCACAGTGATATGGCAGGTGCCGTCCGCTCTGCATTGGACGCCACTGTTGTGATGTTTGGGTTTTCGCCCGAGGCGGTTGCCACGGCCGTTCGTCGTGCGCTGGCTCGAGCCACGACGTGGGCCGACCATGAATGGGAAATCATTCCCCCGACGTCGCTTTCCACTCATCTGCACGTTGCCCTTGATGAAGTACTGGCAGAAGCGGTTGGCAATGGATCACGGAAGCCCACCCTGCGGTTTTGGGAATGGGAATCACCGTCAGTGGTCATTGGAGGGTTTCAGTCACTGCAGAACGAAGTAGATCCAGAGGGTGCTCGGAGGCACTCCGTCACTGTGGTCCGGCGGGTCACAGGCGGTGGGGCAATGTTCATGGAGCATGGAAACGCGATCACGTACTCCCTCTATTTGCCGCAGAGCCTGGTGGACGGGCTAAATTTTGAGGACTCCTATCCGTTTCTTGACGCGTGGGTCATGGAAGCTCTGGAGGCGTTGGGCATCAAGGCGTGGTATCAGCCACTCAATGACATCGCCACGGACCAGGGGAAGATCGGCGGGGCAGCGCAGAAGCGCTTCGGCAACGGTGGGATGTTGCATCATGTGACCATGTCCTACGACATCAACGCGGACAAGATGACCGATGTACTGCGCATAGGCAAAGAGAAGTTGTCTGGCAAAGGAATAACCAGCGCCAAGAAGCGGGTGGACCCGCTACGGCGCCAAACCGGGCTGAGCCGGGAAGCGATACTGGAGACCATGGTGTCCACATTCGCTTCCCGGTACGGCGCAAAAATCACCGGGATCCGTCCGGAAGAGCTCGCCGAAGCGGAGTCCCGGGTTGAGACCAAGTTCGGCACACCAGCTTGGCTCAACCGTGTGCCATAGCTCCTGCCTCGATGGCTACGTGCTGCGCACGGAGACTGCGCAGCAGCTGGTCCCGCTGCTCCAGAATGATCCGACGCAGTGCACGTGGGGCGTCGGCGTTCTTCTCTAACCAAGTATCCGTGCGGACGATGACGGAGTGGGCATCAGGGCTCTGTTCATCGACGGCATTCTGCACGCCCGGGTAGAGGCCTCGAACCACGCGGCTAGCGAGTTCGATGCTCATGGTTGACCATACACGCATCAGGCAATCGAAGTAGTCGTCGACGAACGGGTCCAGCAGCTCGTGAGAGCCTTCCATGAAGCCCTCAATAGTGGCGCTGAGGTGCTCGTTGGATAGTGAGCCTTCATGGACTGCTTCCGCCCATGCGCGCTCCTTGACGTCCTTTCTGGGACGAGCCGCTGATGCAAGGCAGTAGCCTGTTTTGCCAGATGCGGTGTTGTCGATGCGCAGCTCGGCCTCCAACTGTTCCTGACCGGCATTTCCGGTGGCTGCGAGAGCCTGGAGGATCAGCCAGCGCAGCTCCGCATCGACTGTGAGGCCATCGACACTGTGGCTGCCATCCAGAAGGCCAGCCAAGAGTTCATTATGCCGGTCACTTTGGCGTCCAAGCCTGGCAGCTGACCGTGCCCAGGCGAGCTGTAGGTCACTTCCCGCTGGGGAGCCCTGTAGCTGCGATACTGTGCTGTCGTAAAGTTCCCTCGTCAAAGACTCACGATCCGACTCCGGGACAAACTGAGACAAGGCTGACCTTGTATTAGATAGCAGAACCTGCAGAACCCCGACTCCGGATTCGGCCGGAGCAATGCGAAGCACGGCACGGATGTAGTCGGAGGCAGATAGAACGCCGTCGCGGACGCTGTTCCACAACGCGGAGAGGCAGACAGCGCGCGCCAGAGGATCCGGGATGCGTTCAAGTGATTCCAAAAGCGTCTTCAAGCTCTCCGGGTCAAATCGGATTTTGGCGTAGGTCAGGTCGTCGTCATTGACCAGAAGGAGCGCTGCCGCGGGTTGGCCTGTTAATACATCGACAACCGTTTGATGCCCTGTGACGTCAAGTTCATGTGAGGCACGCCGAGCGAGCCTGCCCTCGGCGTCGAAGTCGTAGAGTCCCAGACGCAAGCGGTGGGGCCGCGGGGAATCCTGGCCTGTTATAGGATCAACCGATTCCTGAATGATGGTAACGCGTTGGTACTGGCCGTCATCGTCTGTTTCCACTTCCGCGCCGAGAACCGGCACTCCGGCTGTTTGCAGCCACTGTCTGGACCAATCGCCCATATCCCGTCCGGAGGCCTTACTCAGTGCCGTGAGCAGATCTGACAAGGAGGTATTGCCGTACTCATGGTCCCGGAAGTATTGACGGGCAGCGTCCTTGAACGCGTCGAAGCCCACGTAGGCAACCAACTGCTTCAAGACAGAGGCACCCTTGGCATACGTTATGCCATCAAAGTTCTGTTTTGCTGCCTCCAGGTCCGGGATGTCAGCGACTACTGGGTGAGTGGTGGGCAGCTGATCCTGGACGTAGGCCCAGGCCTTGCGCTGGTTGGCGAACGTCACCCAAGCGGTGTCCCACTCGGTTACCTCAGCCACCGCGAGCGTTCCCATGAAGTCCGCGAAAGACTCTTTGAGCCACAAGTCATCCCACCAGAACATGGTTACCAGATCGCCAAACCACATGTGGGCCATCTCATGCATCGTGGTGTTGGCACGTGCCTCGTACTGCGCAGTTGTAGCCCGTGAACGGTAAATGTATGCCTCCGTGAACGTCACGAGGCCGGGGTTCTCCATGGCGCCAAGATTGTATTCGGGGACGAACGCCTGATCGTATTTGCCAAACGGATAGGGGTAATCGAAAACGTCGTGAAAATAGTCCAGTCCACGACTGGTGACGTCGAAAATGGCCTCGGCGTCAAAATGTTCGGCGAGAGAGGCCCGACAGTATGCACCCAATGGAACGTCAAGGGTCTTGCCATCCTCGAAGGTTCGGCTCCAGTGCGAGGACGCGAAGTGGTAGGGACCGGCAAGGATAGTGGTGATGTACGTGGAAATCCGTTGTGTCGGAGCGAAATCCCACCGCGCTAAACCTGACGCTGACTCAAGAGCGGTGCGTGCCACCTCAGCCCCGTTGGAACCAACCTTCCACCCATCTGGAGCGGTCACATGGAAAGTAAAGGACGCTTTGAGGTCCGGCTGCTCGAAGTTGGCGAACACGCGGCGCGAGTCCGCCGGTTCATACTGGGTATATAGGTAGGTCTGACCATCGGCAGGATCCACAAAGCGGTGCATTCCCTCACCACTGCGGCTGTAGAGCGCGGTGCCGATAACGGTTACCTGATTCTCTCGCTCCAAACCCGGCAGGTGTATACGGGCACCATCCACCACGTCAGCTATGGCAAGTTGCCGCCCGTTAAGGCTGACACTATGGACGCCGCCGGAGATGAAATCAAGGAACGTTGAGGCTCCAGGCTCGCTGCAGCTGAAATCGATGATGCTCTGGGAGGTGAACCCGGGGACATCCGTAGCGGCGGCATCGCGAAGATCCACCGAGACATCATAGGAGTCGACCCGGATAATTGCTGAACGTTGTGCCGCCTCGCTGCGGCTGAGATTCTCATTAGTCACCAAGCCATTCAACCATGGGTATCCCGGCGACTAACCCGCTGTGGCTAGCCTGAGATGAGGAAGGCTACGCCGAGTCCGCCGGCTCCGATGAGGGCCCATGAAAGCATCGCAGCGGTTAGTGCCCGTCCGGATGTCAGCAGCTGTCGGAGGTGGATGCCGGCGCCCAAGGCGAACAGTGCCGCGGCCAGAAAAATGTCCTGCACCACACCGGCAGTCTCGGCGAGCCCTACAGGCAAATCAAAGAAGGTACGTACCAATACCAGAGCGATGAATCCAAGGATGAACAGGGGCACCAGCGGGGGCCGGGCGGTCTCTTCGTCAGGTCCCTGAGGAGACCGTCGCTGCTGAATGCCAGCCAGGGCAGTAATAGGTGCCAGAGTCAGCACTCGCGCCAGTTTAATCACCACGGCGGCTGTCAGGGCTGCGGTTCCGGCCGTCTGCGCGGTGGCGACCACCTGGCCAACGTCATGAACCGATGCTCCCACCCAGTACCCGAAGACAGTGGCTGGGAGGTTGGCAAGCGCTCCCAGGAACGGTAACAGGGCGATGGCTAGCGTTCCGCACAGCGTCACCAGAGCGATCGGAACGACAGTGTCCTCCTCACGGCTATTGCGCACCGCGGCCATAGCACCGATGGCAGAGGCTCCACAGATGGAGAACCCCGTGCTGATCAGGATCGGTTGGTCACCGGGCAGCCCGAGAAGACGGCAGATCGCGTAGGTCGCGCCAAATGACGCAGCAACCAGAACAACTATTGCCAGCACCGCACCCCACCCCAGCCCGGCGATGTCCATGAGACTGACCTTCAGACCCAAGAGCACGATCCCTGCGCGCATGAACTTTTTGGCTGCGATACTCAATCCCGGTTTAAGGACACCCGACACCGCGTTTGAGATCTTCGGGATGTTTGCGCAAAGGATTCCCAGTCCGACGGCGGTCGTCATAGCGGGCACAGAAGGCACCAGCCGATGAATCCCAAACGCCACCGCTACCGCCACACCGGCTGCAACAATTCCTGGCACCATAGAAAGCCGGAACCAGGACACGCTCACCATGGCGACGGCTTGTAGTCCTTGAGGAAGCAACCGAACAGATCATTACCTTTCTCGCCCTCAACTACCGGATCGTAGACGCGCGCGGCACCGTCGACCAGGTCCAACGGCGCATGGAACCCCTCCTCGGCCAAGCGTGACTTGGTCTCGTGAGGACGCTCATCAGTGATCCATCCAGTATCGACAGCGGTCATCAAAATGCCGTCGCTTTCGAGCATTTCGCCTGCGCTAGTGCGCGTCATCATGTTCAGCGCAGCCTTGGCCATGTTGGTGTGAGGATGTCCCGGGCCCTTGTAGGCGCGGGAGAACTGACCCTCCATGGCAGAAACGTTGACAATGTACTTGCGGCGGAACTCCGACTTCGCCATAGCCGGCCGGAGCCGGCTCACGAGCAGGAATGGCGCCGTTACATTGCATAACTGAACTTCGAGCATTTCAAGCGGGTCGACCTCTTCTACCACCTGAGTCCAACTGTTGAGGTGTCCAGTATCCGGTACCAACCCGCCGGCGTCGACGGCGGTGCCCGCGGCCATGCGTTCCGGCGTTGCCGAACCCGTGGAGAGTGCAAGAGAGGTGATCGCATCAGCGGCAAGTACCGGATGTTCCCCTACCGACGTAGCGATCGCCAACGGGTGCCGATCATGGGCTCGACCAAACGTCACCAGTTCCGGCCCGCCGTTGCCCGGCGAGAGGGCCTCAGCCAGAGGAGTATCTTCAGCCTCAGCCAACGGCCGGTAGGCGTCGGCAGATCTTCTCACCGTCTGGGCAGCGTTGTTGATAATAATGTCCAACGGACCCGCTGCCGTAATCGAATCAGTCAGAGCCATCACCTGCGACGGATCTCGCAGATCAATACCGACAATACGCAGACGTGAGAGCCACTGGCCGCTGTCCTCCATCGACGCGAAACGACGCGCTGCGTCCTTCGGAAACCGGGTAGTGATCGTGGTGTGAGCGCCGTCCCGCAGGAGCCTCAGAGCAATGTACATCCCGATCTTGGCCCGGCCGCCGGTGAGCAGAGCCCGCCGGCCCGACAAATCAGTGGTGGCATTGCGCTTGGTGTGACTCATGGCCGCACAGTCAGGGCAAAGCTGATGGTAGAACGAGTCCACCCGCGTGTAGTGCTGCTTACAGATGTAGCATGGGCGCGACCGGAGCAACGTGCCTGCAGTATCTCCGGTAGCAGCGGGAGATAACTTATTGCCCAGAGTCTCATCGTCTATACGATCCGGAGCCGCCGTCGCAGTCAAAGCAATCACGGCCCGGTCGTACGCGGAAATCTCGTTGCGTTTCTCCGATCGTCGATGTTTCTTCACCGACTTGAACATCTTCGATGTAGCTTGGCGGACCGTCACAAAATCCGGGTGATCCTCGTCCAACCGGTGGATCTCCGACAGTACGCGCAAACAAATTTCAAGGTCCTCAGGGGACGGTTTCTGTTCAGTCATGGCGGTTAAGACCTTACCCTGCCATGACCTACCCGAAG
Source organism: Actinomycetales bacterium (assembly GCA_038199985.1). GTDB lineage: Bacteria > Actinomycetota > Actinomycetes > Actinomycetales > Micrococcaceae > Arthrobacter_J. Next base: position 103,672 of record JBBPYK010000069.1, on the reverse strand, counting down.
AGTTGTCCCTTGCGCAGGATCGTCAATCCCGAATCGGTCACAGTAAATCCACGAGCACGATCCGCGTCCAGATCGACACCAATGCGCTCGCCGTCTGGAATGTGGACGTTCTTGTCGATGATGCTACGGCGAATTGTGGCTCCTGCGCCGACAGTGACGTCGTCCATGAGCACTGACCCGGTGACCTCGGCATTTTCGCGGATCTGTACGTCTGTCGCCAAGACTGAACCTATGACCGCTCCTCCTGAGATCAGCGAACCGTTGGCCACGATCGAGTCGTGGGCATAGCCAGCTTTCCCTTGGCCGCCTCGAACAAACTTAGCCGGGGGAGAGACGCTCTGTCTGGTGTAGATGGGCCATTCGAGGTTGTAGAGATTAAACGCTGGTAGGGGTGAAATCAGGTCCATGTGGGCGTCGTAGTAGGAATCGAGTGTTCCCACATCACGCCAGTACTGGTGATCATCGTCGGTAGAGCCGGGAATAGCGTTGTTGGTGAAGTCATAGACAGCGGCCTCGCCCCGATCGACGAACCAGGGCACAATGTCGCCACCCATGTCGTGTTTAGTATCCAGCCGCTCAGCGTCCTGTCGCAGCGCGTGAACCAGGGCATCGGCCGTGAAGACATAGTTACCCATGGATGCAAGAAAAGAGTCTGGGGCTTCAGGCAACCCCGGTGTTGATTGTGGTTTTTCAACAAATCGGGATATTTTTGTCCGCTCAGCTGGGTCGACCTCGATGACGCCGAATTGGTCAGCGAACGCCAGTGGTTGCCGGACGGCGGCAACGCTTGCTGCCGCGCCGTTGGCGATGTGCTCTTCCACCATCTGCTGGAAGTCCATGCGGTAGACGTGGTCCGCGCCGATCACGACGACGATGTCGGGGCGAGCGTCATAGATCAGGTTCAGCGACTGGTAGATGGCATCGGCGCTGCCCTGAAACCAGCTCTTTCCGACCCGCTGTTGGGCTGGAACAGAGGCAACGTAGTTTTGTAGTTGCGTTGACATCCGCCAGGTCTCAGAAACATGCCGGTCCAGGCTGTGGGACTTGTACTGAGTGAGGACCACGATCTGTAGGTAACCGGAATTCACGAGGTTCGAGAGAGCAAAGTCAACCAATCGGTAGCTCCCAGCGAATGGTACGGCCGGCTTGGCTCGATCCGCGGTCAACGGCATCAGTCGTTTGCCTTCACCACCTGCCAGGACAACCGCTAGAACTTTCTTCGCTGCCATGGTGTCCCTCCCGGACATCTAGTGTGACGACTCCCCGGGGGAGCCCGTGCCTTCACACTAGATGACAGGTGCGATTCTGCACTACGTTGGGGGTGTGCGAATAGATATCGTGTCCAAAGAATTTCCGCCAGAGATCTACGGTGGAGCCGGTGTTCATGTTGCAGAGCTCAGCCGGGTCCTAGCGTCCAGCGTCGACTTGCGCGTCCACTCTTTCGGGAGCGTGCGCCCTTCCGATTTCCATGGTGCTCAGGTTTTGACCTATGAGACGCCTGCTGGTTTGGAGACGGCCAACGCAGCCGTACGCACCATGGGAACGGACCTGACGATGCTCGAGTCCATCGGCGGCGCCGACGTCGTGCATTCGCATACCTGGTACGCAAACCATGCTGGTCATCTCGCGTCGATGCTCCATGGAATCCCGCACGTGGTCAGTGCCCACAGTCTCGAGCCGTTGAGACCCTGGAAGGCCGAACAACTGGGTGGCGGATATGCGCTTTCCTCGTGGATTGAGCGCTCAGCGTACAACTCCGCGGCCGCAGTCATCGCGGTATCAGCTGGAATGCGAGCAGATATTCTCCGCTGCTATCCCGAGATCGATCCTGACAGAATCCAAGTAGTACACAATGGCGTGGACGTCGAACAGTGGAAGCCAGCAACGGATTTGAGCGCGCTCCCGGGTCTGGGCATCGATCCGGACCGGCTCTCTGTTGTTTTTGTTGGTCGTAACACGCGACAGAAAGGTGTCCCGTATCTGCTGCGTGCAGCCGCGTCGTTGCCACCGGAAGTCCAGCTCGTGCTCTGTCTGGGCGCCGCGGACACGCCAGTGCTAGCCGCTGAAACAGCCCACTTGATCGAGGAGCTGCAGCGGAACCGGACGGGTGTCGTGGTGATCGAGAAGATGCTTCCGCGGCATGAACTGATCCAGGTGCTCAGTCAAGGAACGGTTTTTGCCTGTCCATCGATTTATGAGCCCTTGGGCATCGTAAATCTTGAAGCAATGGCTTGCGGGACGGCAGTTGTGGCCAGCGCTACTGGAGGGATTCCTGAGGTCGTGGTCGACGGCGTTACTGGCACGCTGGTGTCTCTGGAACAGGCAGATGACGGGACAGGCACCCCCGCTAACCCAGAAAAGTTCGTGATCGACTTTGCGTCAGCCCTTAACCAGGCCCTTGCTGATCCGAACAAAGCTGCTGCTCAGGGCCGGGCCGGTAGAGTCCGGGCGGAGGAAAGTTTCTCCTGGGCTTCAATCGCTGAAGCCACCCTGAACGTCTACCGGTCCGTCACCTAGCTAGCGTTCTTGACCTCAGCGTCGCGACTTTGATCCGGCCGCGTTCTTCTTACGGGCGATGACGACTTTCTCATCAACCGGTGCGTCACCGTGCGCACGCAATCGCCGGTAGTAGTTCATGGCCTCGTCCTGACGTTCTCGTTCAACGCCGGTCGCGATCGTAGCCCGAAGATGTTCCGGGCCATAACCAAACGCGTCAACCAGGTCGAGCGCATGGGGGCGCAGGTGCGTCAACAAGCGGTTGATATAATCGCTGAGAGTCCGGGCCCGCTGTGTCGATAGACGTCCGTTCATCAGGTACCACGCGAGGTGTTCCTCGATCAGCGTCAGACCAAAGAGGTCCCGAAGACGTGTCAGTACCTCTAGCGTTCCAGGATCGGTAATTTTGTGCAGCGCCGTCGTGAACGCCTCCCACTGCAACAATTCAGCATGAGCTGTGGCCGCCTTGATGAGGTCGTTCTGATTCTGGTTGAAGATTTCCGCAGCCTTGTCCTGGGGCAGATTGCGTGCTTCCTTAAGCTCACCGGCGATGTCAGCCACCATGGCTTCAACCCTATTGGTGAGCAACTGACGTTGCGTATTTTCGTCGCGAAGGGCAATAGCCGACTTCTTCTCAGATCCGCTGTCCACTACTGTCTGCATGACCTGACGCAGACCAGTACGGTTTATTGTCAGATCAGCGGCCTGCCCAACTACGTACCGGGCCAGGACCCCAAAGTCTGCGCCCCGAAATTCCTTGGCATAGTCGGCCAGCAGTCGTTTGGCCACCAGCTGAAGCAGCACGTTGTTGTCACCCTCGAAGGTGGTGTAGACGTCGAGGTCTGCGTGCAACGAAGTGAAACGGTTCTCCGTCATGTAACCGGCACCCCCGCAGGCCTCGCGGCATTCCTGAAGGGTATCCAGGGCGTGCCACGTACTCAAGGACTTGAAAGCAGCCGCCAGCGTTTCCAGATCTTGCCGGTCCTCGTCGGTGTCGTGCTCTCCGGAAAATACGTCATGGAATTTTTCGAGTAGTTCCTCGTGGGCGAACGAAGCAGCGTACGTCGTGGCGAGTTTGGGCAGAAGACGCCGCTGGTGGCGCTGGTAGTCCAGCAGTACCTCTTCAGTGGTGTCTGACGTCGCATTGAACTGTCTGCGTTGTGTGGCATAGCGGATGGCGGTGGTCAGGGCCACTTTACTCGCTGCGACAGCGGCGCCGTCGAGCGATACGCGGCCTTGAACAAGGGTTCCGAGCATTGTGAAGAAACGACGCCCCGGGCTCTCGATGGGCGACGTGTACGTACCATCGGAGGAAACATCGCCATACCGGTTCAAGAGATTAGTCCGTGGAATGCGCACTTTGGTGAAATGTAGCTGGCCGTTATCGATGCCTCGCAGGCCCCCCTTTAACCCGTCATCGGCTCCTCCTATGCCTTCACAAAATGTTCCGTCGGCATGTCGCAGATCAACGTAGAAAGCGTGCACACCGTGATCTACGCCCTGCGTTATCAGGTGAGCGAAGACGACGGCGGCACGGCCGTCACGTGCGGCATTGCCGATGTATTCCTTCCACGCCGCTTTGAACGGGGTGTTGATGACGAATTCCTGAGCATCAGGATCATAGGTTGCAGTGGTGCCGATGCTCGCCACATCAGAACCGTGGCCGATCTCCGTCATGGCAAAGCAGCCTGGGATATCCAGATTCATGATGCCCGGAAGCCACTTCTCGTGGTGTTCTTCAGTGCCGAGGTGCAGAACTGCAGAGCCGAAAAGACCCCACTGGACACCCGCCTTGATCTGAAGCGAAGGGTCAGCAATCACGAGCTCCTCGAACCCCGCGACGTTGCCGCCGTGATCGTTGTTACCGCCCAATGCGGGTGGGAACGCACGGTGCACAGCCTTGTTGTCCACCAAGTACTTGAGCTGCTCGAACGTGCGTTCCCGATGCTCGTCTATGGACAGTCCCTCGATCTTGTGCACCTCAGGACGCCCTGCAAGTTCGCGGGCAACACGACGCACCGATGCCCACTTACCGAGCAACGTCTCACCCAACAGTGCGACATCTATCGTTGCGCTGTCGTCGTCGTGGATGTTGCTGGTAGCGGGAACCTTAAGTTCTTTCCGGTCTGAAACCTGCGTCATTTCTTAAGTCCTTACTGATACGGAAGGGGGAGTGGGTGTGAAGGGAAAGTCTTTTTGAGAATGGGATCAGGGGGAAAGTCCGTCGAAGAGCCAAGCCGTGAGCTGTTCCGTCACTTGCGTCTGGCTCGGTTTTCTGTCGCCAGCCGGCATGCTGATCCAACGCTCACCCGCGGCCCGAACCATTCCGATGGCGGCCAGTGGCCATAGCGGCGCAGCTTCGGCCAGAGCTGGAGGGGTTTCCTGTACGTCAAGATATGTACGCATACTTTCCTCCATCATGGCGGTGATCTGTTGGAAGAAATGTGCAAGTTCAGCCGATGACCCAGGGTCTCCGGGTTCCGTGAGTGCATCCGCGGTTCCGGTGCGCGTCACAAAGATATAGACGTTCGGCGACGTCTGTGCCATCTGCAGGTAGGCGGAGACCATAGCGCGCAAGCTCTCCCTTGGGGAGCGCGAGGTGCGCGCGGCTTCAAATAGTTTGTCGCGCATCTGCCCTATGACAACCTCACCGACCGCCTGCTGGAGTCCAGCTTTGTCCCCGAAGTAGCGGTAAAAGACTGACTTGGATGTTCCGGCCGCAGCTGCAATATCCTCCATCGGTGCGCCATACCCAAGGGTGTGGACAGCCTTGCGCGCAGCTTTGATGAGGACGTGGCGACGCTGTGTCCTGTGCGTTTGCCAACGCGAGGAGCGGCCGTCCTCAGAAGTCAGACCGCGTGCAGTCTCGGTTACAGGAGAAGTGCTATTCACGATACCCAGCGTATCAGGTACGCTAGGTATCAGTAATTGACGCAATCTAAGGAGACCACCACGTGGCCAGCAACGAAAACCAGAAACCAGGAAACCAGGTTCGTCAGGCGGTCGTCATCGGCGGCAACCGTATCCCGTTTGCCCGCACCGGGGGAGCGTACACGTACTCCTCGAATCAGGACATGCTCACCGCAGCCCTTGACGGACTGATCGCACGCTTTGGCTTACAGGGCGAGCGTATGGGTGCAGTAGCCGCTGGCGCCGTACTCAAACACTCCCGGGACTTCAACCTCACCCGCGAAGTAGTCCTTGGGTCCGCCCTCTCAGCACACACCCCTGCCTATGACGTTCAGCAGGCCTGCGCAACAGGGCTGGAAGCCGTCGTCGGCATTGCCAACAAAATCAAACTCGGCATGATCGAATCAGGCATCGCCGGCGGCGTCGATTCCGCGTCCGACGCCCCCATCGCCGTCAGCGAAGGGTTCCGCCGAGTACTGTTGGATCTCTCCCGCGCAAAAACTACCGGCCAAAAGTTGCAGGCCGTGCGCAAACTCCGGCCCAGCGACCTCGCCCCCAACGCCCCCGGAACTGGGGAGCCACGCACCGGACTGTCCATGGGAGAACACCAGGCTCTGACTACAGCGCACTGGGAGATCACCCGTCAGGCACAGGACGAGCTGGCGCTCGCTAGCCACAAAAACCTCGCGGCGGCTTACGAACGCGGATTCTTCGACGACCTCATGACGCCGTATCGGGGTCTGTCCAAAGATTCAAACATGCGGGGCGACACCTCTCTGGAGAAACTCGCGAAACTCAAGCCCGCGTTCGGTAAGAACCTTGGCGATCAGGCAACCATGACAGCCGGAAACTCCACACCGCTCACTGACGGTGCCTCAACGGTGCTGTTGGGATCCGAAGATTACGCACGGAAGCACGACCTGCCGATGCTCGCCAACGTGGTGGATGCCGAGGCAGCTGCAGTAGATTTCGTCCACGGCGAAGAAGGACTACTGATGGCACCGGTCTATGCTGTTCCTCGCCTACTTGAGCGCAACGGACTCTCGTTCGCGGACTTCGATTTCTTCGAGATCCATGAAGCCTTCGCCGGAACGGTCCTCAGTTCTATCAAGGCTTGGGAGAACGAGGAATTCTGTCGCACCCGCCTTGGTCTCGACGGCGCACTGGGATCCGTAGACCGCGACAAGCTCAATATCAATGGATCGTCGTTGGCTGCAGGCCATCCCTTCGCCGCAACCGGTGGCCGAATTGTCGCTTCCTTGGCCAAAATGCTTCACGAGAAGGGTTCAGGCCGCGGCCTGGTCTCTGTCTGCGCTGCCGGCGGTCAGGGTGTAGTAGCTATCTTGGAGGCACGCTAACCCATGACAGACACGTACCTGAACCTAGTCAATAGCGGTATCACTAAAGAGCTGGCCAAGAAACTCGGCCTTCCACGACCGTCAATGTTAAGGCGCTTCGACCCGTCCAAGCCCCTGGTGCCCGGACCCGTCCTTTTACTGGGTAACGGCGATTCGGCTAATCATCTATCGGAGGCAATGCTGGGGTGGAACCTTGACGTTCGTCGTCACACGGCGCCCGGACAGAAACTCGGCGCCATCATTATTGCCTGGGACTCCCTCAGCACACCCACTGAACTCTCGGACGCCGCGCTCCTGGCTGGTCCTGCGCTGAAAGACCTACTCCCCGGAGGGCGCTTCATCACCGTTTCCCGATCCGTTGTTGACGGGGATGATCCAGAAGCTGCTGCCGCACGGCAGGGCGTGGATGGCTTCCTGCGGTCCGTTGCCCACGAGATGCGCGGCGGCGGTACGGCAAACGGCATCCTTCTGGCAGAGAACGTCACGACAGCGGCGCCAAGTCTTATTGCGTCGCTTCGGTTCCTGCTGTCCGGACGTAGCGCCTACGTCAACGGACAGTTCATTGAGGTCTCCAGCAACTCCGGAGATCTCAATGCCAATTGGAACCAACCACTTGCTGGCAAGGTCGCTGTCGTAACAGGAGCGGCGCGCGGAATCGGCGAAGCCATCGCCAAGGTCCTCAAGCGCGATGGCGCGCAGCTCATCGTCGTCGACGTTCCGCCTGCCGGGGAGCAGCTGGCCGACGTAGCCAACCAGCTCGGAGGAACCGCTCTCCAACTGGACATCACTGCCAAGGATGCCGGTGAGCGCATCCTGGAACACGCGCTTTCCCGGTATGGGAGGCTGGACATCGTTGTGCACAACGCTGGAATTACACGGGATAAGCTGCTGGCCAATATGGACGAGGCCAAGTGGAAATCGGTCCTCGCCGTCAACATCGAATCGCAACTTCGAATGAACCGTCAGCTTTTGGACAGCGGGAACTTCGGTCGCAACGGTAGGATCGTCTCGCTTGCCTCCACCAGCGGCATTGCCGGGAATCGGGGACAGAGTAACTATGCGACGTCGAAAGCGGGCGTCATCGGCATGGTTCGCGCCACATCCTCTGCCATAGGTGATCTGGGTGGTTCAATCAACGCCGTGGCACCAGGCTTCATCGAAACTGACATGACTGCTTCCATCCCGTTCCTCACGCGTCAGGTGGCCAGGAGACTGAGCAGCCTCCAACAAGGTGGGCTTCCCATCGACGTCGCAGAAACGATTTCGTTCCTCGCCTCTGATGCAGCCGCGGGTGTGAACGGCGAAGTTGTCAGAGTATGCGGACAGAATCTGGTTGGCGCATGAAAACCATCGATCTACCCGAGATCCCCGCCCTTCCGAAGCTGTATGTTTCGGCAGTTGGAGCGGCTGCGCGGCAGAAGCTGGGTGGTAAGCGAAGCGGCTCCGAACTTCCGGAGGTTCGCCACAGCGTCAAGGGAGCCGACGTCGACGTCGGAGGTTTGACCGCGTTTCAGCAGGTGCTGAACATGCCTGTGCGGGATGCGCTGCCGTCCGGATATATCCATGCATTCGCGTTCCCCGTGGCCATGAGTGTCATGGCAAGGGAAGATTTTCCACTCCCGCTGCTCGGGATGGTTCATCTGCGCAATCGGGTTGAACATTTTGCCCAGATCGATTTCCGAGAGTCGCTGGATGTTACCGCGTGGGCAGAAAACCTCAGTGGCCACCGCTCGGGGACCCAGGTGGATCTCATGGTCGAGGTGAGCAGCGGCGGCAAGACGCTATGGCGAGGTAACTCCACATACTTGGCCAAAGGAGTCTTCCTTCCCGGAACAGACAAAGTCACCGCGCGTGAAAAAGAAGAATTCCAACCGCCGACTCCAACCGCACGATGGCGACTAGGTGCTGGCACTGGTCGGGAGTATGCGCACGTATCGGGGGACTTCAACCCGATTCACCTCAGCGCGCTGTCTGCGAAGGTGCTGGGTATGCGGCAACAGATTGCTCACGGCATGTACATGGCGTCACGTGTGGTTCAGGAAGCCACGCCACCCGGAGTCAATGCGTTCGCTTGGGAAATCGATTTTGAGGCTCCGGTTTACCTTCCGTCGAGCTTGGGGGTTGCCATCGACCAGTCAATTGAAGAAAACCAATGGAATGGAACAAGCTTCAGCGCGTGGAGTGAAAAAAGTCGGCGCCGACACTTTTACGGAAGTATCCGGCCCATCAGCTGAACACGCTGAACGGAGCACGCTCGCGTCAGATTTAGACTGGAGGATATGACTGTCGATTCCCTGCGTACCCGCGCCCTCGCCCTAGATGCTGCTGACCCACTGGCCGAACACCGCAAACGGTTCATCGGCCACGACGATCCTCAGCTGCCCGCCTACTTGGACGGAAACTCGCTGGGCAGGCCCCTGCAGGCCACCCTCGAGCGATATAGCTCATTTATCACCGTCCAGTGGGGCGGTCGGCTCATTCGAGGATGGGATGAAAAATGGCTTCAGCTGCCACTGTCACTCGGAGACAGGATTGGTGAAGTGGCTCTAGGCGCTGCCAAAGGCCAGTGCATCGTCGCCGATTCAACTACAGTTCTGCTCTATAAGTTGGCGCGCGCGGCTACCGCCGCGCGTCCAGAACGGACAGAAATCGTTCTGGATCGGGACAATTTTCCCACGGACCGCTACATCATGGAGGGTATCGCCGACGAATGCGGGCTGCGCCTCAGGTGGGTACAGCCTTCTCATGACGGCGGCATGACCGCCGAGGACGTTCGTGATGTTGTAGGCCCTGACACCGCGTTCGTGGTCTTGAGTCATGTTGCCTACCGATCTGGTTATCTCTCGGATATGGAGAGCATCACGTCTTGCGTGCACGACGCCGGAGCGCTGGTCCTGTGGGACCTTTCCCATAGCGTTGGTTCCGTCCCCGTTGAACTGGATGAATGCGGCGTGGACTACGCCGTCGGCTGTAGCTACAAGTACCTTAACGGAGGTCCGGGTGCCCCTGCGTGGGCGTACGTCGCCGATCGACATCAGGCGAACTTGAATCAACCCATTCAGGGCTGGCTTGGTTCAGCGGACCCGTTCGGTATGGTCCAGGGCTATGAGCCGGCACCGGGCATCCGCCGGATGCTCTCCGGAACTCCGCCCATCATGGGGATGCTCGCCATCGAGGACATGGTCGATTTGATCGGCACCGTGGGTATGGACCAAGTGCGGGAAAAGTCTGTGGCACTCACCGAGTTTGCGCTCGAATCGGTGGAGGTGCTGTTGGCCCCCCACAATGTTCGTGTCGCCTCGCCAACAGACGCAGCCAGACGGGGGAGCCACATCACCATCGACCACCCTTCCTTCAAAGAAGTAACGGCCCAGCTCTGGGAGAAGGGCATCATCCCGGACTATCGCAACCCAGACGGCATCCGGTTGGGTTTATCCCCACTCTCCACATCCTTCGCGGAAACTTTGGTCGGAGTCATCGCGATTGAAGGCATCCTCGCAACCGCGTAGTTTCGTGCCCTGTCCATCGTCCGCTGTTTGAGGCAACAAAGCGTCGCCCGGGCTGCCGCCCTCGAATGGATGGTTAGGCTGGGGAGATGGCTACAGTTATTCTCGTTCGACACGGCCGGACTTCAGCGAACGCCACCGGCTTACTCGCCGGGCGGGCCCCCGGCGTCGGCCTGGACCAGACCGGGCGCGACCAAGCGGCCATGACCGGTGACAGAATCGCGGGGGTGCCCGTTGTAGGCGTGGTGTCGAGCCCCCTCGAGCGTTGTCGGCAGACCGCCCAGCTCATCATCGCTCGTCAAATCGGGACCCCGCCTGCTCCGGTCGATCCCGATCTCACCGAGTGCGATTACGGCCGGTGGCAGGGCCGTACGCTCAGTGACCTCGCGACCGAGCAGCTGTGGTCGGTTGTGCAGACTCAACCGTCCTCCGTCACCTTTCCCGGCGGCGAGTCAATGGCGGCGATGCAGGCACGTTCGGTGGCAGCGATAAAACGCCACGATGCAGCCTTCGAGGCTGACCACGGGCCAGGGGCCGTATGGGTCGCCGTGAGTCATGGTGACATTATTAAGTCGATCCTCGCCGATGCACTCGGTATGCACCTTGACCTTTTCCAACGTATCAACGTGGGCCCTGCCTCAGTGTCGGTCGTGCGGTACGGTACGAGCCGGCCGAGCGTCTACGCTACAAACACCACCGCGGGAGATTTGACGTGGTTGTCGAACAGCACCCAGTCTGGCGATGCGCCGGTGGGCGGCGGTGCAGGGCAATAGGCGCCGCGAACCTCAAGGGCCTAAAATACTTGTATGTCCACAAAAGTTCACGAATTCACATGGCCTGATCGGGTCGTCGTTGGCACCCTTGGCCCCCCGGGGGCGCGCACGTTCTACCTACAGGTGCGCGCGGGAACGCAGATCGTGAGTATTGCTCTGGAGAAGCAGCAGTCGGCTCAACTCGCAGAGAAGGTCGATGAGATTCTAGACCAGCTCATCACCCTTGAGGGCAACCCATTCAGCATTCCCACGAGCACTCCCATTGAACTCGTCGACAATGACCAGCTCGAGCCTGTTCAAGAGCAGTTTCGAACGGGTGCCATGAGCCTCGGCTGGGATCCAACGACGGTGCAGATTGTCATAGAGGCCTACCCGCTTACCGACCTCGATGCTCGTGAAGACGATGCTGAAGCTTACCCATCGTCTCATGAGGATGACGTCGACGTGTCCGAAATGCTACTGGTGCGGATGCCTGTGGGAGCCGCCCGTGCATTTGCTAAGCGCACCCACGAGGTTGTGGGCGCAGGGCGCCCAACCTGTGTGCTCTGCGGCTATCCAGTGGACGCCGACGGGCACATCTGTCCCCCTCCCGAGGCCTGATGCCAGAGCCCGACTTTATGACCGCCGAGCTAAGGCTCACAGGACGCATCACCACCGCTTCAAACGCCACATTTCTGGGCAGCATCGATGGTGCGGTTGTCGTATACAAACCGATAGCTGGGGAGCATCCGCTGTGGGATTTCGCCAACGGTACTTTAGCCCACCGAGAGGTTGCTGCCTACCTGGTCTCGCAGGTCTTCGATTGGAACGTTGTTCCCCACACCTGGCTGCGCGATGGACCACTGGGCCACGGAATGGTGCAGCTCTGGCGGGAGCAAGACCTCAACCAGAACGCCGTGAACCTCGTTGCAACTGATCACGTGCCGGACACCGGCTGGAAACATGTCTTCGAGGGTCGCGACGAGAACGGACGGTCAGTCACCCTCGCGCACGAAGACTCACTAGAGTTGCGACGTATGGCAGTATTCGACGTGGTCGTCAACAATGCGGACCGCAAGGGCGATCATATCCTTGCGATGAGCGACGGGCACCGGTATGGCGTGGACCATGGGCTCACCTTTCACTGTGAACACAAGCTGCGCACGGTGCTATGGGGGTGGCTGGGCGACGCGCTTACCACTGAGGAACTCGACGGTATCGATCGTGTCAGCGCGGGACTGCACGGTGACCTCGGTAGCAACCTCGCGGACTTGCTCAGTGCTGAAGAAATCACTGCACTGGCCGTACGCTGCGACAGGTTGCGCACGGCACAGCGGTTTCCCGCTCCGAGCGGGAGAATGTCGGCTGTGCCCTGGCCCCTGTTCTAGGGGAACTACCGTCATAGGCTTCGAAGGTTGTGTCACGCTGGTGGCATGGATTTAGAAGTGTCAACGGAACTCACCATTCCTGAGCGTGAACTCGGTTGGCGATTCTCCAAGTCTTCAGGCCCGGGAGGGCAACACGTCAATAGCTCCGACAGCCGCGTTGAGTTGTTCTGGAGTGTCGCCGACTCACACGTGCTCTCCGACGACCAGCGGCTGTTGCTTCTTGCCCACCTCAGTCGTCGACTCGTCGCAGGCAGGGTCACCGTGGCCGCTTCCGAGCAGCGTTCTCAACTGCGCAATCGCGAAACGGCCTTGCGCAAGCTCGCCGCGCTGGTGAACGCTGGTCTGCTCTCCGACACTCCGAAGCGTCGCCCGACTAAACCCACGCGCGGTTCGGCCCGGCGTCACCTCGCCGCCAAGCAGAAGCGCTCCGTCACGAAACGCAACCGGCAGCGTCCATCGGCCGAGTAGCACCTAAAGGCACAGACCTACAGACTAGTCCTCGCACTCCGCGCAGTACTTGGCGCCCTTCTTCTCCCGAGCCAACTGCGAGCGGTGCTTGACCAAGAAGCAGGACATACAGGTAAATTCGTCCTCCCCTTCAGGGATGACGGTGATGAGGAGTTCCTCCTCCAAAACGGCTCCGGGCAAATCGAAACCCTCGGCTGTGTCGCTCTCATCCGTGTCGATCGTCGAGGACTGCGTAGTCGCGCTGCGCTGAGCTTGGATCGCCTCGAGGGATTCATTAACGGGCTGGTCTTCAGGCCGGACGCGTGGCTCGTCGTAATCGGTTGCCATGATAGTTCGTTGTCCTTCTCATTGGTACGTGAGCAAATAGAGTACATGCGCTCGGTGGTAAGAGCATCAAGCCGAGACGAACGCCACATCAGCTGACTTGTCCACGACTGTGGCTAGACGGCGGTGTGGCGCCTGACGGTGCAATCATAGGGGTTAGACCGCAGATCGAGGTGGTCTTCGATCATTTTCATGACCGTGTACCGCCGGATAGAAAGTGTATCGGTTGAGAACATAAAAAAACCCCGGAAGTCCGGGGTCTTTTTAGTGCGCGGAGGGGGACTTGAACCCCCACCCTGTTTCCAGGACTAGCACCTCAAGCTAGCGCGTCTGCCATTCCGCCACCCGCGCTCAGGTGATTTTCGCGTGTTCGAGTTACCCCGAAACCGTCGAAAGCAGCGAGAAAGACTCTAACATGAGATGTGCTCGTTCGTGCAATCGAAGCGGGCCGGTATGGTGGCCGTATCAGGAGCAGTATTCGACAGAATTTTTGAAGGAGATCTCCATGCCCGGACTGCGCGGAGAAGACGAGGTTGTTGGCATCTGCCAAGATTTGATCCGGATCGACACCTCAAACTATGGAAACAACGAAGGTCCTGGTGAACGAGAAGCCGCAGAATACGTTGCACGTCTCATTGATGAGTCGGGGCTAAGCCCCGAAATCCACGAGGCCGCTCCTGGTCGGGCATCGGTCGTCACGAGAATGGCGGGGAAAAACCCAGCGCTGCCCGCTCTCGTGGTGCACGGGCATCTGGATGTTGTGCCCGCGCAGAAAGAAGACTGGTCCGTTGATCCGTTCAGTGGCGAAGAACGCGATGGGCTGATCTGGGGCCGTGGCGCCGTGGACATGAAGGACATGGACGCAATGATTCTGGCCGTGATGCGTCAGATGAGACGCGACGACATCCAGCCAGAGCGCGATCTAATTTTTGGATTCTTTGCCGACGAGGAGGCTGGCGGTGATTACGGTGCATCGTGGTTGGTGGACACCAAACCAGAGCTGTTCGACGGCGCTACTGAGGCCATCTCTGAGGTAGGCGGATTCTCGTCGACCATTGGCGGGAAAAGGGCCTACCTCCTGCAGACCGCAGAAAAAGGGATTTCGTGGTTGCGTATGACCGCCCATGGGAGGGCCGGCCATGGATCACATATCAATACCGACAATGCCGTCACCAGATTGGCTCGTGCAGTTGCACGCGTGGGCGATCACACATGGCCGATTGAGCTGACGGACACCACGAGAGAATTTGTTGGACGTGTTACGGATCTGACGGGGGTCGAGTTTGACGTAGACAATCCAGACAAGCTTCTGGCCGAGTTGGGTACGCTTTCACGCTTCGTCGGTGCGACCCTACAAAACACGGCGAATCCCACCCTGCTCAAAAGCGGGTACAAACACAATGTCATTCCAGGTATGGCCGAGGCGCTCATAGACGTGCGCACTCTGCCGGGCCAGGAAGAGTCGGTGCTGGAGATCATTCGTCATTTGGCCGGAGACGGGGTGGACGTTACCTCAGATCACAGCGATGTATCGCTGGAAGTACCATTTTCCGGCGATCTCGTTGACTCGATGATTAGCGCGCTGCAAGCGGAAGACCCAGGCGCTCCTGTGTTGCCCTACACGCTCTCCGGCGGGACGGACAACAAGTCCTTGAGCCGACTGGGGATAACTGGTTATGGGTTCGCCCCCTTGCAGCTTCCAGACGAGTTGGATTTCACTGGCATGTTCCACGGTGTGGATGAACGGGTTCCTACGGAGTCTCTCAAATTTGGCACACGCGTTCTCAACCGTCTGCTGACAACTTATTAAGAGATCTACCCAATGACACGCTCGGCTCGATCGCTAACCTATGGTTTGGATCGATGCCAAAGGAGGGGCCACCCGTCAGGCGCTACGTGCGACCCGAAGGACTTTCCGACGCAGCCAAAAGCGTCGTCCGCCGCCCATATAGAGTCGGCTCTTCTGTAGTTCCCATTTGCCGTACTCGGCATGTTCAGTCAGAAGTTGGCGTGCTGCTAGTAAAGGATCTTCGGGACTGAGCGTCAGCACGAGGTATTCATATTGGCGTGCATGGTCTCGTTGGCGGACCGCCGCAGCGGCCGAATACTGTTCTCTCAAGGTTCCTCCGAACTGCCGATGACAAGTTTTGGTGACAAGGAATTGGACCGTTGCTCTTTATTTTGCTGTGTAAACAGATAACGTCGTACCCATGAGCATAGATCCGCGTGTCGCGCTCCAGTCATTGGTATCCGCATTCGAAGAGCATCTTGCAGCGGCTGCGTCCCGGCGCGGCCCGAACGATCCGTCGGTAGAGGCCGCCTACGTGGCGATTGCCGACGCGTTCGAGGACTACGAGGAGGTACTTTTTGACTCGTACGACGAGGTGACGCCCCTAGAGATTTATGATGACGATGACGATGACGATGGCGATGATGATGATGAAGATGGTAGAGACAGCGATGACAGGGACGATGACGAAGCGTGAATAATTAGTCAGTTTCGGAAACTTCGTCCAGAACAGCGGTGATCTGTTCGGGCAGCTGCGAGGTGTCGCTGGCCAGAATAGCCGATAGCTGTTCTGCGTCCCGGGCGCCAATAACGGCCGTCGCTACTCCTGGACGATGGAGTAGCCAACGGAGGGCCGTTTCTGCACAACTGATCTTCAGGCCTTGAGCAGCCGTAGCCACGGCATCGGTCACTCGAGCCGGACGTCCGTCTAGATACGGCTCGATGTAAGGAGCCCAACGGTCGGATGCTGCGCGGGAATCGGCAGGAACTCGACCCCGGTATTTTCCGGTGAGTGCGCCTCGACCCAAGGGAGCCCAAGCCATCAGACCGATCCGCATTGCTTCCGATGCAGGAATGACTTCTTGTTCCGCCCGCCTGTTCAAGAGAGAGTACTCACATTGATGGGCGGTCACAGGAACGGTTGAGAGTGACGCGGCGCGCGCCAATTGCCAACCCGCATGGTTCGCAAGGCCAACGTAGCGCACTCTGCCTGAGGTATAGGCGGTTTCCAAAGCTGAGAGGACTTCGCCCACGGGAACGTGTTCATCTGGAGCCGGCGCCAGCCAGAGGTCTAGATGATCGGTACCAAGCCGGCTCATGCTCGCATCCAAAGAGTCCAGCAAACCCCTGCGCGAGGCATCCATCCGTGGATCTGACCTACCGCGCCGAAGCCCGCCTTGTGAGACGAGAACAAGATCTTGCCGGGAAACGACGTCGCCGATCAGTGAACCCAGAATCGCTTCTGAGCGACCGTCCGCGAAACTCGCTGCCGTGTCCACCAGTGTTCCGCCCGATGTGAGGAAACACTGTAGCTGGGAACGAGCGTTGTCTTCATCTACCTCCAAACCCCAGTTCATGGTTCCAAGGCCAATTTCCGAGACCGACAAGCCGCTGTCACCCATAATTCTTCGCTGCATAAGGCAAGCCTACGGGTTTGATTCGATGCCGTGGCATAAGGTCGTACCTGTGAATTGGTTCGAAGCTGCTTTCCTGGGATTTATCCAGGGTCTAACGGAATTTCTCCCGATCTCCTCGAGCGCACATCTGCGCATAGTCGGAGAGCTCCTGCCCAACGCTCAGGACCCAGGAGCCGCTTTTACTGCGATTACCCAGTTGGGCACTGAAACAGCGGTAGTGGTGTACTTCTGGCGAGATATTGTGCGAATAGTGAAGGCCTGGTGCGGATCCTTGGTTGGGAGCGTCCCTCGCGGTGATCCTGACGCCAGAATGGGGTGGCTTGTAATTCTGGGCAGCATCCCGATCGTGGTATTGGGTTTGTTGTTCCAGGACCAGATTGAAGGCGCCCTCCGCAGCCTGTGGCTGGTCGCGACAATGCTCATTGTCTTCGGCATTATCCTGGCGGTCGCCGACACCATAGGGCGGCAAAATCGTGACCTGACAGAACTGACCTATAAACACGGCATTCTGTACGGCTTCGCCCAGGCAATGGCGCTGGTTCCGGGTGTGTCGCGGTCCGGAGGTACTATCACTGCCGGGCTGTTGATGGGGTACACCCGGGAATCCGCGGCAAGGTATTCTTTTCTGTTGGCAATTCCGGCCGTCTTCGGCAGCGGCGTGTATCAATTGGTGAAGAGCTACGACGCGCCAGGGCCGTTTTCCTTGGCGGAAACTGCCCTCGCGACTGGTGTCGCGTTTGTGGTCGGCTTCGTCATTATTGGCTGGTTCCTTCGGTATGTTTCCACCAGAAGCTACCGGCTTTTTGTCTGGTACAGGATCCTTCTGGGCCTGGCTATTTACCTGCTCCTCGGTTACGGCGTCATTCAACCGTAGAGTTAACTGTCGGTTGGTTTTCAGCTGAACGCTCAGAGACCGTAAGGTGTAGTCCGTGATTGCCTGGACTTCTACCGTTCCTGAAAATGTCCCCGGATCGGGGCCTGAGCTGCGACTCTACGATTCTTCCAGTCAGGAGATTCGGCCGTTGCCCTCCGGGGCCGGAACTGGAATGTACGTCTGCGGAATAACTCCCTACGACGCCACACACATAGGCCACGCTTCAACCTATGTGGCCTTCGATCTTCTCAATCGTTATTGGCGCGACAACGGCGCTGATGTTCAGTATGTACAGAACGTCACTGACGTTGATGATCCGCTTCTTGAACGGGCTGAAGCCACAGGCATTGACTGGCGCGATTTGGCCGTGGAGCAAACCAATCTGTTCCGTGCCGACATGGAGGCGTTGAACGTTATTGCGCCCGATCACTACGTCGGGGCAGTTGAGACGGTGGACTGGCTGGTCCCTGTAGTCGAAGGCCTGCTATCGGATGGCGTTGCTTATACAGTTGCCGGCGTTGACGGAGAGCCCGACGGCGACGTTTACTTTTCTGTGGACGTCGGGGCCTCCAAGTATTCAGGGCCGGAAGCTTGGAACCTTGGACAAATTTCTGGGCTGTCAGAGGCGACGATGCTTGAACTTTCCGCTGAACGTGGCGGGGACCCCGACCGGCCCGGAAAGCGAAATGCTCTGGACCCGCTCCTGTGGCGGGCGGCCCGTAGCGGCGAGCCGGACTGGGATGGTGGCACTCTTGGTCTCGGCCGACCAGGATGGCATATCGAATGCTCAGTCATAGCGCAGCGACTTCTGCCGCAGCCCTTCGCCGTGCAGGGGGGCGGTTCTGACCTGGTGTTTCCACACCATGAAATGAGTGCTGCCCATGCGTGGGCGTCGTCCCGGGTGCCGCTTGCCCACCATTACTGTCATGCCGGCATGGTGGCGCTGGATGGCGAAAAAATGAGTAAGTCCAAGGGCAACTTGGTGTTCGTTTCGCGTCTGTTGAAATCCGGTGTGGATCCTGCGGCGATCCGGTTGGCCATTCTTGCTCACCACTACCGGTCCGACTGGTCGTGGACCGAGAGGGGGCTGGAGGTAGCTCAACAGCGCGTCGATGTGTGGCGTTCCGCGATTCAACGAGGTACAGATGAAGCGACGGCAGCTTCTCTGACTCAGACTCTACGATCGGCTATGGCCGATGACCTCGACGCACCAGCAGCACTTCTCGCCGTCGATGAATGGTGTGATCAGGGGGCAACAGGTGGGGACTACGGCCCCCACGTTGCCACGTTGGTGAATTCGCTGCTAGGGGTGCGCCTCTAGTCTCGACCGCGTTTGCGCAAGTATCGTTCGAACTCACGCGCTATCGATTCACCAGTCGCTTCGGGCAGCTCTGCCGTATCTTTAGCTTCCTCTAGCTGCTTGACATACGCAGCTACTTCCGGATCTTCTGTGGCCAGCTCATCGACGCCGCGCTCCCATGCTTCCGCCTCACCGGCGAGCTCTTCGGTGTTCACTGGGGAATCGAGAAGCTCCTCTAGTTTATTTAGAAGTGCTAGCTGTGCTTTGGGGGAGGGAGAGTGTCCCACGTAATGAGGCACAGCAGCCCAGAGAGATAGCGTTGGAATGTCCGCCAACCCCGCAACTTCGGACAACACGCTAACAATGCCCACAGGGCCCTCATACTCGGAAGATTCAACACCTAGTGTTTCCCGGACATCGGCGTCGTCGGATGTCACCGTGACGGGGATAGGACGCGTATGGGGTGCGTCTGCCAAGAGCGCCCCAACGAGAATGACGCAGTCAACATCCAGCTCGCGTGCAGTGGCCATCAGATCCGCAGTGTAGGAACGCCATTTGTAGGAAGGTTCCACGCCGTTGACGAAAACGATGTCCAGCGCGGACTCGGGCACGCGGGCTCTGCTGATGCGTGTCGAGGGCCATTTTATCCGCCGATGTCCGTCTGCGTCTCTACTGAGGATGGGCCGTGTGAACTGGAAATCGTAATATTCATCGGCATCAATCGACGAGATTTTGTCGGCGTTCCAGTACCCAGACAGGAATTTGAGCGCCTCACTTGCGGCCTCCCCGGCATCGTTCCAGCCCTCAAAGGCAGCGATCATCACGGTAAATCGGCCTGTGCCACCGCCCAACGGCCACACGCCGCGGTTGCGGACTTTGTCATCGTTCTGGTCACTGCTCGTCATCCTCCAACCCTATGGTGCGCTGGTCCCGATGTCAGTTCATTCGCCGAGGGCGCCGTGGGACAACGAATCGCTGGCAGCGTGGCACAAACGTAGACTGGCAAGCATGAGGGAACCGAATAAGCAACGACGCGGCGGGATATCCCTCGGCCGCATTGCTTCCGTGCCCATAGTGTTGGCGTATTCGTGGTTCCTCATCGCAGCTTACGTCGTGGTCGTCTTTGGCCCACGAGTAGCGACACAGTTTCCTGCCATCGGTCTCGCTGCCTATCTGGTTGCTTTTGCGTACGCTGTCCTGTTGATGCTCTCCGTGCTGGTACATGAACTTGCCCATGCGCTTTCAGCGCGGGTTTTCGGTTGGCCCACGGACAAAATCGTCCTGACGCTATGGGGCGGTCACACGCAATTTTCTGGTTTCCTCGCCACCCCAGGACGTTCAGCCGTGATGGCAATGGCAGGACCGGCTGCCAACGCTCTCATCGCCGTCGTCGGCTGGTTTATTCTGCCTTTGTTCGACCCGGGGTCCATTGGCTCTCTGCTGGTCAACATTCTGGTGTGGGCGAACATCCTCATCGCAGCGTTCAATGTGCTGCCCGGACTTCCTCTCGACGGCGGACGAATGGTCGAATCTCTGGTCTGGAAGGCCACTGGAAGCCAGCACAAGGGAACAATAGCTGCGGGATGGGCGGGACGGGTGATCGTCGTCGCCATGGTGCTCGTGCTTCTGGTGGTGCCGCTTCTCAGCGGCGGATCACCGGATATCACAGTCCTGATCATCACTTTGTTGGTTGGCGGCTTCATGTGGATGGGCGCCAGTAGCGCCATTTATTCTGCACATATTCATCTCCGAGTCGATCGCACCAGCGTTCGTGAGCTCATGCAGGCAGCCGTTGGAGTTCCCATGGACGCCTCGGTGCTGCAGGCCGAAGCCGCCCGATCCGGAGTGCCTGCCATCATCCTGCTTGATCGTGAAGGACGGCCTGCAGCCGTCCTCGATAACGTCGCCGTCCAGAACGTTCCTGTCCATCTTCGCGCCACAACTCCGTCGTCTGCGGCCGCTAGAACGCTGGCCGATGATGCGGTGCTCATGGACTGGCAAGAGGGGCCCGGCCTCGTCTCAGTCATGACTAAGCTGGAGAGAAACGAGTACGCGATCGTGGACGATCAGCGGCAAGTGGTGGGCTTGCTGTATCAAGCTGCGGTGGTAGCGGCAGTGAACGGCCAACGCGACCCCGTGCATGACCAACGATGACCAAGAAGAGAGTATGAAACCAACAGTGCAGAAGAACCTGGAGCAGCCGGCAATGCCCACGCGTGAAGAAGTCTCGGCAGCGGAGCCACACGGTGCGGCAGTGCGCCGCGGCCCACTGCGCGCAGGCGAACGTGTCCAGCTGACGGACAACAAGGGTCGCCGCAACACCATCACACTCACCGAGGGTGGAGCTTTTCACACCCATCGTGGTTTTCTGACCCACGACCAACTCATCGGTCAGCCAGAGGGCGTAGTGGTGGCAAACACAACTGGTCACCAGTACCAGGGTCTGCGGCCGCTGCTTTCAGATTTTGTTCTGTCCATGCCTCGCGGCGCTGCCGTTGTCTACCCGAAGGATGCGGCACAGATCGTGACCATGGCGGATATCTTTCCGGGCGCGAGGGTGGTTGAAGCTGGTGTGGGGTCTGGTGCACTGAGTATTTCGCTACTTCGCGCAGTAGGGGACCAGGGTAGATTGCATTCCTTCGAGAGACGCGAAGAATTTGCCGATATTGCCCGCGGGAACGTCGAAACCATCTTTGGTGGCCCGCACCCAGCATGGCAATTATCGCTCGGAGACTTCCAGGATGAGGTCATCAAATCCGAAGAACCGGGTAGCGTGGACAGGGTCGTTCTTGACATGCTGGCTCCGTGGGAATGTATCGATGCCGTAGCGACTGTTCTCGCTCCGGGTGGCGTATGGATCAGCTACGTGGCAACGGTGACGCAACTTTCGCGCACGGCTGAGGCCATCCGCGCTGACGGGCGCTTTACGGAGCCGGACGGCTGGGAGTCCATGGTCCGCGGGTGGCACCTTGAGGGGCTCGCTGTTCGTCCGGATCACCGTATGGTCGCGCACACTGGCTTCCTTTTGACGGCCAGACGGCTAGCTGACGGAGTGACCGGGCTAGCTCCCAAACGCAAACCATCCAAAACTGGTTTCAGCCAGGAAGACCTCGATGCGTGGACCCCACGGGCTGTCGGGGAACGCGACGTGTCTGAAAGGAAGCTCAGGCGCGCGGCGCGTGAAGCGAGCTCAACGGTGCAACGTGGAGCATTGGTGCAGGCCGCGGAACTCAGGAAGCAGCAGGGACTCGAAGAGTCCGACGACTAGGAGAAAGCGGTATCGCTGTGTCGCAGTCAGGTATTCCAGAGCAGGGGCCAGAGGAGGGCAACACCACCGGCAGCGTTCGGGGGGAGCAGGCTGCCCTCGAACGGCAGCTCAATGTACTACGGGACAAACTGCGACGGATCGACCGGCAGCTTGCGGCCGCAACTCAAAACAACACCAAGCTCGTTTCCATGCTGGAGTCCGCAAAGTCCGAAATTCTCCGTCTTAAGGATGCCCTGGAGAACGAAGGCGGGACGCCGTTCAGTTTTGGCATCGTCCTACAGGTGAACCGCACCCAGGAGCGAGATGAGGGCCGTAACATTCGTGCTGCGGTTCAGGAGAGCGTGGACATCATGCAGTCCGGACGAAAGCTTCGCGTCGGCATGTCACCGTTGCTCAGCATCTCAGAGCTGTCCAGTGGTCAGGAAGTCCTTCTGAACGAATCTCTGACGATCGTCGCGGCGCTCGGATACGAGCGTGCGGGTGAAGTTGTCACGGTGAAGGAACTCTTGGGACCAGACCGGGTGCTCATTGTCGGACGGGCAGACGAGGAACGTGTTGTCCGCCTCTCCGGCCAACTCTTGAAGGATGCTCCACGGGTCGGCGACGGGGTGTCTCTTGACTCCCGCTCCGGCTACGCCTTGGAACGGATCCCGCGGAGCGAGGTTGAAAACCTGGTTCTTGAGGAAGTTCCGGACATTTCCTATGCAGATATAGGCGGTCTCGGTCCTCAAATCGAACAAATCCACGACGCAGTCGAACTGCCTTTCCTTCACCCGGATCTCTACCGCGAGCACGGTCTCAAGGCCCCCAAAGGGATCCTGCTCTACGGCCCCCCAGGGTGTGGTAAGACTCTTATCGCGAAAGCGGTTGCCAATTCTCTTGCGGCCCGGGCGAGGGAAAAGGCCGGGACTCCTTCAGTCAAGAGCTACTTTCTCAATATCAAGGGGCCTGAACTACTCGACAAGTATGTCGGTGAAACCGAACGGAGCATCCGCTCCATCTTTGCCCGGGCCAGAGAAAAGGCCTCAGAGGGCTCGCCCGTCGTCGTCTTCTTCGACGAAATGGACTCCCTGTTCCGGACCCGCGGAACAGGAGTATCCTCCGATGTTGAGACAACTATCGTGCCGCAACTACTGAGCGAAATTGACGGAGTGGAAACCCTCGAGAATGTGATCGTCATCGGTGCATCAAATCGTGAAGACATGATTGATCCCGCCATTTTGCGGCCGGGACGTTTGGACGTGAAAATCAAAATCGAACGACCAGATGCTCAGGGTGCGGGCGAGATTTTCGGCAAGTATCTCAACGCAGACCTTCCGCTGCATCCGAACGACCTCGCGGAGTACGACGGGGACAGAAACCGCACTATTGATGCCATGATCCAGCTGACCGTGGAAAAGATGTATGCGACGGACAAAGCCAACGAATACCTTGAAGTGACCTATGCCAATGGGGATACGGAGATGCTGTACTTCAAAGACTTCAATTCCGGCGCCGTCATTCAGAACGTCGTGGATCGGGCTAAGAAATACGCTATCAAGGACTTCCTCTCAGATGGTGTCCGCGGACTGCGGATTGATCACCTTCTTCGCGCAGTCGTCGATGAATTCCGCGAGCACGAGGACCTACCGAACACCACGAACCCGGATGACTGGGCACGGATCTCCGGCAAAAAGGGAGAACGGATCACCTATATCCGAACGATTATCCAGGGCAAGGCCGGCCAGGAACCGGGAAAGACCATCGAAACGCAGCCGAACACCGGACAGTACCTGTGAGCGTTAACCGGGTCATGGGAACCGAAACCGAATATGGCGTGCTGGCTCCTACCCAACCCGGAGCGAATGCGACGGTTCTGTCCAGTCAGATAGTCAACGCCTATGCCGCGACAATGCGTGAAGGTTACGGAAATCTCGCCGGAACGCGTTGGGACTACACCGATGAGCACCCGCTCCAGGACGCCCGCGGATGGGAAATGTCGCGTAGCGAAGCGCATGCTTCCCAGCTGACGGACCAAGCGCCAGTGCTCGATGCCGAGCAGGTCGCTTTGGCTGGTGCGGACTTCAGCAACGGTTTCGAGACCGGCCCTGGAGAGGACGTGCTGATGAACATGGTGCTGGGCAACGGTGCACGCCTTTATGTGGATCACGCTCACCCTGAATATTCGTCTCCGGAGGTCACCAATCCCCGCGATGCGGTTTTGTGGGACAAAGCTGGAGACGTTGTCGTTCAGCGCGCTATGGACCGAGTGGCAGCTACCCCGGGATTTGCGCCCGTGAACCTTTATAAAAACAATACGGACAGCAAATCCGTATCCTACGGTTCCCACGAGAACTACCTGATGCCACGCTCGGTGCCGTTCTCTGCGATCGCGTCAGGTCTGCTTCCCTTCTTCACTTCCCGGCAGGTTATCTGCGGCGCTGGCAGGGTTGGCCTTGGATCGCTGTCTCAGGAATCGGGCTACCAGATCAGTCAACGAGCAGACTTCTTCGAGGCATCCGTGGGGCTAGAAACCACGGTTCGCCGCCCGATCATCAATACTCGAGATGAACCTCACGCGGTGGCGGACAAGTATCGGCGCCTCCACGTCATCATCGGCGACGCGAACCTCAGCGAAATATCGTGCTACCTCAAAGTAGGTACGGCGGCGCTGGTGCTGGACATGATTGAAGCCGGGACTGTGCCGAAGCTGGAACTGGATTCACCGGTTGAGGCGCTGCAGGTAATCAGTCATGATCCTTCGCTGCAAGCAACAGTAAGGACCACAGATGGCCGGTCCCTGACTGGACTGGATCTGCAGGAAATTTACTTCGACGCAGCACGGAAGCACGTTGGCAACGACGCAGATGAACAAACCCAGGATGTGCTGGCACGATGGGGAACATTGATCGATATTCTTCGGCATGACCCCATGGACGCGTCCCGGGACGTGGACTGGGTGGCGAAGCTGAAATTGCTTCAAGCGTTCCGCGATCGCGACAACCTGGAATGGTCGGATGCCCGACTAGCACTGGTTGATCTCCAGTACGCGGACATGCGGCCATCGAAAGGTTTGTACTACAGGCTTGCAGCTCGGGGTCAGATGACTCGACTGCTTACCGACGACGAGATCAACGCCGCCGTCCTGCAACCTCCATCGGACACTCGCGCATATTTTCGGGGCAACTGTGTCAGCCGCTATTCGGCAAACGTGGTGAGCGCCAGCTGGGATTCGATTGTCTTCGAGCTACCCGGAAAGCGGAGGTTGCAACGAATTCAAACACTTGAGCCCTGCAGAGGCACCCAACAGCTCACGGAGCATCTCTTCGAAGCGGCAGAAGACGTTGAAGATTTCGTGTCGCTGCTTCTGGACGGTACCTCGGACTAAGGTGGCACCATAGATGAGACAGGGGACGTACCCAACGCCGCTGGCGTGAATGAGGAGGCAACTCAATGGCAACGCAGGAAAGCAAGAACACCGGGTCGCAGGCCCGCGAGGTCCATGAAGTAGACGAGGCGCCTCTGCCCACACAGCAGTCCTCTGTAGACAGCACGCAGCAAACGGCTGGAACCGACGATCTTCTGGACGAGATCGACGGTGTGTTGGAAGTGAACGCCGAGGAGTTTGTCCGCGGATTCGTTCAAAAGGGCGGGCAGTAAACCAATGATGGGGGCCCGCGAACGCTTCGTCGCGGACGCCGCCGTCGCGTCATTCAGCGCCTATCTGAGTGCAGCGCATCCGGACCAGCTGCCCTTTTCTCGCCATCTTGGAGGAGGAGTAAGTGGTTCGGGTGCTTTGGCGCCGCAGGCAACCACCATTGTCGCCATGACCTATTCGGGTGGCGCGCTGATGGCGGGAGATCGTCGCGCCACAATGGGAAACGTCATCGCCAGCCGGCATATTGAGAAAGTATTTCCTGCAGATCAATACTCAGTTCTCGGTATTGCTGGCACTGCGGGTATAGCCATGGATCTGATGCGTTTGTTTCAGGTAGAACTCGAACACTATGAAAAAATTGAAGACACGCTGATGAGCCTTGATGGCAAGGCGAACAGGCTTGCCGCCATGGTTCGAGCGAACCTCACATTGGCCATGCAAGGGCTCGCTGTTATTCCGCTCTTTACCGGATTCGATACAACGCTCCACGTTGGCAGGCTCTTCTCCTATGACGTTACCGGAGGCCGGTACGAAGAGCAGGAACACCACAGCGTCGGTTCCGGAGCTGGCTTTGCACGCGGAGCGTTGAAAAAACTCTGGCAGCCCAATATGTCTCGCGGCACGGCTATCGATGTTGCTGTTGAAGCACTCTTTGACGCCGCCGACGACGATTCGGCCACTGGTGGACCGGATCCAATTCGCGATCTGTGGCCTGTGGTTTACGCAGTCGATGCCGACGGAACGGCGCGTATCCCGGACCGCGAGCTTGCGGCAGCAGCCGCCAGAATCATCGGTGTCCGCAGCAGCTCCGGGCGTGAGGCCTGACATGACGCAGCAGTTTTATGTTTCGCCGGAGCAAATGATCAAGGACCGTGCCGATTTTTCGCGGAAGGGTATCGCTCGCGGCCGCTCGGTGGTCGTTCTCAGTTGTCTTGACGGAATTGCCCTGGTGGCGGAGAACCCTTCACCGTCGTTGCATAAATTGAGTGAGATTTATGATCGAATCGCGTTCGCCGCGGTGGGAAAGTACAACGAATTCGAAGGTCTGCGGCAGGCGGGGATTCGCTACGCGGATGTTCGCGGTTATACCTACGATCGGGCTGACGTTACTGCACGGGGTCTGGCCAGCGTGTACGCGGAGAGTCTCGGAGCTGTTTTCACGGCCGAGAGTAAACCATTTGAGGTAGAACTCGCGGTTGCCGAGGTAGGGGTAACGGCGTCGGAGGACCATCTGTACCGCTTATCATATGACGGTTCAATCGCGGACGAGAGTAGTTTTATTATCATGGGCGGCGATGCTGATGCTGTGACGAGGCGCCTCGAAAGTGCTTTTGATGGGGGAGCGTCGCTATCGGAATCGGTTTGTGCGGCAGTTCAAGCCCTAGGCGGAGACCGACCCGGACAAGAACGGCAGGAACCTTCGTTGTTGGAGGCAGCGGTACTTGAGCGTGATCCTCTGACGAGCAGGGGGTCACGGCGGGCATTCCGGCGGATTGTGGGCCGAGAACTGGATGACATGCTCAAAGGGAAGGAGCGCCCCTAGTGGATCGCAGGATTTTTGGCGTTGAAACGGAGTACGGCATAGCCTATTCGGACCCTGGAGGTAGGCCGCTCACTCCTGAAGAAGTTGCTCGGTACCTCTTCCGTAAGGTTGTCAGTTGGGGCCGGTCCTCCAACGTCTTTTTGGGTAACGGGTCCCGACTGTATCTAGATGTAGGCTCCCACCCGGAATACGCTACTGCCGAGTGCGATGACATCGCGCAACTCATTGCTCATGACCGAGCCGGTGAGCTCATTCTCGATGACCTCGTTGACGAAGCCCAGGACCGACTATCGGTGGAAGGTTTCAACGGCAAAATTTATTTGTTCAAAAACAACACCGATTCTGCCGGGAACTCGTATGGCAGCCATGAAAATTACCTTATTCCGCGGAAAACGGAGTTCACCCGACTCACCGAAACGCTGATTCCGTTTCTTGTGACCCGGCAGCTGCTCTGCGGGGCGGGCAAGGTGCTTCCGAGCCAAAAAGAATCGTTCTACGCGTTTTCCCAACGCGCCGATCACATGTGGGAGGGGATATCGTCCGCGACCACCCGCTCACGACCGATCATCAATACCCGGGACGAGCCGCATGCCGACGCTGAATTCTACCGAAGGCTACACGTCATCTGTGGCGACTCCAACATGTCGGAAACCACGACCCTGCTGAAAGTGGGGTCAGCCGACCTTATCCTCAGAATGATCGAATCCGGTGCCATCCTGCGCGATCTCCGGCTCGAGAATCCAATCCGCAGCATCCGCGACGTTTCCCACGATCTAACCGGTCGGCACAAGCTCAAGCTTGCCAATGGCAAAGAAATGTCTGCGGTGGAGATGCAGCACGAATTCCTTGCCAAAGCCACGTCCTTTGTGGACGCTAATGGTGCCCACAACCCGCACGTGAGTCGGATCCTCGATCTGTGGGAACGTACATTGGACGCGGTGGAGTCGGGGAATCACTCGGGTATTGACACTGAAATTGACTGGGCCATCAAGAAAAAACTTCTCGATGGCTACCAGCGACGCCGGGGAGTCTCTCTCGATTCGCCGCGCGTCGCGCAGCTAGATCTGACGTACCACGACATCAGCCGGAAGCGGGGGGTATTTTTCCTGCTTCAAGCCCGGGGCGGGGCCGCCAGAGTGGTCACGGATGAAACGATCCAATCCGCGGTGACGGCGCCGCCAGAGACCACGAGGGCGCGGCTCCGTGGCGAGTTTGTGCGCCGCGCACAGGAAGCCGGTAAGGACTACACCGTTGATTGGGTGCACCTGAAACTCAACGACCGCGCTCAACACACGGTTCTTTGCAAAGACCCGTTCGCTGCTTTTGATGAGCGAGTGGATGCGCTGCTAGAGCGCCTGTGAGGTAAATGGCTGAGACGCCAGCTGCGGTGAGCAGTTACCCTAGATGAGTCTGCCTGTACCCGATGCATGGCCGGCCGAATTATTTCCGACCATATTCTCACCAGTGAAAGAAGCACTGTGCGCAAAGTACTAGCGATTATCCTCCCAGCCCTGTTACTGCTGACGGCATGTGGAGGGGCAGAAGAGGGCGAATCTTCGGGGCAGGCCGGTGCCCTTGACTCCGTGACTGTAACGGTCGAGGACGAGAAGAAGGTCCCCAAGGTGGAGTTCGATGCTCCCCTCGAAGTTTCCGAGCCTTCGGCAAGAGTGGTGACAGTGGGAGATGGCGACACAGTTGCCGAGGGGGATCGTGTGTCGATTCGTCTAGTCTCCCTTGACCCGGAGAAGGGTGACGAGCTTGGCAATACGTACGAACAGCCGGATCCTCAGATCATTCCCCTGACCGAAGAGCTGGAAAAGACCGACGAAGCCCTCTACGAGGTGCTTGTTGGTGCCAAAGTTGGTGCACAGATCGCCTACATGATTCCGACCAAGGACTCCGAGGAAGCGCAGTTGCCCAAACAGCTGCTTGTCCTCAAGGTCGTGGACAGCGAAGCGCCGCCGGTGGCAATGAAACAAGATGAAGTGGAAAAGCTCGATGAGGCTGGCGCTTTGCCGTCTGTAAAGCTTGACGGCAAAGGTGTCCCGGACATTTCAATTCCCAAGGGCAAGGATGCTCCAGAGAAGGTCACTGTCCAGGTGCTGAAGCAGGGCGATGGTCCTGAGGTGACGAAGGAAAGTACCGTCAGCGCCGAGTATCTGGGGGTTCGTTGGGAAGACGGCAAGAAGTTTGACTCCAGCTTCGAGGAAGGACGCGATCCGTTCGAGTTCTCGATGTCGGCACCTCGCGTAATTGAGGGTTGGACCGTTGCCGCTCTTGGTCACAAGAAGGGCTCCGAGCTCCTCGTGACCATTCCGGCTGAGCTGGCCTACGGGGAAGAACCAGGTGAGGGAAAGCCAGCGGGAGCGCTCGTTTTCTACATGAAGCTCGTTGATGTAAAAGCCGAAAAAGCTGAGTAAGGAAAACATGTCATTTGGAAAACGCGAATACGACCGTCAGAAGCCTGAAGTCGATTTTCCCGGTCTCGAGGCACCGGAGTCACTCGTCGTTAGGGACCTCATTGACGGTGATGGCACTGAGGTAAAGCGGGGCAGCACTGTGTCGGCTCACTACGTTGGCGTGGCACATTCCACCGGCGAGGAGTTCGACGCCTCGTGGAACCGTGGCGCACCCCTCGACTTCAAGGTTGGTGTCGGGCAGGTCATCCAGGGATGGGATGAAGGCCTTTTGGGTATGAAAGTCGGTGGACGACGACGGTTAGATGTACCGTCCTCCATGGCGTATGGGGAGCGCGGCGCGGGGTCGGCCGTTGCGCCCGGAGAGTCACTGATCTTTGTTGTGGATCTGCTTGACGTGCGTTAACCCTCATCGGCAATAGCCGGGCGGCCCGCGCTTTCCAGCGCGTACCGCCCGGCTTTCGCATCTCTGCATCATCTGGAAGGTAGCGTTGCACTTGTGTCTGCGAAACGTACCGAACGCCTGCTGAGCCTCGTCATGGCGCTGATGTCCTCGCGCCGTGGTTTCTCCAAACAGGAGCTCTTCGATGAGATCGAACTCTACCGTGGGGTGGCGAGCGACCAAGCACGTGAAAAACTCTTTGACCGTGACAAGGCAGCCCTGCGCGAGCAAGGTATTCCGGTGGAAACAATACCGGGTGATTCATTATTCGAGAATGAGTCTGCCTCTCAGCGATACCGGATTAATGTTGTCGAGTACAGTCTGCCGGAGCTGAACTTCTCCGCTCCGGAATTGGCGGTGCTGTCTCTCGCAGCACAGATGTGGGAACTGGCAGCTCTCGGCTCTGCGGCTCAGCGCGCGCTGAGGAAAGTCTCCCTGCGTTCTGGCGAAACATACGACGCCGAACTGCCGCTTGTCCAACCAAAGTTCAGTACGGCGGACCCATATTTCGATGAGCTGTGGCAGGCAACGTCACAGCGTCAGCGGGCGCGGTTTGACTACGGATCGGCCGGATCCGACTTTCCTGAATCAAGAACAGTGCAGCCATGGGGGTTGGGAAGTCGGTTCGGGCACTGGTATCTAGTCGGGCTCGACGAGGACCGCCAGGCCGAACGCTATTTTCGGCTGAGTCGTATCTCGGGCACTGTCCGGTTTCTGATCGGCAGTTACACCGTGCCATCCGATTTTTCCATCCACCGTTCTCTGGCGTCCCTGGACACTGCATTCGAACGGCGCGTTGCTAGGATCCGCGTGCAACGCGGAACAGGCCATGCGATTCGTCTCGATGGTGAAGTCATTGAACGCGAGGGGATGATGGATACAGTTGTCGTTCCGTTCGCGGATCCAGCTGGAATGGCTGGACGTCTTGCTGCGCTGGGTTCAAAGGTAGAGGTCATTGAGCCGCAGGATCTCCGCGAAGCAGTCCATGAGTTGTTGACCAAAGCCCTTGTGCGGGCACGAGAGCAGGTTCCCGCATTCACCGTTGACGAGGTGCGCTCCGGGCCGCTGAACAGTTCCAAAACATCTTCTGACGAGCATCTCGGTCGGTTGCTGGATCTCGTACCCTATGTACTGCATCGGCAGGGAACCGATGTAGCCGGAACTGCGCGGCACTTCGGGGTGTCCACCACGCAACTCGTGAAGGATCTGGACCTACTCTTCGTGAGCGGACCGAGGCACTATCCAGATCACTTGCTGGATGTGAGCTACGAAGACAACCGAATTTATATTGACAATGCGGACAAGTTCTCGGAGCCAGTTCGACTAGCCATGGACGAAGCGTATGCTCTTATCGTCGGTCTCCAGTCGTTGAAGTCACTGCCCGGTGTCCATCAAGCGGACGCCGTAGAGTCGGCCCTTGCTACGTTGGCAGGTGCTGCTGGAGGGGCTGGGTTTGCTGAAGGTGTGCTCGGCAGCACTATCGCCGAACGCGGTCTTGAATCGAGGTTGGAAGAGCTCCGCGGTGCTCTAGAGGCCAGAAAACAGGTGCGACTAACCTACTTGGTTCCTGGACGGGACGAGATCACTAAACGTTCTGTTGACCCGCTGACTCTCTTCTCCCGAGACAACGATTGGTATTTGGAGGCATGGTGCAGGTCTGTTGACGGCCTGCGTAACTTCCGATTGGACCGCATTATTGATGCTGTCGTCACGGATTCACCATGCGCGGAGACCGTTCCGCGAACTGTTGATCACCGCTCCGGTAGCGGTCAGTTGTTTACGCCGGACGAGAACGACGTCGTCGTGACGTTGATCGTCGCTCGCCGAGCAGCCTGGATCGTTGAACGCTATCAGGCCACACATACCGCGGATCTATCAGATGGCCGTATCGCTGCCGTCATCCCGGTGGCTGAGACGTCCTGGTTACCAGGGTTCGTCGCTTCCCACGGCGGTGACGTCACTGTCGCGGCACCAAAAGAACTCCGGGACCGCGTCGAGGAGTGGATTCTAGGCTCGCTTGGAGTCTCATCCCCATGAACCAGTAGACTGATGACATGCCTTGGTGGTCGTGGATCGTGTTGTGGGTTGCGCTCGTAGCGTTGACTCTGTTGTTCCTGATCTATTGCGGGTTCCGGTTGTACCGAGGTTTCTCGGCGCTTTTGACAGATCTGGGCTCAGCGTCCTCCATGCTGGACAAGCTTTCTGCGCCAGACCCCCAGCCCGCTGAAACGAACATACGTCACCTTGATTCAGCTGTTTTCGCAGATCCAGCAGAAATGCGAAGTGCATACCACTCGGGAAAGGCGCATCGACGAGAAGTGCGGCGCGTCAACCGCGTAGCGCGGCGGATAGACCGTGGTCAACCAGTAGCTGTTCGGGACCTACCTGGTCTGTGACGTAAAGTTTAACCAGTTGAAAGGAATTTAGCGCATGGGCAGATTACTCGATAACCCTTGGACGGTTATCATTCTCATCGTTCTTGTTGTGTTGCTCTTTGGCGCAGCCAAACTTCCCGGACTGGCGCGCAATCTGGGTCAGTCCATGCGGATTTTTAAGTCTGAGGTAAAGCAGATGAAGGATGACGGTAAATCAGACCCTAAATCTTCGGATGGAAAAGAGTCGCCCGTAGAAGGCCGGGTCGTCGACGGCTCTCACGCCAACTCGTCAAAGACACCCAGCGGTCAACCGGATAGCACTGGGGCTCAGGATAAATCTCCAGACAACACGCCTTAGACGTGATGTCCCTGCGCAAGGGGCGCACATCTAACCCTGAAGGGCGGATGGCGCTCAAAGAACACCTGAAGGAACTCCGTAACCGGGTCATCAAGTGCACGGCTGCAGTAGTCATCGGTTCCGTCGTCGGATTCTTTTTGTATGACCCCGTGATGCAGGAACTTCGACGACCTATCAAGGAAATCCGCGAATCAGAGGGTCTGGACGCCACTTTGAACTTCAACGGTGTCGGTTCCCCGTTTGATTACATGGTCCAGATCGCGTTCTTTATCGGCTTCGCTTTGGCGAGCCCAGTGTGGCTCTACCAGTTGTGGGCCTTCATAACACCCGGGCTAAAGACCAAGGAGCGCCGCATTGCGTTGTCCTTCCTCGCAGTGTCCGTTCCGCTGTTTCTGGGCGGGATAGCACTTGCGTGGATAGTCTTTCCTACAGCGATTTCGACGTTGATCGGATTTACGCCTCAAGGCTTCTCCAACTATATCTCTGTGGACTTTTACGTTCCCTTCTTCTTGCGTCTCTCACTCGGTTTTGGGCTTGCGTTCCTGTTGCCCGCGGTACTGGTTGGTCTCAACATGCTCGGTGTCCTGAGCGGACGGCAGATTCTTAAGGCGTGGCGGATCATCGTTTTTCTGGTCTTCCTGCTCGGCGCGATGGCAGCGCCTGGTACGGATGTCATGACCATGTTTTATCTAGCCATACCCTTGCTCGCGCTGTTCTTTGCGGCGATCGGGTTGTGCTTGCTCAATGACAAGCGGCGTGCGCGGCGTCGGGCTTCCGTGGTGGCAGAGACGGAGGCCACCGCAGATAAGGCCTCGCATATCGACGGCTTGTAGCGCAACGCGGCACCCGAGACTTGTAGTTCACTGTGGGTGCGAGCCTTTAGGGTGGGAACATGACGTCGCCATCGGAGCGATACGCCGAGGCCAAACTGCGCAACGCGTACGCAAAAACAGAGCTTTCCCTTTTTGAGGCCACGCTGGGCTTCGACCTCGATCCGTTTCAGCGGGAAGCCTGCACTTCATTAGAATCCAACCGCGGTGTTCTCGTAGCGGCCCCGACGGGGGCCGGAAAGACCGCTGTTGGTGAGTTCGCTGTACACCTAGCGCTCAACCGTGGGCTAAAGGCGTTCTACACCACGCCGATCAAGGCCCTGAGCAATCAAAAGTACCAAGAGCTGGCCTCCGTGCACGGAAGCGATCGGGTAGGGCTACTGACCGGCGACACCAGCATCAACTCGGATGCGGACGTCGTGGTGATGACCACTGAGGTTCTCCGAAATATGCTCTATGCCGGTTCCGAGGCATTGCACAATCTTGGCTATGTGGTCATGGACGAGGTCCACTATCTGGCGGATCGTTTCCGTGGTGCTGTGTGGGAAGAAGTGATTATCCACCTTCCCGAAGACGTGCTCCTCGTTTCTCTGAGCGCAACCGTTTCCAACGCCGAGGAATTCGGAGCGTGGTTGGACACTGTCCGTGGTCACACCGACGTCGTCGTATCGGAACACCGGCCGGTACCACTGTGGCAGCATGTCATGGTAGGTCGCGAACTGGTGGAGCTATTCGCGTCCGATGTTCCCTTTGATGAGACCGTCGGGGAAGGAGACGTGGGTGCCCAGGACCGGTACTCAGTCAATCCTGAGCTCTTGCGTCTGGCCCAGTCTGAGTCACGTTCGAATCAGCGCTCAGGCTGGGGAGCAGGTGGACGGCGGCGGGGACGTCACCCTGCCCGGTCGGCTCCTCCTGAGCCTCGAGTACGGCGCGCTACGAGGCCACAAGTGATCGCCCGGCTGGATCAGGATGGGCTCCTTCCTGCCATTACCTTTATTTTCTCCCGCAACGGGTGTGACGGGGCGGTTCGTCAATGCGTTGATTCCGGTATTTGGCTCACTACTGAGCCGGAACGGCACCGGATCAGCGCCCTTGTCGACGAGTCCAGTCAGAACATCCCGGAGGAGGATCTGGAAGTTCTCGGGTTCTGGACATGGCGTGAGGGGCTCATCCGTGGATACGCTGCCCATCACGCTGGCATGCTGCCCACATTTAAGGAAGTGGTGGAGAGGCTCTTTTCCCAGGGGCTCGTGAAGGCAGTATTCGCCACGGAGACTCTGGCATTAGGCGTCAACATGCCAGCACGTTCAGTGGTGCTCGAAAAGCTGGACAAGTTCAATGGGGAATCGCATGTGGATATCACCGCAGGGGAGTACACCCAGCTCACTGGGCGTGCAGGGCGCCGGGGGATCGATGTGGAGGGGCACGCCGTCGTACTGTGGCAACCCGGTACGGATCCAACGGCCGTTGCGGGCCTGGCATCCCGACGCACCTACCCGCTGAACTCGAGTTTTCGCCCTACCTACAACATGAGCATCAACCTGGTCGCTCAATTCGGACGCGATCGTTCGCGCAGAATTCTCGAATCGTCCTTCGCACAATTTCAGGCTGACCGCTCTGTGGTGGGACTGGCTCGCCAGGTCAGGAGCAGGGAAGAGTCACTCGAAGGCTACAGCAACTCCATGACCTGCCATCTTGGAGATTTCTCCGAGTATGCAGCCCTTAGACGGGAGCTCTCGGACGTCGAATCCAAAGCGGCGCGTAACGAATCACGGTCCAGAAGGTCATCGACAGCCGAGTCCCTGCAGGACCTTCGACCCGGCGACATTGTTGAGGTGCCGGGCGGTCGTCTTCAGGGATTCGCTGTGGTGTTGTCTGAGGACCGCAACTCACGCGATCCTCGTCCCACAGTTTTGACGGAAGATAAACAGGTCCGTCGTCTGGGTACGCGGGATGTGGATACACCGCTGGAACCTTACTCGCGAATCCGGATCCCTAAGCACTTCAACCAGAACTCACCGAAAGAACGCCGCGACCTCTCATCCTCGGTCCGAAACGCTCTTCGCGAGAAGCGGCCCGCTCGCTCCGCCGAAGCGCAGCCTGCTCGCCGGGGTAACCAGCAGGAAATCGCGGCCACGGAGCTTCGCCGGAAATTGCGGGCGCACCCGTGTCACGGCTGCAGCGACAGAGAGAGCCATGCTCGGTGGGCAGAGCGCTGGTGGAAACTCAGCCGCGAAACCAACCAGCTCACGTCGCAGATTCAAGGTCGTACCAATACCATCGTCAAAACGTTCGACCGTGTATGCGAGGTATTACTGCACTACGGCTACATGGTGAGAACAGAGTCAGGACTGGCGATAACCCCCGCTGGTAGCCGGCTGAAACGAATTTACGGCGAGAAGGACCTTTTGGTTGCGCTGTCCCTCGAACATGGGGCATGGGACGGGTTGGACGCAGCCGAAGTGGCTTCATTGGCCACGGTACTCGTCTACCAGGCCAAACGAGAAGAACGCGGCATGCGGCCTGCGATGCCTGGGTCGGCGATGGAGCCGTCCGTGGACGTCATAGTCCGTCAGTGGTCTCAGCTGACAGACCTGGAAGTGACACACAAACTGCCCGAGACTGGGGAACCAGAACTGGGCCTTGTCTGGCCTATGTACAAATGGGCAAGAGGCAGCTCGCTGCAACAAGCGTTGAAGGGAACCGAGCTGGCGGCCGGAGACTTTGTCCGGTGGGCCAAACAGGTGATAGATCTATTGGATCAACTCGCACAGGTCCCTGACTTGCCTGCCGGGTTGCACGTCACATGCATCCGGGCCGTTGCCAGCATCCGCCGGGGTGTCGTTGCCTATTCAAATATTTCAGAATGATCCCAAAAGTCAGTATCTTTCGTAGGAGTTGATCTCTGGTGGCCGTTCTTCCTGGTGGCGCATCCACATCCAGGCCCATTCTTTATCGCAACGGTTCCGTCTATAGCGCTGCGGACCCCTTTGCGACGGCGATGCTGGTCGACGGTGACACCGTTGCCTGGGTTGGCTCCGAATATGCGGCAACGTCTATTGCGGACCGCTCGATGGAGGTTGTGGATCTAGATGGGGCACTTATTACGCCCGGCTTTGTGGATTCCCATGTCCACCTGACGGAGACGGGTATCGCTCTGGCATCTGTGGACCTCAGCGGTGTCGAATCGCTCGCCGAGCTTCTTTCCGTAGTGGAACGGGCAGCTGTCGGATCTACCGGAATGATTGTCGGGTTTGGGTGGGACGAGTCCTCGTGGCCGGAGCGGAGGTCGCCCAGTGCTGCCGAGCTGGATGCGGCGTCCGGCCACCGGGCTGTCTATTTGGTGCGTGCAGACATCCACTCCGCAGTGGTGTCCGGAACGTTCGCGGCATCTCTTCGGCTGCAGGACCAGAACGGCTGGAACAACGGTTTTGTTGTTCGCGAGGCGCATGAGGTGGCACGCAGCGCTTCGCGCCAATTGACGCTGGAACAGAGGCACCATTTTCAGACAGCAGCGTTTTCTCACGCAGCATCACGGGGGATTGTGGCGGTGGCCGAGATGGCTGCCCCGCACATATCCCCGGTGGAAGATTTGCGCTTGGCTATAGGGCTCGACGCCGCTGCTGCGGACCACCATCAGCGTCCTGAAGTCCTCCCATACTGGGGACAAGTGGTGTCTTCCGCAGACCAGGCACGCGAGGTTGCAGACCAATTCGAGGGCCGTCTATTGGGGCTGGCTGGGGACGTGAATGTCGATGGTTCCATTGGCTCCTACACTGCTGCTCTGCGCGAGGGTTACAACGACGCGGCAGACTCTACGGGGACCCTCTTCCTGAGCGCGGCAGAGGTAGCCGCCCATGTGTGCGCCGCAACCGATATAGGCCTACAGGCTGGATTCCACGTCATTGGAGACCGCGGACTCGACACAGTAATTGAAGGACTTCAACTCGCCGAACGTCGGGTAGGACTCGACAGACTTCTGGCAGCCGGGCACAGGTTGGAGCATGTGGAGATGACCGACGACGACGCCGTCGCCTCTCTGCTGCGCTTTGGCGTCACCTGCAGTATGCAGCCGGGATTTGATTCCACTTGGGGTCGCCCTCGGGGCATGTACGACCAGCGTTTGGGGCAGCGATCAAAGCTGATGAACAGAGTTGGCACCCTGATTTCTGCAGGAGTTCCAGTCGCCCTCGGTTCTGACTCACCGGTAGTGCCAATGGATCCCTGGTCCGCTATCCGTGGCTGCATGCAGCTCGGTAACGAGCGAGAACGCATTTCCGCGAGGGCAGCCTTCATTGCGCATACCCGGGCTGGTTGGCGCGCTGCACGGAGCTCGGACCCTATGCTCGGGCAGCTTGCTCCAGGCACTCCTGCCTCGTATGCGGTTTGGCAGGTCGAGGAGCTCATGGTGCAAACGCCGGACAATCGTGTCCAGTCTTGGAGCACAGATCCGCGAGCGGGGACGCCGTTGCTGCCGGCTCTTGATTCAGAAAAACCGCCCGTGTGTCTGCGGACCGTTCACAGAGGCAGCCTCTTGCACAATGATCCCGCTTTTAGCTGAGCATTCAGGTTCTTTTCAGACTTTCCTATAAAGTATGGGTCCGTTCTGCAAGCTTCTGACGTGCACCGATGGCTATCTGAGCACGTCAGAGCAGGATTGACACGGGGGAGGGGATCAGTAGGCTGGAGAACCTACAGGTTACAAACCTTAACCGTCCGTTGCTTTTGGCTTCTCGGTGAGGGTGAGTGTTTCCTGGCCGGAGAACAACGTCGTCTGCCACTGGGGTACCCCCGCGGACGCCGTCCCGGCACTGCAACCGGGGTGGGTTGGCGCGTCATTAGAAAACAGGTCCGGTCTGTTGGCTGTTTCTGGTCCGAAGGCGCGTGGACCCACCCGCGGCAGGCACGCCCGCCGGACCACTTCGCCAGCTGGCCTATACTGGAACACTTGCTGTGTGCATCTGCCATAGTCCAGCTGCGTTTCAGCAGCCGCGAACAGCCTAGGAAGGTATCTGAGTGCGGGTCCTAACCATCATTCCCACCTATAACGAGATTGAGTCGCTCCCGGACACGTTGTCGCGGCTGAGAAGATCTGTTCCGGACAGCGACGTTCTTGTGGTTGATGACAACAGTCCTGACGGAACCGGTGAGTTCGCTGATGGAATCGCTTCAGAGGACTATAACGTTCACGTTCTTCATCGACAGGGGAAAGAGGGCCTCGGGGCCGCGTATATCGCAGGTTTTCGTTGGGGTCTGGAACGTGAGTATGACGTACTCGTGGAAATGGACGCCGATGGTTCACACCGTCCCGAGGAGCTGCCCTCCCTTCTTGCAGCCGTGGATGAAGGCGCCGACCTTGTCATCGGATCTCGCTGGGTCCCAGGCGGAAGCGTGGTCAATTGGCCGCTGCACCGCACACTCATTTCCCGAGCGGGTAGTACGTATTCCCGGCTCTTGCTCGGTCTCCGGCTCCGCGACATCACCGCTGGTTACCGCGCGTTTCGTAGGACAACGTTGGAGAACGTCGATCTCTCTCAGATCGAATCTGTCGGCTACGGGTTTCAAGTCGATATGACGTTCCGCGTAGCGCGCCAGGGAATGCACATTGTGGAGGTTCCAATCACCTTTGTGGAGCGTGTTCTCGGAGATTCGAAGATGAGCGGAAACATCGTGGTCGAAGCCATGTTGAATGTGACGCGTTGGGGCTTGCAAGCTCGGTGGGCAACATTGACTCAGCGCTGACTAGCAACGGGTACTGGATCAGCGCTTAAACGTGTAGGGCCAGAGCATACGCTCCGGCCCTACACGTTTAAGAAAAGCTCAAGCTGATCGACGACGTTCGCGCAGCTTGGTGAGGCGGTCCTTGAGGATCTGTTCCAGCTCTTCGACCGACCTGCGCTCAAGGAGCATGTCCCAGTGGGTGCGCACTGGCTTGTCGTTGGGATTGATCGGTTTTTCACCATCAACAATGATGGCTTCCTTACCCGTCTTGGAAACCCATACCGGAGGAATTTCTGCTTCGGAGGAGAAGGTGACGAAAACCCTCTCGCCGTCGCTGCAACGGTATTCGACGCGCTGGCGCGGTGCCGGCTCTACGCCTGACTCCGTTTCCATGCTCTGCGCACCGAGGCGCATACCCCGCAAGCTGCGATCGCTCATGTGTGTCGGCTCCCTAAAGTAGTTCTGACGGTGTGCCTTCGAAAAGAAGGAAAGTTTTCGGCTGGCATTGGACTTACCAGACAGCAGACATAACGTGTACGGTGCCCGGCGTATTCCGCCAGACACCGTACACGTCTGCGATTTCTATAGGCGAAGAGTCAATTATACGCTATGATCCATGGCCAACTGGTCCGGAGTCCATAGATGACGAGGCTGCATCCGGGGTGGAGTTTCCGAGGACGTCGCCGATTCCCTTGAGTGCTTCGCCGATTTCGCTGGGGATGATCCACAGCTTGTTAGCCGTTCCGTCAGCGAGTTTGGGCAGAGTCTGCAAGTACTGGTAGGCCAGCAATTTCTGCGTTGGATTTCCCGCGTGGATGGCACCAAAGACCTTCTGGATAGCCTGTGATTCGCCGTCAGCTCGGAGAATTGCCGCTTTGGCGTCGCCCTCTGCGGCGAGGATCGACGCCTGCCGTTGACCCTCGGCGGTAAGAATGGCGGACTGCTTGGTGCCTTCCGCTGTGAGAATGGCCGCACGACGATCACGTTCGGCACGCATCTGCTTCTCCATGGAGTCCTGAATGGATAGGGGCGGGTCGATGGCTTTGAGCTCCACACGGCCAACGCGAATACCCCACCGGCCGGTTGCTTCGTCGAGGACTCCACGCATTTGGCCGTTGATCTGGTCCCTGGATGTCAGCGCTTGCTCGAGGTTCAGGCCTCCGACGACGTTTCGTAGCGTCGTAATTGTCAGTTGCTCAACAGCCTGAATATAGTTTTGGATTTCGTAGGTCGCTGCGCGGGGGTCCGTTACCTGGAAATAGACGACAGTGTCGATAGAGACGACAAGGTTGTCCTCGGTGATAACCGGCTGGGGCGGAAACGAAACCACTTGTTCACGAAGGTCCAGCATGGGTAGGACCCTGTCCACAAAGGGAATGAGGATGGTGAGCCCCGGGCCAAGAGTGCGCTGGTACTTACCCAGACGTTCGACGACGCCTGCCCTTGCTTGCGGAACGATTCGGATGGATCTGACCAGAATGATCAGTACAAAAATGACGAGAACGATCAGGACTACGGTGAGACCTATCGATCCGGCGCTGGCGCCGTCGTTCATATTTCCCCTTGCGTGTTGGGTTGTTGTGAATTGATCCCGCTATGGGAGCAGGGATCCGGAATCTGACTTCCTCAGGGCATGGACCACGGCCGTGGCCCCGTCGATTCTAGAAACGGAGACTCGTTCTCCGGCTTGGACTGACGAACCATCAACAGTCTTGGCGGACCAGGTGTCGCCACCGAGTTTTACTAGTCCCGAGGTGCCAGTTACTGGTTCCAGCGCCATTGCTGTTTCTCCAATGAGGCGTTCCATATTGCTTCGTTGCTCGCGCGGACCCTTTTTTAAGTGTTTCAGAGCGATCGGCCGGACAAGGACGATCATCAGTAGGGAGACGACGCAGAACACGACAACCTGAAGTACAAAAGGTGCACCGAGAAAGGTGGTAATTAGGGCCACAAGCGCACCAGCCGACAACATGAGGAAGAAGAGATCAAGCGTCAGGGATTC
Source organism: Actinomycetales bacterium (assembly GCA_038199985.1). Classification (GTDB taxonomy): domain Bacteria; phylum Actinomycetota; class Actinomycetes; order Actinomycetales; family Micrococcaceae; genus Arthrobacter_J. The sequence goes on along the minus strand of JBBPYK010000069.1, from coordinate 62,277 downwards.
GATGGCTGCGAGAGCCAAGAACAGGACCAACCATAGGATCCAGATATTTTCGACGATCCATTCGAACATTGCTCCCCCTGGAGTCTGTTGCGGTTCCCGTAAAGGTCTGCGACGCGGGTTGCCTTTGCCTGAGACGCCGGTACCTCTATCATGCCTGAAGTGAGGCTCGTTACATAGCCGATGAGAGCGGCATCCCGGTAACTGGGCTAAATACTTGCAGGCTGAAACGCGCGGTGACGTCCAGGCCTGTCAAGCCGGATGCAGCAGCCTGAACCGTTTCGACCGTCGTGTGGAAAGCGGATGGCCCCATGAGGGCGGCGTTGACGACGTCGTCCTTATCCAGGTGCATCGCGTAGCACAACTCACTGGATTCAAGCTCTTCGAATAGTGGCTGCGCCGAGTTGCGTAGATCGGTGGCCTTGTCCTCGCCAACGTCAAGCATTCCGACGGTTTCCCTCAGTTCCTGGAGATGGCCGGGGAGCGGGGTGACTACGACGAATCGGCCGTTCGGTCGCAGGACACGATGGAACTCAGACAGATTTCGTGGCGCAAAAATGTTGATGATGACATCGATGGTGGCGTCTTGAACGGGTAATCGCTGCCAGATGTCCCACACCAGGCTCAAAGGCCGGCCCTCGGTGCGGGCACAACGCCGGAGTGCATACCTTGAGATATCAAGCGCGACGGCGTCGGCCCCGACGATGCGCTTCTGCAACTGTTCGAGGTAATAGCCCGTCCCCGCGCCGACGTCGAGCAGCAGGGGAGACTCGACAGTTGCGCTGCGCTGCACTGCATCAGCGACGGCGTCCGCCAGAGGCAGGTAGTGGCCCTCATTCTGAAAGTCCGCCCGTGCACGCACCATGTCGGCGGTGTCAGCCTGAAACTTCGTTCCGCGACCGGTGAGGAGGTTGTAGTAACCCTGTTTGGCGACGTCGTAGTGATGTCCCCGGGGACACGTCAGCTGGTCTACGTCGGATATGAGCATGCTGCCATGACAAACGGGGCAGCACAGTGCGTTGCTGGGAGAGGCGGTCACCGACCCATCGTAAAGCTCATCCCCTGCCCGTGCCTGAATTCGCGCCCATAGTACCTTCGGACTACGCTCAGGGGGTGAAACCAAGTGACCTGCGTCTCCTTAATTCCTTGTCCGCACCAACTCTGCGCCCATCGGGGGACTGGGTAGCCGTCTCCGTGACCAGACCTGATTTCGACGCTGACAGCTACGTCGGCCAAATATGGGAAGTGCCCACCGGAGAGGGCAATGCGCGGCGGCTCACCCGAGGATTTCGGGATACGTCTCCACAGTATTCGCCTGACGGAACGCTACTGGCCTTCCTGCGTGCCGGACCCGACTCTCGTCCGCAGCTGACCATGATGCGGACCGACGGCGGTGAACCGATGGCTATCTCTGATCAGAAGAGCGGCGTGTCATGGTTTTCGTGGGCTCCTGACTCCCGGAGCATAGTGTTCACATCCAGAGTTGCCGAGCACGGACGGTACGGTACGCTCGACGGCGTCAGCGCCAGCACCGAAGATCCTCGTCTGATCACGGACAAGAAGTACCGGATGAACGGATTGGGCTATACCGCAGACCAGCACAACCATGTGTTTATCATGGACGTTCCGGATCCGGACACTGCGCCCTACATCAAGCCGGTAGGCCGAGGCGCCGAAACTTCGGGAGAGAAGGACAAGACTGAATATGGTGGCTTTCCTCCAGCCCTGCAGTTGACCTCTGACGATGCGGACTACGGCCAGCCTGTGTTCAGCACAAATGGCCAGAAGGTACTGTTCAGTGGTTCACCTCTTGTAGGCGCCGACGACTCATTGATGTCGGTACTCTACGAAGCGCCACGTGAGGGTGGCCGGATCTCAGTCATTCCGACACCGGAAGGCATCGCATGTTCACGACCGGTTGAGAGCGTTGATGGTGCCGCGCTGTATTTCCTGGGTAGTGATCTCGGCCCTGAGGGCATGGACTTTGTTGCGCGTAACTCCGCTCTCTACGCCGTCTCTGCAGACACGGGAGCGGCCGCTGTCCGGCTGACGAACCCGGAGATTCTTGATCCAGATGAAGTCGGGGATATCATCCCGTTGGAAGCGGGCGGTGTGCTGCTCTATAACCGGACCCGCGGCATCGGGGAGCTGGTGCACGTATCAACCGACGGAACACTCAACGTCGTATCCTCTGGAGAGCGAATCATCACTGGTGCGGCGGCATCCAGTACAACCGTCGTCGTCACCTATACGGATCCCGGAACTGCCGGGGACCTTGCCCGCGTAGACGGTAGCTGGCACCAGCTGACGGACTTCTCCAAAAGTCTGAGGGAACAGGCCCGGATTGAAGCGCCACGGGAAGCGACGTTCACTGCTCCGGACGGCTACCCCGTTCACGGGTGGATTGTCATGCCTGAAGGCGAAGGACCGCACCCCGTGCTTCTGAACATCCACGGTGGACCTTACGCCCAATACGGTGTTGGACTCTTTGACGAAGCCCAAATCTATGCCCAAGCTGGTTATGCCGTCCTGTTGTGCAATCCGCGAGGGGCCGCCGGGTACGGGCAAGAACATGGCCGAATCATCAAGGAAGCGATGGGAACCGTCGACTACGACGACGTCATTGCGTTCCTCGAAGGTTCGCTGGAGGAAAACCCTGGCTTGGACCGGAAGCGGCTGGGTGTCATGGGCGGATCCTATGGCGGGTACCTCACGGCTTGGACCATCTCGCAGGACCACCGGTTCACTGCCGCAATCGTGGAACGCGGTTTTCTGGATCCGCCGTCCTTCGTCGGTTCTTCCGACATTGGCTGGTTCTTTTCCGGCGCCTATACCGGGACTGACCCGGATAAGGTGCGCGATCAAAATCCGTTTGCACACATCGATGCAGTCCAGACGCCCACGTTTGTGATTCATTCCGAGGATGATCTGCGTTGCCCGTTAGAGCAAGCACAACGCTATTACACGGCCTTGAAGCTCAAGGGTGTACAAACGCAGCTTCTGATTTTTCCCGGCGAGAACCACGATCTATCGCGTACGGGAACGCCTTGGCACCGCAGACAGCGCTTCGAGCACATTCTGCGCTGGTGGGCTCACTATCTGCCTACTACCCAAAACACGCTCGATAACAATAATCGCTAAGAGCACCGTTCAAGTCACCTTCCACAGTCCGGAGACATCATGAGCAAGGCAACGCAGGAGAAAGAACCTGACGTGAGCACCCGGAGCGCACTGGACGCCGATATCTTGGCGCTGCAATCCGGGGAGCAGCGTTGGGGCGAGACAGATGGTTCTGGCCGGTCTGCGCTGTTGGCCGCACTCCATGACTCGGTCGCTCTCGCGGCGAAAGAGTGGGCAAAGACTGCTGCCGAGTTTAAGGCTCTGGAGCCGGACTCTGCTTTCGTCGGTGAGGAGTGGACCTCGGGGCCCTACGCGGTCCTTGCCGCGCTCACTGTCCTGCGCGAAAGTATCGACGCCATCGGCCGTGGCGAGAGTCCCATTGAGACGATACGCTTCGGACACGCTCCTGGCGGCCGGGTGACCGTACCGGTTCTGCCTCACAGTTCATACGAGGCGCTCCTTTTACACGGTTTCAGTGCGGACGTATGGATGCCACCCGGGGTGAGCTCGGATGACGTCCGGTCAACAGCAGGACTGGGTGCGCTCACACCGAAGGAGACCGGCGGCGTTGGCCTCGTCCTTGGGGCTGGGAACGTCACGTCAATCCCAACGTTGGACGTTCTCTACTCACTGATCGCCGCAAACCGTGTCAGCATTCTGAAACTCAACCCCGTCATGGACGCCATGGGTCCGGTGTTTGCGAAGGCCTATGCACCCTTGATCAGCAGGGGGCTTTTGCGCATAGTCAGTGGAGGCGGCGACGTCGGCGGTTACCTGGCGCATCATCCCGACATTTCACATGTCCACATCACCGGTAGCGCCGCGACGCACGACGTCGTTGCCTTTGGCCCTGGAGAGGAGGGCCGACGGCGGAAGGCGGCCGGGGAGCCTAGCCTCGACAAGCCCATGACGAGTGAACTCGGGGGAGTCTCACCCATCATTGTGGTTCCGGGGGAGTGGACCGAAGCGGATCTGCGCTACCAAGCGGAGCATGTGGTGACCCAGCGTCTCCACAACGGAGGCTACAACTGCATTGCCGGACAAACGGTCTTGGTCAGCTCAGAATGGCCGCAGAAGGACGCTTTTCGGGACGCCATCCGCGATGTTCTCAACGAGGTCCCGGCACGCGCAGCCTGGTACCCCGGAAGTGATGACCGGGTGTCGGCGGCGCTGGAATCGTATCCACAGGCGGAGCGTCTGGGGCCATCGAACCAGCGTTTGCTGGTGGACGTAACCGTTGACGATGACATCATGCGCAATACTGAGTACTTTGCACCAGTTCTAGGATTCCTTGAGTTACCGGGACAGGGACAGGAGTTTGTCGATCGTGCGGTCAACACTGTCAACGACGATTTTCTGGGCACGCTAGGCGCTAACGTCATCGTCGCGCCGGAGACTATGCGCTATCTTGGGCACGACTTTGATGAAGCTATTGCAAAACTGCGCTATGGCACTATCGCGATTAACGCATGGACAGCGCTTGGCTTCCTTACCGCGGCAGCGCCGTGGGGCGCCTATCCCGGCCACACGCTGGAGAACGTCGAAAGTGGAATCGGCGTGGTGCACAATGCGCTGTTGCTTGAAAATCCTGAGAAAACAGTTGTTCGAGGCCCATTCAGACCTTTCCCTCGGTCTGTCCGTCACGGTGAGTTTGCGCTCTTTCCGAAACCACCGTGGTTTGTCACATCCAGAAGCGCCGCGGCAACAGGGCGCCTTCTCACCGAATTCGCAGCCAAACCGGGTTGGCTGAGACTACCCGGTATTTTTGCCAAAGCGTTTCGTGCCTAGCAAGCGACGAGGATGAGGTCCTTACGAACTGAACGTTTAGTTCTCCGTCCGTGGGAAAGCAACGATGCCAAATTCGTCTACGACATGTATTCACGGTGGGATGTTCAACGGTATATCGGGCAGGTCCCCAGGCTCATGCAGAATGTTGACGAGGCGCGGGCGCGGATTGAGCGCTGGCAGACATCATTTGATGGCGTGCATGGAATTTGGGCAGCCCAACGACTTGATGATTCCCAATTAGTCGGCACCATTTTGCTGAAGTCCATACCGTCCTCTGGCATCGAACCGCTGGAACCGTCGGGCGATACGGAAATCGGGTGGCATTTTCATCCGGATTTCTGGGGGCAGGGCTATGCTTCAGAGGGAGCTGCCGCGGCGCTTAGCAGTGGATTTGAGGCAGGACTGGAGAAGATTATTGCGGTAACCAACCCCGATAATTTGAAGTCACAACAAGTGTGCTCGAGGCTCGGAATGGAAGCGCAAGGGCTCACGGATTCGTATTACAACTCTACGTGCCAGCTGTTTGCGACAAACCGACCACCGGAGCTCGGTAGCGAGATGGAGATGCAATGAGTAAGGGCACAAATACTTCCTCGGAGCTTCCAGCTGAAATGCACGTCGCTGACAATCACGATCTGATTCGCGTACAGGGTGCCCGTGAAAACAATCTCAAGAACATCGACGTCGATATTCCCAAGCGTCGGTTGACGGTATTTACCGGTGTATCCGGCTCGGGCAAGAGCTCTCTGGTGTTCGCGACAATCGCTGCGGAATCACAGCGGATGATCAACGAGACCTATAGTGCGTTCGTCCAGGGCTTCATGCCAACGCAGGCCCGTCCTGACGTGGATGTCCTCGAGGGGTTAACGACGGCGATCATCGTCGATCAGGAACGGATGGGGAAGAATCCCCGGTCAACGGTCGGTACGGCAACCGATGCCAATGCGATGCTGCGAATTGTCTTCAGCCGTCTAGGGCAACCACAGATTGGTTCACCTCAGGCATATTCGTTCAACGTGGCATCGATCAGCGGTGCCGGGGCAGTGACCCTGGATCGAGGTGGAGAGAAGGTCCAAGAGCGTCGCAGCTTCAGTATCACTGGGGGTATGTGTCCGCGCTGTGAGGGCATGGGCCGGGTCTCCGACATCGATCTGAGCGCCCTCTACGACGATAGCCTCTCGCTCAATGAGGGGGCCATCACGATTCCGGGGTACAGCATGGACGGCTGGCACGGGCGGATTTTTCGCGGTTGTGGTCTGTTCGATCCTGACAAAATGATCAGCGACTACACCAAACGCGAAATACGGGATCTGCTGTACAAAAAACCCACGAAAATCAAGGTTGAGGGCATCAACCTCACCTATGAAGGGCTGATTCCGAAGATCCAGAAGTCGTTCCTCTCAAAGGACATCGATTCGCTCCAGCCACATATCCGCACCTTCGTTGATCGTGCGGTCACATTCCAGACGTGTCCGGAGTGTGACGGGACAAGGCTGAGCGAGGAGACGAGGTCCTCCAAGATCAACGGCAGTAACATCGCTGATCTATGCGCCCTGCAGATCAGTGACTTGGCCGAATGGGTCCGCGACCTCGATGAACCGTCGGTTGCGCCCTTAACCTTGGGCCTTCAGCATCTACTCGACTCTTTTTCCGATATCGGTCTGGGGTACCTGTCACTGGACCGCCCCGCGGGCACTTTATCTGGGGGAGAGGCGCAGCGAACCAAGATGATCCGTCATCTCGGCTCGTCGCTGACGGACGTCACCTACGTCTTCGACGAGCCAACGATCGGCCTGCATCCGCACGACATCGAGCGGATGAATCAACTTCTCCTGCAATTGCGGGATAAGGGAAATACCGTCTTGGTCGTTGAGCACAAGCCAGAGACGATTGCGATTGCCGACCACGTGGTCGACCTTGGTCCTGGCGCAGGTACAGAAGGGGGTGCCCTCGGCTTTGAGGGCACCGTGGAGGCGCTCCGGGGGAGCGACACCGCAACGGGCCATCACCTCGATGACCGAGCCGCCCTGAAGGATTCAGTACGTTCGCCCACTGGCTCATTGGAGATCCGGGGTGCTTCGAAGCACAACCTTCAGGACGTCGACGTAGACATCCCACTGGGTATGCTCTGCGTACTCACTGGTGTGGCAGGTTCCGGCAAGAGCTCCCTGATCAATGGTTCTGTGGCTGGCAGGGAAGGTGTGGTGGTTGTTGATCAAGGCGCAATCCGCGGTTCACGTCGGAGTAACCCAGCCACGTACACGGGGCTTCTAGACCCGATACGAAAGGCCTTCGCGAAGACCAATGGGGTCAAATCCGCGTTATTCAGCTCCAATTCCGCTGGCGCCTGCCCCACCTGTCATGGTGCTGGCGTCACTTACACGGATCTTGGTGTGATGGCAACCGTTCAGTCCTCCTGTGAGGAATGCGGTGGTAAACGGTTCTTGTCCTCAGTGCTGGAGTATCAGTTGGGTGGTCGGAACATTGCTCAGGTGCTGTCGATGTCTGTCACTGAGGCAGAGAAATTTTTTGAGTACGGCGAGGCTCGAACGCCGGCCGCGCAAAAAATCTTGCACCGGCTTATCGACGTTGGACTTGGTTACATCAGTCTTGGGCAACCACTAACGACGCTCTCTGGCGGCGAACGCCAGCGGCTCAAGCTTGCCACTCGAATGGCAGAAGAGGGCCGTGTCTACGTTCTCGACGAACCCACCACAGGATTACACTTGGCCGACGTCAAGAATTTACTCGGAATGTTGGACGCGTTGATCGACTCTGGAAAATCAGTCATCGTCGTTGAGCACCACCAGGCTGTTATGGCCCACGCGGATTGGATCATTGACGTGGGGCCTGGCGCAGGTCACGACGGCGGTCACATCGTTTTTGAAGGAACTCCAGCGGATCTTGTCGCTGCGCAATCCACGCTGACTGGTAAGCATCTAGCCGCATACATTCGGACCTGACCGTTGTAGTTATGGCACTCCGACGATGGAGAATTTGGTCACTACTAACCACAGTGATGAAACGCCGATAATCTACATTATGTCAACTAGCGTGTTGATTGCTTACCTCGCAACAATATAACTCGTGCCATCTGCGCGCTTCACCGTTTGCCACTGTCCGGCAGATCCCTGCATGGATTGTAAAAGTTTCTGATTTTCCTCTGTCATCGGATGGTTCAGACTGCTCACCTGTGCTGGCCCGAAAATGGATCTTAAACGACCAGTCATACGCATAAAGGCAGCCGACGACGTTCGCTTACCAGCCATGTAATCCATCATTCCTTGCATCACCTGTGCGCACTACTTCTCTCACCGGTACTCTACGGCAGGGTGCTAGCGTTCGCTCTGGGCGGCCACTTGGACGACGCCATCAATGATCTTCGTTTTCAGGGCGGATTGCGGTGCGGTGGCAGGACCTCGAATCACTCCCCCGCTCTCTAGCGCGAAGGTGCTCTGATGCCACGGGCAGACAACGCAAGGACTTCCATCGACGTCGGCCACAGTGCCCTCGTGGAGGGGCCCGGCGAGGTGGCTGCAAACATCCGACAGCACATAGATTGTTTCACCGCGACGGTAAACCACCATGGGGGATCCCTCAATTTGTCGTTGCGACAACTGATTCTCCGGAAAATCGACCAGAGGACCGAGACTTTGCCAACCCCTACCGACCAGATGGGAGAGGTCGCCGGAGTGATCCATGCCCACTCTTTGCCTATAAGCCAGGTGGCCTCCGAGGAATCCGCCAGCAGATACAGCCAGTAACCCACTGTAGGAAAGAACCTTCGCCGCTACACTTCGGTGAGTAGAGCGCTGCTTCCAGGAAGCGGCATAGAGCACGAGTGCCACGAGGTTTGCCGTCGAATGAATCAGGCCCACTCGTTGTTGCGACGGATCAGTCTCCGACCAGTCGGCGTAACCACTGGCAGCTGCAGGGGCCGCGCTAAGAATACCAACACCGATTAATGTCCGGGCTGCCCGCTCTGTGTCGGGAATTATGTCCAGGACAGCTGCTGAGAGCCACGAACCTAGAGGGACCTGAACCATGAGTGGATGCAAAGGATGACCTAGTGGGACTCCGTGGAGTAGGTCCCGTAACGGCTGTGGTTGAAGAACTTTGTGGACAACACCCCGGACTCTACTAGTGAGGGGGTCGAGGCCTTTGAGTTTCTCTAGCCGGACCACGAGATCTGAGGGTCTGACGCTGATCATATGCCTCTCCTGCTGCTCCGCTGTCTGCCGAGGCCGACATTTCACCCTGTCTCACTTGTCAAAAGCATACTTACTACCCTCGTGCTTAGCTAGAGTAGGCCGGAGCAATTCTTGGGGCCATGTTCCGGACCGCTACGGTGGACCTATGGTGTCGAACGAACATACGGTGCACTCCCCCAGTCGATGGCTCACCGTTCTACTCACCGATCTACTTCTCATTCTCATTTTTTCTGCGATGGGCCGCACCCAGCATGAAAGCGGTCTTACGACGATGGGCATACTGTCAACGGCAGCTCCGTTTCTGGCTTCTTGTGTGGCCGGCTGGTCGATTACACAGAACTGGAACGCACCAAGCCGCTTCTGGCCTAACGGTGTCCTGGTGTGGCTCGTAACTGTCATCGGCGGGTTGACGCTCCGAGGGTTTCTCGATCAACCACCGGCTCTGAGTTTCCAGATCGTCACTCTGCTTGTTCTGGGGGCGCTGCTACTCGGTCACAGACTCATACGGGCTGCCCTCGGAAAACGAAGAAATGCTGCGGACACGAACGACAAATAGACTTGGTGTACACCATGCACCGTGAAAGAAGGACAACCATGATCACTGCATTCGTTCTCATCCAGACAGACTCCAAACGTATCCCGGAGAGCGCACAAGAAATCTCCGAGATTGAGGGCATCAGCGAGGTCTACTCGGTGACCGGAGGTTGTGACCTGATAGCACTAGCCCGAGTGGCGCGGCATGAAGATCTGGCTGACGTCATCGCCGACAGGCTGTCGAAGGTTCAGGGGGTGGTCGAAACAACTACACAGATTGCGTTTCGCTCTTACTCATCGAACGATTTGGATGCAGCCTTCTCCCTGGGCCTTGAATAAGACCACCTATTGGGTAGCCTTGATCCATCGCTCCAACACAGCAGCAGCAGCCCCGGAATCGATGGAACTGCGCGCTGCCGCCATGTTTGACAGGATGCGTTCGCTAGCCGGTCCCGTCGCGGTTGTATCCGCCGCTGCCATGCCTGCGGCGGCATTGAGCACAACCGCGTCCCGTACCGGTCCGCGATCACCCGCCAGGACACTCCTGACGATACCTGCGTTGTAGTTCGGGTCACGGCCCTTCAAAGCATCGGTGGGCACCACTTCCAGCCCGAAGTCGGGGGGCTCGACCGTGGACTCGGTCACCAACCCGTTCCGTACGTCCCAGAGTTGCGTTGGACCCGACGTAGTCATCTTGTCCCGGCCATCACTGCCACGAAAGACCAATGCCTGAGTGCCTCGTTTTGCCAGCACTCCGGCCATTAAGGGCGCCATGCGGGAGTCGGCTACACCAAGCGCCTGAAAGCCAACACGGGCGGGATTGGTCAAAGGACCCAAGACGTTGAATGCCGTGCGGATCCCCATGTCCCGACGGGTCACGGCCGCGTGGCGCATCGAGGGATGAAAAGCCTGTGCAAAGCAGAAGGTGATGCCAACCTCATCAGCTACTTCTGCCACTCTCTCCACGGGGAGATCCAGGCGCACGCCGAGTGCCTCGATAACGTCTGCAGCTCCGGACGCGCTGGAAGCTCCCCGGTTGCCATGCTTGACAACCTTGAGCCCAGCCCCGACGACAACCAAGGAAGACATAGTGGAAATATTGAGCGTCTCCAACCCGTCGCCCCCGGTTCCGACGATGTCCAGCGCCGGACCGCTCACAGTGATCTGATGAGCACGAGCCAGCATGGCTTCAGTCAGGCCTGTCAGCTCGTCAATTGTTTCGCCTTTTGCTGCCAGACCCATGAGGAACGCTGCCAATCTCGAGGGACTTGTGCCACCGTCCATGATGTTCTCCATGGCCCAAGCTGTTTCGCCAGAGGCAAGATTCTTACCCTCGACCAGCTTCCCGAAGAGCTGCGGCCACGTGTACACGGGTGGATTTGAACCGGAAATATCACTCACCATCCAAGGTTATCTACGTTTCGTAGAAATTCTTTTTTCTTTCTATCTACATTACTTCCGCGCCAGCACTGGGAAGAGCCGCCTTCCCAGCTTGAACGGACGCGCCGATGATGGTTCAGCATTGGAGAACTGGACTGTTTTAGAGCCATAATGTTCTTGTGACAACTGCGACCCATGCCCCCAGTAGCCCCGTGCACCCTACGCTGAACAGGCCCAACATGGTTTCCGTCGGAACCGTTGTATGGCTGGCCAGTGAACTGATGTTCTTCGCGGGCCTTTTTGCCATGTACTTCACGCTCCGCTCGACATCGTCGGAAATCTGGGCCGAAGAGACACAGCTCCTCAACGTCCCCTTTGCTCTAGCTAACACCATCATCTTGGTGGCTAGTTCCGTGACCTGCCAGTTTGGTGTCTTCGCAGCAGAGAGACTACAGCCGCGGCGGCTTGCAGGCGTATTCAATATTGCTAAGTGGGGCATGGTCGAGTGGTTCCTACTCACCTTCCTCATGGGCGCCATCTTTGTTGCTGTCCAAGCGTTCGAGTACGCCCACCTGGTTTCAGACGGCATTACCCTCGGATCTGGTCCATACGGTTCCGCGTTCTATATGACTACCGGCTTCCACGGACTTCACGTCATTGGTGGTCTGGTGGCGTTCCTACTGATTATCGGACGTGCCTATGCCGCCCGTAGGTTCGGACACTTCGAGGCAACCTCCGCAATAGTCGTGTCCTACTACTGGCACTTTGTCGATGTGGTCTGGATCGGCCTCTTCATCATCATCTACTTCCTCCTGTAGAAGCATCACCCAATCGTTTCAGCAGCAATGGCTCGACAAGAAGGAACCATCACGTGAAGGCACTATCGCAGAGGCGACGTCACCCACTGGCAGCGATTGCGCTGCTGTTACTGGGACTGCTCGTTACGGGTGGCTTGTATGCCGTCGCGAGCACCGCCAATGAAGCTAAAGCCGAAACAACGTATTCCGCAAGTGACGTGACTGAAGGCGAGAAGTTGTTCGTCGCCAACTGTGCAACATGCCATGGCATGGGCGCTAGTGGCAGCGATGAAGGACCCTCACTGGTGGGAGTGGGCGCGGCATCGGTGGACTTTCAGGTTGGCACCGGTCGTATGCCCCTGCAGATGAGTGGACCGCAGGCTTTAGAGAAGCCAGCCCAGTTCACAGAGGAGCAGACGTCTCAACTGGCCGCGTACGTAGCTAGTCTTGGATCTGGTCCTGGAATTCCAGAAGACAAATATCTTGAGCACGACAGCCTTGAGGCCGAGGAAATTGCCGACGGCGGCGAAATTTTCCGCGTCAACTGCGCCATGTGTCATAACGCTGCTGCCGCTGGCGGAGCGTTGACCAGAGGAAAATTCGCACCAAGTCTTGAAGGCGTCAGCGAAAAGCATATTTACGAGGCAATGGCGACTGGGCCACAGAACATGCCCGTGTTCAACGATGCCAACATCACTCCAGAAGACAAGAAAAAGGTCATCGGATTCCTCAAGACCATCGAAGCTCAGGGCTCACCAGGTGGAGCCGATCTAGGGTCCCTCGGCCCGGTTTCTGAAGGTCTGTTTATCTGGGTAGCTGGATTGGGAGCAATCATTGGGTTCACCGTATGGCTGACGTCTCGGTCGTCGTAGAAGATCATCATTCGTCCCCGCTCGTATGAGCGACTCACAGGAATTAATGCAGGTTTCGACATGAAGTATCTAAAGAAGGATGAGGGGGATCATGAGCGACCATAGTAACGGAGGTCCCGAGACCTCGGGCACCGTCGCTACGGCTGGTCAGGGTGATGCAGAAAAGTTCCGGGACCCCGGACTACCTCCGCACCGTACCCGACTGGCCGACAGAGACCCCAGGGCTGAGAAGCGAGCAGAGCGACAGGTTGCAATCCTCTTCGTAATCTCCGTCATCGGCACCTTGGCGTTCTTCTACGCGTATTTTTTCATCGAGCTAGACCAGACAATGGGGACACTGCGTCTGCAGAACCTAATTCTCGGTCTTGGAACTACCTTCGCAATGCTCGGCATCGGTGTTGGTATCGTGCACTGGGCGAAGACGCTCATGCCGGATCACGAAATCGCTGAGAGTCGCCACGAAATCCGGCCTGAATCCGACCGCCAGGATGCTGAAAAGATTATCGGGGACATCGTAGAGGAGACGGGAATCAAGCGCCGACCGCTGATTCGAAATTCTCTCATCGGCGCTATGCTTCTAGCTCCTCTCCCAGCCATTGCCATCTTCAGAGATCTTGGGCCCCTGCCTGGTGATTCACTCCGCCAAACCATGTGGGATACCAACGTCCGACTGACCCGAGATCCCGACGGAACGCCGATTAGGGCCTCTGACGTTACGATGGGCTCGGCATTCCACGTGATCCCTGAAGGGCTCAATGAGGCTGAGCATAAACTAGAGGAAAAGGCCAAGGCTGTCGTTCTCCTGATGCGCCTCAATCCCGAGGAACTCAATCCTTCTGAAGGCCGCGAGGACTGGGGCTACAACGGTATCGTCGCCTATTCGAAAATTTGTACTCACGTCGGCTGCCCAGTGGCGCTTTACGAACAGCAAACTCATCACCTGTTATGCCCGTGTCACCAGTCAACTTTTGACCTAACGCAGGAATGCAAGGTCATATTCGGGCCAGCTGTGAGGCCGCTCCCCCAGCTGCCCATCACGGTCAACGACGAGGGTTACCTCGTTGCGCGCAGCGACTTCCATGAACCTGTTGGACCTAGCTTCTGGGAGCGTGGCTAAAATGAGCAGCACATCTACGAGCACGACCTACCGGCCGGCGACTAAGGTCGGTCGCATCACAGACTTTGTTGACACACGCGTGGGTGGGTCTGCCATGGTCAAGGAATTTGGCCGCAAGATCTTCCCTGATCACTGGACTTTTATGTTCGGTGAAGTCGCGCTATATTCGTTCGTCATCCTTCTGCTATCGGGTACCTTCCTCACGTTCTTTTACGACCCCTCGATGGCGGAGACGCACTACGATGGCAGCTACGTCCCACTAAAGGGCGTGGAGATGTCAGTCGCGTATGCGTCCAGCCTTGATATCTCCTTTGATATTCGTGGTGGGCTCTTTATGCGTCAGGTGCACCACTGGTCTGCGTTGCTGTTCGTTGCCGCAGTTTCCGTGCACATGCTGCGCGTCTTCTTCACGGGCGCGTTCCGACGTCCACGTGAACTCAACTGGGTGGTAGGCGGAGTCCTTCTGATTCTGGCCATGGCTGCGGGCTTCACTGGCTACTCACTTCCCGATGATTTGCTCTCCGGGAACGGGCTGCGAATCATTGACGGAGTTATCAAGTCCTTGCCTGTTGTCGGCACCTACATCAGCTTCTTCCTCTTCGGTGGCGAGTTCCCAGGAACAGCCATAGTCGGCCGGTTGTATGTTCTACATATCCTCCTGATTCCTGCCATCATTTTGCTGATGATCGTCATTCACCTTTTCATGGTGGTAGTTCACAAGCACACGCAGTACCCCGGCCCGGGACGCACCAATGACAATGTGGTCGGCTTCCCCGTGGGTCCTGTTTACGCAGCGAAGGCAGGCGGATTCTTCTTTATCGTCTTTGGCATCGTGGCGTTCATCTCTGCGGCGTTCACCATCAACCCGATCTGGAACTATGGTCCCTACGACCCCTCCCCCGTATCGGCGGGCACACAGCCCGACTGGTATATCGGCTGGGTCGACGGTGCCTTGCGGCTCATGCCAGGATGGTTGGGCAACTTCCCATTCGAGTGGCAAATTCCTTTCCCTTGGGGAACAAACACCCTCAGCCTGAATGTGTTGATCCCTTCCTTGGTGCCAGCGGGAATTGTTTTCATGCTGCTCTTCGCCTGGCCGTGGATTGAACAGTGGATTACAAAGGACAACAAGGAACACCATTTGCTTGATCGTCCGCGTAATGCGCCGGGTCGTACCGGTGTCGGCGTTGCCGGAGTTGTTTTCTACTGCGTCTTGTGGGCGGCGGCGAGCTCCGACCTCATCGCTACCCACTTTGCGGTATCGCTCAACGACGTCACCTACTGGCTCCGAGCGTTGTTCTTCCTTGGTCCGATCCTTGGTTTTGCCATCGCCCGCCGAATTGCCTTGGCACTTCAGCGCAAGGACCGGGAAATCGCTCTGCACGGTAGGGAGACTGGACGGATAGTTAGACTCCCCCATGGTGAGTACATCGAAGTGCATGAGCCTTTGGACGACTACAAGTTGTACAAGCTCGTCAGCTACGATACGCCTAAGGCAATTCCCGCTCAGGCAGACCGCAACGGACACATCTCCAAGGCGGAGAAGGGCCGAGCAGTTGTCTCGCGGTTACTCTTCGAGGACAGGGTGGCTCCCGTAACTCCTGACGAGCTACAGGCAGCGCATTCACACGGTCATCAGAATGAAGTCGCTGCCGAGGCCGATGCTAAGGCCTCGATCGACAAGCACTAAGTTCACCTGGCACTAATCAAGGATGGCCCCAGCACCTACAAGTGCTGGGGCCATTCTTTTTGTCGCAAAAAAATGATTTCAAGGCTGCGAGAGGCGCCGAGGGCTGTAACCTCGTGGCGACCGAATACCTGGTCTCTGCAGTGGCACCCAGAGTTTATAGCGATCAGCCCGGTAGTACGACACCGAATAGTCCACCATCGCCCGGGAGACGTACGCATGGCGTTCGATTTTCAGCAGTGGAGCACCCATTTCCACGTGAAGGAGCCGTGCGATGGAAGGCGAAGCCGCCGTGGCTTCGATAGTGTCTTCTCCCCACTCCATCACCAGTCCATACTTATCACGGAGCACATTGTAGAGCGATGTGGGTGGGGGGTCGTCCAGAATACCCGGAACCCTGCTAGCGGGGATGAAATTTTCGTCAAAACTCATGGGATCTCCGTCGGCCAGCAGTTGACGACGGAACCGTATGACCGGTTGGCCCTCGTCAAGTCGCAACTCTCGGGCCAGCCGTGGTGTGGCACCGATCTGTTCGAAGCTCAAAACGTGAGCGTCTGGGACCATTCCGCGCCGATGCATTTCCTCTGAGTAAGAGGTCAGTTTTATCTGCAGGTCTACTTTGGACTGGGCGACGTACGTGCCGACGCCCACTACGCGCTCCAGAAGTTCCTCCGCAACGAGTGCATCTATGGCATGTCTGACGGTCATCCTCGCCACATTGAAGTGTTGAGCGAGATCCCGCTCCGAAGGTACGGACTCTCCTGCTGCACAGTGCTCCACGATATACGGACGAAGATGCTCCCTCAGCTGCATATGTTTGGGGGTTCCCGATGAACCTTCCAGAGTGGCAACGTGCACTCGAAGCTTTCTGAGGCTCTGGCTGATGTTTTGTGCCTCGAGGGCGGAATAGGACATGGAAACAGTCTATGGGTGGATGGTCCGTGACCCCGGAGCGCACAGTAGAGTTGATCACGCTGCCGTCACCTTGTCGGCACGACTTTCACTCTGTTCTCTGTTTGCTATTTCTCCCTAGAGAGGCGCCGACAGCGTGACAGGAAAGGGGGCCCACGCGTGCTCAACTCGGTGGTCTTGTCCGTGCCTCAGCGGATTGTGCACATCTCCAGGCCTGTATTGTGGATCAACACCTTGGGCACTGGTGTTGTCGGCATGTGGCTTGCCGGAGAGTTGTGGAATTGGGACGCGCTCGGCCTTCTACTCTGGTTGACCCTCCCCTTCAATCTTCTGATCTACGGTGTGAATGACGTATTTGATCAGGATACGGATGAACTCAACCCTCGCAAAGGTACCTTTGAAGGGGCCCGCATTCGGTCCAGCGAGGTGTGGTTGATCTGGACCGCCGTCGTAGCAACTAATTTGCCGTTTCTTCTCTACTTCATAGCGACATTGCCTCCTGCCGCGCTGGTATGGATCACAATCTATGCCGTGGTCTTCATCTTCTATTCTGTGCCGCCCTTGAGGTTCAAGGCGCGGCCGTTCTTTGACTCCCTCAGCAACGCGGCATATGCACTACCGCTGGTGTTCCTGCCAATTGCCTTGGATGCGCTGCCGGTCTGGCCCGCAGTTATAGGGTTAATGGCTTGGAGCTCGGCAAAGCACACGTTCGACGCTGTCCAAGACATTGCCGAGGACTCCGGTGCTGGAATTACCACCACAGCGGTACGGTTGGGTGCTCGTGGAGTTATCCTATGGTGCGGCGTTTGGTGGGTCTTGGCCACGGTTTGCTTTGCGCTGATCAACCTACCGTTGGCAGTTACCAACGCCGCTATCGCTGGTGCGCTGCTACTAGCGCTCTACAAGGCCCCGACTGCCCAAAGAGCGCATGAGCTTTACCCCTATTCGATCGCGTTCCCCTATGTCGCCGGAACAGTCGCTGGCGTTCAACTGGTTGTCGCTCTACAGTTTGGATGGTACCCATGAGTCGAGTCGTAGTCGTCGGAGGTGGCGTCGGAGGACTTGTGGCAGCCGTAATTCTGAGCTGGTCGGGACACAGCGTCACCCTGCTCGAGGCGGGACGATCGTTGGGCGGCAAAAGCCGACGAATCGAATTGGATGGGCAGCAGTTGGACACGGGCCCCTCCTTGTTCACCTTTCCCTCAGTGTGGGAGGAACTTCTGGCGCGGTTGGAGCGAGTGTCCTCGAAGTCACCGGCTTCTGTGAAAGACGTCGCCGGGTTGGAGCTCGAACGTCTACCGAGTGTTGGACAATACTACTATCAGGGAGACAGTTGTGCCCTGCCTGTAGAGCCAGGGCACGCCTGGTACCCGGCTTGGAAGCGATTTGCTAATGTACATGGTGGGCTGGGTGCACCCATCACGAAGTTGTTGACGACCGCCCCTACTGCGCCCGCGGCCGTACCATCGCTTACACATCTGGGAATGCTCTACGGACGGCATCTCACCACTCGAGGTTACCTCGACAGTCTGACTTGGTTGCCCGACGGGCTACGCGAGATCATCGCTATCCATACTCTCAATGCGGGTGTGGGCCCGTCCCAAACACCAGCTCTCTACGCAAGCATGCCTGCGGTCATGGCGCAAGACGGAGTGTGGGTACCTCGCGGCGGAGTCTACGAACTGATCAGGGCTCTTGAGCGATTGGCAGTGCACGGAGGTGTAGATATACGGATGGATGAAGAGGTAAATGAAATAGCATCCGGCACAGTAGCGACTTCGAAAGATGTCTATCCTGCAGACGTAGTTGTCAGCGGGGTCGATGAGCAGAAGCTTGAAGCGCTGTTGGGCAAATCTGTCTCTGCTCCTGTGCAAGACCGCTCTTGCTCTGCGGTGGGGCTTTATGCGGTGCTCAACCGTCCGCTGCCGGAAGGGACTGCGGTGCACAGTGTTGTGCTGCCCGATGACCCTTCTTCCTTGTACTCTAGTCTCCGCCGCCATCAGGAGCCAGATCAGACTATGGCTTTCGTTAACTACTACCCTGCGGATAGCCATGAATTCAATACCAAGGACACTCTTGCACTACTACTGACATCACCATCAAACGGCAGCAGCTATCGCTTAGACAGTGATTTTGTGAGTCGAGAGCTCGATAGGGTGTCGTGCCTATTGGGACTGGGCACTGGAGTCGAAGACTACATTGAAAGCCATCACATTCTGGATCCTGAGTATTTCGGTATTTCGGGATCGGACGGAGGCGCTCTTTATGGCAGAATTCGACCGCTGTGGATGAGCGGCCCCTTCCATCAACCGCGTGCCCATAGCTACAGGCGTCCCTGGCTGTGGCGGGTTGGGTCGTCCATACATCCGGGCGGCGGTCTTCCAGCAGTCATGGGTGGAGCAATGATGACCGTTAAACAATTAAACAAGTCTTTGTGAATCAGCTGACTCCCCTGGAGGCAATGTGGGTCCAGTATTTTTTTTCAGCTGGATGCGACGTCGAACAGTGACGACAATCAACAACACGGCCAGCACTGCCGGGACCACGAGGCCGGAGAACACTGATACGCCTAGCCAGAAGGCGAGAGAGGCGATCAGACTGTCCAACAGTTCAGGCCGGCAGCTTCTGTTCGTCAGTGCCTTCCCGCCAATTAGCGTCAGCAGGGTGATAGAAACTAGTCCAGAAATTAGCCAGCCACCGTAATTGGTCAGTGGAATCCCGTAATAAATGCCGCCTCCTGGCCATGTCCAGAATCCCAGCGTAGCGGCGCCGGGGTCGAGTACGCCGTCTATCACGACAAGAAATAGTGTTGCCCACAAGATTCCACGCAGCCTGCGACTGCTCGCGGCAAACATCCCGACTGATCCGATCACCAGCGGGACGTACGACAGCGGTAGAAGATATGGAACAATGCCGAAGACCTTTGGGCCAAGGGCGGTACCGTATTCGAAGTTCCCGTACGGCACCCCCGTTACCGTTCCAAAACCCTCGATGAGGTATGCGAAAAGCGCTACGCTCACGATTCCGATAATGGCGCGTTTATAGCCGAGTTGCCACGACAGACCAATGAGCGAAGGCAGGGCAATGAGGAAATTGAAGCCATACGATGCAACCGACGTTCCAGGAACGTCCGGGAACCGCAGGACGAAATAGCCAGAGCAAAATAGAATCACACACAGTACTACCAGATACTTGGGCAGCCCCCATGTACGTTGCCCTTTTGTGCGCACCGCTAACCCTAGCTTCGAGTTCTAGTCGGTGCTGGTTCTGCGATTGGGCCTGTACTGGTATCCCCGCGCAGATGCTTTAGGACAAGCTCCGCACTTATCAAACACATGGGTAGTCCAATTCCCGGAAGCGTTGAGCCACCGGCGTAATAAAGGCCACTAATCTTTTTACTGGCGTTGGAGCCACGGAAAAAGGCGCTCTGTTTCAACGTGTGCGCGGGCCCAAGCATAGTGCCCTTCCACGAGTTGAGTTCATCCACAAAGTCCTGAGGACCCACTGTCTTGCGAACAACAACTCGATCGGCCAGATCGTCGATTCCTGCCCAATCAGCAATTTGATCGATAACGGCGTCAGCTAGGCGTTCAATGGTCTCGTCGCCGGTTCCCCCAACACCTCCCCTCCCAAGAGTTGGGTCTGCTGGAATGGGAACCAGCACAAACACGTTTTCGTACCCAGCTGGGGCGACAGTGCTATCGGAGGCACTGGGACGACAAACGTAAAGCGATGCGGGTTCCGGCACGGAAGAGTTGCGACTGAAGATTCTGCGGAAATTATCTCGCCAATCTCGGCTGAACAGTAGGGTGTGGTGCTCCAGCTGTGGTAGCGATCCGCGAATGCCAAGGTAAATTAGCAATCCCCCGGGCCCGGCGACTCGTTTCTGCCAGTACCGAGTGGGGTAAGTCTGTAGAGAGTCGTCCACAAGTGTGGTTTCGGTGTGATGGAGGTCAGCTGCCGACACAACCACGTCTGCCTGTAAACTCTGGTATTCTCCTTGGTCGTTGAAGTAGTCGACGCCAGTGACGGAGGCACGGTACTTTTTTCTGCGCGTTGGGGTGCGCTCCCCCGGTTGGGTACGGATGGCTGTGACTGTCACGCTCGTGCGGATAGTGACACCTTTCGATATACACACATCCCGCACGGCATCGATCAGGGTGGTGAATCCTCCAAGGGGATAATACACGCCATCTGCCAAGTCCAAACGGCTCATGAGGTGGTACATGCTCGGAGTCACGAAGGGCGAAGAGCCTAAGAATACCGCGGGATACCCAAGAATCTGCCTTAATCTAGGGTCCTTGAAACGTCCGGCTACGTAGCTGTGCAGCGACTGGAGTAATAGTCGAACGAGCTTTGGGGATCGTATGAGGACATCAGCAGTCAACAACGTACGAAGCGATGTAAAAGTTGAGTAGAGGAATCTTTTGATAGCGATGTCATAGGTATCCGCAGCCGACACCAGATACTTCTCCAGCTTCCTGCCAGCGCCGCTTTCAATGTCCTCAAAGAGCTCAACAGTTGCCTCTCGGTTGGTCGCTATGTCGACGGGGTTCTTATAACCCTCGAAGAGGACTCGGTAACCAGGGTCAAGCTTGACTAGATCCAACGTCTCTTTCGTAGAGGTGCCGAAGAGCCGGAAGAAATGGTCGAAGACTTCGGGCATCAGGAACCATGACGGACCGGTATCGAATCGGAATCCATCCGATTCCCAGCTACCAGCTCTACCACCAATCGTGGACTGCTTTTCCAAAATGGTGACACTGTACCCTTCGCGAGCTAGCAGCGCAGCCGTAGCGAGTCCGCTAATACCAGCACCAACGACGACAGCTGTCGCGGGTTCATCGGATTCTGATCGAGCCTGTTCGAGTCCTTCATCCGTGTTGCTGGTTGATTCGGATTTCATCAAGGGAGCCTACCGCTATTGAAGTGAAGTTGACCCGACGAACGGGTCTTGAATATAACGCGTGCCGCTAGAGCGAACTTGACGGGGTTAGGCACTCGTACTCGTGTACACAGCAGTTCCGAGGCAGGTGTGGCGTTCAAGCGACGGACCAATTCTGCGAACATCTCTTGCGCCAGAGCGACCGCATACCGGCTTGAAGTAGGCAAATATGGAATTGCTGCGGCGGAAATAGTCAGATCTGCTTGAATATCCGCGAGTAGGCGTTCCTTGTCAGCGCTGGTGAAGTTGTCCACGCGGAGATCCGGAAAGTAGCTCCGTCCAAGTGACTCAAAGTCCTGCGCCAGATCCCGTAGAAAGTTGACTTTCTGGAAAGCTGCACCGAGCTTTCTAGCCCCCTTGCTAAGGGTCTCTTCAAGCTCATGGGAAACGGTCTCCTCTTGAAGAAAACACTTCAGACACATGAGCCCAATCACTTCGGCGGAACCGTAAATATAGTCACTAAACGACTCTTCGGTGTGCTCGGTCAGCGTAAGGTCTGCCCGCATAGAGCGGAAGAATGGACGTGTCAGCTCCGACCCAATGCCCACGTCCCGTGCTGTCAGCGCAAACGCGTGCACCACGAGATTCGCGCTGTACCCGGACGACAGCGCTGTTTCTGTTTCGTGCTCCAGAGCATCGAGGCGATTAGCTATGTCGTCCGGCTTGAGTTCTGCTGCGGCCGCGGTACCGTCCACAATTTCGTCGGCCAAGCGGACCAAACCGTACAGAGATTCTATGCGCACCCTGATGCCCTTGGACAAAAGTCTCGACGCAAGGCTGAACGATGTCGAATAAGCGCGTATCACTGTTCCGGCTGTGGAGATCGCAACGGCGTTGTAGAGTTCCAACCCTGAGCTATTGGGCACCCGAGTCACCTGACCCGTTCAACGGCGTCAAAAACAACGGGCTCCAACGCCGATTGCAGTCCGGCAGGAAAAACCCCAGACAAAAGAAGAGCGTGCGCCCGGTCGGCGAATCTTCGGGCCGTGTGTAAGGCATAGTCGTGTGCTCCGCAGTCGCGAAGAATGGTTCTGGCCCGATCGGCTTGATCGACCCCTAAATCTGGACATCCCACTAAAAATGACAGTTCCTCCCAGTCCGACGATTCTCGGGCAACGCTTATCAGAACCGTGTCCTTGCCCTCCCTGAGGTCGCCCAGGATTGATTTGCCTGTCAGCGCCTCGTCACCGAATACACCCAACCAGTCGTCGACCAACTGATAGGCCGTTCCGATGTCGCGACCAAATTCCCCGATGGCGGTCACTACGTCCGGAGACGCCCCTGCGAGCATGGCACCAGCGCGAAGCGGGCACTCGAAGGAATACGAAGCAGTTTTCAAAGCTGCCATCTGGATAATGTCGTCCAAAGTGCCCGCGTGTGATCCCAGTGAGAAGTCTAAATCGATGAGTTCCCCCGCCGCTGAAGCAAATACTGCTTCCTCGAGGATGTCACGCAACGCGATCTTGGTGTCCTGAGGGGCGTCGGCGCCGTCGAGAACCACGAATGCATTCGCTAGGGCAAGATCCCCTGCGATGATACCTGCGGACAGTCCGTGGTGCCGGGCAGTGTCGGCCGTGGCTCCTGCCGCCTCCGCCCGGTGGCGGTAGGACCCGGAAACATTGTCACGGCCGCGGCGCACGAAATCGAGGTCTATGACGTCGTCATGAACAATGAGAGCCGTGTGTAGCAATTCATAGGCCGCTCCAACGTGCGCGGCCGAGTCGAGGTCCATTCCTCCCAGATGAACGTATGGCGTCATGACCATGCGGGGGCGGAATCGCTTGCCTTCCACGGTGCATCTTTCCAAGCTCTTCCAAAGACTCAAATACCGCGAGCTGATCTGCTCGGCCCTTTCTTTGGACCGGTGAAAAAAATCCGTTAGAACGCTCTCGACCTGTTGCTGCCCGATATACGTTTCAATCTGGGAGCCAATAGTCATACACCCAGTAAACACGAAGACGTGGTTGGTCGCGAGCAGGGCAAGGCGTGTTGGCCCATCAGCGCAGACTAACGCGAGTTTCAACGAACTACTGAGGGATGAAACGCAAAAGTGGCCCGTCAGAATGCTGACGGGCCACTCTCATGGACGCGTTAGTGCGCGTGGTCTCCTCGACTGTATTCGTACACCCAACCCACGAGGCCAATAAACGCCAGTCCGGCACCCATATACAGAATCCACCAACCAATAGCCAAGCCCAGAAAACCACCTGCGCAGGCAACGGCTAGAATTAGCGGCCACCAACTCCAGGGGCTAAACATGCCCTGCTCCCCAGAAGCTTCGTGGATCTCAGCATCCACCCGATCTTCCGGTCTGAGCCCGACTCTACGTCCGGTGACGCTCAAGTAGAAACCGATCATGCCACTTAGGCCCGCAACGAGTAGTAGTCCAAGACTCCCGACGAACTCATTCCAATCAGTCATGAATCCGTAGACCGTGCCTGCGAGGATAAAGAAAGGTACTAGAAATATGAAGAGCTTCGCTTCAACCTTCATAGCGGCTACGCATCCTTTCGATCAGCAGCACCGAGCAACTGTGCTGCAGGGGCAGGAGATACGGGAGTGTGCATCTGTTGAAGTTCTGGGTGATGCAAATCCAACGCCGGGCGCTCTGAACGAATCCGCGGAAGTGATGTGAAGTTGTGCCGCGGCGGCGGGCACGAAGTAGCCCACTCTAGCGATGCACCGAACCCCCAGGGGTCGTCGACTTCAACCTTCTTCCCCTTGCGCCAAGTTATGTAAACATTCCAGAAGAAAGGAATCAATGAAGCACCCAGAACGAAGGATGAAATGGTGGAGAACTGGTTCATGGCAGTGAACTGATCCTCGGGCAGATAATCGGCGTAGCGGCGCGGCATGCCGATGACGCCTAGCCAGTGCTGAATGAGGAACGTGCCGTGGAAGCCCAGCAGCAGCATCCAGAAGTGAATTTTTCCGAGTCGCTCGTTGAGCATTTTGCCAGTCCACTTGGGCCACCAGAAATAGAAGCCAGCGAACATAGCGAATACGACTGTACCGAACACCACGTAGTGGAAGTGAGCTACGACAAAGTATGTATCTGAAACATGGATGTCTAGTGGAGGCGAAGACAGAATAATGCCCGTCAGGCCACCGAAGAGGAACGTAACCAAGAAGCCTAGACTCCAGAGCATAGGGGTCTCGAAGGTAAGCGATCCCCTCCACATGGTTCCAATCCAGTTGAAGAACTTCACCCCTGTTGGTACCGCGATGAGCATTGTCATAAAGGCGAAGAACGGCAGCATAACGGAACCCGTGGCGTACATATGGTGTGCCCATACCGTGACAGACAGCGCCGCAATGGCGATCGTGGCAAAAACTATGCCCTTGTAGCCGAAAATTGGCTTGCGGCTGAACACAGGGAAGATCTCAGAGACGATACCGAAGAACGGCAACGCGATGATGTAGACCTCGGGGTGCCCGAAGAACCAGAACAAGTGTTGCCAAAGAATAGCCCCGCCATTCTCCGGATCAAATATATGTGCACCGAAGCGTCGGTCTGCCCCCAAAGCAAAGAGAGCAGCTGCTAGAGGCGGGAACGCCATAAGGACGAGAATGCCCGTTACCAGCGTGTTCCAGGTGAAAATCGGCATGCGCCACATGGTCATACCGGGCGCACGCATGCAGATGATGGTTGTGATGAAGTTGACAGAGCCAAGAATTGTGCCGAAGCCAGACAGCGCCAGCCCGAATACCCATAGGTCACCTCCAATCCCCGGAGAGAACGTCGTGTTCGATAATGGTGCATAGGCAAACCACCCGAACGATGCGGCTCCCTGAGGGGTAATGAATCCAGAGAGGGCAATAGTGCTGCCGAAGAGGAAAAACCAGAATGCCAACGCGTTGAGTCTAGGGAACGCAACGTCGGGTGCACCGATTTGTAGCGGCATCATGACGTTTGCGAAGCCAGCGAAAAGCGGCGTTGCAAACATGAGCAGCATTACCGTGCCATGCATGGTGAAAAGCTGGTTGTACTGTTCCTTGGTCTGAAGGAACTGCATTCCTGGCTCGAACAGTTCTGCTCGTATGACGAGCGCCATCACCCCGCCGAGGCAGACGAAGATGAACGATGCGATCAGGTACATGTAGCCGATCGTTTTGTGATCGGTGGACGTCAACCAGCTGACGACAATGCGGCCCTTGGACACAGGTACGACGCGTGGTGCAACAGTGGTTCCGGAATCGTCCGCGGAGTATTCATAGGTTGCCATTGCTCAAGCCTCCCTTACTTCGACGAAACGGATTGCGGATTGCGGTCATAGTCTTCTCCGAGCTGACCGCTTTCCAGAGTGTCGAGGTACTCTTCGTACTCGGCCTGTGACACGACCTTGACATTGAAGAGCATCTCCGAGTGGTACTGACCACACAGTTCGGCACACTTGCCATCGAAGGTGCCTTCCTCTTGTGGTGTAAGCGTGAGGTAGTTTGTCTTGCCAGGAATCATGTCCATCTTCTGCAGGAATGCTGGAACCCAGAAAGAGTGGATGACATCGCGTGCGTTGAGCTGCAACTCGACGGACTTATCAACCGGCAAGTACAGAGTGGGGAGAGTCTCCTCAACGCCTGGTTCACCGGTGAGATCAGCTTGAATGCCCGCGGAGTACCTGTCTTCCTTGACGTAGTTGAAATCCCACGACCACTGCTTACCACGCACGTCCACGATGACGTCTGGGTCAGGATCACGTTCGTTGATGGCCCTGATGTCTTGGTCTGTGAAGTAGAACAACACAAGAACCATGAAGAGCGGGACAACTACGTAAAAGACTTCCAGAGGAAGGTTATAACTAATCTGCCGCGGGAATCCGGTTTCGTTCCGGCGACGGCGGTAAGCAACAATGCACCAAATTATTAGCGCCCAAGTGATGATGCCGATCACGAGTGCTGCGATCCACGAGTTGACCCACAAGTCAGTGATCCTGCTCGTGTGGTTAGTCGTGTCACGCTCACCGGGTAACCAACCCCGTTGGACTTCTGCTGAACAGCCAGACAAAAACAGCGCGCCAGCCGACACTAGGCCGGTAATCCCCAGGATCCTTGCGCGTCGACTGTCGGTTCGAACCTGCGAACTCACAGACGGCCCTTCCTCTTCTTTACATACTTCCTGCCGGCTCAGCTTCCGAGCCTATGACGAGTCGTATTGAGTTTTACTACTTACTGTAGAGCTTACCTGTAGAGCCAGCTCCCCTGCGACATTTGGACTGCCAATTCCGAATTTTGCTGGAACTGTTGTCAACCGTTAGTGGAACGAATCTCCACAGGCGCAGGAGCCACCGGAGTTTGGGTTATCGATGGTGAAGCCCTGCTTTGAAATGGTGTCTTCAAAGTCGATCGAGGCTCCGCTCAAATACGGAACACTCATCCGGTCCACAATGACCTCGATGCCCCCGAACTCGCGGACAGCGTCACCGTCGAGAACACGTTCATCGAAATACAACTGGTAAATAAGACCAGAGCAACCGCCTGGCTGTACAGCTACCCGCAGCCTCAGATCGGTGCGCCCTTCCTGCTCCAGCAGGCTACGTACTTTGCCGGCTGCCACGTCCGATATTTCAACTTCGTGCGCAGGAAGTTCGCTAACGTCGGTTTTGGCGTCGTCCTGTGTTTCGTTAATTGAAGTGGTCATGATGTCCCTCTCTTAGCGCGATCCCGAAACTGTAATTGTTGTTGATTCTGCGGATCTTCCTTCAATGGTACTGCGAACTCCGGTCCCCCATCCAGCTACTCAAGTCCCTCTGAATTGAGCCGAGCCAACAGCAGCGCCTGTGCCACGACAGCCTTCTCAAATTCGGCTAGGTGCAGCGATTCGTTGGCACTATGAGCTCGAGAATCTGGGTCTTCCACCCCGGTAATGAGAATCTGGGCGTCAGGGTACAGTTCTGTAAGATCCGAGATAAAGGGGATCGAACCACCCATTCCCGCCTCAACGGCGTTCACACCCCAGGCTTCGCTGAGGGACCACAAACTCATCTGAGCTGCAGATGCTGAGGTGTCGTTCTGGAAGGGCTTCCCCATTTCGCCGGGAGTAAACGTGACCTGAGCACCGAAGGGTGCGTGCTGCTCAACGTGCCGTTTCATAGCGTCCATTGCCTTTTCTGGGTCTTGCCCTGGGGCCAGGCGCAAGCTGAACTTTGCTCGAGCCATGGGCAAGAGGGTGTTGGAGGACAGCGCAACGGTGGGTGCATCGATTCCGATAATCGAAAGTGCGGGCTTGGTCCAAAGCCTGGAAGCTATGCTTCCGGTTCCCGCGAGTTGCACACCGTCCAGAACGGAAGCATCAGCGCGGTAATCCTCTTCCGGATACTCCACAACCGCGTCGTCTCCGTTAAGGAGGCCTTCGATGGCGACGTCGCCGACGTCGTTATGGAGGGTACTGATCAGACGCGCGAGAAGCGTTGGTGCGTCAAGCACTGGGCCGCCGAACATACCAGAATGAACTGCGTGTTCAAGCACTCTGACTTCGATCGTCCCGTCCACGAGTCCACGCAAGCTCGTTGTGAGTGCGGGCACGCCGACCTTCCAGTTACTGGAGTCGGCAACAACAATGACGTCCGATCGGAGCAGCTCGCGATGGGTCTCAAGGAATTTTCGGAAGGTCGGTGAGCCGGCCTCCTCCTCCCCTTCGATGAAAAACGTCACACCCAGTCCGAAGTCATCTCCGACCACGTTCTGGACTGCCCGATATGACGCAATATGTGCCATGATGCCCGCTTTGTCATCTGCGGCTCCACGGCCATACAGTCGCCCGTTTCGTTCTTGGGCCTCAAAAGGTTTGCTGTCCCAGAGCTCTTCCTCACCCGGAGGCTGCACATCATGATGAGCATAAAGCAGAATTGTTGGTTTGCCCGGCGCCGCGGCTTTAGCTGCGACCACTGCCGGTCCACCCACCTTGCCGTCAACCTCGACGCGAAGAGTTTGGACGTCTTCAAGCCCCAGACCGGAGACGAGTGCACTGACAGCGTCAGCGCTGCGTTCGAGCTGCTGAGGATCGAAGGCTTCCCAAGCTATGCCGGGAATGGCTACAAGCTCTTTGAGCTCCTGCACCGTTTGTGAAAAGGACTCCGTCACTGCCGTGCGCACGGCAGTGACGTCGACGTCTTCGGGCTGGTTCTGGGTAGGTTCAACAGTCATGGTGCCCAGACTACCGGTGCGGCGGCAACACTTACATGCAAGGTATCCTTGTATTGTGTTTGGACGTAAGAACGAGGCGCCTTCAGCCCAGGAACAGAATCAACAGAACGCTCCAGTCAATACCGGTAAAGGAGCACCAACGCCAAAGCGCCGGACGCAGGAAGCGGCGCGCAAGCGCCCGCTGGTGCCGGATGATCGCAAAGCGGCCAAAAAGGCTAACCGTGAAGCCATGGCAATCGAGCGGTCCCGTATGCGTCAGGCGTTGGAAACAGGAGAAGAGCGCTACCTGCCGCTCAGGGACAAGGGGCCGAGCCGCCGATTTGTACGCGACTATGTAGATGCCCGTTGGAACGTCGGAGAGTTCCTTTTGGCTTTCGCCCTCGCTTTTGTTGTGCTCAGCCTCGTGCCCAGCCCTGCGCTACAGGAAATTATTCTGATCGCGTTTTTCGTCATCATGGCCGCGGTGGTGGTTGATTCAATTCTTCTGTCACGGTCGCTTCGGAAGAAGTTGACCGCGGCCATTGGCGATCCCGAGCAGGGCGCCATCTGGTACGGCATCACCCGGGCATTGCAAATTCGTCCCATGCGGCTTCCCAAGCCCGGTGTCCGGCGCGGCCAGTATCCGTCCTGAGTGCCACGCTTGGTCTAGCTCCGTGCAGCTGCCAGTGTTTTATTGATGGTCCTTGCCCAGAGCGGACCTTCATAGAGGAACGCAGTGTATCCCTGGACCAGAGTTGCACCGGCGTCTAGTCGTTCTTGTACGTCATATGCGGTTTCAACACCACCGACGGAAATGAGCACCAGGTTCGGCCCTACGGTGGCTCGCAGTTGTTTCAATACCTCGAGTGAGCGTTGAGCTAGTGGTGCACCGCTCAATCCACCATCTCCGGCCTTCTGCACGTCTTGGACTGAGGTCTCCAAATTTGTTCGCGAAACGGTGGTATTGGTGGCGACAATACCGTCAAGTTGAAGCTGGACCGCGAGATCTGCCACGTCCCGGATGTCCTCGTCGGACAGGTCCGGTGCGATTTTGACGAGTAGCGGAATCCGCCTCTTGGCCGTTCTCGTAGCGGTCTCACGTACTTGCTCCAGCAATGGCTTTAGCGAAGCTATATCTTGCAGCTGCCTGAGTCCCGGAGTGTTGGGTGAGCTCACATTGACCACCAGATAGTCCGCATGAGGTGCAAGTTCACGGGTGCTCACGAGATAATCGGAGATGGCATCGGCAAGGTCAACAGTCTTGGTCTTACCAATATTGAGGCCAACAATCGGCCTGTTAGAACCATAGAGAGACTCTAGTTTTCGTCGAGCCGACGCCACGCGAGGCGCGACAGCCAGTGCCCCATCGTTATTGAAACCCATCCGGTTGATGACAGCCCGGTCCTCAATGAGACGAAACAAGCGCGGCGTCGCATTGCCAGGCTGCGCCTGTCCTGTAATTGTCCCAACCTCTATGTGCCCGAATCCCAGGTCAGTGAGCGCGCTAATGCCGTGGCCTCTCTTGTCAAAACCGGCGGCAAGTCCAAAGGGCGACGGAAAAACCATCCCAAGGGCCTCTGTCCTCAGTACAACAGGGGGACGGCACAAACGACGCAGAACACGTCCGGCACCACAATCGCCGGCCAACCGGATCAACGTAAATCCGATGGCATGCGCTCGTTCGGCATCCATACGGGAGAAGACAAGCCGGAAGAAGGCAGGGTATAGGCGCATGGCTTAAAAATGCCATGAAGCAGTCAATACTTCCAACTCAACTATCTGCGCGATGTGCTGCGATGAATGGATGCGTCACAACACGTAGTCTCGGAACATGGATTTCCATTGGTCTGATGATGTGCTGGGCGACGAGTTCCGCTGCTTGACGCTTCCATTGCCACCAGACGAGGAGGGACAGGTTGTAGCGACCATCATCAGCCCAAAGGATCCACCCACCGGATCTACAACGCGTGTAATCCTCTACCTGCACGGTTGGAGTGACTATTTTCATCAGCGGGATCTGGCACAGTTCTGGACGGACGCGGGCTTCGCTTTCTACGCTTTGGATCTCCGGAAGTATGGCCGCAGTTTGAGGCCGTGGCAGACGAGCGGGTACGTTACCGATCTGGAGGAGTATGACGCCGACATTGAGGCAGCGCTCTTGGTTATTCAAGTCGACCTGCGGAACGCGGGCATAGCACGGGAGTCCTACGACATCAGCATGATGGGGCATTCAACCGGTGGGTTAGTCGCGGCGCTTTGGACGCAAAGAAACCCAGGTGCCGTGAGTGCGCTGGTGCTCAACAGCCCGTGGCTTGATTTTACCGGAAGTTCGATCATTCGCTCGGTGACTGTGGGGCTGTTCGAGTCCATTGCCAGAATCCGGCCCATGACGCGAATCAAATTTCCGGAATTTGGGTTCTACTGGCGCAGTATCAGTCGGTCGCGGAACGGCGAGTGGGATCTTGACGAGCGCTGGCGCCCGGAATTCGGGTTTCCAGTGACGGCGGGCTGGCTTTCTGCTGTTTTAACGGGTCATAACTCCGTCAACAGAGGTCTGCGACTGTCGGTTCCCATCCTTGTCCTGACATCGGCGACGTCGACTATCAGCCCTGTCTGGAAGGAAACGATGATGGCCTCCGATAGCGTGCTAGACGCAGACCTTATGCGGGATAAGGCTCTCAAACTCGGTGATCACGTCACCGTTGTTCAGCTTCATGGCGCCCTTCACGATGTTCTCTTGTCCTCGGAGGAGGTTCGAAAGCGCACCTATGAGACGATGCGGCGTTGGGCCGAGGCCTACATGCCTGTCGGCCAAAAGCACTAGCTAGTGGCCGGTGTTCGGCCCAACCTCGGAATTAGTAGGGGTAGCATCGACGGCGCCACCGTAGCGCCGGTCTCGCGAGGCGTATATTTCCACAGCAGACCAGAGCGTTCGCCTATCGACATCGGGCCATAGCGTGTCCATGAAGACCAGTTCCGCGTACGCCGACTGCCACAACATGAAGTTCGACAGACGTTGCTCACCTGAGGTCCGAAGAAATAGGTCGACGTCCGGAAGGTCGGGTTCATCGAGAAATCGTTGAATCGTCTTCTCGTTGATCGAGGATGGTTTGAGGTCACCTGACTGTACCCTGGCTGCAATAGCGGTCACGGCATCCACGATTTCTGCCCGGCTTCCGTAGTTGACGCACATGGTCAGGGTGCAGGTCGTATTCTGACGTGTTTGGTTCTCCGCAATCTCCAGTTCTTTGATCACCGACTGCCATAGTCGGGGTCGACGGCCCGACCAACGTATTCGCACGCCCCATGAGTCGAGCAGGTCACGCTGGCGGCGGAGTACATCGCGACTGAAGCCCATCAAAAAGCGGACCTCTTCGGGAGAACGCTTCCAGTTTTCCGTTGAAAATGCGTAAACCGAGACGTGTTGGATGCCCATCTGAAGGGCTCCTGCCATGACGTCTAATAGGGACGCCTCACCCGCCCTGTGACCTTCAACGCGGGGCAGTCCCTTTTGGTTAGCCCAACGACCGTTGCCATCCATGACGATCGCAACATGCCGCGGGATCAACGCTTTCGGTAATCGCGGCGGGACGGCGCCGGATGGATGATTTCCAGGTACAGCTAGCGGTGCTTTCTGACGACGGCTCACATACGCTCCACGTGTTTGAGAGATTTCAAGACACGCTCCAGGTGCCACTGGAGAAAGCTTGCCACAAGTCCCGCAGCTTCCCGGCGCTGGGGTGCTGCAGAGGTCTCGGCGTGCTCCCAGTCGCCAGCGAGGAGGGACGCGAGCAACAGCATCGTCTCAGGAGCTGGCGACGGCGAGCCGGGAGGGCGACAGTCGGGACAGACGGCACCTCCGAGGGGGGCCGAGAACGCTGTGTGCGGTCCTGTAGCCCCGCACCGAGCACAGTCGACGAAGTTTGGCGTCCAACCTGCAGTGGACAATGCCCGCAGTAGATATGAGTCCAGGATCAGCTCTGGAGGATGTGCGTTTCTATTCAAAGCTGCCAGAGCACCAACCACCAATCCATAGTGCGCAGCACCTGATTCGCTGTCGACGTCGGTGAGTCGCTCGGCTGCTTCTACTATGGCAGTCGCTGCGGTGTACCGCCCGTAGTCGGCCGCAATCCCGTAGCCGTACGCACCTTTGGTCTGGACCTGAGTGACCACATCCAGAGTGCGTCCGGCTACGAGTTGCAGTTCCGACACCATGAAGGGTTCGAGCCGCGACCCAAACTTACTGGTTGTGCGACGGACACCCTTAGCTACCGCTCGGACCTGCCCTCGGCCACGAGTCAGCAGAATGATGATCCGGTCTGCCTCTCCCAACTTATAGGTCCGAAGAACCACGCCCTCGTCACGGTAGGACCTTGACCCAAATGAGTTACTGCGCACAGAGCCATTCTCTCACCGGGATAGCCTGCCCGGGCGACTTGAGCAGTTTCACGCGTCTGTGCGTGAAGCCGAATCCCGGATAGCTCTGTTGACAGCAGAAATCACTGCTTTCAATGAAGACATATTGGTGTTCGACTCAATACCGACGCCCCAGAGGACCCGCTCCCCCACCGCACATTCCACGTAGGCAGCCGCCCGTGCATTTCCGCCTTCCGAGAGGGCGTGTTCCGAATAGTCCAGAACCCGAACGTCAACGCCATCTTGAGCAAGGATATTGAGCAATGCGGCAATGGGACCGTTGCCCTCCGCAGAGCGACGCTGCTGTACACCGTTGACGCTCAGTGAGAGGGTCAACTGGACCTGGCCGTTATCCCGTGTCTCCGATTTGACCGAAGTCAGCCCATAGAGACCCCACGATGTTCGATCGTGACCGGCAGGCAGATACTCGTCAGTAAAAATACTCCACAGTTCAGCACCGCTTACTTCTCCTCCTGCCGTTTCCGTGCGCTTCTGCACGACACCGGAGAATTCGATCTGCGCCCGTCGAGGCAAATCCAAATGATGTTCATTCTTGAGCAGATACGCCACGCCTCCCTTGCCGGACTGCGAGTTGACTCTGATGACTGCCTCATAGGAACGACCAATGTCCTTGGGATCGATCGGCAGATAAGGAACAGCCCAAATAATGTCTTCGATGCCTTTGCCAGCTGCTGCGGCGTCCTTTTCGCGTGCTTCGAAGCCCTTCTTGATGGCGTCCTGATGAGAGCCGGAGAACGCTGTGAACACGAGGTCACCACCATAGGGAGAACGTTCAGGCACCGAGAGCTGATTACAGTACTCGGCGGTTCTGCGTATGTCGTCAATATCGCTGAAATCTATTTGGGGGTCCACCCCCTGGCTAAAGAGATTGAGCCCCAATGTCACAAGATCCACGTTTCCGGTCCGCTCACCATTTCCGAACAAGCATCCCTCAATCCGGTCGGCGCCAGCTAGATACCCCAGCTCGGCGGCTGCAACACCAGTGCCGCGGTCGTTGTGGGGATGCAGCGAGAGAATAATGTTCTCTCGATTCTCTAGGTGTCGGCTCATCCACTCAATAGAGTCAGCGTAGATGTTCGGGGTTGCCATTTCGACCGTTGCAGGGAGGTTCAGGATGACATTTCTATCGGCTGACGCCTCAAAGACACCTGACACCTCGTTGCAGATCCGCGCCGCGAACTCGAGTTCTGTGCCGGTAAAGGACTCTGGTGAATACTCGTACGTAATCTCAGTGCCGCTCAGGTTCTCTTCAAATTTCCGGCAGAGTCTTGCACCAGTCAAAGCAATATCAATTATGCCGTCCATATCTTGGTTGAAGACCACGCGTCGCTGGAGGACAGATGTCGAATTGTAGAGATGAACAATGGCGCGGTCTGCTCCCTCCAGAGAGTCGAATGTTTTCTCAATCAGATGTTCGCGGGCCTGGGTCAAGACTTGGATGGAGACGTCATCGGGTATGCGGTCGCCTTCTATGAGCTGGCGGACGAAATCGAAATCGGTCTGGGACGCGGAGGGGAATCCTACCTCGATCTCCTTGTATCCCATGCGAACCAGAAGGTCGAACATTCGATGTTTGCGTTCCGGGCTCATCGGATCGATCAGCGCTTGGTTTCCGTCTCGTAGATCCACCGCGCACCACCGCGGCGCCTTCGAGATTCGTTGCTCTGGCCAAGTGCGGTCGGGCAGTTCCAAGGCAATCTGCTCGTGGTACGGCAGGTACTTGTGAGTTGGCATTCCAGAGGGCTTCTGTGCGTTTTGCATGAGGAAATGTGGCCTTTTCTAGGTGGGACAAGATTTCCGGCCGGCACCGCAAACTCCGCAGCGAGGGTTCGGCCTGTCAGACGTTCGTCAACGTGGCCCCGCCGCGGCAGATAAGAAGGACGATCTCTGCGCGCACATAAAAACCCTAGCACGGGGCATACTGGGGAAGGCGTCCCACAGGTGTCTATTCCGCAGTATGAGACGGCTGGATAGCAACGTGACGTCTCTAAGTGACTGCTAATAAAGGAGAACGCGTGCAAAAATCTGGCATCGAACTCGGGAACATCGACAAGTCAGTTCGTCCCCAGGACGACCTGTTCAAACACGTCAACGGCACGTGGATGAACAACACCAGCATTCCCGATGACCGGCCCCTCGAAGGGTCATTCACGAAGCTTAGGGATGCGGTCGAAGAGAACGTCAAGCAGATTATCGAAGAGGCTGCCGACGGCAGCGACAACCGCGAGGACAAACCCGACAACAAACAAAAGATCGGCCGACTTTTTTCCAGTTTCATGGATGAGGCGACCATCGAGGATGCCGGGCTCTCCCCCGTTCGCTCTCTTCTGGACTCCATCGATGAAGTTGTCGATCCTGACAGCCTGATCGCAATTTCGGGACAGCTCAGTAGGCAAGGCGTTGCAGGGCTGTTGGCCGCGTACGTCAGCAACGACGCAGGCGATCCCACGCGTTATATCCTGCACATCTATCAGGCGGCCCTCGGCCTTCCCGATGAGTCCTACTACCGTGACAATAAGTTTCAGGATATTCGTGTCCAATACCAGGCGTTTCTTGAAGAGCTCATGGACCTTGCGGGGCTCGACAACAGTCGTGGTCGTGCGGCAGCGGTCATGGAATTGGAGACAAAACTTGCGGCCGGACACATGGACAAAGTCATGTGCAGGAACCCACAGGCAGTTTACAACCTCTACTCAGCTGACGAGATGGAAACACATTATTCGGCAGCAGCACAATGGCTTGAGAGCATGGGGGTCTCGAGAACACAACGCCAGGAAATCATCGTATGCCAGCCGGACTTCCTCTCCACCCTTGCTTGTCTCCTAACGTCCGAGGAACTGAATGTTTGGAAAGACTGGCTCCGAACCCGGGTATTGATCTCCTTCGCCGATTATCTCCCAGAATCGTTCGTCTCCAGCAGCTTTAACTTCTTTGGAAGAAACCTCAGCGGTACGCCGGTCATCAGGGATCGTTGGAAGCGTGGCGTTTCTCTGGTGGAGGACATCATGGGCGAAGCTATCGGCCAAGAGTACGTCGCCCGGCATTTCCCTGTTGGTCACAAGGAGAAAATGCTACAGCTGGTAGAGAATCTCCTTGAGGCATATAGGGACGCTATTACCGGATTACCCTGGATGACGTCAGAAACCCAGGAACGTGCGCTGGAGAAACTTTCACTATTCAGCACAAAAATCGGATTTCCTGATTTTTGGCGGGACTATTCCACTTTGGAGATTGACAGCAATCTAGTGGGCAATGTGCAACGCGCAGCGCTGTTTGAGCTACGCAGAAACCTCGGCAAACTAGGCCAACCCATAGATCGAGGTGAGTGGCTGATTACCCCGCAGACGGTCAATGCCTATTACATGCCGACAATGAACGAAATCGCGTTCCCCGCGGCGATCCTCCAGCCTCCATTCTTCGACGCTGAGGCTGATCCTGCAGCGAACTACGGTGGTATAGGTGCGGTTATCGGCCACGAAATTGGACATGGTTTTGATGATCAGGGTTCCCGGTTCGACGGAACGGGCGCCCTCGTGGACTGGTGGACGGAGGACGACCGAACTGCCTTTGAGGCACTGACGTCGCGACTGGTAGAACAGTACGAGGCCCTGTCACCGTCGGCAGCTCCCGGGCATCAGGTCAACGGAAAGCTCACCCTCGGGGAGAACATTGGCGACCTAGGTGGTCTGACAATCGCTTATGCAGCCTACCGACTTAGCCTTGATGGTCAGGAGTCACCTGTCATCGATGGACTGAGTGGCGATCAGCGCTTCTTTTTCTCGTGGGCGGAGTGCTGGCGACAGATCATTCGCCAGGAAGAAGCCGAACGACGGCTCACCATGGACCCCCATTCGCCGAATGAGTTCAGGTGCAACGCAGTCGTGCGAAACCTTGATGAGTTCCAACAAGCCTTCGATGTGAGCCCAGGTGACGATCTATGGCTGGATCTCTCCGACAGAGTGCGGATCTGGTAACAAACTGACGGGACTGGTTACCTGTCCGTCACGATTGACAGGTAACCTGGTCCGCCGTTTGACCACTCAGCCCACTGTCGAGGTCTCCACCAGCTTTGAGTTTGTCCCCGGAGGTAAAGTTTTTTCCGACCTCAACAGTTACACCGGTGACACCGGACGATGGAATCACCTGGACAGCCGCTACACCCAGCTCCCCCGCCACTGCTTCAGCAACGACCTTATACCCGTCTGCGTAGAAGATCTGAGTAGCGGGACTCTCCGCGACCGCGGAACCAGCTTGAGCCCGAACATAACCGGTCTCGCTCAGAACGTTGCTGATCTCGCGACTTCGGCCTTCCTCCCCTGATGCATTCGTGACATTTAGGGGAATGGTAGCCGGGTCAAATTCTAGTTGCGGTTCCTCAGTCGCCATGGCATCAGACGACGCAGACTGCGTTGGTTTTCGCGAGGGCGCTTGCTTTGCCTCGCCGAGTGGGCGGTCCTTTGCAAGTGCCTCAAAAAGCGGATCTGCCTGCTCGTCATCAAGGACGAGCCGATTCGGATCCGGCTCGTAGGGTTTGGTAGGAGCTGTAATGAATTTGACCTTGCTGAGATCAACGTCCTTCAAGCGATCAGCGATCTTCAGCAGCGAGTTGATGTCAGCCAGTTCCTCGTCGATAGTCAGGTTCTTGGTAATCGTTTCTGCAATTGCGTAAACCCTAGGCAGGTTACCCAACGTGCCCTCTTCCCGAATCTTTCGCGCCATAGACGCCAAGAAACTCTGTTGCGCTCGAATTCGACCGGCATCTCCGCCGTCGCCGAAGCCATGCCGAGTCCGCAGGAAGGCCAGTGCTTGATCACCCTGAATGCTGCTGACACCAGCTGGCAGGTGGAGACCAGAGTAGGAATCATCCACGGGCTCGTTCACACACACGTCGACACCACCCAGGGTGTTGGACAATTCCTTGACCGCGTCGAAGTCGGCCATCATGAAATGATCGATCTGCAGACCAGTAACGTCGTTGATCGTCGCTACGGTGCAACCTGGTCCGCCAGAGTCAAGAGCCCCGTTTACCTGTCCCAATTCTTGCGCGGGATGTTCGGTCCCAGTCTTGGGATCGAAGCACTCTGGGATGGGTACCAGTAGATCGCGGGGGAAACTGATTACCGACACACGCTCACGGTCGGCCGACAAATGCATGAGCATCATGGCGTCGGAATTGCCCGAACCAGCGGACAGATCCTCACCCCCAACCTGCGCATCCTGACCCGTTCGGGTATCCGTGCCAAGTACTAGAATCTGCAACGGATCACGCGACATATCGACGGGGAGCGCGTCCGCCTGATCGGTGTTCAGATTCAGTGGTTCAGTAACGATATTTCCCTGGAGCCTCATGACCTGCACGAACACGAAGACGAATCCTCCGAGGAGCACGACCGCCAGCGTGAGCGCCAAATACCGCAACGCAGCGTTTTTGCGCCCGGAGCCAAGATGTCTGCCTGCCGGGCCGGCTTGTGGGTTGCCAGAGTTCACGCCTCCGGAGGCCACACTGCGTCTACTCAAAATCCAATCCTCATCCGTGGTTGGCACGTTCTGTCCATTTTACTGAGGCCGGAGCGCGATTCACGCACAGCCGATCCGATCGCCGCAGATGGAACTTCCTCTGCATCAACGGTCGACGCCGACTAAAAGTGCCTCTGCACTCAGAATCCCAAGCGGACCAGTTTTTTGGGGTCTCGCTGCCAATCTTTAGCAATTTTGACGTGTAGATCCAGGTAGATGCGGGTGCCGAGAAGCGCCTCAATACTATGACGGGCTGTGGTCCCCACTGCTTTCAGCCGCTCACCGCCCCGCCCGATGATAATTGCCTTTTGCGAGGACCTCTCCACGTAAAGATTGACACGAACATCTAGCAGCTTCCGGTCTTCCGGACGGCCTTCACGTTCAACAATTTCGTCCACTACCACCGCCAGAGAATGTGGCAGCTCATCACGTACCCCTTCGAGGGCGGCTTCCCGGATGAGTTCGGCAACCATCACGGCTACCGGTTCATCCGTGAGCTCACCGTCCGGATAAAGTGGGGGCGATAGTGGCATATTCTTCAGAAGTACCGAGGTAACAATTTCTGTTTGCGTGTCCTTGACGGCGGAGACCGGGACTACGTCGGCCCATCCTTGTTCTCCCATAACGTCATATCCGAGGGCTGTGACAGCAAGCAGTTGTTCAGCAACCGCTTGACGGTCCACGAGGTCGGTTTTCGTGACTATGGCAATGACTGGTTTGCCTCTCAAGGCAGCCAACTGTTTCGCAATGAAGCGGTCTCCAGGCCCGATTTTCTCGTTGGCAGGAAGACAGAAGCCGATGGCATCCACCTCGGCCAGCGTATCGGCGACGAGCTCATTCAGCCTTTTCCCCAACAGGGTGCGTGGACGGTGAAGCCCTGGCGTATCGACGAGGATTAATTGCCCCACTTCGGAGTGAACGATACCCCTGATGGTGTGACGGGTGGTTTGCGGTTTTGCCGACGTAATGGCTACTTTCTGGCCCACCAGTGCATTGGTCAACGTTGATTTTCCGGTATTTGGCCGACCAACCATTGACACAAATCCCGCACGATATTCAGGACTCGTCATGATCTGTCTTCCCTTCTATTGGCGGTACATCAACGTCCGCTGTAGTTCCGATGGTGGCGGAGCCGCCATCGTGGCCTTCCATTCTTGCACTCCCGGAGTCCTCTAAGACTCGCCAGGCGATCAAATGCGATACCCGGTTCCTACGGCCCTCCAGCCGTTCGGCACTGAGGTGAATTCCGCCTTCCAGAACCACTTCGCTTCCAACGATCGGGACGCGCCCGAGCGTTTTACCCATCAACCCGCCGACAGTGTCAACTTCGTCATCGTCGAGCTCCAGTCCAAAGAGCTCGCCGAAATCATCTATATCCATGCTTGAACTGACGCGGTATCGTCCGCCGCCAAGGTCCTGTGCCTCCGGTGCTTCGGTATCGTACTCGTCGACGATTTCACCGACGATCTCCTCAATCAGGTCCTCGAGTGTCACCAGACCAGCCGTACCACCATACTCGTCCACGGCAATCGCGACGTGAGTCGATTCGCGTTGGAGCTCCTGAAGCAGATCTCCCACGTTCTTTGACTCGGGGACGTAGCGGATATCCCTCGCGATGGAATCTACGGGTTCATCGGCAGACCCTGGGCCGTGCATGCGTGCTGCCACGTCCTTGAGGTAGACCATGCCGAGAACCTGATCTGAGCTCTCCCCAATCACTGGAACCCGCGAGTAGCCAGAGCGCAGGAACAGTGACATGGCTTGGCGCAGTGTGGAACCTGTGTCGATAGACACCATGTCGGTTCGGGGTACCATGACGGACCGGACACTGGTATCGCCGAGCTCGAATACTGAATGGATCAGTTCAGCTTCGCTGTTCTCGATCATCTCAGCATCTGAGGCCCGAGAGACCAGGTCTCGGAACTCCTCTTGAGTAAAGAACGCGGCGTCGGCGTGGTCCGTTCCTGGTGTGACTGCGCTCCCTACGCGTATGAGCCATCGTGGAATTGGACCAAGCACCAGACGAAGCAATCGCACTAGAGATGAAGTCAGATTCACCACGCTCGAGGAGTAAGCACGGCCCAGCTGTCGCGGTGACACCCCGACGAGGACGAAGCCAATCGCTGCCATGACGAGAGTGGCATACAGTCCGGCCAGCCAGATATTGCTACTTAGCTCATTGAATACGAGGGCGACGGCGACGGCCGCAGCCATTTCGAACCATACCCGCCAAAAACGGAGGGCGTGCAGATGGTCGATGGGTGCAGACAGGATTCGCTGGAGGGAGGATCCAGTCTGCTTGCGGAGAAGAACTTCGGCTTCCTGCCGTGGCAGGAAAGTAAAGGCAGCTTCGGCGGCAGTCAGAAGTGCTGCAATGAGGGCGAACAGAACACCGACGGCGCCAAGAGACCATTCGATCAATGGGTGGTTTCCCGGGGAGGCTGGTGGCCCAAAAATTCGAAAAGAAGCTTCCGTTGAAGACCAAACATTTCCGCTTCGTCCTCAGGCTCGACGTGATCGTAGCCGAGCAAATGGAGAATTCCGTGCACAGTCAGCAGCAGCAATTCCTCCGCCAAGCTGTGCCCTGCGGTTTTCGCTTGTTGTTCCGCAATGTCAGGACAGAGCACGATATCGCCAAGGACGCCCGCGCTTGCCGGCGCCGCAGCGGTACCGGGACGAAGCTCGTCCATGGGGAAAGACATCACGTCCGTTGGACCGGGTAGGTCCATCCATTCAATGTGTAGCTTTTCCATGGCTTCTGAATCAATGAGCATGATGGCCAGCTCAGCCTCGGGGCTGACGTACAGCGAGTCCAAGACGAATCGGCCAACCGCAACAAGTCGCTCTTCGTCCGCTGGAAAGGTAGTTTCGTTGTTGACTTCGATCGACATCAGCGCTGTACACCCGTATTTCGCTCTGGACGCGACGTCTGGGCTGTCTGCCGGGTATCTTCGTCCCACTCAGCATAGGCGGAGACAATATTGCTCACTAGGCGGTGGCGTACAACATCTGTTGCATCGAGTTCCATAAACGAAATGTCCGAAACATCGTCAAGGATATCTCGGACAACGCGCAATCCAGAAGGCGTCCCCCCGGGTAAGTCCACCTGTGTAACATCGCCCGTGACGACCATTTTGGAACCGAATCCCAAACGAGTCAGGAACATTTTCATTTGCTCTGGGGTGGTGTTCTGCGCCTCGTCCAAAATGATAAAAGCGTCATTCAGGGTGCGCCCTCGCATATACGCAAGCGGAGCTACCTCGATGGTGCCGGCGGCCATCAGTCGAGGAATGGTCTCCGGATCAATCATGTCGTGGAGAGCATCATACAACGGGCGCAAGTAGGGATCGATTTTGTCGCTCAGCGTCCCTGGAAGGAATCCCAACCGCTCTCCCGCTTCTACTGCAGGACGAGTCAATATGATTCGGCTAACTTCCTTTTGCTGCAGTGCCTGTACAGCCTTGGCCATAGCCAGATAGGTTTTGCCGGTACCCGCGGGGCCAATACCGAATACGACGGTGTTGTCATCGATTGATTCGACGTAGCGCTTCTGGTTCAGCGTTTTGGGCCGAATTGTTCGGCCGCGCGAGGAGAGGATGTTGACCGTCAATACGTCCGAGGGACGTTCTGTTGCCTGGTCCTTGAGCATGCTGATCAGCTGCACTAAGACATGCTCGGTCACGCGAGTGTCGTTCGCTGCGAGATTGCGCATTTCGGCTACAAGGCGTGAGGTGCGCTTGACACTTTCGTTCTCACCCGTGATGGAAAGCTCATTGCCGCGCACCGCGAGCTGAACATCGGGGAAAGCATCTTCGATGAACCGCAACGCCTGATCATGGGCGCCAAGCGACTCGACCATTTGATCAGTGGAATCGAACCGTACTGTTTCTGTCTTCTGTGCACCGTTTCCAGTTCTTTCTGAAGAATCCGTCATAGCAGCGGCCTGATGGCCTTTCTTCGCCCCCTAAGGCTTCGTAGTCCTGCCGAACAGCCACCGCTGGTAGCCAGAGTTTCCATTCTACGGGAAACGAGACATCGGGTGGCGGTTACTATTGGTCGTCTCGGTACGTTCATTATCCCACTGAGCGTTCTGCACTGTTCTTAGTCTTCGTCCCAGCGACCGAGTGAGTGCATAATCAAACTCAGTGCAGCTGGTCCGGCGGTGGAAGACCGAAGTACATTTCTGCCGAGCCGCGCAGTAACTGCTCCAGAATTCCTGAACCGGTCGATTTCCTGCTCGGAGACTCCGCCCTCCGGTCCCACGACGACGGCGATCTGCGACCCCCTCAGCTTACGGCTTTCGAGGACGTGGCTCAGGGAAGACTCGGCGGTCTCATGAAGGACCACAACGAGGTCAGTCTTCTGCATCCACACGGTGAGTCGCCCAGAATCCATGGGCGGAACAACCTCTGGGATCCGCGATCGGCGCGACTGCTTGGAGGCGGCCAAAACAACTGACTCCCACTTACGCACCCCCTTGCTGGCCCTGTCGGCTTTCCACCGAACAATTGACCGATCCGCCTGCCATGGAATGACAGCGTCCACTCCAAGCTCGGTGGCGGCAGCAATGGCCATCTCGTCCCTATCACCCTTTGCGAGTGCTTGGACGAGCGTCACGGACGGTTCCGGTACTGTCTCGTAGTCGAGTGACAGTACCCGCAGACTTATGGCATCGGAGGCGATGTCAGCAACTACGCAGCTGGCTCGATGCCCCTGACCATCGACGACATCAATGGCTTCATCAATGCCGATGCGTTTAACTACGGCGTGCCGCGCTTCGGCCCCGGTGAGGCAGAGCGTACCCCCAGGCAACGCGTTGGCCACCTCAACAGGGTCACCGAAAAAGCACTGATTGCTCATGGTTACCGGTTGCCGAGCCGTTCACGCAACCGTGAAAATACGCCGCTGCCGGTCGCTGCAAGTTTGCCTTGGGCGAACTGCTCCCCACGGAGGGAGGCGAGCTGCCTCAAAAGTTCCTCTTGTTCAGCGTCGAGCTTCGAAGGCGTCTCGACGTTGATATGGATTCGCAGATCGCCACGGCCGTATCCACGAAGATGCGTCACACCAAGTCCTCGCAGGGTGAAAATCTCTCCTGACTGGGTACCGCCCTTAATGTCGAGCTCTCGGTCGCCGTCGAAAGTTACCAGCTGAAGCGAAGTCCCCAACGCTGCGGCTGTCATGGGCACCGACATCGTCACGTGGAGATCGTCGCCTTCTCGGATGAAGTTTGCATCTTGTGCGACACGAATGTCCACATAGAGGTCGCCCTGAGGACCGCCACCAGGGCCGACCTCGCCTTGACCACCAAGCTGGATGCGGGTGCCGGTTGCAACGCCCGCCGGTACTTTGATGGTCA
This sequence comes from Actinomycetales bacterium, assembly GCA_038199985.1. Taxonomy (GTDB): domain Bacteria; phylum Actinomycetota; class Actinomycetes; order Actinomycetales; family Micrococcaceae; genus Arthrobacter_J. Next base: position 18,485 of record JBBPYK010000069.1, on the reverse strand, counting down.
GAGAACGACGGCTACGTACGCGCCCCTCTCCCGCGCATTGGTGACAGGGATCGGGGATCACCGTTCCCAGCCCCTGGCAAGTGCCGCAGGGTGCAGTGGTCATGACTTGGCCAAGTATGGATCGCACGGCACGCTGTATCTGTCCGCTACCGTGGCAGATATCGCAGGTCTTTGGACTCGACCCCGGCTGGCTGCAACTGCCGTCGCAATCCGGACAAACGACCGCGGTTTCCACATCCATGGTCTTGTTGGCGCCAAACACAGCGTCTTTGAGATCGATCTGTACGTTGATCAGAGCGTCCTGACCACGCCGCGTTCTCGACGGTGGCGCGCCAGCTCCAGGGCCACCCCCACCAAAGAAAGTTTCAAATATGTCCTGGAATGCGAACCCCGAGCCGGATTGTCCGCCGCCGAACCCACTGTCAGTTCCGTTTTCGTTGCCTGTTGTGTCGTATACGCGCCGCTTCTGAGGATCTGCAAGTACTTCGTATGCCCGCGTTACCAGCTTGAACTGCTCCGATGCGTCCGGTCCGGAGTTGACATCCGGGTGAAGCTTGCGTGCCAGTTTTCGGTAGGCTTTCTTGATTTCCTCGCCCGTTGCATCGCGGCCTAGCCCGAGGACTTCATAGTGGTTGCTCACGTACTTTTCACTTCCTGTAGTTCGTCCCCCGAGAGGGACTTCTCTGACCTAGAGGCCCCGAAGATCACTCTCCGAGGATCCTCGACAAATATCGGGCAACTGCGCGAACCGCTGCCATTGTTGTGGGGTAATCCATACGCATCGGGCCCAATATCCCCAGCCTCGCCGAGTAGTCCGGCCCGTAGCCAGTGGCAATCACGGATGCTTCGGACAATCCACCATGGGGATTCTCCCGGCCAATACGCACCGACATGCCACGTTTATCCTGTTCCATTTCGGTTAACAACCGAAGCATGACCACCTGTTCCTCAAGCGCTTCGAGGACGGGACCGATGGTCAACGGAAAATCTATGGTGGAGCGTGCAAGATTCGCTGTCCCAGCCAGAATAATCTTGTCCTCTCGGTCGATGCGGGCCAGAGAGCTCAGCGCTTGCCCGAGCGCCTCTGCGGTCACACTCGAATCAGGAGGTGTTCGACGAAGTATGTTGGGCAACCGAGTTTCGACTGCGGTCATCGGCTGGCCAGCCAGCTCTGTGAGAAAACGCTGTCTGTGATCGAGAAGCACTTCTTCAGAAATCTGCGTGTCGAGCATGATTATTTTTTGCTGAACTGCGCCGGTAGTGGCGATCAGGACAATGAGTACTTGGGTAGGTGCAAGAAGAACAAACTCAATATGTCGCACCGCTGTTCTACTCAGGTGCGGGTACTGGACGACTGCTACTTGATTGGTGAGCTGAGCGAGCAGCCGGACCGTGCGGTCCATAACATCGTCGAGATCGTCAGGGCCCTCAAGCAGTGCCTGAATAGCTCGTCTTTCGGGGCCGGAGAGGGGTTTAACCTCGGCTATGCGGTCCACGAAGCGTCGGTAACCCTTGTCGGTGGGAATTCGGCCCGCACTTGTGTGGGGCGCGGCGATGAGCCCCTCCTCTTCCAGTACCGCCATGTCATTTCGGATAGTGGCGGAAGAGACTCCCAGATGGTGCCTATCCACCAAAGCTTTAGACCCGACAGGCTCACGGGAGTAAACATAGTCTTCAACGATGGCACTGAGAACCTCCATCCGGCGTGGTTCACTCACCGAAGTCACCTCCTGCGCTCTCCCGTTGTCGGGTCATGGTCCGGGGATCGAAGTTAGCACTCGACACACCCAAGTGCTAAGTCTAATACCTCTACCCGGTCTGGCAGGACTTGCTAGCATCGTGGGCATGACCACATACGGATGGGGACCACAGGACCTGACCGAACCGAGCCGCCAGGAACTGACAGAAGTTGAGGCTTCTGCGGGTGTGGTCCTGGAGGACAGCCAGACTGGCTGGGTAGGTGCCGTCGTCCGAGTGGAGAAGTCGGGTGGCCTCCACGTGATGTCGCTGGAGGACCGCAACGGCAAAACACGGACCTTCCGCTTAGGCTATGGGTTCCTACTTGATGGCGAGCCAGTGAAGGTCGTTTCGCCACAACCCACCATCACGAAAGTTTCGGCGCATCGAACGGCATCAGGTTCGGTAAAAGTGGCAGCCACACGAGCTCGGACTGCCCGTGCCAGCAGGATTTGGGTTGAGGGAAAACACGATGCCGAACTCGTCGAAAAAGTTTGGGGTGAAGACCTCCGACATGAGGGGATCGTTGTCGAACCACTGCACGGCATCGATGATCTACGCGGTGCGATCCAAGATTTCGATCCAGGACCGCAACGACGGCTCGGTGTTCTCGTTGACCACCTAGTCCCTGGGTCAAAAGAGTCGCGCATAGCGCAAGAGGCCATGTCTTTACCTGGCGCGCGGTCGAACGTCCTCATCGTCGGTCATCCCTACGTTGACGTGTGGCAGGCGATCCGGCCTCGTGTTCTTGGACTATCGCAGTGGCCAGAAGTCCCGCGTGGTGAGGACTTTAAAACCGGAATTCTTACGCGTATCGGTTGGCCACACGCAGATAAGGCCGACGTCGGTCAGGGATGGCACCGAATGCTCAAAGCCGTCTCAACCTATGCTGATTTAGAGCCGTCCCTATTGGGTCGTGTAGAAGAAGTCATTGATTTCCTGACTGCATAAGTAAGATAGGAAGAGCAGCGTCCGTAGCAGGCGATAAATCGTTCGGCATCCGAACGGGACCGTCCACGGAGATACAGGAAAAGGAAGTATCAGTGTCCAACCCCGCTAGTCAGGATCGACCCGGCGAAGACGGCAAATCACGGGCGAAGCCGCAGTATCAGGGATCACCCGCGACGGCCTTGCCCCTCACCGCTTCCGAGGACCGCCAATGGGCTACTCTCGCCCATTTCGGTGGCATCCTGTTTTTCATACCGTCGCTGATTATTTACTTGGTATTCCGTGAGCGGGGGCCATTTACCGCCCAAGAGTCTAAAGAGGCCTTGAACTTCACGTTGCCCCCCTCGGCGGTCGCCCTCGTTGCTTTCCTGCTATCTCTGCTACCAGGCATTGGGGGTGTATTCGCAGTTGTCAACGCCTTGGTCTGGGTGGGCGTCACTGTGTACTCGGTCAAAGCGGGGATTCAGGTCAACCGCGGACGTCCCTATCGCTATGACTACAACCTGCGCCTCTTGCACTAATCGTCGGGCAACAACCTGCGGACCACCGCATCGGCTAGGAGACGACCACGCAACGTGAGGACGAGGTTGCCACGAAGGGCGGATCTACCCTCCACAAGCTCTTCGGCAATAAGTTCGGGGATCCGCTTACGTGCCCCTGCGTCCAACCCACTGATATCCAATCCTTCAGACAATCTGGTCCGCAGCATGATGTCTTCGACCCTACGGGTCGGCTCATCCAATGTTTCGCGACCGGCGGCCGGAGATTCTTTAGCCGCCAGCCGTGCGGCATAAGCGCTTGGGTGCTTTACGTTCCACCAACGTACGCCGCCGACATGAGAGTGGGCGCCCGGGCCGATCCCCCACCAGTCCTCACCCCGCCAGTAGGCGAGATTGTGTTGGCATCGTTCCGACTCCGATTTGGCCCAGTTACTAACTTCATACCAGCGCATACCGGCAGCCTGCAGTTTCTGCTCCGCTACGAGGTACTTATCCGCATGATCGTCGTCGTCTACACCGGGCACCTCTCCCCTGCGAATCTGCGCGGCGAGCTTTGTGCCCTCCTCGATGATCAGGGCGTAGGCAGAGATGTGATCTGGAGCGTAGCTTAAGGCGGCGTCCAGGCTAGTTTCCCAGTCGGACAGAGACTCCCCGGGAGTACCATAAATCAAGTCAAGGCTAACCGACAGCCCGGCGTCACGCGCCCACTCCACCGCCTGGGGGACACGCTCGGGTGAGTGCGTTCGGTCCAGTACCTTGAGTACATGTGGCATCACCGATTGCATGCCGAAGGATACGCGGGTAAATCCGGCTGCAGCCAACGCTTTCAGAGCTTCTGGAGTCACCGAATCTGGGTTGGCTTCAGTTGTAACTTCCGCTCCTGGAGTAAGCCCCCAGGTGTCAATGGCAGCGGTCAGAACCGACGTCAGATCCTCGGTATCCAGAAGTGTTGGCGTTCCCCCTCCGAAAAAGACGGTGCTCAGCGGTCGTGGTTGAATACCTGAGCTCACGAGAACTTGCTGAGCCAACTCTATTTCTCTGCAGGCGGTGGAGGCGTACTGATCCTGCGACGCACCCCCTCCGAGCTCAGTAGCCGTGTAGGTGTTGAAATCACAGTATCCGCAACGAACGGCGCAGAATGGGATGTGAACATATAGTCCAAAACTGCGTCTATCGCTGCCTACCGCAGCTTGAACGGGGAGTAAACCATTAGCCGGTGCTGGCTCTCCGAGCGGCAGTGCACCAGGCACTAGGGTTGTCCGTACGTGTTAGGAAACGGCATTACTTCTTCGCTTTGGCCTTCGAATCGTCGGACGACAAGGCCGCAACGAAAGCCTCCTGAGGAACCTCGACGCGGCCCACCATCTTCATCCGCTTCTTGCCCTCTTTCTGCTTCTCCAGCAACTTTCGTTTGCGTGAGATGTCGCCACCGTAGCATTTGGCCAAGACGTCCTTGCGGATGGCACGAATATTCTCTCGGGCGATTATCCGCGAACCGATTGCGGCCTGAATGGGCACTTCGAAGTGCTGGCGTGGAATCAACGCGCGAAGCTTTCCTGTCATCAGGACGCCATAGTTGTACGCCTTATCCCTGTGTGTGATGGCGCTGAAAGCATCTACTTGTTCGCCCTGAAGGAGGATGTCCACCTTGACGAGATCAGCTGCTTGCTCGCCGTCTGCCTTCCAATCCAAGGATGCATAGCCGCGTGTTTTTGATTTCAACAGGTCGAAAAAATCAAACACAATTTCGGCGAGCGGGAGTCGATAGCGTAGTTCCACGCGCTCTTCCGACAGATAATCCATTCCGCCAAGTTGGCCACGGCGTGTCTGACAAAGTTCCATAATCGCTCCGACAAACTCACTCGGCGCAAGTATCGTTGCAGACACCATGGGTTCGCGGACTTCAGTCACCTTCCCGTTGGGGTACTCGCTGGGATTGGTGACCGTGATGACGGTGTTGTCTTCGAGTGTTACGTCGTACACGACGTTCGGTGCTGTTGAAATAAGATCCAAGTTGGATTCACGCTCGAGCCGTTCCCTGATGATCTCCAAGTGCAGAAGTCCGAGGAAACCCACACGGAACCCGAAGCCAAGTGCAGCGGACGTCTCAGGCTCATAAGTGAGCGCCGCATCGTTGAGTTTGAGCTTGTCGAGGGCATCTCGTAGGACAGGGTAGTCAGTACCGTCGATAGGGTAGAGCCCGGAGAACACCATGGGCTTCGGATCGGCGTATCCTCCGAGCGATGCTGCCGCGGGTTTCGCAAGATTAGTCACTGTGTCGCCGACTTTGGATAGCCGAACATCCTTGACACCGGTGATGAGATAACCCACCTCTCCGACGCCTAGGCCCTTAGTGATAGTGGGCTCGGGTGAGCTGACACCAATTTCCAGTAGCTCGTGGCTTGCCCTAGTCGACATCATCTGAATCCGTTCGCGCGGACTCAATTTTCCATCGACCACACGGACGTAGGTGACCACACCACGATAAGTGTCATAAACAGAGTCGAAAATCATTGCTCGGGCTGGCGCATTGGCATCGCCCACGGGAGGGGGCAGATCAGCAACGATTTTGTCGAGAAGAGCCTCGACTCCGGCACCTGTCTTGCCGGAGACAAGCAAAACGTCTTCAGGTTTACCCCCGATAAGATTGGCGAGCTCTTCAGCGTATTTTTCGGGCTGCGCACCGGGCAGATCAATTTTGTTCAGCACAGGAATGATTGCGAGGTCATTCTCCATGGCCAGGTAAAGATTGGCCAACGTCTGTGCCTCAATCCCCTGTGCTGCATCCACGAGGAGAACCGCGCCCTCGCATGCGGCGAGTGAGCGAGACACCTCATATGTAAAGTCAACGTGGCCCGGGGTGTCGATCATGTTTAAGGCATAAGCTGTACCGTCGAGCTCCCAGGGCATGCGCACAGCCTGCGATTTAATGGTGATCCCACGCTCGCGCTCAATATCCATGCGATCGAGATACTGAGCTTTCATATCCCGCTTCTCGACCACTCCAGTGAATTGCAGCATCCGGTCCGCCAGGGTGGATTTCCCATGGTCGATGTGAGCGATGATGCAGAAGTTCCTGATGATCGCCGGATCCGTTGCGGCGGGCACCGGTGCGGTGCGGGCCATGGGAGACACTGGCAGTTCCTCACTTTTTGCGGACGGGGGCTTCAGCGGCCGTTTGGACGGCAACCGTAGAACCTATATTCTCCCATGCTAGCGCGACAACTCCTGCCCGCTTACTGACGGGTGCACGGCACGCTCACGGCGTGTGTTTATCTGCGTATGTAAGCACTTTCTGCTAGTGTTGACTGCTGTGTGTCCGAGCAGGTCGACGGGCACTTCAGTCCAGTCGCCATTACGGTATCCCCACGCCGCTCAGTCAATGGCTGGAAAGAATTACCCTCACCGACCAGTCCGCAATACAAAGAGAGTCTCCATACGTGGCAAATATCAAGTCCCAGAAGAAGCGCAACCTGACCAACGAAAAGGCTCGTCAGCGTAACAACGCTTTCAAGTCTGAGTTGAAATCAGTGATCCGCACCGTGAACACGGCCGTTGCCTCCTCAGATAAGGAAGCAGCTGTTATTGCGTTGGCTACTGCCAACCGCAAGCTGGACAAGGCTGTGTCCAAGGGAGTGATCCACCAGAACAACGCTTCAAACCGTAAGTCGGCGATCTCCAAGAAGGTCAACGCCCTGTAAACAGGTCTCGAAAATGGCCGGTTCCTCACGAGGAACCGGCCATTTCTGTGTTCAGCTTCGGTTCGCGAGAGAAATAACGGTTATGGCCCTTTCCACGGCATACACGGGATCCTTGCCAGCGCCTTTAACCTGAGCATCTGCTTCAGCGAGGACTTTTATCGATTGGATAACCGCCTCCGGAGTCCACGACCGACCATCACGGCGGGCTTGCTCAACCTGCCACGGTGCCATGCCGAGCTCTTTGGCCAACTGCGCACTGCTTCCACCGGTCTGGATCACCTTGCCAACTGTCCTCACTTTCATGGCTAGCGCGGCGACGAGTGGTACAGGATCTACTCCGGTGGCCAGCGCGTGCCTAGCCATAGAGAGTGCCTGCCCGCCCCTTCCGGCCAAGGCTGCATCCGCCACCTTGAAGGCTGTAGCTTCCACGCGTCCACCGTAGTACTTTTCTACTGACTCAGTTGTGACGGTCCCTTCAATGTCCAAGGAAAGCTGCTGACAGGCTGCCGCGAGATCCGAAAGCTGCGATCCGACTGCGGAAACAAGTGCTCTGACCGCCTCAGGTTCGATTCTGCGTCGGGCACCACGAAATTCTGACGTGACGAAAGCAGCTTTGTCGCTATCCTTTTTTAGAGGCTGACAGTCGATGACAGGAGCACCCGACTGCCGGATGACGTCCAGCAGTTTTTTTCCTCGATTTCCCCCTTGATGGCGCAGTACGAGCACGACATCAGGGGCCGACGCAGTGGCATACTGCACTGCATCGGTGAGGAAATCGTCATTCATCTGCTCCAGTTGCGTTACTTCTATCAACTTGGCATCACCGAACAGGGACGGCGACGCATGCATTTCAAGCTGGCCAGCTGCGTAGTTCGAGGCATTGAGGTGAATAGTCTCCGTTTCGGACCGCTCTTCGCGGACTTTGCGACGAATCACATCGAAGGCTCTAGTCCCCAGGTAGTCCTCCGGGCCGACTACGAGGACCAGAGGAGCAGGATAAGCTTCGGTCCAAGAAACGGAGTTCTGGGAATGACCCGTTTTATGCTTGCCTGGGGCAGGACTCATGAGCCACCTGTCGGGACGGAGGAATTGATGAACCCCTCTAGATTGCCACGCAGGTTGCATTCGGCCAACTGAGGGAACCAGATCAGAAAGGCCTGGCGACCAACTTATCCTCGACCATGTCTAAGGTGAACGATCCTGTAATGTCAGTCCTCAAAACGGTAGTACCCTCTGATTCCAACGCATTCACGATGATTGATCCAGGGTGACCATAGGTGTTCTCTGCACTGACAGAGATCACCGCCAAACGTGGCCGGACTCGTTCAACGATGCTAGTACCACCGTTGCGCGCGCCGTGGTGGGCGACCTTCAAAACATCGATGGTCCCTGACGCGAGATCGGGTTCGGCCGCGAGAAGTCTGGCGGCTGCATCCTCCTCGAGGTCGCCGGTGAACAAAATGGTGGTTTCGTGGCCGGCATCGCTGGCACTCACCCAAAGCACACAGCTCATGTTGTTTTCATTGGTCGAGGTGAAGGACTCGGGGGGCCACAGAACGCGCCAACTCACATTATTTTGCTGTCCAGCATCCCCCGCAGTTAGTGGTACTTGAGGTATATCCGCGATCGTGGCACGTACCGTGTTCGGCAGTGGTTCGCTCGTGGATGAGTAGGCAATCTTTTTGACAACGCGGCCCTTTATCGCGCCTTGAACGCCGCCGTAGTGGTCGGCGTGGGAGTGTGTCAGCACCAACAGGTCAATAACCTTGACCCCGAGAGTCTGCAAGCAATGGTCCATCAACTCCGGCTCCGGACCCGTATCAATGACGATTGCCGACGTGGGTCCTGTGCGCACAGCGAACCCGTCACCTTGCCCGACGTCGCAGGCCGCGACGTCCCACTGCGGCGTCCGTTGCCATGGCATGGGGAAGACAGACACAGCGAAAATGAAGAGCACGGCAATAGATCCGGAGCCGATGACAAGAAGTCTTCGCTTTCGGTTGACTCCAACAATGCGTAGCTCATCGGCCGGATGCTTCAAGCGGTGGTTGAGAACCGCAACGCAGCCGATGAATAGCACTGTGCCAAGCGTTGCCAGGACGATCCCCGCTGGCCCTTCAAGCCATGGGGTGGAAGCAGCGGGCAAGTCAGAGAAGAAACGAGCGGTACTAGCAACCCATTGTGTACCCGTGGCCGCCAGCAGATTCGGGGCAAGAGCCAAGGCCGGATGAATCGATCCAGCCAACACCCCAATCATTCCCAAGATCGTTATGAACGGAACAACTGGGGAGGCCAGAATATTCGCAGGAACCGAATACGTTGGCAGTGCCGGATCCAGGGTAAGAATAACCGGGGTGCAGAGCACCTGCGCTGCTATCGGAATGCTCAAAACAACCGCCACAGCGCGGGGCATGACCGAGGACAATACCGTCACCAACGGAGGACCAAGCAAAATGAGCCCCGTCGTTGCCAGGACCGACAGAATGAACCCGTACTCCGAATGAATCCACGGATCGGCAATGATCAGGAAGATGACAGCCACCTGTAACAGACCAAAAGAGAGCTTACCTCTGCCTGACAAGACAGCGAGGACACCGAGGGCCCCCATTACCGCGGCGCGCAAGACAGATGGATCTGGTCGGACGAGCAACACGAACCCCATCAGCGCCACTACGGCAATCAGGACCGCGAGTGCTCTTGGCAGCCTGAACAGCCGAGCACCCAGAAAGGCGAAGGCAAGCACGAAGGCGCAGTTTGAACCGCTGACTGCGGTCAGGTGGGTAAGGCCGGTGCTCTTCATGGCTGCTTCGAGCTCATCAGTGAGCATGCTCCTGTCTCCAAGAACCATACCGGGAAGCAATCCCCGAACATCGGGCCCAAAGCTGGAAGCCGCGTCACGAAATGTTGCCCTCATATACGAGGTGGCAGACTTCCAGCCCGTCACTTGAGCCTGTACCTGTGGCGCAGCAGACGAATAGAGTGTCGCGGTAAATCTCGACCCTGGCGGCGGCGCTGCAAGTTTTCCTGAGGCCCGGATCTTGTCTCCCATTCCTACCTCAGACCACGAGTCACCACCGACAACGAGCATCAGCGCATTGGATTCATACTGTTGACCCTCAGCAATTACACCGTCAACACCAGCCTCGACCCGGTATCGTCGCCCGCCCCACTGACTCGACATTTCGACGGTGTCGGACGTTGCTCGCAGCTCCATAACAACTTCCGTCCCTGCCACCGCATCGGTGGTGAGATCACCGGCCTGTCTTGTGTCCAGGTGAACGGCGGCCGAGAACGTGACAGCGGCTGCGACTGCTAGTGGTACGACGCACAGCAGCACAAGTGAGATCCGTTGGAACATCATAGACAGGATGAGCAAGACCACGGCTCCGGTTGCGGCAAGTGCCGCGATGAAAAAGCCTGTGCTGGACTCCGTTTGCGTTGTTACTACCGCAGCGACCCCGGAGACTAAGGCAGCGGGGAGCAGCCGAAGATCTTTGTAAGGACGCACTGAGTTCTCTGCTGGTTCAGTAGTCGCTTGGTCGTTAGCAAGCATTGTACGAAGACGTGCTCTGACGTCGTTTCCTCGCCTCTTGGCTGCGGCAGTGGCCTGTTCGGTAGTCGAAGCCGAATTGATAAACTTTCGCCAGGGGCTTTGCTGTGCCATCTAGACCGTAACCAGATCTGCAAGAGAAGCCATCATGGCTTCGCCTACTCCTGATACGGCGTCTAGATCGGCGACGCTGGAAAATCCGCCGTGTTCCTCACGCCACGCGACAATTCTCCCGGCAAGGACTGGGCCAACGCCAGATAAGGTCTGAAGCTCATCCGAGGAAGCGCTGTTGAGGTTCACCAAACCACTACCCTCTTTGGTGGCGGCGGGTCCGGTCCCCGCGTCAACTTGTTCGCTCACCGTCGGAACATACAATTGCGCACCATCGCTCAGCGGCGCCGCTAGATTCACTGCGTTCAGTGCCGCCTCGGGCAGTGCCCCACCTGCCGCCTCGATCGCTTCGAACGTCCGGCTTCCATCCCGGAGCGAAACAACACCAGGCTCATGGACGGCGCCTGCAACGTGGACCATGACGTCGCCGCCGTTCGCCGCGCCCTTCTGCGTGCCTTCGGATTTTTGGTTGTCGTCGACGCCATCCGGTCCCCTAGACTCCATGCCGTCGGGATGCATCGCTGGGCGCTCAGCTGTGCCAACTTTATCAATGCTGATGGCAGCGAGGGGTTCGTTGGGCTGCTGAAGGAAGATGATGAGGCAAGCTGACGCAATGAGTACAACGCACATTGCGGCCACCCCAAAGGCGATTCGCAACCGCGGAGTATTACTCCCCTGCTCGAGCGCCCCATCGTCAGAGGACGATCGACCTCCAGCTTGCGTTGCCCACCTATGACGGCCCATGAAATGAGCCTAGGAGCCATAGAACCCGTGAGTAGTGGCCGTCACAAGCTATGTGGATCGAGTAGGAGGCTAAGCAACCTGGGGAGGAGAAGTTGAACTATCCGTGGGCGCAACCATTATCGAAGACGCCACAGCAATAGCCACAGTACCCAATCCTCCGTGGGCGGCCAGTACAGCCGGCAGCCGAGACTGGATGACGTCGACATCCGGCAGATGCGCCAGCAACTCATCCACGACGGCGTTCGCTTGCTCCTCATTCCCAAAGTGATGGACAGCTATCAACGGCGTTCCGCTTCTGGCCAGGGCATCCGTCACCGCGATCTCCACAAGACGAGCCACAGCGCGCGGAGCGGTACGCGCCTTCTCAAGCAGAACAATACTGCCGTCGACAACCTGCAGAATTGGCTTGACAGCCAATAGCGTTCCTATCCACCCAGCGGCCGGCCCGATTCGTCCGCCTCGCCTCAGCTGGTCCAAAGACGGCACATAGAAGTACAGGTTAGTTTCAGCTATCATTCTTCGTGCCTGGTCAGCCACGACCGCCAGAGACGATCCTTGTGCGGCTTCTTCAGCCGCAGCAATCACTCCATAACCCATAGCCATGGCAACCGTTCGGCTATCGAGGACTTCCACCGGAAAGTCCACGCGTCGTGAAGCCAACCGGGCTGCATCCACCGTTCCCGAGAGAGCCCCGGATAGATGAATGGAGACTACACCGGTGAACCCTGCCCGTTTTAGCTCCCTGTATCTGGCTTCAAATTGACCTGGCGACGGCCTCGAAGTGACAACGCGTTTTCCTTCCGCAAGGGCGATCGCCAACGTTGACGTCAAATCAGCTTCGTCCTCGCTGAATATCCGCTCATTAATCATGACCGGCATCTGGACTGTGCTCACCGTGCTGGGCAAAACCTCCCTGACGCCATGCGCTCCGCCTACGGTGTGCGGCAAAGCAGCCGCAGAGTCCGTTACAACGGCGATGCGTGTTGCGTTTCCGGGCATGCTGGCAATTGGCGCCTTCCTGATGCGCTTCGAAGCACGGTCCAGCCAATTCATGCCCGGCCCTACACAGGAACGATGTTGACCAGTTTGGGCGCCCGGACTACCACCGTGCGTATCTCCTGCCCATCGAGCGCTCGCAGAGCTGCTTCAGAGTTCAGGGCCAGATTCCGGAGCTCGTCCTCGCTGATATCAGGTGAAACCTCTAGGCGGTCTCGGACCTTGCCCTTGACCTGGACCACTGCCGTAATACGGTCCCGCGTCAACAGTGAATCATCTACGCGTGGCCAGCCTGCACCGGCCACGGAGGGCTCATGCCCCAGAATCGACCACATGTCCTCCGCCGTATAGGGGGCAAAGAGACTGAGTACAACGGCTACCGCCTCCGTTGCCTCCCGAACAGCTGGATCGGCTGCACCAGCACCCGAATCGATTTCCTTGCGGGTTGCGTTCACAAGTTCCATGATTTTGGCAATGACAACATTGAACTTGTGCTGATCGAGCAGCACTGAAGCATCCGCGACTGTCCTGTGCGTTGCCGATCGAAGGCCTCTGTTTCCCGTTGATGGATCAGTTCCGGGCGCAGAGACAACATCGCGGGCAAGCCGCCATGCGCGGGCAAGGAACTTTGCGGACCCGGACGGCGAAACGTCCGCCCAATCCACGTCATCCTCCGGTGGTGAAGCGAAAATCATCGTCAGACGGACAGCATCAACACCAAACGTGTCCAGCTGCTCCCCCAGATCGACGCCGTTACCCAGCGACTTACTCATGGCCTTACCGCCGTTGAGCACCTGCCCCTGGTTCAGCAGAGCGTTGAATGGTTCATCAAAATCGATGAGTCCAAGGTCATTAATGACCTTCGTGAAGAACCGCGCATACAAAAGATGGAGTATGGCGTGTTCGACTCCACCGACGTACTGCTGCACGGGCAACCAGTTGTTGGCGGCCTCAGAATCGAAAGGCCCATCTGTATAGCCTGGTGAGGTGAACCGCAAGAAGTACCACGAGGAATCCACGAAAGTATCCATGGTGTCCGTGTCCCGGGTAGCACTGCCGCCACAGCGGGGACAATCCACAGCAGCCCAGTCACGTGCCGCGGCAAGCGGAGAAGTACCCTGCGGTGCGAGCTCCTCACCGCGTAGGTTCTCTGGAAGGGTGACCGGAAGCTGGTCATCAGGAACCGGCACCTCACCGCAACTGGCACAGTGGATGATGGGAATGGGAGTACCCCAAAATCGCTGTCGAGACAGCAACCAATCACGGAGCCGGAAATTTACAGTTTCTTCGCCAGCGTCGTTGGACGTCAGGATCCGGACAGCCTCAGCAACCGCTTCCTGTTGCGGCAGGCCGGTAAGCGACCCGGAATTGACGAGCGTTCCATCTCCCGTGGTAGCGGTACCGGAGTCCGCTGGGTCTGCTTCTCCCGTGTCCACGACAACACGAACCGGAAGATCAAAAGCCAGAGCAAAGTCTAGATCGCGCTGGTCATGAGCTGGCACAGCCATGATGGAACCGGTTCCATAATCCGCCAGAACGTAATCGGCAGCCCACACTGGAAGACGTTCCCCACTGAGGGGGTTGATCGCGTAGCGGCCGGTGAAAACGCCGGTCTTTTCCCGATCAGTGGACTGGCGCTCGATCTCGGAGAGAGACCGCACCCTGTCCCGATACTGCTCTAGCTCGGGACGGTGCGCCGTGGTGACGAGGTCCACTGCCAACTGGGAGTCAGCAGCGACCACGTAGAAGGTAGCTCCGTAGAGGGTGTCAGGCCGCGTCGTAAACACGGTGACTTCGTGTTCAGGCTGATCAGGGGTGGACTCAATCCGGAAGCGAACATGTGCCCCCACGGAACGACCTATCCAGTTGCGCTGCATGGACAGTACTCGGTCTGGCCATTTGCCTTCCAACTGTGCCATGTCATCCAGAAGTCTGTCCGCGTAGTCCGTGATGCGGAAGTACCACTGGTTGAGTGACTTTTTTGTGACGAGAGTGCCGCAGCGCTCGCAAGCACCATTGACAACCTGTTCGTTGGCTAGCACGGTTTGGTCCTTCGGGCACCAGTTCACCGGCGAATCCTTGCGGTATGCCAGGCCCTTTTCGTAGAAACGCAGGAACAGCCACTGGGTCCAACGGTAGTATTCGGAGTCCGAGGTGTGCAGCCTGCGCGACCAGTCTGCACTGATCGCATAGCGCTTGAAGGACGCCGCTTGTGTGTCGATGTTGGCGTACGTCCACGCACTTGGGTGCGCATTTCTCTGGATCGCTGCATTCTCAGCGGGCAGGCCGAAGGAGTCCCAACCAATGGGATGAAGCACGTCGTAACCAAGCTGCCGCCAGTAGCGAGCGACGACGTCTCCCATTGCGAATGCCTCCGCATGCCCCATGTGGAGGTCACCAGAGGGGTATGGGAACATATCCAGGACGTATCGCCGTTCCCGGCTTCCGTCGTCGAGCGGCGTGAACACTTTGAGCTCGTCCCACACGGCAGGCCACTTCTGCTCCATCGCGGCGAAGCTGTAGACGGCGTCCGGAGACGGGGAATCAGTTGGCTCGATACTCACTGGCTATGCCCTGTCCTCTTCTGTTTTTTCGACGAACTCCTGCCTGGAACACACAAAAGCCCCTCGTGAGGACAAGGGGCTGACCGCACTCGATGTGCGGCTATCCAAGGCAAAGAATGGGATCCATGGATCCACTTTAGCGCAGTTTGTAGAAGCGATGGCCGGTCTCGGGATACGATAATCATGGTATGTGTGTGAATACCATGGGCCGGGGCGGAGTGCGCCCACGGCGGGGATCGGCTGACTCGCGTCAGGCGGGACCACGGGACAGCGTGGTCGGCGAAGCGGCAGCCCGTCACATCGTTAGGTAATCGAATAAACATGGGTAATAGCTTTACTCCAATGGACCCTGCTCCAGAGGAACTGGCTGACGATGTGGTAGCGCTCGTGGAGCGCTGGCTGCACCTCTCAGACGACTTCCATCCAACATCCACAGCTACACCCTTGAAGCCGAAGAAGGGCACCACATCGGCGGCACTTCTTGCTGAAGTCTTGAAGGATCCCTCTGGGCTCAATTTCACGATTGGATTCGTCGATCGTGTGATTCGTCCCGAAGACACCTCCGTCGCTGCGAAGAATCTTTTCCAGTTGGCAGACCAGACGCCGACGTTCTTGCCGTGGTACATGCGTGCAGCGGTACGGTTCGGCGGTCGGCTTGCACCAGCACTGCCATGGATTGTCGTTCCTGTGGCCAGACGTGTGCTCCGCGAAATGGTGGCGCACCTCATTGTCGATGCACGTCCCAACCATTTGGGTAAGGCGATCAGCGAACTCACAGGCGATTCGTCAGTACGCTTGAACATCAACCTTCTAGGCGAGGCAGTTCTGGGCGACGCCGAAGCCGACGCCCGCCTCGAAGGAACCCGTGAGCTATTGCTCCGCGATGACGTCGACTACGTGTCGATCAAAGTTTCCTCAGTCGTCAGTTCGCTGAATATGTGGGCTTTTGACGACATGGTTGAGCATGTCGCTGAACGTCTGGTGCCTCTATTCCAGACTGCTGCATCCTCCCCCATGCCGAAGTTCATCAATCTGGACATGGAGGAATACCACGACCTCGACCTCACCGTCGCGGTCTTTAAACGGATCCTCGCGCATCCGGAACTGAAGTTCCTTGAGGCCGGAATTGTCCTCCAGGCATACCTTCCCGATGCCCCTGCTGCGCTTCAGGACCTGACGGCTTGGACTAAAGACCGCATGGCCGACGGCGGCGCAGGAATCAAGGTGCGCCTCGTCAAGGGCGCCAACCTGCCGTTGGAAATTGTTGACGCTACTCTGCACGGCTGGGAAGTTGCGACCTGCGAGAGCAAACAGGCGACTGACGCCAACTACAAGCGTGTGCTGGACTGGGCGCTGCGGCCGGAGAACGCCGCGGCAGTCCGAATGGGCGTTGCCGGGCACAACCTTTTCGACGTAGCTTTCGCACGAATCCTGTCGGAAAAGCGTGGAGTGGCTGACCGAGTCGAATTCGAGATGCTGCTGGGAATGGCAGAAGAACAAGCAGCCGAAATTAAAAAAGACGTTGGTTCGCTTCTGCTTTATACGCCGGTGGTGCATCCCGACCAGTTCGACGTCGCCATCAGCTACTTGATTCGCAGACTAGAGGAGAACGCGAGTCAGGAGAACTTCATGTCGGCCGTTTTCGAGCTGACATCCAACCCCACTCTTTTCATGCGCGAGAAGCAGCGGTTCCTCGATTCGCTGTACGACGTGGACCAAGAAGTTCCGGGACCGCAACGGTCTCAGGACACGGGCCGCTTTGAAGTTGCGAACGACGGCGACTTCGTGAACCAGCCAGATTCCGATCCGTCGTTGAAGAATATTCGGCAGTGGGGTGCCGGCATCATCAGCCGCATGGAGTCCTCGGACCTCGGAAAGACGTTAGTCGAGGAATCCTTCCTGGCAACAAATGAGGACGTTGACGCCGTGGTCACACGGGCACTCGCGGCCCAGCCCGACTGGGCGGCTCTTGGTGGGGCCGGACGAGGCAAGGTACTCCGGAGTGCGGCCGCGGTGTTGGCCGAACGGCGCGGTGATCTCATAGAGGTTGCTGGCAGCGAGGCCGGCAAAACGGTGGCCGAGGCGGATCCGGAGATTTCTGAGGCCATTGACTTCGCCACTTACTACGCCTATCTGGCCGACGAGTTGGATCAGATTCCCGGTGCAAAGTTTGTCCCCTCGAAGCTCACAGTTGCTACTCCCCCGTGGAACTTCCCCATCGCCATCCCGGCTGGTTCGATACTGGCTCCGCTGGCAGCTGGTAGTGCTGTGATCATGAAGCCAGCACCGCAAGCTCGCCGCTGTGCCGCCGTCATCGTGGAAGCGCTGTGGGACGCAGGTGTTCCACGGGATGTTCTCATTTTTGCGGATGTCGAGGAGGGTGATGTCGGACAGCATCTGATCGCGAATGAAGCAGTAGAGCGGGTCATCCTGACTGGTGCCTACGACACTGCTAAACTCTTCCGGTCCTGGCGAACGGATTTGCCACTACTGGCGGAAACCAGCGGAAAGAATGCTCTTATCATCACTCCGAGTGCCGATCTAGACTTGGCTGCTGAAGATCTGGTGAAGTCGGCGTTCGGGCATGCGGGACAGAAATGTTCGGCGGCGTCGCTCGGTATTCTGGTGGGATCGGTTGGTGAGTCTGAACGCCTTTTGAATCAGATCGTCGACGCGGCTTCGTCACTCAAGGTCGGTTATCCCCAGAATCCCGAAACCGAGATGGGCCCGATCATTGAGCCTGCCTCTGGCAAACTGAAGACAGCTTTGACCACGCTGAGCGAGGGTGAGTCGTGGTTGGTTGAGCCCAAACAACTCGACGAAACGGGCAAGCTCTGGTCCCCTGGAGTCCGGACGGGCGTCAAAGCTGGGAGCTACTTCCACCTCACCGAGTTCTTTGGACCCGTACTGGGCTTGATTCATGTCGCAACCATTGACGAGGCCATCGAAGTCCAGAATGCCCCCGAATATGGGTTGACTGCAGGGCTGCACAGCATGGACAGTCAGGAGTTGGCGCAATGGATCGATCAGGCGCAGGCAGGGAACCTCTACGTCAACCGTGGGATCACGGGAGCGATCGTGAGGCGCCAGCCCTTCGGCGGCTGGAAGCGTTCCGCCGTTGGACCTGGTGCCAAGGCTGGCGGCCCCAACTATCTCATTCACCTAGGTTCGTGGGAGCCGATTCCTTTGTTCCAGGGCGATGTTCATGTGGCACTCAGCACGCGGGTAAGGCAACTGCTGAAGTCGGCGGACATTTCTCGAGAAGAGACTGCGTTCCTGGGACGCGCCCTCGCGGACGACCAGCGCCAGTATGCCACCATGTTCGGCACCGTCAGCGACGTCTCGGGTCTCGGCGTCGAACGCAATGAATTCCGGTACGTGCCAACCGATGTAACCATCCGCCAAAACGAGACAGGCTCCGTAGCGGAGACCATCCGTGTCGTGGCAGCCGGATTACGCGCGGGGGCACCTGTCTCACTGAGCACCTCCAGCCAACTTTCCACAAAGCTCGAAAAGATGCTTGTCGCCGATGGTATTTCACACGTCGTCGAGGACGACGCTACCTGGTTGGCCGGGGCGCCCACGGCAGGTCTTGGTCGCGTTCGTCTGATCGGTGGAGGGTACAAGGCCTTGT
>JBBPYK010000068.1:0-2550 GCA_038199985.1 Actinomycetales bacterium | reverse complement strand
TCGGGCGTTGACACCGGGCACCGTAGACGCCGCGAAACGGATCAGGCTATTGAGTGCTTGTTCACTGATATCAATGCTTCCCAGCGGAGTTTTCCGCAATGCTGTGCGACGCCCCCGCCGTATTTCTGCCCGGGCAACCATCATGATGGCCTCTTTGACTCTGGCGCCCGGTTGGAGCTGAGGGTCTGTCCGGTCGCGGTCTCTCATCGCGCCCGTGACAACGGCCAGATTGGAGAGCGAATCGCGGGCGTGCTGGCAGTCAGCGCAAATCCGCTCATGGTCGTTCAGCGGCTCGTCAATTGACTCCCATAAGTCATCGAGGTTTCGTCCACATCCAAGCCGGGGTGTTTCATCGTTCAGCGCCATGGTTCCATCCCTTCTGCCAGGAAACGCTTGGCCCGGGCTATCCGCCCACGCACGGTACTTTGCGGAAGTTGCAACATCTGGGCAATCTCGCCGTAGGAAAAATCATGGACTTCCCGCAGAAGCCAACAGGCTTTAGCCCCCGGCGGGACAGCCTCAAGCAATTGCGCCAACGCCCTCATCTGTGCTTCCGATTCTGCCTCCTGAGCAGGATCAAAGGTACTCGATGGAGCTACGGAGGTCCGGGCCAGGTCGCGGGTGTGCAGCTGATCGTCAAGGTCGGCGCGACCGGTCCCGGAGGCGGACCGGCGCTGGCGGAGGGAGTCGATGCATTTGTTTGTCGCCGTCCGGTAAAGCCACGGGACAAACATCTGTGCGTTCGTCAGTGCGGACAGGCTGCGCAAAGCCGCAATGAACGTCTCCTGCACGATGTCCTCGGCGTCGGAACGGTTATTGAGCATTCGGTATGCCAGCCGAAAAATACCGCCCTGGTGACTGGTGACCAGCTTTTCAAAGGCCTGCAGATCCCCGTCCTGGGCCCGGATAATAAGGGTCAGCTCATCCAACTCGGTTCCTGAATCAGTTTGGTCCATCTGCACCCCCTCCACTTATAGGCCACTACCGGCAACCCGGTCGAGCTACTCGAGTCCCAGTATTCCTTGGCTCTGAGCACTTTTCCTGCTCTGGTAAAAAAACTTTACGATTCCGCGTGACGATCTGCGCTGTGCCACGTCTTTACTGGTGTACAACACAAACTCTTGACTAGGAGATTGATTTCACATGGCAGATGACCAGAACTCAGGTGCACGCCGCGCTGCAACAGTACCGGCCACCGGCGAAGAGCAGAAGCGTCAGGCGGAGCAGCAGACCAAAGAGGTTGACAAGGCCAAGAAAGTTGGCCCGCTGCAGACCGAGCAGGGCGATACCACCATCGCGGAGACCGTTGTGCAGAAGATTGCTGGACTCGCCACGCGTGAAGTCCCCGGAGTTTTCGCCATGGGCAGTGCAGGACGCCGGGCCTTCAGCAGCCTCTCCGAGCGTATTCCGGGGTCCCAGACCAATGTCAGCGGCGGTGTCAGCGTTGAGAAGGGGGAACGCCAGACGGCCATCGATGTCTCCATTGTTGTTGAGCACGATGTCTCCATTGTGGACGTCAGCCAGATGATCCGGCGCAACATCATCGCGTCCGTCGAGGAAGCAACCGGTCTTGAAGTCATTGAAGTCAACGTGAACGTCACCGACGTGCACCTGCCCGAGGATGACCAGCAGGACGAGCGCAATACTGGCCGCAGCGAACTCGCGTAACAGAAACGTCATGGCCTTCACCGGTGTACGCGCCGGTGAAGGCCATCTTCGCAACACAATATCCTGCAGTAGGAAGGCACCGAAATGAATACAACAGCTATGGGCCTTATGGCCGGTCTTTTTCTTGGATTCGCCGCAGCATTCGGAGGACTTTCCGAGTTCCTCATCGTCGCCGTCTTTGGCGCCATCGGCCTGCTGGTAGCACGCGTTATTGACGGCAAACTCGATCTTGGCGCTCTTACCGGGCGTTCAAAGTAACCCCGGTGACAGCCATGGCAACACGGACCGTAGAGACCGAAGATCCCGTAGACACCCGCTCTGCCGAAGCCCCCGACGCCGCCACCCGGGGAAAGCTCACCATAGCTGAAAAGGCAATCGAGAAAATTGCCGGGCAGGTAGCTTCCGAGATTCCAGGCGTCAGTGGATCCGCTGGCGGCTTTTTGGGGATAGGATCCCACCCTGAGGAAACGGCGCGCCCCAGGGCGAAAGTGGAATTGCATGGCCTGATCGCTTCAATCCATCTCAGTGTGGGTATCCGCTATCCAGCCCCCTTGCGTTCCACGACAAACGCCCTGCGTCAACGTGTTCGTGACGAGGTGTCCGCCCGTTGTGGCGTCGACGTGCGGCAGGTTGACATTGACATCAACGAACTGATCAGCGAATCGCAGTCCGCCGGACGAAGGGAACTGCTGTGAGTCCGCATACCAAATCCCAATCACTGCACCGTCGTTCCAGCCGCACGCTGCCGGCCACTATTCTCGCAATTCTCCTGCTGGTGGTGGCAGCGCTCGCCACCTGGATCGGTATTGTCCGCATCACAACGGGAGCATGGCCGGAATTTCTCAGTTCCATCCGCCAATACCTCGCAGCGTTGACGTGGGG
>JBBPYK010000067.1:0-6257 GCA_038199985.1 Actinomycetales bacterium | reverse complement strand
GACGTGGAGATAACCTCACGACACAACTCATCCTTGAATTCCTGAGTGAACCGCCGACGCGATACAGACATGCTGATCTCTCTTTCAGTAGCACCCTCATCTTAGGAGGGCCCACTGTCCGAAATCTCCGTGGCAGGTCAGTACAGGGTGGTTGGTTGTTTCGGCTCAGCGGCACGCTCTCCGGACCGAAGGATCCCCCAGGAATGGACCCGTTCTCAGGCGCCAAGCAACGGTCTACCCTCTGACTGCCGCCGCCGCTTGTTCTGCAACCTTTACGCTCTTGGAAAGAGATACGGTATTTTTGACGCCGCCAAAGGCTCGAGACATTCCGGCGTCACCTAGGGCTACGAGCTTCACCTGGCGCTGGTTTCCTTGATTAAACACGTACACCTGTACGGCCCACGATCCAGCCATGCCCTTCTTTTCAGCCAGCAGTTCGACCTCAGCCTTAGGACCGGAATCAAGAAGTCCACCTGTATTGGACTGTAGCGGTTTGAGCTCTGCTCCCCTGAACACGTCTTGGAGCGCTTGCTTGATTTGCTCAATACTGACCGCTGTAGTAAAAACAATTTCTTGAGTCTTCATGCCGCGAGCATAGCAGGCCTAAGAAGTTCCTACCACGGGAACCGCGTTGACCATAATGATCCTGACGCCCACTCCGGCGCTGCCCGAAGTGGGCGATAAACACACCCTAAATCTGAGACACGAAATGGACCGCTGCGTGCTTAGATGTGTTCTTTTTTTGATGTGGAAGCAGGTAAGGACACGGCGGCCGGCTGCGTAACCTTCCCCCACCGACTGTTCTGCACGAACCCGTGCCAGAGGTTGGTCCCGCATCGGTTCCGTTACCGGTTGTCTTTAGCCAGACGGTGACGAAAGCAGTTTCAAACTACGAACAATTCCCGTGGCTGCAACTGTGCCGGGATGTAGGGATTTTGTGCTGGATTGCCTCGTTACACGCCGGGCAACGCCCGTTCGTGTTATTCACCTTGTCCTGACATGCACATGCCATAAGAATTCAACCTTCCAATCGTTGCTTTACATTGGCCCTGATTCACCTATGGAGACTGGTGGAAGAGAGGGTCAAGCATGTATTGCTCTAGATCGACGTCCCGCAGCCGATGCAGGTCGTAGAGTTCGCATTGTTGTTGGCCCCGCACTTCGCGCAGACCTTGGGTTCGCCCTTTGTTGCTGACATGATGTCTCCCTGCCTTCTGTGGATGCAAGAAATACTATGGCTTGAGCCCGATAAAGGGAATAGCCGCGTTGACTCACCAAAGATGCATGCATAGCTGCTATCAAAGAATCATTTGATAGCGTCGGCGTAACGGTGAGGATGCCGGGCTGGTCCGGCATTGTGAGCCATGGAGCTTGCGAGGACTCAGCGCAGAGCCGTCGCCGTTCGATGTGCCAAGTCTGATCGTGCCGCCAAGACGCTCACTCTGGATGAGTTGCGCGCCCTGACCAGGCGGCACAGGGACCACCCGGAACGTTTTTGAGGCAGGCGCCGGTCCTCAAACGGGGCGAGCCACGGCCACCACGTCCACTGCTCTACGGTGAAGAGGTGATCGAGGCAGTGGGGTTCTGCTGGAGGGGTTTAGGACCCACTGCGGGCGGTTACTGGTCGCTGCCCTGCCGGATCTGGTGCCGCGGTTGCGTCGGTTCAAGGAGCTCGTCATCGACAATGTGGCGTTGCTGCTGCTGAAGATTGCCCCGGTTACGATCGACCGCCGGCTCTAAGCGGGCCGGGCGAAACTGGATCCCGCGGCCGGTCCCACACCAAGCCGGGCACGCTGCTCGATCCTGATGCGGACCCGGGCCAATTGGAACGGTGCGGTGCGGTGCGCGGGTTTGTCGAGATCGACCTGGTCGATCACGAGGGAGGAAACAGCACAGGGAAATTCTGTTTCACCCTGACAATCACTGACATCTGCACCGGCTCAACCATCGTCTCCATAGCGCTTTCCCTTCGCTGAGCACCTGGATATGACGAAGATAACGCCAGAACTAGGAAACACCAAACCGTGGAAAGCAGCTTCAAACCCCCGGAACACGCGGTGCCAGTACCGTGACTCGGCTTAGCGTTTTCCTCGGCATAATCGAACTACGCCGGGGCGCTGGCAGGATCAGGGCAAAGACAGCGTGGCTGCGGGGTCGAGGAGGTCCAGCCGTCCGGTTTGGATGGCGGCAATGGCAGAGCCATAGTGTCCCCACGCAGCCACATGGTCACCTGTGACCGTGCCATCCGGTACAAGGTTAGAGGTCGCTTGTTGAAGCCCAATGAGCCACTGGGACTGCTTATCCCAAACCGCAGCGTTGTGCGCCACGGGTGCCAGGGAGGCAAGGACTTCTGGCATCAGGTGCGCCATGGGTTGGCCAGCCTTGGTCAGTTCGATGGCCTTGTTCAGGGTGGCCACCAGAATCGCCTCAGCCTCGTCGGCCCATCTCGCGGGGGAAAGGTGTTCGTGTTCAGTCTTAGGTGCGTCCAGCTTGGCGGCGAGGTCGGAGTGGAGTTGGACGGAATGCTGTGGCGGCCTCTGGGTCCAACGAGCCTCGCGCACGTCACGTTCGAGGACCTGGGCGGAGTCAAGGAAGGGCTCGTGGAGGAGTGTGCCGTTGCCGTCTTCGAGGGTAATCCTGGCCAGATGGTCTCCGGCTCCATATGCGCTCTGATAGTCGTCGCTGACCCCTGCAGTGGTCAGGGCGAGGATCTCCCGACCGTCGGGGGACACGGACGGAAACCAAAAGTAGGGGAACTTCTTCAACATTGGCATATCAAGTGTGATCTGCGGGAACGTCCTGGTGTAGGAATTGGCGGCGAGGCTGAAAAGCCGCGGGACAACCTTTCCGTCTTCGTGCTCGATGGTTAGGAGACTGGACTCGCCGAGGGGCCACCAGGCGGCGTTTGCCACCTCAAGACTCAGCCACCGGCCGGTGGCTGCTTCGATCAGTATGGATTTTCCGCTGGCAGTGGTGATCAGGATCCATGATCCGTCGCCGCTGAACCGGATCGGCTCGTTACCGGCGATCCCCTCGACCACAGTCAGCAGCCGGCGCTGCCCCGTGCCGTTGTATAGGGAGGCTGCTCCTGTGGAGCCACCGAGGAATTCGAGCGACGCGACGGTTCCAGTGGGGCCGTGAAGGTCGACGGACACTACATTGGCCTTCGAGTCCAGGGGGAGGAAGACACCGCTGCGTGACGAGCCGACGTAGAGGGTTGCCGATGGCCATAATAGGCCTCCGGGATGTCCTTGTTCCGTGAAGCTGAACGCGTTGCGTCCATCGATAGCACCTAGGTCGTGGGCGGGCGGCAGGTCCCAAACCTCGTGCGTGAAATGGCCGCTGGCAACGGTCCTTCCAGTGTTGGGATCGAAAGTGGCTGATTGGATGGTCAGCCACGATGGGGAGATCGGGGCGTCCCCTGATGCGCGCCACGTGTGTTCGAATCCTGATTTCCTCTTGGCGCGGAGCTGGTGGGCGAGGGCATTGACGGACTCAAAAGTAGACTCAGACTCGGGCACGGACTCGCGGACACGCTCGGTCGTGATGTACGGGGCCAAGGCCGGCCAGTGAAACGGCCGCAGGGCGGCGCTCTCCTCGGGGGCGGCCTCCAGCCGGTCCCAGAGCAGCCGACCGTCGGGTTCTGGCGGGAGTGTAGGAGCACTGGTGGCCTGACGTAGCTGTGCCATGCCCGTGGCAAAGTCGTCGGCTATGCGCTGACTGAGCTCGCTGAGGCCTGTGGCGTCGATCTCGTCCGGAACAGGCAAGACATAAGCAAGTGTCTCCTCGATGCGCTCGAGCGAGTACGGTCCCTGCCCGTCCAAAGCTGGGTACCGGCCAGTGCCCTCCGATGCGAGACCAAGGCCTAGCATGAGGATTATCCTGCCGTCGATTAGACCGAAAAGCACGTTCATGTCATCGCCATCGACATCCCGGACCTGGCGCTTGTAAAGCTCCTGTCCCAGGCGCTCCCATAACCGTGCGGCGCGGCGAGCCCAGAGCGGTAACGTCATGTGCCCGTCAGAATTCGGTCGGAGATGGGAGAACTCCGGGACTTCCCAAACTGGGACGACATCGGCACCTGCCACAATGTCCACCACGGCCGATGTCGTCGAACCCAAGTTCACCATCTCCATTTTCAGAGGCAGGGAGGCGACCTGGAACGGCTTCAGGACCGCTTCGAGAATGAAGCCAGAGTCGGAGCCTGGCCCACAGACCACAACGAGAGCTGACCCTTTGGGTCCATCGACCGCGGTCCATATCGTTTCAGGGTCCCGGTCCAGCCGAAAGAAGCCGCGGCCCCAATGGCTCGACCTTCCCAGCGCTGGGGCGATCCGAACAACCTCTCTAAGCAAGATTTCTGCACCGCACGGTGCGGTCAGTAGAACGCTCAGTCCCGAGCCTTCCAAGAGGAGGTAGAGAAGCTGACGCGGATCCGTCTGGTCGAGCCCTGGATTCCGTATGGACGCCTTCTCGCTGAGGACTTCGGACTCCGGTGTTTTCGAGGCCACGGGCTGTCCCGGCCCTTTTTGATCTCTCCTGCCGAAAAGGCCCATGGCCTGCCCCCTCCAAGTCCCTAACTGCCCGTGCGTTGAAGCAGTGGTAGTGGTGTTGGCGCGAACGGCGCCGGTGGAATAACTACTACCACACACACCAGTTCTACGGACCCCTTACCGGCAATGAGAGCACCATCTGATTCCAGATTACGGAAAGGCCATTGCCCACGTTTCCTTTCCAGTGGCATCGAGACCGCTGGAAACCCTACGACGCATGGAACAGTGAGGAAGAAATACGGCAAGCCATTCCTCAGTCACAATCGGGGAGGATCTGTGACGTGCCTTGTTTTCGTGGCGAATTCATTTAACTTTAGGCTAAGAGGCTAAAGACCCGTTTGTCATTTTTCGAAGTCGTCTGCACGGGACCGATCCAGCTCGGTTGGCCGAGGCACGGCCAAGGAAGGCCGCGACCAGGTACGAAAACACGGTCCCCAGCTACTACCCGGAGGCGAACAAACTCAAGGAGCCGCTGACCGATTTCGAACGGGAGCAACAGCGCAAGAAGCAATAGCCAGGCAGGCCGAGGCCAACGCTTCACGAGACCGCAGCAGCGGCGCACACCACGGCGACGAAGCACGCGAAGAGCACGGCAGGCCGGACGAAACAAGGACAGGGCCGCTGACGTCAGGTTTGACGGACCCTCAGCGGCCGAAGAAGCCTGGTACCGGGACACGTCCTAACCCACCCACCCGAAGCACAAGAGCAATCCGCAATCGTGACCGAAGAGCGACAGAAGAACGAACGCGCCCGGAGACCGGGCCGCCTGCGCGCCGGACTAGCCTAATGACTCTGTCGTACGTAAAGAAACCCTCACCGCAAAGATTCGCACCGTCGGCACCCCCCGAAAAAAGGCATCCAAGCGCGACAGTTTGCAGAGTCCCAGCAAAAACACCCCCATCACCACGCCGCCGAGGAAGGCGAAACCGTAACCCAAGTCCACGCCAACTTACCAAAGAAGAACCAGGCTAAAGGCAAGCAAATATGTCGAACGGTGTTGCCGCCGTGCATCGGAAGGTGAGAGGAGACGTGGAGTGCCTGCGAACCCACGAGCGGCAAGGCTTGTCCATCACGATGTATCTAGCAGCGGGTCGTCCAGACTTCGACAATAGAGAGGCGGCCCAAGTTAGCACCGTGGCCGGCAGTACGCGTGTAGACAACTCCGGAAAACGACACAGCGGAATAGGGGAATAAGACGAGAAAGACCAGAACGCTCTACAGCTTCCCTTGACCCGCTCGAATTGCCGATTGGATCTCTGGCCCCTTGTTTCCTGCCGGATCGTTGATTGTGGTGCGCCATGGGTGATCGGAAGAACTACGCGAAGCCACAACCTCAACGCGTCCGCTGCCATGATGCGTTACATGGACATGCGGGTAGGCGATAGTAGGCGACCCATTCTTTCCGACGAAATATTCAATCTTTCCACCAGCAGTCAACCTAGAATAAAACTGCTCAAAGCCATTTGCGCGCTCCATGCGACTCCTAAATCAGTCGTTCGTTCTCCGAGGTGAAAATCTCAATCATCTGATTCGCCTCATCAATTTGCTCTTGGTATGTATTAAGGGCTCTCCTGACGTAAGTGTGGGTCAGGGTCTGTGTGGTATTTAGATGGGCATGAGCAACCCCGTAGATTTGGTAGTTCTCACACCGTCCAAGCTTCGGAGTTGCCCATGCGTGCTACCACTCTACTGAACCGCGTCCTG
>JBBPYK010000066.1:0-9350 GCA_038199985.1 Actinomycetales bacterium | reverse complement strand
TGGTGACGACGACGTCGTCTCGCTCGCATGCAACCCGATGACGCCCGAATAGGGACCAGCGCGCAGCTCGCGCCAGCCGGGCGCGGTGGTCGCAGCGGTAAATCCAAGCCGATGGAAGAACGCTTCCCAGTGGTCCAGATGCGGAGTGAAGAGAACCGCAACCACATCGACGGCGAATCCGGGGGACCGATCGTCTACCGGATGCTCGGTGTAGCCGTAGGAGTCGGTCATCGGTTCGTTGATGCTGACCTCAGCCCCCGGGCCTGCGACGGCGGCCTGCCGCCCGAAGGACTCGTCCCACCAGCGGGTGGGCAGCCCATCCAGAGCAAGCGCCTCGGCTGCGGCGCGCGCGTCGTCGGTCTCCAGGCAGAACGACGTCGACACAGAGTCGGTCGTGTCGGCGGTGGCAATCGGATGGACAGCGACCAGGCCAGACGCTCCGTGTAGCACCGCGAAACTGTCCTTGGTGATCAACGGCCGGAGCCCGATAGCCTCCAGGAAACACCGCATCTCGATCGGTCGGTCAGTGAACCGGTAGGGGCTGACCCGGTAGCTCGACGTCGTTGTTAGCTCGGTCATCGTTCATTCCTCTCGTGGTGCGCCAGATACTCGGTCAACACGGCCTCGACCAGTGCTGACAGTGACCGGCCCTCATCGATGGCCCGGTGTTTGATCTGGCGAATCAGGTGCGGCGGCAGATATACGTTGAACTGCGCCTTGGGTACTTCCGTTTCGTGGGCCATGGCTCGACCATACTCGCTTAGTAGATTGCTAGCAGGATAGTCACCTGTTTTCACGTCAAGTGCGGAGTCAGGCCCGTCATGGCCTGTGTTTGTGTCGACGTACACTGCCCTGTTGGGAGTTGGTCTTCCGGAATGGCGGGGAACCCGACGTCTGACTTTGAGCAGCTCAGTGCCAAACTATGGGATGAGCATCCGCAGCGGTCTTCCGCCCTGGCCGTCTTCCAATCCAGAGTACGGCGGTATCCGGTTGCGCAAGTTCACGAAACTCGATGCAGGCATGGCCATGGACCTCTCCCAAGATCCATATGTCGCCACAGTGGGAAGCCTCCCACTACATGCCACTCATGAAGAAGCTTTGGCGTGGATTGAGCGACAGCAACAGCGCCACGTCGAAGGGACAGGATTCTCCTTCTCGATCGCTGATGCTGAAACCGACCGTTCCGTGGGAAATATCGGATTATGGATTCAAGGTTTGGAGACAGGCCGGGCTCGAATTGGTTATGGTGTTGCCCCAGGCTCAAGAGGCCGCAGAGTTGCATCCGATGCGCTATGCGTCCTCACCACCTTTGCCTGGGCGATTCCGCAGCTGCATCGGCTAGAGCTGTACATCGAACCGTGGAACACTGCTTCAATCCGCACTGGCGAACGTGCCGGCTTCGAGCGAGAAGGGCTGCTTCGCAGTCATGAGGAAATCGGCGGAGAGCGTCGCGACATGTTCCTTTACGCCGCGATCCGGGAGAGCGGAGTCCGGTGAGCGACTGGCATACGTTCTAGTTTCTACCAATCTCTGACAGAGTGTGGTGATGTCCTTCACCCTGCGCGAGCCCGCGCTCTCCGACGCACGGCAGATTGCTAGTTTGCACGTGTCCGCTTGGCGCGAGGCATACTCTCATTTGCTCCCCGAGGCCTTCTTTACCGAGGATTACATCGAGAGCCGTCGCGAGATGTGGAATCACATTCTCGGCAACCCGCGCGAGGATCGGAGCATCCGCGTCGCTGAGAGCGGAGGGGAGATCATCGGCTTCGCGTTCGTTGGCCCCAGCTTCGGACCGGATGGACAGAAGTTTCCCCGCGATCGCCAGCTGTTCGCTCTCTATATAGCGGCAGCGCACTATGGCAGCGGAGCAGGACAGTCGCTACTTGATGCCACGGCGGGCGATGGTCCCGCTATGCTGTGGGTCGCAAAGGGCAACCCCCGGGCCGTCGCGTTCTATCTGCGGAACGGGTTCGAGTTCGATGGGGCGGAGCAGGTGGACCCCGGTGCTCCAAGGATTGTCGACGCGCGCATGGTCAGATAACGACGTCATTCTCACTTCTCAACGGGATACTTTAAATGAATCGAATTTAGACCCATCAACGGGGTACTTTGAAGTCACCACCGGCTCAGGAAGAGCCACCTCGGATGCCGACGCCGTTCCGACCCAGCCCTAGTTGGCCGACTAGGTGGCCGGTGATCAAACGAATTCACCACCGGAAGATTTCTGCCATTTCTGGAGATTTAGCCAGGCAATAATTGCGCACAGAGCGAAGACCACTGCGCCAGCAAGGAATGGGGCAGGCAGTCCGAACCGGCTCGCGAGCACTCCGCCGATTCCCGCGCCCACGGTCAGCCCGGCTAGACCGAACAGTTTAGATACTGCATTGACTCTGCCACGAAGGGAATCCGGGACCAGGCGTTGCCGCAGGGAAATCATGCACACGCTGAAAAGAACGGCGTGCAGAATATATGTTGCCAGGCACAACCCTGCCACCCAGGGAACGTCGGTCCGCGCAATTGCGAACAAGCTCAGTGATCCAAGGGCCAGGCTTCCCGTACCGATTGTTGCGTAGCCCACTTTGTGTCGCAGCGGAGCCGCAATGGCCGATCCGAGGAGTCCTCCCAGCGCCGAAACTGAAAGCAAAATGCCGTAGCCAGCCGGTTCCAGATCCAGTACGTCTTGAGCAAAAAGAACGAGGATGGAAAACGGCATCATATAGCCGATGCTGGCCAGTCCGCCGATGATTGCCAGTGACCGCAAGAGTCGATGGCGGTACAACCAGCGAGCACCTTCGATGACCTCACGATGCAGCGATCGCGTCTGCCGGCTGGACTGCTCTGGACGGAAGCTCCCTGCCAGTGAAACGAAGAACAAGGCTGCGGCTGCGTATGCTCCTCCAGTCACGGCGATGGGCACGGCGATGGCAACCGCGAACATCAATCCGCCCAGGGGAGGACCAACGAATTCGTCCGCGACGAGTTGGGTCGCGGCGATCTGGCTGTTGGCCCTGTCCAGATCTGCATTGCTCACAACGGAGGGGAGAATCGAGAGCGCCGAGTTATCGGCCGCCGTTTCCAGGAGCCCAATCAGTGCAAATACCACGTAGAGCGCGAGGATTGATCCTGTTCCAGTGGTAATCAGTACTGTCAGGGAGGCCAGCAGAATGCCTCTGCCCAGATTGGCGATCCACAGGATTTTCTTGCGGTCGAGGCGATCAACGAAGCCCCCTACGGGCAGGACCACCAGGAACCTGACGGCGGAGTACACCATGGAAAGGCCGGCAATCAACAGCGGGTTGGTTGTCAAAGCCGTTGCCAGGAGCGGGATGGCTACGAAGCTAATACCGTCGGCGAAGTTGGCAGCGGCATTGCCAGCCCAGAGTTTCCGATATTCTCGCCCCAACGCCATGGGGACAAAGCCTACCGGGAACCGATTCCGCGACGGGTAGTGTTATCGAACCACCAGAAGTCAACGAGCCCATTCCCTGACGGATCCGTTTGCGTACACAACGCGCCGGATACCGATGCAAGAATGCCAACGGTTCAACCCCTGTTGTTTCACAGCGACCGCAGCGTCCTGCTTCGGGGCCGCGGGTACGATCAATCGTGGTTAGTCACGAAGGGCGATTATCGTGTACGTGCAGGGAACGCGGTCTCGCTCATCCTCCGGCCAAGCGAATCCGTCCTTGACTTCCACCATGCGTGGGCTGAACCGCCAGGGCAAGACCCGGCCTTCATCCATTCTCACGATCCGGAGTCCTGCTCCGATGAGGGCGTTGATGACTTCCGAGATCGGGTGCGGCCATTCATACGTTCGTGTGTGGGCCACGGTTCCATCACCCACATATGTTGATGCCTCGTCCCATTGCTGGGCGTCGCCGTTTCCGAAGTAGCTGTAGCCGATGCGCAAATCGTCGGCGCTCTCATCGAGGGAGTAGAGCGCCGGGTGCCTGTCTCGAATGAAGAACGTTCCGCCAGGGCGCAGGAGCTCGGCGACCTGCTGCGCCCATCGGTCCAGATCGGGCAGCCAGGTGATGGTGCCGATGCTCGTGTACACGAGGTCGAAATCGCCCTCGATGGCGGCCCGAGCTTTCAGGACATCTGTTTCGACCCACGTGGCCTGCAAACTCAATCGGCTCGCCAAGCGGCGTGCAGAGGCGAGAGCCGCCCCGGAGAAGTCGACGCCGGTGACTTGGGCTCCCGCCCGGGCAAAGGAGAGCGTGTCGGTACCGATATGACATTGGAGGTGGCACACGTCCAAACCGATCACGTTTCCATCGGGTAAGTAGGTGGTGAGTGCTGCCAAATCGTCCTGCACGATACTCGTCAGGTAATTGGGGTCGTCCAATGCACCAACGGCATATGCTTCCTCGTGCAGCGGGACGCGGTCGTCCCAATTCTCACGATTACTCTCGCGCGCAGACTCCCAACCAATATCAACAGAATTCTCACCCATGGTGTGAAGCGTATACACAACCTGACCTCCCAGTTCACCGCGACGGATCCGCCCTAAAACTCCGTGCTGTTAGATTGCCTACATGGCGACCACTACCGAGATCGAGTCCTTTTACGACGGCGGGAAGAAGGCTGGCGCACTCATCCGCCGTCTTTCTCCGAATTGCCTTCAAACCACTCTTGCTTTCAGGGTCGACGGCGGTCCGATCGTTCAGCTGTACCAACAGACTCGGTTCCCCACTGAAGTGTTGAACTGGAGCGACTACACATACGTCGATCATCTTGAAGACACCAGCGTTGAAGTACATGCCGCGACTGAGCCCTTGCTGCAACATCGATCAAAGAAGCCGATCCCGAGCTACGCTGCCCATCTGGTGCTAAAGGACTTCCTGGCGACCGATGAGCCTCAAAGAGAGTTTGACCAGTTCGACGACGGTGGCCCGTTGGCGATCACTTCGGCCGTCTTTGTGCGGCAGGGGACAGAGAATGTCGAGACGCCGTGGGGATCACGGGAGGCCCTGAAAGTGGTCTTGGAAGTTGATCGGCGCGCCGGGAATACCTTTTGGTGCGCGGATGCATCGGTGGTGAAATCCGATTGGCAAGGAGCAACCTCCTACGCCACGAACGACGTTGATTTTGTGCTGCAAGACCTGGACGCTGAAGTACAAACGCTCCTTGAATCTGCTGTTCAGAGAGAGTGGCGATCTCCTCTAGATCAAAGGTGAGTTGTTCCTCAAGAGCAGTACTGAGCCATTTCGGCATGGACGATCTTGTCGTCGGTTCGCTCGCGACCATGGTGGATTCATAAAGGCGACCGACTCGGGCAATAACGTCCTTCAGCGGTTGAAGCTGGAGGTCATCACCCATTTGGGTGACTCGGGCCTTCAGCTCTTCATGGATTTCGCTGTCCGACCGAGCGCCCACAGCCCTGACTTCGGAAATATCAAGCACCGGTATGCCAGTAATGTCCTCGGTGAGCCGAACTACGCAAATACGCTTGGGGTGCGTAGTCACTCTCGCCCGGCGGCGATGTCGGCGACAATTTCAGCTTCCAGCTCGGCCCGGGTGAAGCCGAAGGACCCCATGGCTTGATCCAGATCCATGCGGATCCCGGCGTCGGTTGCGAAGCGGGCCATGACGAGCGCTGCATCACGAAGGGTCTCGCGGTCGCGCCTCAGCTCCGAAATTTCTTTGGCGGAAACTATTTCTGCAACTACTTTGCCATGCCGGGACAGGGGGATGTCGTTTCCGCTTTGTGCGGAGGCAACCAAGGCTGAACCCGTCTCCTTTTGGCGGTCTTCTGGAACATTGACTTGCAGGCATGGTGGGTGGGCAGCCAGGGCGTTCGGAAGCCCGCTAGGCTCCGGTTATGCCTCTCATCAGTCGTTCTATTGAAACTGTCACTGACCGCGTTTATCTTAGGTGGTCGATGACAGTCCCCCGGACCGTGTTTGGTGGGGGCTTACCGACCCGGAGGCGTTGCCCCACTGGCTGGGGACCGCGACGTCGGGGAAATTCGCCGTTGGCGATATCGTCACCATTCAACACGCGGAAGATTACTTCTGTCCGAGCCAGATTCTGGAATCCGAACCGGAGCGGCTCCTCAGCATGACGTGGGAGTTTCCCGACGAGCCGCGCTCGCATGTGCGGATCGTGCTCACCCCAGATGACGGTACAACTCACCTACTTTTAGCCCACGACGGACTCGGGGACGAGGCAGCCAATTACCTTCCCGGTTGGCACACGCACCTTCTGTACCTTGAAGACTTACTCTTGGGCCAACCGCGACCGATGGCTGATTTTTGGGCCACGTACGAGGAGTTAGCCGCCCGTTAGGCGGGGATCGGGATGCTGAACCAGAGGCGAAACGCGGCGCCGGATTTGAGCCAGAACCGTTGAGTCTGCACGAAAGTCGATGCGCTGGACCATCCCCTCGTCGACGGTGAAGTAGAAGAGAACTTTCGGCTCGCCGTGGAGAAACCATGCGGCTCCCGGTCGATCTCCAACGTAGACGGGTAGCGCGGACTTGGCCGCGCCGTCGAAAAATTGCGCTGTCTGATCAGCGCCTTCGAGCCGCGCAGGTGTCACATGTTTGATGGCCGCGGGGTCTCCTTCTATAGCGGCCTCTGGTGCGAGAAGCGCCAGCAGCCGGGTGAAGTCGCCACTTCGAGCAGCCGTCAGGAACGCGTCCACCACGTGCCAGTCTGTGTTTCCCGGCGCGGTCGTAGGTGGGACATTGGGCTGCACGGAGAGCGACACCCACCGTTTCGGCGAGAGCTAAATCCTCAGCCGGATCAGGCGTCACCGCACCCACCCCAACGTCAGGTTCGGCTAAGGGGATCCGTGCCCGCAGGCGGTCCAGACACAGCCGCGTGATCGCCGTCGTCAACCAACCTGGAAGGTTATAGATTTCGGTTGTGGCTGCCTCCATCCGTAGCCATGCGTTCTGGACAACGTCTTCGGCTTCATGTGAGTCGCCGAGTATTCGTTCAGCGACTCTCAGTAGCCGGGGCCGCTGTTGCTCGAACACGATGTTTTGGTCCATGGGGGTCCGCATCTGATTCGGGGATAGCCCAACTTAGTCTTCAGGGAGTTCCGCGAACGTCTTTTTCGTGTTCGTGTACCAGGCCATCGATTGCTTGGGGTGCTTCCAACGGCCCTTCATCTCCATGCGCGCTTGCTCATGAGCGGCGTCACCATCTATAACCGCTCGCTTGAGATGGCGGTCTTGGGCCTCGATGACTTGATCGGCGGTTTCTGCGTGGAACTCGGCAACACACGGACCGCCTAGCTGACGGCATGTCATGGTTTTCATCGTATTTGTTCCTTCTCGTTGATCGAACAAGGCTGCGGGTTGAACCTCTTACCTATCAGACGATTCGCCAAAGGAAAGTGTGACCATTTGAGCATCAGTGGTCTACACATTCCCTGAGTCGACGCCGGTCGTCACCCAGAATACGAGTTCCGCATCTTCCTCAATTTTTTGGCGCGGAACGTACATCCAGGAGCGCCCCATCGGTCGATCCTTGCCCATGATGGCTGGCATGGCTCCGCGCTGGAGCAGATTGTCGTAGTCGGCGGGCTGGACGCGCACTAGGAGGTCGCCGTCGCCACCTGCTGCGACCGCCATCCTGTCGTTCACCATGAATGAAAGGCTGCCGAACATGCGTACCTCACGGACGTCTCGGTGGTGGGCCAAGGTGTCTCGTAGGCGTTGCGCGAGGGCGTCTTGTTCACTCCCCGCTGGCGTGGTCATCACCCACCCTTGGCGATGTAGTCCGGCCCGTCGTTGAAGGTCTCCGACGTCGCAATAGTTTCGGTCACGGTTCGCCCCTCTTGTCGTTATTACTATAGAAAATGGAGTGAACGCTAGAAATTGTCAAGGGGTGAGTGTGAAGTCATACGGCCAATTATGCGCTGTCGACCGAGCGCTCGACGTCGTGGGGGAGCACTGGAACCTCGTGATCGTTCGTGAGCTGCACATCAAGGGACGGGCTAGCCTCGGGACCTCGAGTTCGCGGTTCCCCCAGCAGACGTCTCAGCGGACACCATCGTGGACGGCCGCGAACTAGCCCTCGTAGGTCTCCTGCAAGGAGCGATTCCGTTGACGCAGGCAACCGCAAACGGGATCATCGTGCAAGGGTCAATGGATTCGCTTCGACGCGTTCTGCCACCTGACCAGTAGGGCATCGGGGCCATTCGGAGGACGACGACCATGTCCGATTTCCGCCATGCGTTTGGGTTCGATACTGAGCTTGGTTGGTGCGATAAGGTCTTGCTGGTCGGTGGCGCATCTTGCGTAGCCGAAATGTAGTTGAGACATGCCAAAAAGTGCCTCGGATATGGGCCCGTCACCGGACAAGCCACCGAACTGGGTATTTAACACGCCGACCGACCCCTACATTTCAACGGTGCAGGTCAGGCCCGGGTGTGTTCGGTGGGGGTTGGTTTGTCGAACACACTGCTTAGTTCGATGGATGGGCAGCTCTGCGCGTGGCACAATGGGGCGATTGGAGGCGACCATGTCTGAGTACCCGCAGCTGCTTCATACGGTCATCGATACCACTGATGTCCGAGGGCTTGCGGAATTTTATCGGCAACTGCTGGGACTGCAGTACCGACGAGGTGACGACCCACCTGCGAACGGCGCGGCGGACAATGCAGACTGGCTCGTTCTCGTGGACGCTGACGCTGTCCGAAAGCTGGCATTCCAGCAGGTCCAACGTCTAGAGCCGACAACGTGGCCCAAACATGACGTCCCGATGCAAATGCACCTCGACCTCACTGTTCCGAACGTTGAGGAGTTGCAGCGGCAGCGGCAGTGGGCTATTTCCCTCGGAGCGGAACTGCTGTTAAACCGAACGGCCGACTCGAGTGAGCCACTATACGTCTTTGCCGACCCGTCAGGTCATCCGTTCTGCATGTTCGTCGCCTGAGCCCGTCGATCCACGGCCTGCCCAACTGCACTCACATTCCGCAAGTTGCTCAGTTCCCGCAGGCCGATCCATGACCGGGACGCGCCGGGCGTCTTGCTTCCACTTCAGACCAAAAATGTACCGGCTTTCTGACCCGGGCTTGGAGACAGGGTGAAGTGGAGCCCAATCAACGTGCTCCGGTGGTCAGTGGGCCCCAGCACAGGACACCCTCAGCGGTTACTTTTCAGGGTTTTTCCACCCGCCGCGGTGCGACATCGACGGAGCAACCGGCACGGGTGCACTCCAGATGACGAGCAGCGCGGTGGCCAGGGGACCCAGCAGCAACGAGACCAAGAACCACACCCACCGGGAGCGATTCTTCTGTTCAGCAAGACCGGCGTTGATCGCGGCAACCGTGAACCAGAAAAACCCTGAAGTTACGTAGTCGTCCATCAACCCACCTAATCACAGGCGCCAACC
>JBBPYK010000065.1:0-8674 GCA_038199985.1 Actinomycetales bacterium | reverse complement strand
GGCCTCTCGACACTGAGTTTCTGCGGGAGAAGACCACCGAACGAGCCGTCCGGCACGTGCAGCGCCGGCCTTGTGATGGCAGCTGTCACATCTCCCCTTTGTTCCTTCCGGCCTGCGATCTGCTGCCCACACTGGCCTGAGTCCGTCGATAAGCAGTTCAACAGTCGCCCGCGACTCCTCAGACCAACGAGGACGTTCGGTGCTGGACCCAATGTCGTGAAGGACGATCATCACCGCGCCAGGAAGGGGATAGCGGCGCTTGTCACCGTGAAGTTCCGCAAGATCAGTTGCCGAGGACGTTCGGAAAACTACTGTCCACGAAGCGAGGCGCACCGAAGGTGGGAAAGCTGTCAGCCCCGCCGCATCAACGCCCCCAAACGTTCGCTTTCCAACCGCACGTCGTCAACAGTGGTAGTCGTAAGCGCAAGTTTGACGATATCGCGAAGCCGCAGACATGTGGCCTCGTATTCGTCCGCACCCGCTCGATTGGACCGCCATGCCTCACCGAGCACTATGTAACCCATACGCACACATTGCTGTTCAAACTCACGATAGGGTCTTGCTCGAGTCTGCGCGCGAGAGCTGGCGAATTTCAGCGCCGCCCCGTTTTTCATGAGCGCCTTTTGAAGTTGCCGACGATGCTCAACGAACCCGCTTTCGTTGCTTTCACGCTGATGTGCGAGATCGCTCAGAACGGTAATGGAGCCCTGAGAGATCCAATGGATGCTGGCTTTGGTCAGTGGCACCGTCAATGTCGACCCCACGAGCCAGATCAATGCGAGGGAAAGAGCCACGCCTATGGCAGTATCGGCCACACGGTCCATCGCCAGCGAGCTGGGCGACTGTGACGGGCTGAGCGGGGCGACGAGATAGAGAGCGAGCAGCGTGATAAAGAAGCTGCCGATCAGGTAGTTGCGGGCAGCGAAACGTGAGACGACCCAAAGCAGCGCACAAACCACCAAGACCAACGCCTCCGTTGGCAGCGTGATCCCCATGAGAGCGCTGAAGACCACGACTCCGAGACAGGTGCCTGACAGTCGCTGTACGGCCCGAAGTGTCAAGTGCTGCTGATCGCCCGGATACGAGAGTACAAGCAATACCACCAGAACGGTCCAGAATGGATGCCGGTCGCCGAGCAGACCGCTGACCAGAGTCGCCACCACGACTGCCGCGCTGACCCGAATCGCCGTAACCAGGGTTGGCGAAGGCCAGTGCAAAGCAGTGGCCAGTCGATACCTCAGACGAGGAGGACCGAGTGCTGTGCGGCGAGGGTCTATCGCCGTGGCCGGAGTTGCCGCAGCCACAGCACGTGCTTCACCAGGATTGGTTTCACTGTCGTTCGGAGAGGCCACCGTCGCCAGATACATGCGCTGATACTCGGTGTGTACCAGCCGGAGACGCGCTTCAATATGCGCAGCGACGTCGCCAGATCCGCCACCAGACAGCACCGCTGTCCAGGCGTGGTGCACTGCTTCTGCGGCGGCAGCAAGCTGATTGTCGAGAACGTTCGTCGAGGACTGGTCATTGTCTGCGACCTGACCGGCATCAATTGCCTTTCGCAATTCGTGCACAGCTGACTCCGCGGTGGTCACCGCACTTTTTTCGACCGCGTACCGGTCACGCACCGTGTCTCCGAGCGACACAACAGCCGCAGCAGCGCTGCCAAGTGCCAAGAGCGGGAGAGTATGTCCCAGAGACAGCCCACTTGGGCCCAGCAGTGTCCCCCCGCCGACCATGAGCACGAAGAAATACGGCCCCGGCGGCCCAAGTGGTATGACAACATCGACCGCTGTCGCAAGCACAGCAATCCCCAGATAGCTCAGCAGGACCCAACCAGAGCTGCCGGCCGCGAGCATTCCGCACGTAATAGACAACAGGAGCATGACGGCGCACGTCGCGAATGTGAGCAACCGACGTTTGGGTGGTTGCCCAGCCCCGAAGAGGACGATGTAAGCCCCCAGCGCGACGAGCAGCCCGTCGACAAAGCTGCCAGCCAAGGAGAATCCGATTAACGCCAACCAGACCGGGGCGAGGAGCCGCGCGTTGACAAGACGCTCCATCACTGGAGGTCCGACGTCAATCAGCTGGCCCCACCAGAAACGCATCCCGACTCTTGCCCGTGAGTTCATGTCTCGAGTATGTCAGAACGCTGCTTTCTACAGCACGGCAAGCGCATCGTTCTCGTAGTGGTGGGTGGAAGCTGAGAGCAAGCCGAAGATCCTCACATCCGAACCTTGCTCACCCGTCCGCGCGTGAGAAGCGCCCGAACCAGTGAACGCATCATGATCATGAACTCCCCATGGACCGGCGAATCAAAACCTTTTCGATCGTCCGGGCTCACGTGCATCCGCCACGTATCGTGGGGGCACGCGCCCACCGAACGCACCAAGGCCGAGCGGCCTGTCCAGTCTCATCGATGGCCATTGCCCACGTGGCCACAGCCGTTCTTGCCTCCTCGACAAGAAGTTCAGCAGCTCCCCGACCGATCCGGCGCTCGCCCAGACGCAATGCTGGCGAACGTTCTGGATCATGCTCTGAGACTAGTAGGAGGAACGCTGGCCCACAATGTTGCCGAGCACGGCAAAACTGATCAAAGTGACTTAAGCCCTTCCGTGGGTCAAAGCGTCAATTCGGAGCTCTACTACACGTTGAAGCCGAACTCCACCGCGTTCCGGCACGGAGCAACCGCGGACCTATGCCTTGAGCACGTACGCCAGTGTCTGCACCACCTGCTCGGTGGTCGTGCACCAAGCCTGAGCCTCGGCGTCGACCTCCTTGAGCGGATGGACAATATCTTCGTCGTGCAAAGTCACGTATGGCTTGCCCAGCGCGGCGCAGTAACCGGCATCGAAGGCGGCGTTCCACTGTTTGTACTTGTCCCCGAAACGCACCACCACGAAATCGCTCTCTTCAATCAGGGTGCGCGTACGAATGGCATTGACCTTGGCGGACTGGTGATCACGCCAGAACTGGCTGGAGGTCGCGCCGAGATGATCGCCTGCAGCATCGCTTGCGGGGTGGTCGGTCACGGGCGAGGTAAATTTCACGTCCAGCCCGGCGGCCTGTGCACCGCGCTGGATCTCGTCACGCCAGTCGGTGTGAATCTCACCGGAAAGATAGACAATAAAACTCATGGGTGAATGCTCCTACATAGGTGTCGGACGAATCTGGGATTGATCTTCCAGTTAACCATCTAATAGATCAACGGAAAGAACCAACGGCCGGTAGAGGGTCAAACGCGCCGGGTTCGCTGCCGCTACGGTACGGGTTCAAACCGTTGCATGTCAGACGTTGAAACGGAACTCCACCGAGTTCCGGTACGTAGCAACCTCTAAACACGGCGTCGATCGACTGCACTTTCAAGCCGACCGTCCGCGGGCTTGCGGTTTCATGACGGCAGACAGTGCGAGGCTCAGGTCGCCGCCCAGCGGCTGACCCAACTTGGCTTCGTCGTCTCATTCGAGTTCAACCATGCGCGTTCAGTCGCGTCGTCGTACAACACGACGCGCGCTCTGTCTGCCAGCATCGACAAGATTTCGCGGTCTCCCCCGTACCCCGCAGCCTCAGCGAACTCGCTCCTAATACTGTCAGCGGCCAGTGGGGCACTCGCGCCTTGACGTCGATAGATGATCAGATCTGCGTCATCGTTCTCTTGAAGACCTTGCACAATAGCTCGCCACCACCAACGATCCGAAGTCCCGAGTGAGCACCCGAAAATGATGAACAGGTCGGTATCAGCGAACAAGGAACCGTACTTGACAAGATTCTGAGCCCAGTACGGCTTCGAGAGCTTTTGCGCATCTCCAGAGCTCTCGTCGATTCCAAAAAGGAGCGACCGCGGCGTGGACTGGATGCCGTGGGGATGCACAACTTCCGACACGAGATAGGACGACGCAATAAAGTCTTCC
Organism: Actinomycetales bacterium; assembly: GCA_038199985.1. Classification (GTDB taxonomy): domain Bacteria; phylum Actinomycetota; class Actinomycetes; order Actinomycetales; family Micrococcaceae; genus Arthrobacter_J. The sequence continues at coordinate 4,766 of JBBPYK010000065.1, read as the reverse complement.
CTTTCTGCTTGCCACGTCGAGGTTCCGGGGTGTCCGAGCGGGTTCGGGTGAAAATTGATATTACGATCGGATCCACGATGCGGGTGAGGATCGAACTGCCGTTGGTCTAGGTAAACAAAGTCATCCAGCAACGTCGTGTAGTTGAAGTTTATGAAATTGAAGTTCAGTAGATCGCCTATATTGAACCGTCGAGGAAAGCGCATCTTGCAGTACTCCGCGGGATCCGCAATATCGCCCAAGAGCTCGGTAAAGGTGGTTATCGTCAACTTGTTGGAAACAGCAAGCTCTCCCAACCTCGACAAGACATCCGGCGTCGCCACCTGGTCCAAGAAACTCGAGAACTCCCGTTGCATCTCATTCAGATCGGAAATCACCTCGTCAGCCGAAACGCGGTCCACATCGAGCAAGTGACCGATCGCGGCCTCGATGTCGCTCCAGTTTTCAGCATGGCTTCGGAGCTGCTCCATTCGCTGCAGGATTCGATTTTTAGAATCAAATTTCCGGAACTTCAAATAGTGGTAGAAGGACTCGTAGCGAGTGTCAGTTGGCGCTCGAAGGTCAGAGAGCACTTGGATATCGAATCCGTTGCCTACCAAAGCCATTACATTATGCTGCGTCCGGACATTTTCGAATCGATCCGAAAAATCTTCGTAGCCCATCTATGAATTTTCACGCTACTTTCTGTGTACTTTTGGTCCGTCAAAATTCACACGCCGAGGGGTTCCAACCGCTCCTTCCGAGTGCGTCGCCCGAAAGCTCGTCATTCACAAGTTCGAGTACGACCATGGCGGGAATTTACCTGCCGCAACGGTACTCGCAATGACCTTCGACGCGTAGTAGGCAGCTCCACATTGCCGCTCGATGTCAGGTCACCGAGCGACGCTGAGCCGAGCGATAAGAGGTTAAAGCGCGAAACCGAACTCCACCGCATTCCGTAACCAACTAACCTTTGCGCCCTTACGGAGTAACAGCTCCGCTTCGATTCGGTCCTGTACCGCGCCGCCTACAGCAGACCCCGCTGTCTCGGGCCACATGGCTTATACAGCTACCAACGCTGTCGTGTGTCATCGATAGGGCGTTGACGGCACTTTTGCGGACAAAATCCCTCAGTCGGTTTGACGATTAATGTTCTGGAACTCGGCGCGGACGTCACGCAGTCGTCGTCCGTCACCCACAGCCCAGAAGTACCAGCCGTTCGTCGCTTTCTTCCGTAGGGCGTGACCAGCCGCGGACGGTGTCATATACCGCTTCCCATCGAGCTCAATCGCACCGTCGGACGTCAGCACCGCTTCTTTGCCCTTGAAGTCCCGGTGGGTCGCCGACAAAATATCGCCGTCGCCCAAAAGCCCAGCCTCGATCAGGTGTTTGATCTCGACCCAATCACCAGCTTTCGTCTGAGGATCGACGACCTTGCCGAGATGCCCCTCGGGTACGGGCCAGATATCGAGAATGGCGTCGATCAGTTCTGCGGCGCGATTGTCGATGAGCGACTCGTCCCAGTCGTGGTGCTCCGTCTTGCTTACGACCCGGCCGGTAAGCGTAATAGTGTTGTGCTGCAGGAGGGCAGCGCGCTTGGCTGACCAAGGCCCGTTAGAGAGCTTAGAGTTCAGCGACTTCGTTAAAAGGGTAAGGTTCCCCAGCCGGTGCACCCTTGCCTGGCGTGCCTCGTCAGCCTCCGGGGTATCCACCGGCCAAGTCTCTTTCCAATTCCGCGGCAGGATGTGCTCGATCGGGTATCCCTTACGCTCAACCTGCGGCTGACCAGTCTCGGAGCGATAGTGGTCCTCGATGGCCTCAAGGAACATGCGCAACCTGCCTCGTGGGAAACGTGAGTACACAGCCTCTGTGCTTAGGGTCAGCCGAACCTCCTCGTCCCCTGGCCAATAGGTGCTGGTGACATTAAGTCGAGCTAAATGACCGATCACGCGCTCCGGGAATTCACTGGCGGATATGCCTGTGCCGGCCGCGATAACGTCGGCGACGATGCGTCCCAAATCGCTGCCCGACAAGCGGAGCATCTGGCGACGATACACCCAACTCTCGACAGCCTGAACGATCCTGTCGATGGTTTCCTGTGGAAGGTTACGCCCCGGTTCGTACAGCCAAATCAGCAACGGCTTCAAAACCTCAACGCCACTTGCACGCATTCGATAAAAGGCCATCACCGCCGAATCGAACGAGCCGCCAGGTTGTGCTGCGCCCTCGGTCCACGCCTGATACTGCCGGGCTTGATGCTTGATCGCCGGCAGCAGATCTGCCATCTTCTGACCCGATTCCAGTTCCACCCATGACTTGAACCGGTAAAAAGTTGCCTGCGGACTGACTTCTTCCCCGGTCCTCGCCACCAACCACTGGTTGAGAAAGAGGGAACTACGGCTGACAAGATTTCGACCGACGCTCACCTCTCGCATCCAAAACTTCGTCTCGAAGGGCCAGTCCTCGCGGTACGCCTTCTTAGTGTCGCTGCCCTCACCGTCGAGGCGCTGGAACACGAAATTGCGCACCAAATCGGAGGCTGTCAACGGCGTCCCTCGCGCGTTGAGGGTCTCGAAGATTTCTTGCGAATTCTCTGCTGCTTCCAGCTCAATCGACACGAGCTGCAGACCATCCAGGAGTACGTTGGTCAGTTCTTTGGCTTTGGCCAAGTACTTATCAGTGTCCTGTGTACCGAGCCATTGGTCTACAACAGTCGAGAAGTACTTATGTGCGGCAACAATTTGTGAGTCCGAGTGCGAAAGTTCTTCGTAGTCGATAGGCGAGTCTGCGGCCATAAGTTCGTCGAAGGGCTCCCGGTCCTTGTTCAAGTGGCGGAGCTTGAGAGGACTGTCACCGTCTTCTACATACTTCTCGGAGTTGTGGGTTAGGTCTTCGAGCTGACCGGCAAGCTTCGAGAGTTCGGCCTGCGCGAGCAAAGAGCGGGTCGCATCAGCAAGGACTTGAAGAGTAGTCAGCCGCTGCTGGCCATCAATCACGTTCCACGTCGTCAAGCGTCCGCTCTGAGCCTCGTGCGACTGAATCACGACGGCACCGAGAAAATGTCTGGCGTTGAGCTGCGGCTCAGCCATCCGGAGTTCCGCGATGCGACGTATGTCCTTCCACAGTGGCTCCCACTGCTCGACCTCTTTCCAGACGTACGGGCGCTGGAATAGAGGGATTACGAAATTCTGAGGCAGATTGAACAGCTGCAGCGGCGTCCGCTTGAAAGTCTCCACGAGTACAAACCTACCGGAAACGTCCAGCACGCTTAATGCGCATGGAAAGGGTCGGTGCTCACCAGACCTCACCAGCTCACGAGATTCTGATCCTGGATGGCTGCTCATTCTCGTCAGAGATGGAGAGCCGTCCGCGGCACTAAAAATTGCGAGTGTCGCCCGCGGCTCGAAAGTGGTGGTCCCACGCAAACGCACAGCCAGAGACAAGTCCGTTTATCCGACGTTTACGCCAACATGTGACGAGTGCGTGGTATCGCTGCGAGCCGTACCCAGCACAAGGAAGACTCCGGGATAGAGTGCGCAGCGCCGACAGCATCGTTGAACGCTTCGAATCAGTGGCACTCTTGAAGTGCACGTGCTGCTTCTCGGCGACCGCGAGCCACAGTGTAGGAGCGAGCGGCAACCATGCCAGTGATTTGCAAGCCGTAGCTGGCAGCCTGTCGGCCAGCATGGGAGGATGGCGAGCTGACTGCAGGGTCGCTGCAGAGGCTATACCGTGGCCAAGCTCTACACCACGTGCAAGAAATGCCGCCACCAGCGTTTATCCGGGGGGCGGCTTTTCTATTGATTCAGGCGAAGGACCTATACATTAAATCTAAATTCCACCACGTCGCCGTCGTGCATGACGTATTCCTTGCCTTCAATGCGCACCTTGCCCTTGGCCTTGGCCTCATGCATTGATCCGGCTTCGATCAGATCATCAAAGTGGACCACCTCGGCCTTGATGAAGCCGCGCTGGAAATCGGTGTGGATGACTCCTGCTGCCTGCGGAGCCGTGTCGCCCCGACGGATGGTCCATGCACGAGTCTCTTTCGGCCCGGCCGTCAGGTAAGTCTGCAGTCCCAGCGTGTGGAAGCCAACGCGGGCCAGCTGATCCAAACCGGATTCCTCCTGGCCGCTCATCTCCAGCATTTCGCGGGCTTCTTCCTCGTCGAGTTCCACGAGGTCGGCCTCCAGCTTGGCGTCGAGGAAGATGGCGTCCGCGGGAGCCACCAGCTCGCGCAGTTCAGCCTGGCGCTCCGTGTTGGCCAGCACGGCGTCATCCACGTTGAAGACATAGATAAACGGCTTGGCGGTGAGCAGGCTCAGTTCCGCCAGGTGTTCCATCTCCAGCTTGTCGCTCTTGACGGAAGAGAAGATGGTGTCGCCGCGTTCAAGGACACTCAGCGCGGCCTTGATCGCGTCCAATTCCGCGGCGTCGCGCTGCTTGAGCTTGACGGCTTTTTCAATGCGCGGGATTGCCTTTTCAACAGTCTGCATGTCCGCCAGGATCAACTCGGTGTTGATGGTCTCCATGTCGGAGCGGGGATCGACCTTGCCATCCACGTGGATGACATCGGGGTCGTCAAAGACCCGGATGACCTGGGCGATCGCTTCGGCTTCACGGATGGTGGCGAGGAACTTGTTGCCCAGGCCTTCACCTTCCGAGGCGCCCTTGACGATCCCGGCGATGTCCACAAAGGACACCACGGCCGGGAGCAGGCGTTGGGAGCCAAAGATCCCGGCCAGCGTTGCCAGGCGGGGATCCGGTAGGTTGACGACGCCCACATTCGG
>JBBPYK010000064.1:0-6278 GCA_038199985.1 Actinomycetales bacterium | reverse complement strand
GCCGTCTGCGCATCATCGGCCAGGTAGCAGGTCCCGTACGGTTCGGGCAGATCAAACCTGCCGCCGGAGGAGGAAAACCACCACGGGCCTCTGCCTTTGGAAATGGCCCGCACGAGGGGTGTGCTCTTGCGGAGATGAGTGCTCGGAAAGCCCCGGAGGTCCCCGGGTACCTGGAGTGCGGTTTCGTCCCGGCTCACGCGGCCCACTGCCCAGCAGTGCGCTGAGCTGAGGCGATCACCGGTTCGGGATCACCGCCATCCACCAGCCAGTCGCGTGCAGTTCGACCGTCCAGGTCGGGGTTCTCCCCCGCCATCCACAACGCCCAGGTCCATGAGTCACGGGTCCCGGTATTTAGGGCTCGCAGAACGTCGCGTAAACCAGGCACCGTCGTGCCATCGTGCAGGAACTGCCATGTTGGATAGAGGCGCACGTTGTCGCTGGATAGGCAGGCCAGCAGCCCCCGATGGCGCACACGGTTATCAAGGGCCTGTCGACTGACACCGAGCCAGGCCACCAGCCCGGCGGTGTCGAAGAACGGCCCGGCCTTGTCTGCGATGTTACTGCTCTGGCGTCGGGGTACGACGCGCAGCATCGACTCAGCCAGTTTGCCGATATCCGGCACAGGTAGGACGTCCTCCTTCAGGAGATCATCGCGCAGCACCTTCACCAGAGCATCAACGGCTTGCCGGTTGTCAGCAAATTGTGTCGCCATAAGAATCCACCATCCCTGTCGTCAACCCCGACAACTACTCTACGTGCTCATGGTCAACTCCGACAACACCGGAACGGCCAATACGAAGCCCTCGATTCAGGTCACGATCGCCAAGCGTAGCCGTGACCCAGACACCGCAAGAATACAAACCACTTGAATAACGACCGCTACCAGTATCAGACCCCGGGTCCTACTCAACCCGTGTCAGCGGGTAGGTCCGCCCTTGGACACTTCGCGTGCTGAACTCGTGGTCGGTGCCCGTCGAGGCTTTGGCGGGACCTTCACATTCTGACGTGTCGCTTCGCGTGGATGGCTTCCCTGATCGGCGGCAGCGACGAGCCTGACGTGAATCTCTTCAGGTGTTCCTGTGCCCTCGAGCTTCTGCGCGAACGCGGTACGGTGCTCACCTGATCCGTAGGCAGGGCTTTGCTCGCGGGTGCTCTGCCGCTCGGGCGGCGATGGGGTTGTGGGCTGGTCTTTGAGGACGCCGTTCTCGATGTCGTGGCCAAGGGATGCGACGCGGTCGAACAGTTCTTTCTCGCTGGCCTTGTACCGTGCTTCCAGTCCGTTGTCCTGGTCCACGAAACCGCCTTCTGCCAGCACACGGGCCTCGTGCCAGTCCTTGGCTGCCATGACGAACGCAGCGTCCTGGAACAGGCTCTCATCGGCGCCGGAGTAGTTGCTGGTGACTTCTTCACGCAGCTGCTCGATGGTGGGGCCCTGCGGCCCGTCCTCCTTGATGAGGTGTATGCGTTCAGCCACGAGACGCTCTGCGTCCGTCCGCGCGCCACCGGCGCCCTCGAGAGCCTCCAGGAGTACCGGGTCCACCCGGTACTCCTCTGGTACCTGCAGTCGATCCATGTCATTGCGTAGGGCCTTGGCATCCTCACGCAGCGCTGCTGCCTGTGCCGCGGCGAGGAGCTCCATCGCCTCCGTATGCTTCCGCAACTCCTCGACGGACGCTCCGGCCTGTTGCTGGACATTGACGGTGTCGCGCAGGAACTCGCGGTCACCCTGCACGTCATTGGTGTCGATGCCGTACCTGGTCTTCACCTCGTCACGGATCTTCGTGGAGGCCACCAGCGCCACGGGGTCATAGTCCTTCCACGCTTCGGCCGCCTGGTAAGCACCGGCTACCTGCTCAGCCGATGCCCTGTTCCACCACTCTTTTTCGTTCACAGGGGCGAGCACGGCACGCATGTTCGCCCTATCGGTAGCCACCGTCCGCACGTATTCCTGCCCCGTACGCTCGATGGTCTGCTGCTGCCGGCGTAGTAGCTCCTGACGGAGCCGGGCCACACTCTCGGCTATCTGCCCGCCCGCTGCCAATAGTTGGCGCAGTCCGCGGTCAACCACATCGTCGATGCCCTCTTCACTCATCGTGTGTTCCCCTTCTCGTGATCGGTGGTTGATGTCGGTATCGCTGGACACTTTCGGTCAGCGGATGCACCTGCGGGCTACCTACCGTAATCCCGGTCAGGGTTCGCCACGTGAGGTGTCCGGTGCGGTGCAGGCGGCGGCTGGACCTTGGTCGGTAGGACACTTCCCTTGCGCCAGGGAACCGTCCCCCGAGCCGCGAGCTGCGCCGGCGTCAGTGGTTCCTTCGACGTGGTGACCTGTGGTGTCGACGGAACCGTAGGTGCTTTCGTGGCGGCGGGCAGGCCGGCCGTCATGGTCGTGTAGAGAGGTCGTAGTTCGTTCATCAGGACCCGGTGAAGGTTCTGGGTCTCCCGCAGCCGTTGGGACTGGTTGTGCATTTCTAGCAGTGCCTTGCTGGTACGAATCAACTGCACCATTAACGCGGCGCAGGCCACCGCCTTACTCTCACTTCCCGCGGCCAGGACAAGCATCGTTGCACCCGCCAACGATGGCAGCGGTACAGGTTTGGAGTGTTGCCGGCGATCGCGTAGCTGCGCAGTCTTACACAGCTCATCCGCGGTGGCTGCCAGGGGTCCGGGCGTCACTTCCGTGCGTTGGGACCACGCTGCGAACACTCCGGAGGTGTCCCGTGCTGCCTTAGCCCATGTTCCATGATCGGTAACCGGAATGGACCGCAATCGGTCCGCGTACTCCTTGGCCTGGGCTGTGTACTTCTCCCACAGTTCAGGAGTCGGCACCGGCGGCGTGTACACCGTCGTGGCCCGCCGGTTCCGTGCAGCGGCGTTCCACTCCGAGGCTGCCCGGATTGCACCCTGCGGGGTGTCAGCCCATTGCTCACGCAACTGTCCCAAGCCGAGGTCGGACGCGAGTTTCCCGCCACCGTACCAGATCGGCCGCTCACCACGTGCGGGGCGTTCGGCCACGGAGTAACCCACTACAACATCGGTCGTGCCCTTCTCGTAGCGGGGGCGCATGAGCAGTCCGGACTTCCGGCCGGCGCACACGAACTCCGCCTCAGTGGGCGCACCTGATGCTGCTGCACGTACTTTCCGTGAGAGCGACGCCCGGTACATTTCCCGCTCGTTCCGCACAGCGGTTTGCGGCTCGGCCCGGTCATAACCGCGGGTGGCATGAACGGATGACAGCTCTTCCAGGCCGTGCTTGGACTCAAGTCCCCGACACGTCTGCTGTGCACGGCGGTAGTCGCCATGGGTGGAGGCCTTCGTCCCGTCCTCACGCACCAGTGACACAGCGATATGGATGTGGTGGTTCCCACCTGCGCTGACGCCGTGGTTGACCGCCACCCACCGGCACTGAGCCTTGCCGCTAGCCTCGGTGAAGCCCATCTCGTCCACGAGCTCGTTGGCGATGTCGCCCCACTCCTGGTCCGTGAGCTCACGCTCTCCAGCGCGCAGACTCAGCGAGCAGTGCCAGACGTCGGCCTGCTTCTGCCCGTGGTCGACTTTCCGTTTCAGCACGGGGTCCCAGCGGAGGTCCTTCTGTAAGACCTCTATGCCGAGCTTCTTGTGTGGCTCATCGAGGTGCTTAGCGATCGCCAACGCGTCTTCCCGATCGATCACACCGTTGTCGTACCACGCCATCACGGCCGCGTCCCCAGCCACCAGGTGCGGATCACTGTGAACGTTCTGCGTCTTATCCGCATCCGTCGACGCAAGGTAGACCATCAGTCCACTCATCCGCGATCCGCGGGTGATGTTCGGGATCACGGAACGATCCCATCAATGGTGTGCTCGATACGCTGCGCGACCTGCCGCGCATACGCCAGTGCGGCCCGCGCGTCGTGCGGAAACTCATCCCCCGCATTGGCGTGTCGAGCGATCTGATTCACGTTATTCGACACCCGCGCCAACAGCGTGTGCAGAGCCATCAACTCCACAATGATCGCCCGCCGCTCCGTGGGCGTCTCCACACGCTCCGACAGAGCCGCGTTCACCAACAGATTCGGCACCGTCACACCCTCACGCCCGGCCCTGATGACCAGCTGCGCTTCCTCCTCAGCAGTCACCCACACCTCGCGGCGCTTCTTCGTTCCCTTCGGCGCGTTCTCCCGTCGACGCCTCACCAGGCGGGACTTCCTCGGCGCAGCAGCACCCGCACCATCCGGAACCGGATCAGACACTCACACCACCGCCCTTCCAAAATCCCAGCGCAGCGACCCCGAAACCTCGGGGACCACACCAACCAGTGTGCCGCACGAGACCACCAGAGTCGAGAGCAAAAGCCACTTATGCCGGCATAAGTGTATAGCTTGCTCCGTCGGTGCTTCATTTGTCTCTCACACGGCGGGTTGTGCCGGTTGAGAGACTCGAGGTTTCGGAAGGCGCTTCGCGCCCACATTGATCGACCGGCTACGCCGTTCCGTTTCGGCTGGTGAATGTACTGTCCACCCTTCTCTTGGCAAGTCTCCAAGGCCGGCTTTCGCGGCATATCCTCGCTCCGCTGCGGTATTCCACGGTCCAACCTCTCCAACTGGCCAATTCACTTCACGGCCAAGTGATCACGGCGTTGCCGAAAGGAACGTGAGGGTAAAGATGAAAGCGGGGTACCAGGTGGGCGCGTTGATGACACCGAAGGACGTGACTGCGATGTACGGCGTGACAAGCAAAGAGCTTGCCCGCTGGCGTCACTCGAACCAGGGACCGCCGTACTTCACGCTGGGACGGAACATCACACGCTACGACGTTGACGACGTCGGCGAGTGGTTCAACGATGTCGCCAACGCACACCTCCACGACTACCCAGCCGGCCAATAGGACACACCATTCAGAACTATCCCCCACGGGCGGCGATAGGGTGAGATATATGGCTACTATCAACCTCGAAAACACCAAAGACCAAGCACGCAAACTTCTTGACTCACGCATCGAGTCCGTCACCGAATTGGTGCTTGCCCGCAAGCGCGTCGACGAGCTGCGCGAGCAACTCACCGCCGCTGAACGCGAAAATAAGAAGGCTTACATCCGCGCCACCAAAGACGGCTGGAGCGAAGACGAACTAAAGAAGCTCGGACTCGAAGCCGAAGGAGTAGCAAAGCGTCGCGCTCGGCGATCGCCACCCGCTTCAGAGTCCTCCGCGGAGTCGCGCGGAGATGCACTGTAGTGGATCCTCAAACGTCTGCGGTCATCGCGACATGGGTCGGGGCCGTGGCCTCGATGCTCACCTTTGTGGTGGCCGTAGTCGCGGCGGCCTACGCAAAGAAACAGGTAGAAAACGCTCAGGCACAACTACGAGCCAGCGCAAAGGACTCTGACCAAACTCGCAAGCTACAACGCGAGCTTTTGACCGAGCAGGCTCAGCCCTATGTGGTTGTCACCATGGAGGAGAGCCGGGCGGGCGGAATGTTTATCGACCTGGTTGTGAAGAACTACGGGACGACTGCTGCCCAGGACGTGAAGTTAAGTATTGAACCCCACCCAGAGCGAGCAGCACATTCAGGCGGCACACTCGAACGAGTGAAGATTCCAGACACGATCCACGTCCTCGCGCCCGGTCAAGAATGGCGAACATTCTGGGACTCGGGGAATGCTCGTCATGACTCGGGCCTGCCGAGCGAGCACATGGCAACGGTGACCTATCTCGGTATCGGTCAGAGACGTCTTGAGTTCAAAACGACACTGAGCTGGGAGTTCTTCGAGACTCGGTTGTGGCTAGAGATTCGCGGCATGCACGACCTGGCGAAGGCAACCCGTGAGATTAATCAGAAGCTCGGCAGGTTGATAAATAAGAACGCCCTGTCTGTACTGACCTACGACGGCCATTTCGAAGACGAGCGTCGTCGGAAGTGGTCAGAGAAAAGAGCGCGCCAATGGTTGGCGCGCCGGGCAGCCAAGAGCAGTGAGTGAGTGGATTTAGAGGCTCCAGCGCTGCGTAAGGTGCACAAGTAAGGAGGGCGGCTCAATCAACCGATCGAGCCGCCAATTCCTATGCTTGAACCCTTATATCTCCATCCCGCGATCACCCTCGAGTTCGAGTGCCGGGCTATCGCTTCCGCGGTCCGGCGGAGTTACACCTTCCGATGGTGAAGCGGAATCTGTCAAGGCGTTTGAGACACAGCCAAGTGGTTAGGCGTGTGCGGGGACCTCGCTTTGCTGTGGCTGGTTGATCCACGCAGCTGATGGGCCTGCCGGCGGCACGGGCGGTTTGCCGAACCGGTGCGGGGTGGCCG
>JBBPYK010000063.1:0-26883 GCA_038199985.1 Actinomycetales bacterium | reverse complement strand
CATCGTCCAAGCGGAAGCAGGAGAAGCTGATTATGCGGCCGTTGCCGGAGCGATTGAGAACCGACTCTCGCCAGACAACACTGAAACTGCGGGCCGTATCCAATCGGACGCAACGGTAACTTACGGTCTGGACCGAAAGAGTTACGAGCTGACGGAGGCGGAAAAGAAGGACAAATCTAACCGGTACAACACGTATGCGAACGAGGGACTACCAGTTGGACCAATCGGTTCACCCAGCGAAGAGGCGATTAACGCAGCGGTCAATCCGGCAGACGTCCCCTATTATTACTGGGTAACCGTGAATCTTGATTCAGGGGAGACAAAGTTTTCTGAGACGCTCGCTGAGCACAACAGGTATGTTCAGGAATATCTACAGTGGTGCAGTGAGCAGGAAGCCGGCAGGTGCAACTAGCGTTAGCGCTAGCGCTAGCGGAGGGCCGTCCTTTCAGAGCGGCTGTCATCGGCCACCCCATTTCGCATTCGCGCTCACCGGATCTGCACCGGGCAGCCTACTCGTTCCTCGCAGCCCTTGGGAAGTATGAAGCGGTCGATCTTGAGCCCGGGGAACTGGAGGCATTTCTGCACCAATTCCGAGCGGATCTGGCATGGCGCGGTTTATCGGTCACCATGCCTCATAAGCGTGCGGTTGTCGCCTTCTTGGACCAGGTCCACGAGCCCGCCTTGACCCTTGGCGCCGTCAACACCGTGATGGCCATCAGGACTTCCGGTCAACCGGTTCGGTTGGAAGGATACAACACCGATGTGCAGGGCATCGTGTCGGCGCTGCGGTTTGCGGGGTACGACGGTATTGGAGACGTAGCGGTTCTTGGAGGGGGAGGTACTGCCGCGGCAGCTCTTTCTGCGCTGGCAATGCTGCGCGTGCAGAGCGCAACGTTAATCGTTCGACGCCCAGACCAGGCCGACGCCCTGATGGGAGTGGCTCACGCATTGGGCGTGAATCTTTCGGTTTCCACCTTCGATAGTGCGCGGACGATCATTGCTGGTGCAACAGCGACGATCTCTGCCCTGCCTCCTCGCGCGGCAGATCCAGTAGCTGGTCAGCTCATGCGTGCCTGCCCCGATCTCTCCGGAAAAGTACTTCTCGACGTGGCCTACGACCCATGGCCCAGCGCGTTGGCGTCCGTATGGGAAGCCCATGGAGGGCTGACGGTATCAGGGCTCGACATGCTCATATATCAGGCTGCGGAACAGGCTCTCTTGTTCACGGGAGCACCACGAACTGTTCTCCCCGACGTCATAAATGCCATGTGTGAAGAAGTCGGTGCCCCGAAGCGCTAGTCGGGGCGGGCGTCCGTGGCAGTATGGGGATTATGTTGAGATGGTTGACGGCCGGAGAGTCGCACGGTCCTGCGCTTGTGGGAATTATCGAGGGTGTTCCCGCGGGAGTTCCTTTGACCAGTTCCGATGTCCAGAAGTCGCTGGCCCGGCGCAGGCTGGGCTACGGTCGCGGAGCCCGCATGAAGTTTGAGGAAGACCTCGTTTCCTTCGTGGGTGGCGTACGGCATGGCCGGACTCAGGGTGGGCCCGTCGCGATCCAGATCGCGAATACGGAATGGCCCAAATGGGAAACAGTTATGGCGGCGGACCCCGTTGAACAGTCGGTACTCGATGCGCAGGCCCGCAATGCGCCGCTTACGCGTCCACGTCCTGGTCATGCTGATTTCACGGGAATGCAGAAGTACGGTTTCGACGAAGCACGACCAGTTCTCGAAAGGGCGAGCGCCCGTGAAACAGCCACCCGTGTGGCCCTGGGGACCGTCGCAGCCCGTTTCTTGGCGGAACTTGGTATCCAAGTCATCAGCCACACTGTCGCCATCGCCACAGTCAGCGTGCCTGAGGGCAGTCCGGTGCCGCAGCCAAAGGACGTGACGGCCCTCGATCAGGATCCGCTTCGATGCTTTGACCCTACTACTTCCGCTGCGATGGTGGCCGAAGTCGATGCCGCTCATCGTGACGGCGAAACCCTTGGCGGAGTGGTGGAGGTTCTTGCTTACGGTTTGCCACCGGGTCTGGGGAGCTATGTTCACTGGGACCGGAAGCTGGATGCGCGACTAGCTGCTGCGCTGATGGGTATCCAAGCGATCAAGGGCGTGGAAGTAGGAGACGGGTTTTTGACCGCAACTCGTCGTGGATCAGAAGCACACGATGAGATCGTTCGTGATGACGACGGTAGGGTTGTCCGCACCTCGAATCGAGCCGGCGGTATTGAAGGTGGGATGAGCATTGGAGAGCTGCTGAGGGTGCGTGCCTCGATGAAACCGATAGCTACCGTCCCACGCGCCCTTCGGACCGTCGATGTCCGTACCGGTGAGGAAGCCAAGGCGCATCATCAACGTTCTGATGTCTGCGCTGTCCCAGCTGCGGGAGTCGTTGCCGAAGCGATGGTTGCGCTCGTCCTGGCTGACGCCGTCGTCGAAAAGTTTGGTGGGGACTCTGTCCCGGAGATCCAGCGCAACCTTGAGTCATACCTCGCGAGCCTAGAAACACGAACTCACCCCAGTGGTAGCTGACCAGGCCAAGACTCTGGGTCGCAAAATCGTGTTTATCGGACCAATGGCTTCGGGTAAATCAGCGGTCGGCGAGGCCTTCGCGCTCTCGCGGAAACAAAAGTTCGTGGATACGGACAAGGTAATTGTGGCGACCCACGGGCCCATTAGAAACATATTCGCTAGCCGAGGCGAAGCTTGGTTCAGGGACGTGGAAGCGCGGGTGGCCGCCGAATACCTCGAATCCGATGCTTGCCCGGTGGTCTCCCTAGGCGGTGGAGCCATCCTTGATTCCGGTACACAACAATTGCTTGCTTCAGCTGTCGTCGTGTTCCTGGACGTGGATGCAAAAACTGTTGGGCCACGGTTGAAACGGGGGTCGACACGACCGCTACTCAACGGCGATACGATGGACCGTTGGGAGGAGCTCTTTCAGCAGCGTTTGCCGGTGTATCAACGGCTAGCGGATATTGTGCTTGACGCACGACGAAAGAGCGTCTCCGCCCTAGTGGATGAACTTGGGCAGATTCTTACCGAAAGTGGAGGCTAGATGGTCACCGACCCCACGGTCATAAGCGTCGAAGGTAGCAGCGCGGCGGATGGCTACGACGTTGTTATTGGTCGCAAGCTGTTGGACCGGCTTCCGGACACGCTCGGAGAACGCGTACGGCGGGTGCTCGTTGTGCACCCGCGCGCTCTGCGCGCCACCGGCGACGCTGTCCGTGAGGACCTTGAGCGCACGGGATTCACTGCCCTGACGGCTGAAATTCCGGATGCCGAAGAAGGTAAACACATCCAGGTGGCATCTTTCTGCTGGCAAGTCTTGGGCCAGAATGACTTCACGCGCTCTGATGCAATAGTCGCCGTTGGCGGAGGGGCAGTCACGGATCTTGCGGGTTTCGTGGCCGCCACGTGGTTGCGCGGCATCCGGGTGGTCCATATGCCAACTAGTCTCCTGGGGATGGTTGATGCCGCAGTAGGGGGCAAGACTGGAATCAATACGGCCGAGGGCAAGAATCTTGTGGGGTCCTTTCATTCACCGGCCGCAGTTCTTGCCGACTTGGATACTCTCGCCACACTGCCGCGCAACGAACTCATTGCTGGTTTCGCGGAAGTCGTCAAGTGCGGGTTCATTGCAGATCCCGGCATTCTGGACCTGATTGAACAAGACGTGGGGGAGGCTACCAACCCGTCGTCGGATGTGTTCCGCGACCTGATTATTCGCGCTGTGGAAGTCAAGGCCAGATTGGTGTCTGAGGACTTCCGGGAGGCAGGACCTCGCGAGGCCCTAAATTATGGACACACGTTGGGCCACTCCATTGAACTCGCAGAAAGGTATCAGTGGCGCCATGGCGCGGCGGTATCGGTCGGGCTGGTCTTTGCAGCGGAACTGGCGCGCATGGTCGGACGACTTGATGACGCTACGGCGGACCGGCATAAGAGCATTCTTTCTTCACTCGGGTTGCCAGTGAGCTACCGCCGCGACAGGTGGTCAGCATTGCTTGACGGTATGCGCCGGGACAAGAAGGCAAGAGGTGATCTACTGCGGTTTGTGCTCCTCGATGGGATTGCCAAACCGACGACTCTCGAAGTGCCCGACACGTCTCTGCTGTTCGCCGCGTACCAAGAAATTGCCGAAGACAAAGCCCCCAATTCTGGACTGCGGGTAAGCCTGTAAACCAGCAGCCTGCGTTGTCGGACTGACGTCGCGCTAGAATGGCTGGTGAACAATTGCCCTGGCGTCCCCCGCGGCAATTTATTGACGATGATAACCAACGAAAGTGACATTGTGGCGACAACCAACGACATCAAGAACGGCACCGTTCTGAAGCTTGAGGGCAACCTCTGGTCCGTTATCGAGTTTCAGCATGTGAAGCCGGGTAAGGGCGGTGCGTTCGTTCGGACGAAGCTTCGCAACGTCAGGTCGGGAAAGCTTGTCGACAAAACATTCAATGCTGGGCTCAAAATTGAGACCGCCACCGTGGATCGCCGTGACTACCAGTACCTGTATCAGGACGGCGTTGACTATGTTTTCATGGACAACGCCGACTACGACCAGCTGACAGTTCCCGGCGAAACGATCGGCGAGAATGCAAACTTCATGTTGGAGAATCTGAACGTTAACATCGCTATGTATGAAGGTTCTGCCCTGTATGTTGAGCTCCCTCCTTCAGTTGTTCTGGAGATCACCTATACGGAGCCAGGGCTACAGGGGGACCGCTCTACCGGCGGCAACAAGCCGGCCACGCTGGAAACCGGGTATGAGATTCAGGTTCCGTTGTTCGTCGAACAGGGCACACGCGTCAAGGTTGATACCCGTACCGGTGACTATCTGGGGCGCGTCAACGAGTGAGTGCTCCCACTTCCGCCCGCGGAAAAGCGCGGCGCCGAGCCCTTGACATCTTGTTCGAGGCCGAGCAACGCTCGGTCTCCGCATTCGATGCCCTGCGAGACCGCCGCGAGAATACGGACCAGATCATCAATCCGTACACCGTTGACCTCGTTGAGGGCGTTGTATCGCAGCAGACTCAAATAGACGAATTCCTGTCCACCTACGCCCAGGGATGGACGCTGGAGAGAATGCCGTCCGTGGATAGAATTATTCTCAGGCTGGGTGCATGGGAACTTCTGTTCAACGATGACGTTCCGGATGGTGTGGCGGTCAGCGAAGCCGTCTCCCTGGCGAAAACGTTGTCGACTGACGAATCCCCGTCATTCGTCAATGGACTTCTTGGCCGGTTGCAGAAGCTGAAGCCTACGCTTCTGGCGTGAGCGGTCGCTGCGCGGTGCGCTTTGGCTCTCACCGTTCAGCGGCTTCGGCCTGCTGAAATAGTGCCGAGCGCGTCACTGTCATTTCCTCCAGTAGCTGCCTTTCGCTAGCTGTATTCTCTGCCAGATGGTGGCCGAGCACTATTCGTTGCCGGATGAATGCCAAGCGGGTTGCGGTGTGAACAAAGGATGCCATCGTTTTGCGCGCCCCGTACCGTGATGCCCATGCAAGCGCTCGACGGCGTCCATCCGATGTGGCAAGCAGCCCGACTTCTGTTTCGGTCAGCCATCCTGAGCGAGCGTAATCGAGCAGTCGTCGTTGCGTGAGTCCGCGTTCGGCGCGTCTGAGAAGGAAGACGGCGGCTACCGCGGCGGTGAACAGTGGCATCTGAAGCAGGATGTAGAACCCAAAGAAGCTATCGAAGACGAGCAGCAGCCCACCATTCCACAGGATGTGTCCCGCAATAGCCGGGACCAGACCAACAATGAACCCCGGTAGTGCCCACGAGTGACCCTTGTGCCTTATAACCCAACCGAGCACTAACCCCGTTGCGGCAGTGAACATCACGTGGGCAAAGGGGGACAACAAACCACGCATGACAAAGATCCAGGCAAGCCCGGGCCCTACTCCGCCTTCCTGGACAGCGGAACCGAAGTAGAGAATATTCTCGCTGAACGCGAACCCGGCGCCCACGAGTCCGGCATAGACAATCCCATCCACTGGGCCATCGAATTGACTCTTTCGTGAGTACACGAGGATGAGCACAGCTAGCCCCTTGGCGAACTCCTCGACCAAGGGTGCTTGAATGACGGGTCCGATGACGTCGGGCGACGTGGCCAGCGCGGTCACCAGAAGAGCGTTGATGCCCGGACCAAGCACAAGTGTCAACGCAATGGAGACACCTGCACCCCAGAGGAAAGCGAACCATTTGGCACCTTTGGGTTCCGGCTCCCACCTGTCGACCCATTTCAAACCGAGCAGACAGATCCCGAGTGGGATCAAAGCAATGAGACCGCACGTCACGAATGCGGTCGGTCCAAGTACCAATGTCAGGTACAGAGCCACGACAACTGTGACCAGCGCGGCGGCGATGATCAAGAGGATGTTCAAGGCACGGTTTCGCGACGGGGGGAGGCTCTGCCAGAGCGGCCGCACCGGTTGGTTGCCGTGCCAAAGGGGAGCCGGTTGAAGGCGGTGATCATCCAAACCAGCTGCGGGTGTAGATGCTCCGAAAGGACGACTGGGCTGCGGACCGGATTGCTTCATAGTTCCAGCCTATGCTGGCCGTCACAGATCACGAGTAAGGGGTTTGGTTGTGGTAATTTTGACCTTGCAACCAACCTTTAAGTTCCGTCCTGTGAGGCGGGGAAGGAGGAAGCAGAGTATGTCCGTGCCCGCATCACCGGAAAAGCCGGTCAGCAGCCGAACAGTTCTTGCTGAAGCAGATATAGACCGGGCTCTGACCCGTATAGCCCACGAAATTCTTGAGGCTAATAAGGGGAGTAGCGATCTGGTACTCCTCGGAATCCCACGACGAGGATTTCCGCTAGCGCAGCGCTTGGCTGCTAAGATCGCTTCCGCCGACCCAACCGTGCGTTCTGCCGATATCGTCGGACAACTCGACGTCACTATGTTTCGCGATGATCTTCGCCACAATCCAACTCGCGCACCCTTGCATACGCTCGAACCTGTGGGCGGAATTGACGGCAAGGTCGTGGTGCTTGTGGACGACGTCCTGTATTCGGGTCGCACTATTCGGGCTGCCCTAGACGCCATTGTGGATCTTGGACGGCCGTCAGCGGTGCGCCTGGCGGTGCTCGTGGACCGCGGGCACCGCGAGCTCCCCATCCGGGCAGACCACGTTGGGAAGAACCTGCCGACGTCGTCCCGCGAGAAGGTTCGCGTACACCTGCTGGAAACGGATGACGTGGACGAAGTGGTCATTGAGGTGGGTCCATGAGGCATCTGCTATCCACCCGAGATCTTCTTCGAGATGACGCCGTTCAACTTCTTGATACCGCTGAAGAGATGGCGGCTGTCTCGGACCGGGAGGTCAAGAAACTACCGGCGCTGCGCGGACGCACCGTCGTAAACCTGTTCTTTGAAGATTCGACCCGAACGCGTATCTCTTTCGAAGCGGCTGCCAAGCGATTGTCAGCAGACGTCATCAACTTTGCGGCCAAGGGGTCATCGGTGTCCAAGGGTGAGTCCTTGAAGGACACCGCGCAGACACTAGAAGCGATGGGAGCCGATGCCGTCGTTATTCGTCACTGGGCGTCCGGGGCACCCGAACGACTGGCATCCTCGGGTTGGATCGATGCTCCGGTGATCAACGCTGGAGACGGTACACATGAACACCCCACACAGGCGCTACTGGACGCTTTCACCATGCGGCGGCATTGGTCCGCGGTTGCTGGTCGTGCATCAGCTGGTACCGATCTTTCCGGCATGCGTGTAGCCATCGTTGGAGATGTCTTGCACTCACGGGTTGTTCGTTCCAACCTGTGGCTCCTCACATCGCTTGGTGCCAGAGTAACGCTCGTGGCACCACCGACGCTCCTACCGGTTGGCATCAGTACTTGGCCGTGCGAGGTCAGCTATGACCTGGATGCAGTCCTTGCCACAGAACCGGATGCGGTCATGATGTTGAGAGTGCAGAGTGAACGTATGGAAGCTGCATTCTTCCCGAGCACCAACGAGTATTCACGACTGTGGGGTTTCAATGATGCCCGCCTTGCCCGGCTTGATGCGGCCACAGGAAGCGACGCCATCATCATGCACCCGGGTCCAATGAACCGTGGTCTGGAAATTTCTTCGGCGGCCGCCGACTCTCCTCGGTCCACTGTTCTGGCTCAGGTTCGGAACGGCGTCGCTGTCCGAATGTCTGTGCTTTACCATCTGTTGTCGGGAGACCGCGGCAGTCATCTCATCAACAAGCAGGAGGCTGTGATTTGAGCCGCGAAGAAAATGTTCACCTCATCCGCGGGGCCGCTCTACCCGATGGTCAAACCACGGATCTGTTGGTGCGCGGTGGCTTTATCGCTGAGATGGGTACCCGTCTGACAGATGCGGCCGCACTAGTGATCGATGCCGAGGGTCTGGTGGCACTTCCGGGATTGGTCGATCTCCATACTCACCTGCGTGAACCGGGTCGCGAAGATGCCGAAACGGTTGAGACAGGCAGCCAGGCTGCTGCACTTGGTGGTTTCACTGCCGTGCACGCAATGGCTAACAGCACACCGGTGGCTGATACGGCTGGTGTTGTTGAACAGGTTCATAGCCTGGGCCGTGAGGCGGGATGGGTCGATGTTAGACCAGTCGGAGCGGTAACGGTTGGGCTTGCGGGACAACGGCTCGCCGAGCTCGGGGCCATGGCGTCCTCCCGAGCACAGGTACGTGTCTTTTCCGACGACGGAATCTGCGTCCACGACCCGGTCCTCATGCGACGTGCTCTTGAGTACGTCAAGTCTTTCAACGGTGTCGTCGCACAGCATGCACAAGATCCGCGGCTCACCATTGGAGCGCAGATGAACGAAGGTGATGTCTCTTCCGTGCTCGGCCTGGGGGGTTGGCCGGCGGTGGCCGAGGAGAGCATTATCGCTCGCGATATCTTGTTGGCCAAGCATGTGGATTCTCGCCTTCACCTGTGCCATGTATCCACGGCAGGTTCAGTTGAGATCATTCGCTGGGCTAAAGAGCGGGGAGTGAAAGTGACCGCTGAGGTTACGCCCCACCACCTGTTGCTCACAGAAGAACTGGTGCGCAGCTACGATCCGGTCTACAAGGTCAATCCGCCATTACGCACGAGCGAGGACGTCATGGCACTCCGGGAAGCTCTCGCCGACGGCACCATTGACATAGTTGGAACCGACCACGCTCCGCATCCTAGCGAACACAAGGAGTGCGAATGGGCGCAGGCCGCCATGGGAATGACTGGGCTGGAAACAGCTCTATCTGTTGTTCAGCACGCCATGATCGAGACCGGACTGATGAGCTGGAATGATTTTGCTCGTGTAACGTCCACCGCTCCGGCGGCAATCGGCCAGGTATCGACGCAGGGCCGTCCACTGGTCGTCGGCGAGCCAGCCAATATCACGTTGGTGGACCCCGCAGCACGGTGGCCAGTGGACCCGGCACGGATGGCCACCAAGGGCAGAAACAGTCCCTTCGGAGGGATGGAGCTGCCCGGGCAAGTGCGTGCCGTTTTCTACCGCGGGCATCCTACGGTTCTTAACGGCGAGTTAGCCACCAGACGGCCCATGACAGACTCGGAGCAATCATGGATTGGTTGATGCCCGTTTCCCTGTCGGTTGGGCTAATCGTTTTCATCTTCTTCATGATCTGGCGTGGTTGGCGAGGGCGTACTGCCCGTCAGTCCGACGTCGGACCTCTTCCTGCTGTTCCTGCTGATGGTGGGGCGCAACTATGCGAGGTTGAGGGACAGTATGTGGTGACCACGACCTCCGGGGACTGGCTGGATCGAATCGCCGTCCACGGTCTGGGGGTAAAGTCTCAAGCCGTGGCTGTAGTTCTAACCTCGGGTGTCCACCTTGTGAGGACAGGAGCCCCGAATGTATTTATCCCGGTCGATGTCATATCAGCCGTTCATTGTAGTAGCGGGATGGTCGGGAAGTTCGTCGAAAAGGACGGCCTCGTCATTGTCAGCTGGCAGTTGGGGACACATCTGGTTGATACCGGCTTCCGGACCAGACACGCCATCGAACGAAATACGCTGCGGGATGCAATCGAATCAATCATCCAAGACGAAGGACAACTGTGACTGAGCAAGAGGCAACGCAAAAACTCCCTGCCGTACTGGTACTCGATGATGGCAGAACATTTGTGGGAACCAGCTACGGTGCGGTGGGCAGCGCCTTGGGCGAGGCAGTGTTCGCTACCGGGATGACCGGTTATCAGGAGACCATCACCGATCCGTCGTACGCCCGGCAGCTGGTGGTCCAGACCGCACCCCACATTGGGAATACGGGCGTCAACGCTGACGACGCCGAATCACGGCGCATCTGGGTTGCCGGCTACATCGTCCGAGACGCCGCACGACGTCCTTCCAATTGGCGCAGCGAACAAAGTCTCGATGCCCAACTGTGGGACCAGGGTGTTGTCGGCATTCAGGGTGTAGACACTCGTGCACTGACACGTCACCTACGTGAGCGTGGCGCCATGAAGGCAGGTATTTTCTCCGGTGAAAGTGCCGCGCAAAGCGCCGAAACGCTCTTGCGAGCGGTCCGTGAGCAACCCTCGATGGAGGGGGCACGACTCGCCGAGGAAGTCAGCGTTGATCAGGTTCATATCATTGAACCCTCGGATCACGGATGGGACGGCGAGCCTCAGTTCACCGTCGCTGCGCTCGATCTGGGTATCAAAGCCACGACTCCTCGCCGACTGGCCGAACGTGGAATTCGTGTCCATGTCATGCCGGCCGCATCGACGTATGAGCAAATTCTTGAAACGGGGGCGGACGGTGTGTTCATCTCCAACGGGCCAGGAGACCCGGCCACAGCGGACCCTCAGGTCGCCGTTCTGCGGCAAGTGCTGGAACATCGGATGCCGTTCTTCGGTATCTGCTTCGGCAACCAGATTCTAGGTCGGGCTCTAGGTTTCGGCACTTACAAACTCAGGTTTGGGCACCGTGGTATCAACCAGCCCGTACTGGATCGCAGAACCGGCAAGGTCGAGATCACCTCTCAAAATCATGGCTTTGCGGTGGACGCGCCGTTGGATGGCCCTGTGCAGGCTCCAGAGGAACGATTTGGGCGGGTTGAGGTCAGTCATGTCAGCCTGAACGATCAAGTCGTTGAAGGTTTGTCCTGTTTGGATATACCGGCATTCTCGGTCCAGTATCACCCGGAGGCAGCTGCCGGGCCACACGATTCAGCCTACCTTTTCGACAGGTTCATTGACCTGATGTCGACTGCACAGAGCCAGGAAGTGAAGTAAATGCCACTGCGTACAGATCTCAAGAGCGTTCTGGTGATCGGTTCCGGGCCTATCGTGATTGGGCAGGCCGCCGAATTCGATTACTCCGGAACCCAGGCACTGCGGGTACTTCGGGAGGAGGGCCTGCGCGTCATTCTCGTCAATTCGAACCCGGCCACTATCATGACGGACCCGGAGTTTGCCGACGCAACGTACATCGAACCCATCACCCCAGAGGTGGTGGAGAAGATCATCGCCAAGGAACGGCCGGATGCCATTCTGCCGACCCTTGGCGGCCAGACCGCCCTCAACACGGCTATCGCACTGGACAAGAACGGTGTCCTTGAAAAATACAACGTCGAATTAATCGGTGCCAACGTGGCGGCGATCGAGCTTGGTGAGAACCGCGAGAAGTTCAAGGGCGTTGTTGAGCGCTGTGGCGCGGAGTCGGCACGGTCCGTCATTGTCCACTCCATGGACGAAGCCTTTGACGCCGCTGACGAACTTGGCTATCCAATGGTTGTCAGGCCGTCCTTCACCATGGGAGGTCTGGGGTCTGGGCTTGCCTACAACGAGCAGGACCTCCGGCGCATCGCCGGTGCTGGCATTCAGTACAGCCCCAGTAGCGAAGTCCTTCTCGAGGAGAGCATCCTTGGTTGGAAAGAGTATGAGTTGGAAATGATGCGAGACCGCAACGACAATGTCGTCGTGGTCTGCACCATCGAAAATATCGACCCCGTCGGGGTGCATACAGGAGACTCGATCACGGTTGCACCTGCGATGACTCTGACCGACCGCGAGTACCAGAACCTCCGGGATATCTCCATAGCTGTTATCCGTGAGGTGGGCGTCGACACCGGTGGCTGTAATATCCAATTCGCAATCGAACCGGATACCGGCCGGGTCATCGTCATCGAGATGAATCCAAGAGTCTCGCGTTCCTCTGCTCTAGCCTCAAAGGCCACCGGCTTTGCGATCGCCAAAATCGCCACGAAACTGTCTTTGGGGTACACCCTTGATGAGATTCCCAATGACATCACGCAGAAGACTCCTGCAGCGTTCGAACCGACCCTCGATTATGTTGTCGTGAAGGTTCCACGCTTCGCGTTTGAGAAATTTCCGGCCGCTGACACCACTTTGACGACAACCATGAAGTCGGTCGGGGAGGCCATGGCGATCGGCCGGAACTTTAGCGAGGCGCTGCAGAAGGCCCTTCGATCACTTGAACAGAAGGGGTCGGAACTAGAATTCCAGCCGGTCAACGCCCTTGATGTTCCAGATTTGATAGAGGCGGCGAAGATCCCAACGACTGAGCGACTTGCTCAAGTGCAGCAGGCACTGCTTGGCGGAGGGACAATCGAGCAGCTTTACGCGGCAACAGGGATCGACCCATGGTTTCTTGACCAACTGGTGCTGCTCAACGAGGTCGCCACTGAGGTTCGTACCTCCGCGACACTCACTGAGGTCATGCTGAGACGCGCCAAACGGCACGGATTCTCCGACGCACAGATCGGAGCGCTCTCCCATATGAAGGAGGACGTGGTGCGCGGAGTGCGTCACGCACTCGGTGTCCGGCCAGTTTTCAAGACTGTGGATACCTGTGCCGCCGAGTTCGCAGCCTTCACTCCATACCATTATTCGTCCTACGACGAAGAGGACGAGGTGGAGCTGCACGCAAAACCGTCGATCATCATTCTGGGATCCGGCCCAAACAGAATTGGACAGGGGATTGAGTTCGACTACTCCTGTGTCCACGCCACTATGGCGCTACGTAAAGCGGGCTACGAGACAGTAATGATCAACTGCAATCCCGAAACGGTATCCACTGATTATGATGTCTCGACGCGCCTCTATTTTGAACCGCTGACCCTCGAGGACGTTTTGGAGGTCATTGGGGCTGAAGAACGAACAGGCGGTGTCATGGGGGTTTTCGTGCAGCTGGGAGGCCAGACTCCGCTCAAACTCGCGAAGGCGCTAGCGGATGCAGGAGTTCCGATTTTGGGCACCTCTCCGGCCGCGATTGACCTCGCCGAGCATCGGGGTGCATTCAGCCGTGTACTCGATGAAGCCGGGCTTATCGCACCCAGGAATGGGACCGCAGTCTCTTTTCAGGACGCCCGGAAGATCGCCGATGAGATCGGCTATCCCGTGCTGGTACGTCCTTCCTACGTTTTGGGCGGACGGGGGATGGAGATTGTTTACGACGAGGCAAACCTCTCGCGCTACATTGCCAATGCAACGGAAATCACCGAAGACCATCCGGTGTTGATCGACCGTTTCCTGGAAGACGCAGTGGAAATCGACGTGGATGCGCTCTACGACGGCAAGGATATGTATCTAGGCGGAATCATGGAACATATCGAGGAAGCTGGCATTCATTCCGGCGACTCTGCGTGTGTCCTTCCGCCGATTACGCTGGGTCGCGACGTGTTGGACCGAGTCAGGGTTGCGACGCTCGCTATCGCCGAGGGCGTCGGGGTTCGGGGTCTTATCAATATCCAGTTCGCCCTTGCCTCTGATGTCCTGTATGTGCTGGAAGCCAATCCTCGAGCCTCCCGCACCGTTCCTTTCGTATCCAAGGCCACTGGCGTCCAGATGGCAAAAGCAGCTGCGCTTATTGGCACAGGGGTAACCATTCACCAACTCCGTAGCGCATATCACCTGCTTCCAGAGTCCGGCGATGGTTCGCATCTGCCAGCCAGTGCGCCGGTTTCGGTCAAGGAGGCGGTGTTGCCCTTCAACCGGTTCCGCACCTCTGAGGGGCGCGTTGTCGACTCTCTGCTGGGACCCGAAATGCGTTCCACCGGTGAAGTCATGGGCATCGACAAGTTCTTTGATACTGCTTTTGCCAAAAGCCAGTCCGCTGCAAATAACGCTCTACCCACGTCCGGAAAGATTTTCGTCTCCGTCTCGAACCGCGAGAAGCGGGGGATCATCATGCCCATCAAGAAACTTTCCGATCTCGGTTTTGAGATCCTATCCACCGGGGGCACTGCGGAGGTATTGCAACGGAATGGTGTTCGTGCCACGACCGTCCGCAAGGTGGGAGATGGCGCAGGTCCAAACGGTGAGGGAACCATAGTTGACCTCATCAATGACGGCGAGATTGGCATGGTAATCAATACACCGTCGGGCGGAGCCGCACGCGGCGACGGCTACGAAATCAGGGCCGCGGCCACTTCGACTGGTATTCCCGTGATCACCACTATTGCGGAAGTGGGAGCAGCCGTGCAGGCGATTGAAGCCATGCGGACTTTCGAATGGGACGTTACTTCGCTCCAGGAGCATGCTGAGAAGATGCGGATTAGTGCCCATGACTGAGCGTGAAGGTTTCGGCATCAGGCTCAGACGGGCCATGGACGCCCACGGGCCCGTCTGTGTCGGTATCGACCCCCACCCCGAGTTGTTGACCAGCTGGGGCCTCAACGATGACGCTGTTGGGCTGGAGAGGCTTGCACTCTCTGTTGTTGAGTCGTTGGCTGACCGGGTTGCTGTCTTGAAGCCACAGGTAGCATTCTTTGAGCGACATGGCTCACAGGGAATTGCTGTTTTGGAGAGAGTTCTCCAAGAATGTCGGGAACGTGGAGTTCTCACTATCGCGGATGCTAAACGTGGGGATATCGGTTCCACCATGGCTGCCTACGCGGACACGTGGCTAGGCGACGCTTCTACTCTTGCAGCTGACGCCGTGACGGTCAGCCCATACCTGGGTTTTGGTTCACTACGTCCGGCTCTCGATCTTGCGCAGCAATCTGGCAGGGGCGTTTTTGTTCTTGCCCTGACATCAAATCCCGATGGTGCCTCACTCCAACACCGAGGCGGAGAAGATTCGGTCGCCCGTTCCATAGTTGACAACGTAAGCACCGAGAACGAGGGTGTGGAACCCCTAGCCAATATCGGGGTGGTGGTTGGTGCCACAGTTGGCACCGCACTCTTAGACCTTGATATAGACCTCGCGACGATGGGCGGCGCGATTCTGGCTCCGGGTATTGGCGCCCAGGGGGCGACAGTCGAAGATCTAGGGCGCACTTTTGGCAAGGCGAATGGCAATGTTCTGGCTAGCTTGAGCAGGGAGATTCTTTGGGCCGGCCCAGAAGTCAAGGCCATGCGTAAGGCGACGGAACGAACAGTAGCAGAACTACGAACAGCATTGGCGGATTGATTTTAGGACTCCGTTGCCGATAAGTTCAGAGCACGTCCAGTCCGCCAGCACCGTCAGTATCCGGTAGCTAAAAGTCCGGGGAGAACCCTGTGAACCTGTTGCCTCTTTCGGAGTCAGAACGAAGCCACGCTAGACAGAAGGCAACGGCAGCCCGCGCTGTCCGAGCTGAAGTCAAAGCTGGGCTCAAGAACGGCAAAATCACCGTGGGCGAAGTGATCCATACACGAGCTTCCGAAGATGCCGTTGGTCGGCTGCGGGTACTCGATCTGCTCCGGGCTCTTCCGGGGATTGGAGAAGTTAGGGCTGAGGCCATCATGGATGAGGTTGGAATCGCTCGCACGCGCCGCGTACGAGGGCTCGGAATACATCAGAAGAACGCGCTGGTGGCACACTTGTCCGGTCAGGCAAGAGATCAACGCTAGGAAGGAACCACGTGTCGCATCCGCGGCTGACGGTACTTGCAGGGCCTACGGCCGTTGGCAAGGGGACCGTCTCCACCTACATCAGGGACAACTACCCTGAGGTTTGGCTTTCTGTTTCTGCGACTACTCGGAGCCCGAGGGCCAACGAAGTTGAAGGCGTGCATTATTATTTTGTGAGCGCCAGGGAGTTTGAGTCTCTGGTCAGCGATGGCCAGATGTTGGAGTGGGCCGTCGTGCACGGGAAGAACCGCTACGGCACGCTCCGTCGCACTGTGGACCAGGCCATGACGGATGGTAAGGCTGTGTTACTGGAGATCGATCTCCAGGGTGCTCGTCAGGTCAAAGACTCAATGCCGGACGCCAATTTCGTTTTTCTTGCACCGCCCAGTTGGGACGAAATGGTACGTCGGCTAGTCGGTCGTGGCACTGAAAGTACTGAGGAGCAGCAGAGGCGCCTCGAAACAGCTAAACTGGAACTTGCTGCCGAGTCTGAGTTCGATCACACGGTCATCAACGATGACGTCCGCAGGGCGGCAGCTGAGCTTGTATCACTGATGGGCATTGAACCGCGGGAAGGTTAGTCTGCGCGGCCCGCACAAGAAATTTGGAGAAATTGTGTCTACACACCCCGAGGGCATCATAAACCCGCCGATTGACGACCTCCTGGAGGCTACGGACTCAAAGTACGCGTTGGTAATCTACGGAGCAAAACGAGCACGTCAAATCAATGCTTATTACTCGCAGCTTCATGAGGGCCTGTTCGAATACGTAGGGCCGCTAGTGGAGACACGGCTCAACGAGAAATCGCTGTCCATCGCACTGCGTGAAATCAATGAGGGAATGCTTGTCTCTAAGCCCATGGATGTTGCAGCCTCCGAATAGCTTCGGCTACGGAAAACACGCGCATGCGGATTGTTCTGGGAGTTGGCGGCGGCATTGCTGCCTATAAATCGGTGTCGCTGCTGCGTCTGCTGACGGAGGCGGGGCATGACGTCACTGTTGTGCCTACTGAAACCGCAACGCGTTTCGTCGGAACAGCTACGTGGGAAGCCTTATCAGGCAAACCTGTCACCAATAACGTCTTTGACGCAGTTCCGCAAGTAAATCATGTCCGTTTGGGGCAGGAAGCTGACCTTGTGGTCGTTGCTCCCGCTACCGCGGATATATTAGCAAAAGCTGCAGCCGGGTTCGCCGGGGATCTATTGACCACCACGCTGTTGATGGCTGGATCCTCGGTGTGCTTTGTGCCGGCGATGCACACGGAGATGTGGCAGCACCCTGCCACTGTTCGTAACGTCGAAATTCTTAGGGATCGCGGCAACACTGTTTTGGAACCGGACTCAGGACGCCTCACTGGCCCGGATTCCGGGCCTGGGCGGTTTCCAGAGCCGACATCCATCGTTGAATCTCTTAAACGCATACTCGAACGGGGACGCCACCCGAACTTCCTCAAGGGCAAGACGGTGGTCATCACTGTTGGAGGAACTCGAGAACCTTTGGACCCCGTTCGTTTCCTGGGCAATCGATCGTCAGGGAAGCAAGGCATGGCCCTCGCCCAGTCAGCACTCGAAGCTGGTGCCGCCGTGCGGGTTATTGCTGCGAATACTGACGTGGACGTTCCCAGAGGAGCCGAGGTGACAGAGGTTGAGACCACGGCCGAGATGCAGCAAGCCGTCACGGGTCTACTCCAGTTGGCCGATGTGGTGATCATGGCCGCGGCCATCGCGGACTTCCGTCCCGCTGAAGTGGCTGAGAGTAAGATCAAGAAGCGTGACGGTCATACAGGTCCGGTCATAGAGCTAGTCCAAAACCCTGACATTCTCCGCGGACTCGTGGAGCACCGAGATCGTTCGGGCCAAGACGTTCTCATCGCGGGCTTCGCAGCCGAGACAGGTGATAGTGAGACGGACGCCCTCACCTATGCCCGTGAAAAGCTGCTAAGCAAGGGCTGTGACCTTTTAGTCCTCAATGACGTCAGTGGTGGGAACGTCTTCGGCGCGGACTCCACCAAGGTGGAGATTCTCACAGCGGGAACGCCGGAAATAACGTCCGCGACTGGAACCAAAAAGGACGTCGCAGACACCATTATGACAAGCATTGCTGCCCTTATGGAGTAACCAAGTAGAGTGAATCCGTGACTTCAGAGACTAACTCCCTTCGCCTATTCACTTCCGAATCGGTTACCGAGGGACATCCGGACAAGATCTGTGATCAAATCAGCGATGCCATTCTCGATGCTTTGCTTACGGCAGACCCGGACTCGCGCGTTGCTGTCGAAACTTTAGTCACTACCGGACTGGTGCAGGTTGCGGGCGAGGTAACCACTTCCGGTTACGTGGAGATTCCGCAGATTGTCCGAGAGACCATTCTCGGTATCGGCTATGACTCCTCAGTGCAGGGGTTCGATGGTGCCCGTTGTGGAGTCAACGTCTCAATTGGTCAGCAGTCGCAGGAGATCGCTTCCGGCGTCTTCACGTCTCGGGAGACGCGTGAGGGCACGGGAACAGATCCCTACGACCTGCAGGGGGCCGGGGACCAGGGGATCATGTTCGGCTACGCCAGCGACGAAACATCTGTGCTCATGCCCACACCGATCTGGCTTGCGCACCGACTTTCTGAAAAGCTAACTAGTGTTCGAAAATCGGGAGTTCTCGATTACCTGCGCCCGGACGGCAAAACGCAGGTCACTATTGGATATGACGGCGATACGCCCGTCTCAGTCGATTCCGTTGTTATTTCATCGCAGCACTCGGATGCCGTGTCCCTGGAGCGATTGCGATCCGAGCTCGTCAGCGAAGTCATTACGCCGGTTCTCGGGGCAACAGCACTCGATGTGGATAATGTCGAGTACATCTTGAACCCTGGTGGTGAATTCATTATTGGCGGACCGGTCGGCGATGCAGGGTTGACGGGCCGCAAAATTATTGTTGATACCTATGGCGGTTTCGCCCGGCATGGGGGCGGTGCATTCAGCGGTAAGGACCCGTCCAAGGTTGACCGCTCCGGTGCCTATGCCATGCGATGGGTCGCGAAGAACGTGGTGGCTGCCGGATTGGCTCGCCGAGCGGAAATTCAGATTGCCTACGCTATCGGCATGGCCCGGCCAGTTGGTATTTACGTTGAGACGTTTGGAACGGCCACGGTAGATCCCGTGAAAATCGAACAGGCCATTGAGGAAGTTTTTGATCTTCGCCCACTGGCCATCATCAATGAACTCGACCTTCTGCGTCCCATCTACCGCAAAACAGCTGCTCACGGTCACTTCGGCCGTGAGGACCCGGATTTTACGTGGGAACTGACAAACCGGACGGACGAGCTCCGGCGCTACTTTAACTCGTGAGCTCATGAAGCCACAGGATGCGGGAGAGCCGCGTCAACCGCCAGTCCTTTTCGGGCTGCCGGCCCCCGAAAAGCCGGCAGACGTCTCCGGTTTCGACGGCGCAGCCCTCTACGCTGGTGTTGTTCTCGACTCTTCGGTACCGCACCTGGACCGTGTGTTCGACTATTCAGTGCCTGAGGAGCTTTCCGACGCTGCCCAGCCCGGATGTCGGGTCAGAGTTGGTTTCGCAGGGCGCAGCATGACGGGATACATCTCCGAGCGTCGTACGCAGACCAGTGTTCGCGGTTCACTTCGACCGGTTTCCAAGGTGATGTCCAGCCAGCCTGTGGCCCAACCCGTGTTGCAGATCGCCCGGTTGATCGCGGACCGCTACGCCGGCACTTTGTCGGATGTTTTGAGAACGGCTGTTCCCCCAAGAGTGGCGCGAGTGGACAAAGAGTTCGCAGATCGAGCCCTACCGGAGGACCGAGGTGGGTTACCTGTAGCTCAAGACATCCTGGCTAGTGGTGACTCGCTTCGGCCACAGTTACTCAGGCGCTATGTCGATGGTGGCGACTTCGTTGATCATCTGGCTTCTGGGGGCTCCCCAAGGGCTGTGCTGACATCGCTGGGCGGTTACGGGCAGGACAACTGGGCGGCAGAGATTTCTCACGCCATCGACGTTGTGATGAACTCCGGGCGGGGAGCCTTGGTTGTTGTTCCAGACGCACGAGACCTGGCAGTTCTCGAGACGGCGTTGAAAGAACGGATTGGAGCCGACCAGTTTGTGCGTCTTTCGGCTGAGGATGGTCCAACACCGCGATATCGAAACTTCCTGAAGCTACTTCATGGTGACGTACGTGTTGCCATCGGCACCAGATCGGCTGCATACGCCCCTGTCAGGGATCTGGGGCTCGTGTGCCTGTGGGACGACGGCGACTCGCTGTTGAGCGAGCCGCGTGCGCCGTATCAACATACGCGTGAGGTTCTGCTGCTGAGGGCTGAGAACGAGCGCACTGCGGTACTTCTGAGCGCCTTCAGTAGGAGTGCAGAGGCTCAACGGCTGGTAGAAACGGGTTGGGCACACTCGCTCCATTCGGATCGAGCGGTTCTACGCGAACGCTCGCCACGCGTGCTTCATACCTCGGACTCGTTTCAGAGCTCTATTGATCCCCTTGCTCGGACGGCAAGGATTCCCCACTCGGCGTGGAGCGTTGCCAAGATCGGGCTTGAGAACGGACCGGTATTGATTCAAGTGGCAAGAGCCGGGTTTGCGCCGGTTCTTGCGTGTGCAGCGTGTCGAGAGATCGCGAAATGCAGAGGTTGTACGGGCCCTCTTGCGCTATCGGCGCGGGGCGCAGTACCTACCTGCCGCTGGTGCGGTCACCCAGACAAGGAGTTCCGCTGCCGGCATTGTGGGGATTCTAATGTGCGGGTTGTCACCTTGGGAGCAGGACGAACTGCCGAAGATCTAGGTCGTGCCTTTCCCTCGTTTCCTGTGGTGTCATCTTCCGGTGATCACATCGTCGACCACGTGCCCGATCGTCCCGCGATCGTTGTTGCTACACCGGGTGCAGAGCCACAGACCGAGCGGGGGTATGCAGCTGCGTTACTGCTCGACGGCGACGTCATGCTCAACCGAGAATCCTTGCGTGCCAGCGAGGAGGCCCGTCGGCGTTGGTTTAACGCCGCCGCGTTGGTTCGTTCTGCCGTAGACGGAGGAACCGTTGCTATCACGGCCAAGGACAGCATGTCAGTCGCTTCGCTGGTGCGTTGGGACCCCTCCGGTGCAGCTTCACGGGAGTTAGCTGAACGACGAGAGATTGGCCTGCCACCCGCTGTTCGTTCAGCCTCTTTGACAGGTTCACCAGAGAGCTTGGCGGTCTTCATGGATGGGCTCGACCTGCCTCACGCCGTGCGAATCGCCGGTCCGGTTGCTGTCGAGGATACCCGAGCGGTGGCCACTTCCAGGCTGTTGCTGTTCTTCAGCTTCCAGGATGCGGCGCACGTGGTTCGTCAGTTGAAAGAACGAAAGTCGGGACAGTCCGCTAAGCGCCTCACAGAACCGGTTAACGTTCGACTGGATCCATCAGACGGAGTGTGACCTTCTGAGCCTAGCGGGACTGAACGTTAAGATTTCGTGCGGCCTCAATGAAGCTTCGAGCAGAATCTTTCCATTGATAGGTGCTCGCGCGTTCGATCCCCGCGCGTGACCACTCGCCCCATTCGTCGGGAGTATCAAGGAGCCGGACGGCTTCGGCGACATCTCGCACGGAGTCTGGATCAACATAAAGGGCGGCAACACCACCGACTTCTCGGAATATAGGCATATCCGTAGCGATTACCGGGGTTCCTGTCGCCATCGCTTCGATCACCGGTAATCCGTAGCCTTCGGCGCGGGAGAGCGTCACGAGTGCGGTGGAGCTCCGGAGCAAGCTGTCATATTCGGCGTCGCTAACTCCGTTATGGAAGCGAACGGACGCACCAGCAGCATCGACGGGCGGCAGAAGTTCCTCGAGTTCGTTGCGTCTGGCCTCTGGGATACGGCTCAATAGGTGGAGGCAATATCCGGGGAGAAGGCTCATAGCACGGATCAGGGTTTCGACATTTTTGTACGGCATGAAGGACCCCATGTAGATCAGTGTCTTCTTTCGACTGCCGTCAGGGCTGCGGGGGAGTGTTCCGGACTGTGGCGCATTTCCGACAATGATGACGGGTTTGTGCGTCAGTTTTCGTTGGATGATGAGGCTGCGTGTTGTATCACTGATAGTCGCGACAACATCGGCGCGGTTCAACAATAGGCGCTGCGGCCAGTAGAACAGATGGAAGAGCCGCCACAGGAAACGCACCGGTAGGGGAAGGAATCTGGGCGGCGTGGGATTGTCGTAATAAATGAGGTCGTGAAGGGTAAGGATCAGTGGATATTTGCGACCCATCGTGCCCATGGTTTGCATAGGGCAGAAGACGACGTCGGGCTGGAGCCTGTTGATCCGGCGGGCAACGAACAACTCTGCGGGGGACAGCGGTGAATTGATGATTTGGTAGGGGACCTCTGGTAGGAGCGCGAGTTGCCGCCTGTCGCTGATCAACATGGTCAAGGAGTCTGTTGGCGATTCCCGCGCGATCATGTCGGCCACCGCAGCGATCAACGATGAGCCGTAGCGACTGATTCCGTCGTGTCGGTCGATGCGGGTGAAACGTGCGTCTATGACGATGTGCACTAGTGCCTTTCGGTGAGAAACTCATGGATCAGTGCGGCTGCGGTGTCGGGTGTCTCATAATGTATGAGGTGTCCCACGCCCTCGATGACCCTCAGCGTTGAATCCGGGATGGTTTCTGCAAGTCGACGCTGGGCAGGGACCGAGCCGAGATCGTCCTTTTCGGCAACGACGAGTAAAACAGGGTTCACCAACTGCGAAGCCATCTGGAGTACATCATGGGAAATGGACGTTCGGAACGTTTCAAGGAGTGCCGCTCGGTTGGCGAATTTCCCAAAATACGCCAGGTGTTGCCCGTGGATGTATCTGCGCGTCTCCCGGTCGTTGGTTTTCGCCATCATCCAACTCATCCCGTGGGCAACCAGCGCACTTCGGAGTAGCGAGGAACCGGCGCGCTCTGGCAAGGCGGCCCCAGCAGCGTAATAGAATTCTGCAGCCTTGGAGGCCATGCGTCCAGGTCCTTGCAGTGCTGGCTCACAAATGGGATTAACCAGAACGAGTTCGCTGAACAATTGGGGATGTTCTAGGGCAAAACGGGAGCAGACAATAGAGCCAAAGGAGTGGCCAAGTAGTATCGTATCTGCAGCCAGGTCCAGAATTTTGAACGATTCTAGAACAAAGGATGCGTAGTCTTCTACGCCGTTTCGCTCCATCGCCTCTGACTGACCAAAGCCGGGCAGATCCGGGATGATTACCCTGTACGTGCGGAGCTCTTCAACCAGCCGCAAGAGGCCGTGGTGGTCTCCGCGGAAGCCGTGAACCATGAATATTGTCGGTGCACAGGAGGACTCGCCTGAAAAAGTCCAATACCGCACCTGTCGGTCATTAATGGTTTGGGTAGTGACCTGTTGCGTTCTCGGTGCTCTGTTTGCTTCCGCGCCAGTCAATGGACATCGTCCGGATCTGAGCCAATGCGCTGTTCGCGATCTAGCGAAGATATGCAACTCATGTGCACTTGATCGAGCTCGAAATCGAAAATGTCCATGTTTTCCGCGATGCGCTTCGGGGAGCTTGCCTTTGGTACCGCGATGTGGCCGCACTGGATGTGCCAACGGAGAATGATTTGGGCGGCGCTTTTCCCGAGTTCGACGGCGATCCGTCCAATGGTTGGGTCTGACAACACGGCTCCACGACCGAGGGGGCTCCAAGCTTCGGTCTGGATATCGGTACGATCGTGGAACCGTCTCAGGTCTTGCTGCTGCAGCCACGGATGCAGTTCTACCTGGTTGACCGCCGGCACTACTGAGGTCTCCTGTAGAAGTTTTTCCAGGTGGGGTTGCTTGAAGTTCGATACTCCGATGGCTCGGATCCTGCCGTCGGCATATAGCTTCTCCAGCGCCTTGTAGGTTTCGATGAACAAGTCCTTCGACGGACATGGCCAGTGGATCAAGTAGAGATCGACGTAATCCAGTCCGAGCCTGATGCTCGATTCTTCGAAGGCCCTCAACGTCTCAGTAAAGCCCTGACTCTCATTCCAGACCTTGGTTGTGACAAAGAGGTCAGTCCGCTGGCGATCTCCGGTGGATACGAAGTTGCGCACTGCCGTACCGACGCCTTCTTCATTTCCGTAGAGAGCGGCTGTATCAAGGTGTCGATAGCCGCAGCGGATAGCTTCCTCACACAGCACGGCGGTGTCTTCCGGCGGGACTTTGTACACGCCAAAGCCAAGTTGATCCATCAGAATTTCGTTATTCAGGGTGAGCTGTGGCGCCGACTCAGGGGATGCTGATGACATATTCAGACTCTACCGAACCAAAGCTCTACAAGTCGCCTACTGGTGGGTATGATGCGATCAGCGTCACATCGTTGACCGGTTATGAGGCACGGAGGAGTTATCAATGGAAGTATCGCTTGGCACAGTTTTTATATCGGAATTCGCTGGCACTGCCATGCTCGTTCTTCTTGGGTGTGGCGTTGTTGCCAACGTCGCTCTGGGAAAAACGAAGGGCAACAGTGGGGGATTCCTCATGGTTAACTGGGGGTGGGGGCTCGCGGTTTTTGCGGGTGTGTACGTAGCGGTCCAATCCGGGGCGCACATCAATCCCGCCGTAACGTTCGGAATTTGGGCGAACGGTGGAGAGGAGTATGCCGCCGGTGTGGCGGTGACGTTTGCCGCTACTCTCGTCTACCTGTGCGGGCAGGTACTCGGTGGAATCGTGGGAGCTGTCTTCACATGGCTGGCCTATAAACAGCACTTCGATGAGGAACCGGACGCAGCCAACAAGCTCGGTGTCTTTTCCACCGGCCCGGCGATTCGCTCCTATGGGTGGAATTTCCTGACGGAGGTTATCGCCACGTTTGTCCTGGTTTTCGTCATTCTGGTCTTCGGCGGCACTCCAGACAAGCTTGGCCCACTCGCGGTAGCGCTACTCGTTGTCGGTATTGGTGCATCGCTAGGTGGTCCTACCGGCTACGCGATCAATCCGGCCCGTGACCTCGGGCCGCGCATAGCACACGCGATTTTGCCTATCCGCGGCAAGGGGCCCAGCGACTGGGCCTATGCCTGGGTGCCGATCGCCGGACCCATTGTCGGTGGCGTCATCGCTGGTCTCGCGGCAACGTTGATGAGCGTTCCGGCCGCGGCATGATCCGCCCTGAGGTAGCGGTGCTCCTCAGGGAGCACTCGGCCGGTAAGCATACAAAGCTAAGGAGTATCAGATGTCCAAGTACGTCATTGCGATAGACCAGGGAACCACGAGTAGCCGTGCCATCGTGTTCGACCACGACGGCAATATTGTTTCCAGCGGTCAGAAGGAACATGAGCAAATATTCCCCAAGGCTGGCTGGGTAGAACACGATGCCACCGAGATCTGGGACAACACACGGGAGGTGATTGGTACCGCGCTGTCCAAAGCAAACCTCACAAGGCATGACATCGCAGCCGTCGGTATTACCAATCAGCGTGAGACCGCCGTCGTCTGGGATCGCAACACCGGCAAACCGGTGTACAACGCCATTGTTTGGCAGGACACTCGAACGCAAAAAATTGTCGACGAGCTGGCAGCGGACGGCGGTGTGGAGCGGTTCAAGGAAAAGGTGGGCCTGCCTCTGGCAACCTACTTCTCCGGAACTAAAATCAAATGGATTTTGGACAATGTCGACGGTGCCCGCGAAAAAGCGGATGCCGGTGATCTGTTGTTCGGAAACACGGACAGTTGGGTGACCTGGAACCTCACCGGTGGGACCGATGGCGGTGTTCACATCACAGACGTCACCAACGCGTCCAGAACCCTCTTCATGGATCTGGCGAAATTGGAGTGGGACGCGGACATCCTTGCCACTTTCGGAGTTCCCCGTTCGATGATGCCCGAGATCAAGTCATCCTCGGAAGTCTACGGAACTGTGCACACCTCTCAGCTCCTACGCGAGGTGCCCGTGGCTGGAATACTCGGAGACCAGCAGGCCGCTACTTTTGGTCAGGCCGCGTTCGACAAGGGCGGTGCCAAGAACACATACGGCACCGGCAACTTCATGATCGTCAATACCGGTGAGGAGATTGTTCATTCCAAAAATGGCTTGTTGACCACTGTCTGCTACAAGCTCGGTGACAGCAAGCCAGTCTACGCGCTGGAAGGTTCGATAGCGGTGACTGGTTCGCTGATCCAGTGGCTCCGAGACAATCTGGGGATCATCAAATCCGCACCAGAGGTGGAACAGCTCGCGAAAACCGTTGAGGACAACGGCGGTGTTTACATCGTCCCAGCGTTTTCCGGCCTGTTCGCTCCCTACTGGCGCGGCGACGCACGAGGCGTCATCGTCGGCATGACCAGATTCGTGAACAAGGGACACATTGCACGCGCGGCATTGGAGGCGACGGCGTTCCAGACTCGGGAGGTTCTAGACGCAGCAAATGCTGATTCAGGCGTGGATATGGAAGATCTGCGGGTTGACGGCGGCATGGTCGCCAATGACGCCCTGATGCAGTTCCAAGCAGATATCCTCGGCATTCCCGTTATCCGGCCCAAGGTCATCGAAACCACAGCCTTGGGTGCGGCCTACGCCGCGGGACTCGCCGTCGACTTCTGGAAAGATACCGATGAGTTGTCTCAGAACTGGGCTGAAGACAAGAGGTGGGAGCCGCAGATGGAGATCGCCGAACGCGATCGTCAAATGAGGCTCTGGAAGAAGGCAGTCACCAAGTCGTTTGATTGGGTTGATGAGGACGTTCAGTAAGCGTCACTGACTGCACAACGCACAAGGGATGGCCCCGCAGCCAAGCGGGGCCATCCCTTGTGCGTTTTTAGCTGGACTACTTCAGAACAGTCTGCGAAACGCTGTCAGGATTACCGAAACGATGCGCGGTGATGCTAATGGCCTGTTCCAGAAAGAACGGAAGCATTTCGATACGTCCTGCCTCGGTAACGGGACCATCGTAGATCGCCACATCTGGAGATCCCTCCGTTGCCTCACACAAGGCCTTGTACCCTCCACCGATCAGACGAACGCGACCAAGACCTGCCGTGGGCGCCCCGGCCAACCAGGTAGCGTCGTCCTCGACGACGTGTGAAATACCATCGGCGACAAGCATCTTTTCGAGCTTTGTGGAAAGTT
>JBBPYK010000062.1:0-119155 GCA_038199985.1 Actinomycetales bacterium | reverse complement strand
GGGTGAGTCCACTACAACCAGCTCTATGCCTGCCGCGATGTTCGCATCACGGGCAAACTGGGTTGCCTCGTTGAGCACGATCGCGCCGTCTACTCCCTGGTCGCGCAGTCGCTCGAAGGCGTCGACTACCGCGTCAGAACCGGCCAGTGTCACCACGGTGAGGGCGTAACCGCGGGAAGCGGCAGCATCCGTGACTGCTTGCAGCATCCGCGAGTTGCCGAGCGTTCCCAGCGTTGAGACGATCAGCCCGATGGTCTGGGTGCGGCCAGTGCGGAGGGCCCGCGCAGCGCGGTGCGGACGGTAACCAAGATGCTTCATCGCTGTCTCGACGCGCTCTCGCGTGGCCGGGTCGACTCTTGGGCTGTCGTTGACCACGCGCGACACTGTCTGGCCCGAGACCTCCGCAACCCGTGCGACGTCTACCATGGATACACGTCGGCTCGTGGTCATGCCGCCCAGATCCTCGAAGCTCGATCCCATCCTGTGCCCCGCTTCCGTTCTGCTTCTCCTCCGACGACGTGTGTCGAAATCACCATACGCAATTGATGTTGACGATAACATGACGGCGTTGGTACCGTGTGGACGTGAACAGGCCTGAGTTTGGTTCCCCGGCAGTTGAAAACGCCTCCACCAGCGCGCAGCCCGCGACTACCGCCCGGCCAGCAGTGCAGGCCCTCGGCGCAGGCGTCGTCAAGCGTGCCACGCAACTGGCCGACGGACGAGAGCTGATTTACTTCGACGACCCGGACACGACCCTCGGCTCCGATCGCGCCATCGACGCACGGACTCTTGAGCCCCGCGCAGCGACCGCAACGATGCGGCGTGACGTGCTCACGGGTGACTGGATCTCGATCGCCGCAGCCCGGCAGAACCGCGCGTTTCTTCCGCCAGCGCACCTCGACCCGCTCGCGCCGCAGACTCCCTTCAACCCCTCGGAAGTACCGAACAACTATGATGTGGCGGTCTTCGAGAATAAGTCGCCGTCGTTCGGGCCGGCTCTTGCACACGCCACCGCTCATGGCCCCGCAGCCGATGACGCCCCGCATAGCCTCGCGGACCTCGACGCACCCGGGCTGGGACGTACCCGAACGTCGATCGGCCGCTGTGAAGTGGTGTGTTTCTCCTCCGAGCGCGAAGGCTCCTTCGGCACGCAGACCCCCACTCGCGCACGCACCGTCATCGAGGCTTGGGCCGACCGCACGGCGGCTCTGTCGGCTTTGCCCGGCGTGCAGCAGGTGTTCCCGTTCGAGAACCGTGGCGAAGAGATCGGCGTCACGCTGCAGCACCCGCACGGGCAGATCTACGCCTACCCTTATCTCACACCGCGCACGACATCGCTGCTGTCCTCGATCCAGCGCGAGGGCGTAGACCTGTTCGACCGCATCATCGATTTCGAGGCAGCGGGGGAGCGCGTGGTGCTCGAAGCCGAACACTGGATCGCGTATGTGCCATTCGCGGCGCGGTGGCCGATCGAGGTGCACCTGACCCCGCGCCGCCACGTTCCCGACTTCGCTGCCACATCGCCCGCCGAGCGAGACGAGCTCGCCGGCGTCTACCTGCGACTGCTAGGCGGCATCGATGCGTTGTATGACACACCCACCCCGTACATCGCCGCGTGGCACCAGGCTCCGGTCCACATCGGCCGCGACGCGGTGCGCCTGCACCTGCAGCTCACGAGCCCCCGTCGGGCCGCCGACAAGCTGAAGTACCTCGCCGGCTCCGAGTCTGCGATGGGCGCCTGGATTGGCGACGTGCCACCCGAGACAGCAGCTGCGCGCCTCCGAGAGGCGATCGACCGATGACCCTGGGGGCTTCGGCCCAGGCCATTGCACGTGCCCTGCTGTCCACGCTCACCGATGCCACACACCTTGGTGACTGGTCTGCCCCCGGTCGGGTGAACCTGATCGGCGAGCATACTGATTACAACGACGGATATGTTCTGCCGTTCGCGATCGACTACCGCACCTACGTAGCCGTCGCACCGCGCAACGACGCGACCATCCGCGTTGCATCCGACTTTTCCTCGGACGTGGTCGAAACGTCACTGGCTGACCTGCCGAACAGGTTCCCGAACGACTGCAGCCCTGACTGGGCGGCCTACCCGCTTGGCGTAGCCTGGGCGATGGTCCGCGCATCCGGTGTCGACATCACGACGCTGCGTGGACTGGATCTGGCCGTCGCGTCGGAGGTATCTGTCGGGGCAGGACTCTCGTCGTCCGCAGCCATCGAGGGTGCGACGGCGAGCGCCCTCAACGACATCTGGGGGCTCGGATTCGACCGCGTCGAGCTGGCCCGCATTGGTCGTATTGCCGAGAACGACGCCGTGGGTGCACCCACCGGCATCATGGACCAGATGGCATCAATGCTGGGACGGCCAGACGCCGCGATATTTCTCGACTGCCGCAGTCTGGAGACCGAAATCGTCACACTCGGGTTTGCGACATCCGGATTAGAACTGCTCGTCATCGACACGAACGTTAAGCACTCCCACGCCACCGGCGGCTACCGCGAGCGCAGAGCCTCATGCGAAAAGGCTGCCGCGATCATGGGCATCGCGTCGCTGCGAGAGCTTCACCTGGACGACCTTGAACGTGCAGAGCAGCTGATGGATGATGTGACCTTTCGCCGTGCCCGGCATATTGTGACCGAGAATCAGCGTGTGCTCGATACCGTGAGGGTGTTGCACGTCGATGGTCCGCATGCCATCGGTGACCTAATGCTCTCCTCACACGCATCCATGCGCGACGATTTCGAGATCTCAGTCCGCGAACTCGATGTCGCGGTCGAAGCTGCGGTATCGGGGGGTGCGATCGGTGCACGGATGACAGGCGGCGGCTTCGGCGGAGCGGCCATCGCACTCGTTGACCGCGCCAAGCTCGAAGTGGTCAAGGACGCCGTGACCGCCGCGTTCATGACATCCGACTTCGATGCACCCACGCTGTTCACCGTCGCTCCTTCCGAGGGTGCTCGACGCGACGCGTGAGCCCACCGTACGAAATCACGCGGCTGAGGGAGTCAGGCTCCCTGGTTGGACGCTTGGCGATTTACCGGTCTGGTGCTGGACCAATAGCGGGTTATCGAGTACCGGTGGAAGGTCCGGACGGCTCGTGGTGAGCTGCTTCACCACGATCGTACGGCGGCTCGGGGCTGGACCTGGGTGGGCTGCCCTGAGGCGGGGCGGAACGATGACGGGCAGTGTTTTGGGTAGCCCGGGATAGTTCTTCGGTTTCCGGACCAGCCAGGGTATCTTTCCAGATTCGATGACACCTTTAACCTCTTTGGTCGCCTCTAGCCGGTCGTAGGCAGCCTTTCCCCAGGTGATGGATTTGAGCGACTTTGTATTCGCCAGGGCCGTGAAAGTGAGTAAGTGAAGGGCCACCTCAAAGCCGTCGCCGTCGTGGGCAAATTTGCCGAATGAGACCTCGCGAACCTTGCTCATGCCAGCTCCTCGGAGCATGCTCAACGGGCCATCAAGAACAAAATCAGAGCCCTTGCCGAGTAGCTCATCAGCCTTGCTTACCTTCGGCCAAACACGCGTCATGGGAGCTGGAACATGTTTTACAGCTGCTGGAAGGCGACTTCCAAGAGTTTTCAGAGCGAGGCCTCCAGATCCCGACAATCCTCTAAGCCGTACTGCTGAAGATATGAGGACCTTCGCAGCCTGCGTAGACCGGGCTGCAACAGCGAGCCCATCGAGAACGGTTCTGACGGACGAAACGAACCGGTGGATCCTCGAGGCTGCGACTCCGGCGCCGACGAGGGCTGATAGCCCGCCGGAGAAAATAGTCAGGGCAGCCCCGATAGCAACCGTCGCTGCAATTTCCACCATCAATTCCTGGGCCAGGTTGCGAATGGCGCTGTGAGCCTCTTCGACGCTCACAGCATAGGCCGTGCACGATACCGCGATGTTTCGTGCTGCCTCAGCCAGCTCAGTCGCAGCGGAGTCCATGAGGAAGGATCGTTCATTGAGTAATTTCAGGTCTTGTGCTTGAAGTAGTGCAACGGAGGACCGCACTGAGGTGATGAATGAGCTTCGGACGTGCTCAAGCTCACCAGCAAGAGCACTCCAGGCCGCAGCAGCAGCGCGGAGTTGGTCGGGCTCTCCATTCGGCCAGGTCAGACTCGCAAGTTCCCGGACCAAGTGCCACCCTTCAGGAGGGAGCCCCGGATTCACCGACTCTGAGGCTCTCGGTGGAGTGGCGATGCGGATCTCATCTACGGCGGGGGCGAATGCCGGGTGCGTCAACAGCGACGTACCCAGCGATGCGACGTGTTCTGCCTGAATGTAGTTTCCTGCCGCGATGGTCATTACCTGCGACGTGTCAGAACACCCCATTGCCATGTCCTGGACTCCATCGAAAACCTGCGACACGTAGGAGTCATACCCATCCGCCCAGTCCATGCCCGCAGCGTCCCAACCAGCCATTCCGCCGGAATAGCTCAGCGTTCCGCTGATCGCCATGACGGCCTCGCGGCTGTGTGTGCCGGCAGCGGCCGCGTGCAGGGCCGAGTCCAGGTATCGATCGGTATTGATGGTCAGAATGGTCACAGCGGCAGTACCCCTTCGGTCCCCATGTCACGGCTTCACCTGTGACGCTACGGTGCTGCATTTAGTGGCGCCACGGGGAGGAGCGTGGTTGTGGATAACTTCGCCGGGCTAGTTATTTTGCGTCCGCGTAGGAATCAACAACAACCGCATTGACGGGAAATTCGATAGGGATGTTCCCAAAGAGCAAGTGGGTAGCCGCGGCCGCTGAAGCCTGGACGATGGCCTCAACTTCCTCAACGTATTCATCCCGCACGTGCAAGACCACCTCATCGTGGAGGAAGAACACCAGCTCGCCCAGTGCCGGGCCGGTTCCTGCAGCGGTTCGTAGCCGTCGTCGTAGTTCGGCCAGCCAGCACAGCGCCCATTCGGCTGCCGTTCCCTGAACCACGAAGTTCCGCGTGAACCGGCCACGTGCCCTGGCAACGCCTTCGGCTCGTCGCTGCTCGTCCGACGTCGTACTCTGTTGTGCCTGGCGCCAGCGCGGTGAGGGCGGTGGGCAGCTACGGCCAAGATGGCTCGAGACGACGCCACCGGCTTCGCCTTCGCGGGCGGCCTGTTCGACGACGGCGATAGCCTGCGGAAAGGTGCGCGTCAGCTGTGGCATCAGTCGGCCAGCTTCACCGCTGGTAGCGCCGTACATGGCGCCAAGCATGGAAATTTTTGCGGTGGCCCTGTCGCCGCCGAAACCCTGGTCTGCGATTCCTTGATAGAGATCACGCCCACGGGCGGCGGCAGCGAGCGCAGAGTCTTTGGCCAGTGCCGCCAGTACACGGGGTTCAAGCTGCGCTGCGTCGGCCACAATGAATCGGTGCCCAGGGTCTGGACGGGACGCGTCGCGAATGACCCTCGGGATCTGCATGGCGCCGCCGCCACGGGAGGCCCACCGGCCGGTGACAACACCGCCCACCACATACTCGGGGCGGAAACGGCCGTCGTGAACCCAGGCGTCAAGCCAGGTCCAGCCGTTTGCTGTGGCCAACCGTGAGAGCTTTTTGTACTGCAGCAAGGGCGGAATGACTGGGTGGTTGAGCTGTTCGAGTTCCCATTGACGGGTTGTTTTGACCTCTAGGCCGGCTCGGTGGAGGGCACGAAGGAGTTCCTGCGGTGAGTCCGGATTGAACGTGGGATTTTTCAGGATAATGCGTAGTTCGCCTGCGAGCCGTTCCAGTTCAGGTGGACGATGGCCTTCACGCGGTCGTGGCCCAAGGGCGTTGGTGAGGATGGCGTTGTGAACGTCTTCGCGCCAGGGCATACCGAAATGTTCCATTTCGACGGCGACGAGGGCCCCGGCAGATTCCGCTGCGGTCAGGAGCGTGAGGCGGTTCGTCTGTGGGGACTGCGCGATGGCAGCTAGCTGGGCCTGCAGCTCATCCCGGAGGTCCTCGAGTGGCATCCCAGAGGTAGTTGGCCCACTTTCGAAGAGGGTGCCCTGGTCCGGTGCTGGCGGCGGGGGCTGCAGCTGCCGGGGCAGCGCGTCGTCGGCGTCAT
The DNA here is from genome assembly GCA_038199985.1 of Actinomycetales bacterium. GTDB lineage: Bacteria > Actinomycetota > Actinomycetes > Actinomycetales > Micrococcaceae > Arthrobacter_J. The sequence continues at coordinate 113,118 of JBBPYK010000062.1, read as the reverse complement.
CGAGCGGGGCGGAGTGAAGGACATCGATGTAGGGGGATGGTGCTGCCGATGTGGCGAATCTGAGTATTCCGCGGATCAGGGTGACGTCGTGGCACCGTTCAATGTCAGTGCCGTCCGCGAGCAGCTGCGGGTACCAGTCGCGAACGTTTTCAAATACCCAGCGGGGACGGTTGGTCTCCAGCTCGGCGACCTTTTGAGAAAGGCTCGGTGAAGGTACGACGACGGCCTCGGCAGTGGGATCCCCGTTATTGTCCAACGGTTGTAGGTGGACTCCCTGAGGATCAGCTGTGCCGTGCGCCGATGCCGCCACCAGAATGTACATGAATCTATTCTCCCTGAGGGGTACGACTATTCCTCCACAGGAGTTATTCGATGGACCGTTTTCCACATAACCGGTTCCGGGTGGCACGGCTGAGGGTTGTGCGTCGCAGAGTCAGTGTATGAATACTGCGTGGTTACCTGAAAATCGAACACCGTCGATCGTCCTGATCAGCGCTGCTGAGCCGGTGCGGGATGAGGTGTCACGCGTGGCGGCGGCTGCTGGAGCGAAGCTGATACCGGTGCCGGACGCGGCGGAAGCCCTAGCAATTGGGGCGATGTTGCTTCTGGTGGATGTCGACGTATCACTTCCGCGCCTTCCACCCGATATTGAGGTCATTGTGGTGGGCTTGAATGGTCAGGAAACACAGGTGTGGGAGCGGGCAGCCGCGTTGTCAGCGCACCGTGCGGCTGTCCTGCCGTCGGCCGCCGTCTGGCTGGCCGACTATCTGGGCCGCGCAAGTAAACCTGCCCAGGGCCGTGTAGTTGGAGTAGCTGGGGCCACGGGAGGCAGCGGTGCAACAACATTGAGCTGTCTACTGGCACATTCAGCGGCAGCGGATGGCCTAACGACCTGCCTCGTCGACGGGGTTCCTCTGGACGGCGGGATTGATGGTCTGCTGGCAGCGCGAGAAGCTCAAGGGATCCGCTGGCCGGACCTCGCGGACGTTAAAGGAACGCTCAATCCCCGGCAGCTCCTTGAAGCTCTACCCGTGGTGAACGGCATCTCGGTATTGTCCTGGACCCGTAGCCCTGAGGGCACCGTTCCTGAGGCAGAGCCCATGGCACCGGGGGTGCTCGACGCCGTCCGCACCGGATTCGATCTCGCCATCGTTGATCTGGGCGGCAGCCAAGAACAAACAGCGCTCGCGGCCTGCTGCGACACCATCCTCATGGTCCTACCGGGCCGTCGCCGGGCCATCGACGCGGGTCGGAACGTGGCGAAACAGCTTGCGCCCACTCCCGTATCCGTTGTCATCCGCGGACCAGTCGCAGACGGACTCGATCCGCAGACCATCGCCAACATGACTGGTGTCCGGTTTGCCGGGTACCTGCCGCACCAACGCGGAATGCCCGCAGCGGAAGAGAGCGGCACCGTCCTCGAATATGCGCGCAGACGTCGGCTTCAACGGGCACTTGGCGGCATCATCGCGCACCTTGACGTACCGGCAGGACAAATCGCGTGAGCCCCAGGGCCGACGGCGGCCATCGGCAACGATCCCGCCCTGCTGGTTTCCAACAACGGGGGGTGGACTCCGCCATGGTGTCTCAGATACGGGCAGCAGTCCTCGCCGACAGTTCTCCGGTCACCGACGCCCGGCTTGCGGCAGCCGTGCACTCCAGCGGACGGCTGCTCGGATCAGAGGGGACGCTACTGGCCGTAGACACCATCCGGGCTGAGCTCAAGGGCCTCGGCCCCCTGCAGGAACTGGCCTCCAGCCCGGGAGTCACCGACATCCTCGTCAACGGCCCTAACAACGTCTGGGTCGATAGCGGTCTTGGTCTTGAGCTGACTGACACCCGCTTTACCGATGACAGCTCCGTACGGTCTCTGGCAGCCCGGTTGATCGCAGCGGGAGGACGGCGTCTTGACGATTCCAACCCCTGCGTCGATGTCCGGTTGGAGGGCTACCGTGTCCATGCAGTCCTCAGCCCTGTGTCCACGGCAGGCACCCTTCTCTCGATCAGAATCCGCAGATCCACGGTTTTCACCCTGGAAGAACTCTTCCCTGACGGTCCGAACACCGCCCTGCTGGTTCGCGTGCTGACGCAGGTCATTCACCACCGGCTCAACTTCCTGATCAGCGGCGCCACCGGAACCGGCAAAACCACCCTCTTGTCCACCATGCTCGGACTCTGCCCAGAGACCGAACGGCTGGTTCTCGTCGAGGATGCGGCGGAACTGAACCCGGAACATCCGCACGTCGTCGGACTTCAAAGTCGCCACAGCAATCTGGAAGGCTCCGGCGCCGTTGAACTCGCGGACCTCGTGAAAGAGGCCCTCCGGATGAGACCAGACCGCCTCATCGTCGGTGAATGCCGGGGAACCGAAGTCCGAGAGCTGCTGTCCGCCATGAACACCGGTCATGCCGGCGCTGGCGGCACAGTCCACGCGAACTCCGCCCAGAGCGTGCCAGCCCGGCTCTTAGCACTGGGTGCGCTCGCAGGGATGAACCGCGATGCGTTGTCCCAGCAGGCAGCCAACGCCATCGACGTCGTCATTCACTTGATCCGTTCCCCTGGCGGAAGAACGGTGGGCGGCATCTCCATGCTGAACATCTCAGGAGGGGAGCTGACCGCCGTGCCAGCACTCGAACTAATAGACGGATCCCTCATTGAGGGACCGGGCTGGCCCGACCTGAACAAACGGCTCACGGAATGACTGGTATTTTGGTGGCCCTGCTGATGTCACTGGCGTGTCTGTTGCTGGTGCGAAGGGCGGCGCCGGATCCAGGTAGGACGATACTGGCTCGGCGTCGGCAGCCCCGCACCGTCTCTCCTCACCTTGGCAAACAGTCCGCGCCCGACCCCCACGAGCTGCCGTTGTTCGTCCACCAGCTGGCCGCGCTCTTGCAGTCTGGACGTAACCCGCACTCACTGTGGCAGGACGCACTGTCGGTCTACGCATCAGTCGATAACAACGTCCCCACAGATGGACGCGGGCTAGGTGCCAACGTGGTTCCCGTACTGGAAAGAGCTGCGCAGGCCGCCGCCCTCGGCCTGAACCCGTCGAATACGCTGATAGCTGCTGCAAGCGCATGCCGTGCACAAAAACAACAGCACCTGGCCGGGCTATGGCTGGATCTGGCAGCCTGTCTCAACGTGTCCGAGAGGTGCGGAGCGCCGCTTGGACACATCCTTGCTCGATACGCCGTGCAGTTGGAATCGCGGTTGGACAGTGTCGCGGCCCGGGAAACAGCGCTCGCCGGGCCAAAGGCGACGGTGCGTCTCCTGACGTGGCTGCCGGTCTTTGGGCTGGGCCTCGGATTTCTCATGGGTATGAATCCAATCGCGATCCTGCTGGGAACGCCTGCTGGATGGGCGTTTCTGCTTGCCGGGATCGTACTGATGATGGTGGGCCGGTGGTGGTCTGGAAAATTAGTGGCAGGCGCAGGGAAAGAACCCTTCGCATGATGGGCATAGTCGTATTCGGGTTGCTGTTTACAGCCGGCTGGCTGCTGGTAGGCCAATATGGGCACTTCGAGAGCAACGCCAAGCAGGAGAGCGTTGTTGAAGAGTTTTCGCTTGGCATTGACGATCCCGCGCTCATGCTGGATCTAGCAGCAGCGATGCTTGAGGCAGGCCAACCCATGCGCGCTGTATTGAGCGTGTTGTCCCAACCATGTACTCCGGATGTTCGAAGCGCGATTCAGCGGGCAGCAGCCGCGCTTGACCTCTGTGCGTCCTGGAACTCTGCCTGGCAGTTGGCCTCGGACAAGGCTGGTAAGCAGGGTGGCCGCGTGGTTGACGAGCTTGCATCGGCCTTGGCGTTTGCCGGAGCCACCGGAGCGCCTTCGGCCAGGATCCTCTACGCACATGCCGCTCAGCTCCGGCGTCGAAACAACCGTGCGGCCGAGAAGCGTGCGGCCTCACTCGGGGTGAAATTAGTAATACCCCTTGGGGTTTGCGCACTCCCCGCGTTCGTTTGTCTGGGAGTCATGCCCGTGTTCTTTGCCCTAGTTCCTTCGCTCGGGTGATGTCTGGCGATCATCGATGCCTACTGACATCGTTCTAGGCGTCAAGAATTGGCAGACTTTCCCTCGATGGGTGGCGTCGCGGGCACAATATTGATAAATCTGGTCCATGAAGGGACCAGCATGAACAAGGAAAAGACGTCGCAAAGCGATCAGAAACTGTCACTGGTGGGTTCTGTCGCCCTAGGTACCGGAGTCATGATCGGGGCCGGCATCTTCGCTCTCGTCGGTCAGGTCGCTGAACTAGCTGGCGGTTGGGTGCCATGGGCGTTCTTTGCAGGCGCCGTGGTCGTCTCGTTCAGTTCGTACTCCTACATTCGATATTCGGCTAAGAACCCGTCTTCGGGCGGAATCGCCATGCTACTCAAAGCAGCCTATGGTCCCGGAGTTGTCGCTGGATCATTCTCCTTATTCATGTACGTGTCCATGGTTTTGGCCGAAAGCTTGTTGGGACGCACGTTCGGCACGTATTTGTTGCGACCGTTTGGGATGCAGGCCTCAGAACTGTTGGTGCCCATTCTGGCTGTACTGGCCATAGCAGCCGCCGCGCTGGTCAATCTGATCGGCAACCAGTGGGTGGAGCGCTCGGCGACGATCACCGCTGCACTCAAAATCATCGGTATCGCCATTCTGGCTGTCGGAGGCATCTTCGCGGCCGGAGCTTCCTCTCTGGGACAGCTATTCACCACGGCCGGACGCACCCCGCCAGAGTCAGGCTGGATGGGCTTTCTGGCTGGTGTCACCCTGTGCATCCTGGCCTATAAGGGATTTACCACGATCACGAACCAGGGGGCAGACCTACGCGACCCTAAGCGCAACGTGGGTCGCTCAATCATCATCGCCATCAGTGTGTGTACGGTGCTCTATCTCCTAATCACAGTTGCGGTCACCGGCAGCCTCACCGTCCCCCAAATCGTCGAGGCCAGGGATTATGCCCTGGCCGAGGCGGCCGAGCCGGCATTCGGGACAACGGGCGTGACATTGACCGTAATCATCGCCGTGATCGCAACACTTTCGGGGCTGATTGCGAGCCTCTTTTCAGTGTCAAAGCTTTACGACATGCTTCACGACATGGGACAGGCTCCAGGACTACCAGGGCACAAGGGACACCAATCTCTGTTCATCACGGCCGGGCTCGCCATCATCATGGCCGCTTTCTTTGATCTCTCCCAGATCGCTTCCCTGGGAGCGATTCTGTATTTAGCCATGGACATCGCCATTCACTGGGGCGTCATCCGGCATTTGAAGGAGGACATTGGCGCCAAGGCATGGATTCCCATAGTCGCCATCGTGCTCGATATGGCAGTGCTGGTACCTTTCGTGCTCCTCAAGGCACAGTCGGACCTGCTGACTCTCATCGGTACCGCGGCAATCGCTCTCATCATTGTCGCTACCCAATGGGCAGTCGTACGTCACCAACGCCACGAAGCGAACTGAAAAGCACAAGTCTCTGAAGCTCGCGCCTGTCCGTGAATGAACACTGTTCCTCCACAGTCGAGACCGTCAGTGAAGTTATCCAGATGGGGCCGAATATGGATCCAATGAGGTTCAAGGCCGGGGCAGAGTCGATTTAGACGCAGAGATCAGCGTCATGATCGCCAGCAACTGGCCCAAGAAATCGAGGAGCTCCACCATGACAGCCACGAACAGTTCGCACCAGTTCCAGACCACGCAGGTTCCCCTTCCCCGCTGCACCGAAGATGACCCTGCCTTGGCCACGGTCACGGCAATTCGTCCGCAACCAACCAGTAGCGAGAATGTCGACATTCAGCATCGGGAGGCTGGCATGGCGACGGCGGAGTACGCTATCGCAACGCTGGCGGCGGTTGGGTTCGCGGCCCTGTTGGTCGCTGTCCTGGCCAGCGGTGAAGTCCGAGGAATGCTGATGGGTCTGATCCAGACCGCACTCACGTTTGGATAAGGCAGCTCCGATGAACTCCACACGAACTCCGCGGGATAGTGGTGCAACCCGGGGACCCCGTTCTATTTCCGGGCAGCGCGGCGCCGTCACCGCGGAGTTCGCTGTGGCACTTCCGTCAATCATTGTGCTGCTGGTGGTAGTCCTTACGGCGGTGTCCGTCGGAGCTACCCAGCTTCGGCTGGAAGAAGCCGCACGTGCCGGTGCGCGGGAAATCATGCGCGGCGAGGACCCAGCGGTAGCGGCGACGACGGTCCAGCGCTTGGCAGGTTCGGAGGCAGAATTGTCAGTGACCGGTGATGGGATGTGGGCTACCGTTCACGTCTCAACTACTGTGGATGGCCCGCTATTGGGGTGGTCCGGCTGGCAGCTGGAAGCAGACGCCCTGGCACGCCCAGAAAACACGGTTGTTACCGGACCAGGTGCGCCTTGAACTGGCGAGGCTCTGTCGAAACACCGCGGAACGACCATCACGACAAAGGTGCTGGCACAGTCATGATGGCAGGAATCGCCTGTGCCATCCTTCTCTTACTGGCGATGGTCGTGATCCTTGTTCAGGCCGCGGTGGGGGCTAGCCGGGCGTCAACCGCCGCTGATCTGGCAGCCCTCGCGGCAGCCGATGCCGCTCGAGGACTGACGCAGGGAGAGCCCTGCGAGGTGGCCGGGGAGGTCGCGGGCAGGCACGGAGTCGAGCTGGAAAGCTGTCAGCAGATCGGCGCTCAGGGGCACATTGTCGACGTGACCACGAGCGTACAGATTTCATACATGCTCGGTGCTGCTAGCGGGAGGGCACGAGCAGGGCCACCGTCTGAGCTGCCTTGACCACACGGAGTGCCTTGTCGAAGGCCTCAGGGTGTTGGAGCGTCCCGCAACAGCACATCGATCAACTTGATAGCGCCGGCCTTGTCCAAGGGGTTGTTCTTATTTCCGCAGTTGGGGGACTGGACGCAGGAGGGGCAGCCTCGGTCGCACTCACACGAGGCAATGGCCTTGCGTGTAGCTGACAACCAGGTCACAGCGGCATCAAACCCGCGTTCGGCAAAACCGGCCCCGCCCGAGTGCCCATCGTAAACGAACACCGTGGGCATCTCAGTGTCGGAGTGTAAGGCAGTGGAAACACCACCGATGTCCCAGCGGTCACTCGAAGCCACCAACGGCAGCAACCCGATAGCCGCGTGTTCAGCAGCATGAAGTGAACCTGGAATGTCCGGTTCAAGAATTCCCGCGTTTGTCAGCAAGCTCGCGTCCACCGTGAACCAGACCGCTTTCGTGAACAGCTCTCGTGCTTCCAGTTCCAGTGGTTCCTCGCCCAGAATTTCGTTCGACACAAGGGCTTTGCGCTGAAAGGAGACCACCTGAGTAGTCACTTTTACTTCGCCGAAAGAGACACCAACTCGGCCCCACATCGCGCTGCGGGACGTACCGATGACCTCGATCTGGGTGACGTCTCGGGCCTGCGTGTAGTAGTCCGGGTTTCGGCGGGAAACGATCGCGCAATGATCCTGCTCGTTCAGCTCCTCCACCACGAATGTTTGACCCTGATGAACATAGATAGCACCTGCATGAGCCTGATAGTGGCTTTGCGGAGAGCCTATGGTGCCCAACAGCGTGCCGGTGCCGGACTCGACAATGCTGATCGGGCCACCGCCGGCGGCCCTCAGATTCACCATCCCAGCGGCGCTTTGCGCATGGGTCCAGTACCATCCCGAAGCTCGGCGTCGCAGGTATCCCTGTGTCACCAACTGGTCCAGCAGCGCTGCTGTCGTATCACCGAAGGTGGACAACTCGGCAGGAGATATTGGAATCTCTGCTGCCGCAGCACACAAATGTGGGCCAAGAACATAGGGGTTCGATGGGTCAAAGACCGTGGCCTCAACGCCTATGTCGAAGACCGCCTCCGGATGATGCACCAAATACGTATCCAGCGGATCATCACTGGCAACAAAGGCGGCCAACGCGTCTTGACCAGCCCGGCCAGCACGGCCGATCTGCTGGAACAGGGAGGCGCGTGTGCCCGGCCATCCGGCCACCAGCACAGCGTCTAGCCCGGCTATGTCTATGCCAAGCTCCAGTGCGGACGTGCTCGAAACACCGAGAAGTTCACCGCTGCGAAGCTTCGACTCCAGCTCACGACGTTCCTCTGGCAAGTAACCCGACCTGTAGGAAGCAACACGGTCCGGGAGGCTCGGATGAACATCATCGAGCAGTCGGCGAGTGATGGTGGCAATGGTTTCAGCGCCGCGTCGGGACTTGATGAAAGCAATCGTGCGGACTTGGGCAGAGACAAGATTTGCTAGTAGGTCAGAGGTCTCAGCTATGACCGTGCGTCGTTCCTTTGCGCCATTCTCGCCCTTGAGCTCGGTGAGGACTGGCTCCCAGAACGCTACCGTCGTCGAGCCGTGAGGGGAATAGTCCTGGGTGAATGCAGTGACGTTCGCGCCAATGAGGCGGCCAAAGGAATGCCCAGGGTCAGACGAGGTGGCAGAAGCTCCAATGAACACAGGATCCGATCCATAATGTGCACAGATCCTGCGGAGTCGCCGCATCAAGTTCGCCACATGAGAACCGAAAACACCGCGATACGTGTGCGCCTCGTCGATGATCACGTACTTCAGCCGCCGGAAAAACCGGGCCCACCAGCCATGATTGGGCAGGACCCCGAAGTGCAGCATGTCGGGATTGGCCAGAACAAAATTTGCGTGGTCGCGGATCCAGCGGCGCGCGCCCTGATCCGTATCGCCGTCGTACGTTTCAGCTCGCACTGACGGCAAGTTCAAGGCCTTGATCGCGGCGAGCTGATCCGCGGCCAGCGCCTTGGTGGGCGCCAGGTAAAGGGTGACGGAGCCCGTGGGCTCCAGGCTGATACGATCCTCGGCGGCCGACCGATGAATGCTGTCAAGGGCAGGAAGTTGATAGGCCAGAGACTTGCCGGAGGCTGTTCCCGTAGCCAGAATGGTGTGCTGCCCTGCATGAGCGGTTTCGGCTGCCTCAGCCTGATGTCGCCATGGCTCCTGAACTCCCAGCCTCTGGTAGGCATCTACAACGTCTGGGTGCGCCCACGTTGGCCACGCGGCAACTGACGCCTCACGGGCAGGAATCCGGTGCACGTGTTGCAATTGCTCCGGGTTCGAACCGCCGCCAAGAAGCGGGATCAGGGAATCATGAAGGGCCACACCATCATTGTTTCACTGTGAGGTCAGTCGATCTTGACGATGTCCGCTTCTGCAGGTTCTTGTCCTTGCAGCATCAGAACTTCCGTGAGTTCCAGCCAGCCGAGGAAACCGTACAGCGCGCGACCATCCGGCGAAGCAAGCAGTAGCCCGTACTCGACGTCGTACTCCAGAGCCACAGCGGTCAAAGCACGCATGACATAACTGCCCAAACCCTGCCGACGGTAATCGGGGGCGGTGATGATGCGGTCAAATATCGCGTACTCGTCGACGACGGCAACGCTACCCCGCGCCGCTTCCTCACCGTCGTGGGTGACCAGCACCCGGTGAACTCCGTCGCCGCGGGTGACTGTGGTTTCAAAGCCGTCTGGGGATAGGGGATCTTCAATATCTTGACCAGCCATGTCCGTGGTCATCAAACTCTGGAAAGTTCCGGTCACATGCAGCCCGGCCGAGGAGGCCTTGCCATGCATTGCAGGCATGTTGTCTGTGAAAACGTATAGGAGACTCGGCGACCCCACGATCCGCGACGCAAGATCAGTGAAGTCGTCGTCCGTGGGTTCCAGTGCAAAGAACTGCCAGTCGCTCGAAGACCCGGAAATTTGCGCAGAAGGGAACCGTCCGTGCTCGCGGGTGTCATGCCCGCGACAGGCAGCCCAGCCGGCCGCCCACACTTTCACCAAGTCATCATCGAGAGAGGCGCTCATGAACCGACCCTAACGTCCGCGCTTCCCAAAACCTATATCGGCAACTGAATCGTAATTTGTTATCCACCTTTACGCTTAACAATGTGTCTATCAATCGCATTGTCCTGTATTACGCTTTCACGCCGCTCCGCGACCCCGACGCTATTCGGTTGTGGCAGCGCGCTCTCTGCGAGAAACTGAACCTCCGTGGCCGGATCATCATCTCCAAGGACGGTATCAACGGGACGGTTGGCGGCGAGCTGAGCGCCGTCAAACAGTATGTGAAGGCAACACGCGAATACCCGGCTTTCAAGAAGATGGACATCAAATGGTCTGAGGGCGCTGCCGAGGACTTCCCGCGCCTGAGCATCAAGGTACGGGAAGAAATTGTTAGTTTCGGCGCGCCCGGTGAGCTCCGGGTGGATGAGAACGGCGTTGTAGGCGGCGGAAAGCACTTGCGTCCCGAAGAGTTGCACGAGCTTGTGGAGTCACGGAAAGCCTCCGGGGAGGAGATCACGTTCTTCGACGGTCGCAACGCGTTCGAAGCTCAAATTGGGAAGTTCCGAGACGCAGTGGTGCCCGACGTCGCGACCACCCAGGATTTCAAGCGGGAACTGGACTCGGGAAAGTATGACCACCTCAAGGACAAACCCGTGGTGACCTACTGCACAGGCGGTATCCGCTGCGAAGTCCTCTCCAGCCTCATGATCGACCGCGGGTTCAGCGATGTCTACCAGATGAAGGGCGGCATTGTCCGCTACGGCGAAACCTACGGCGACGCCGGTCTCTGGGAGGGCTCGCTCTACGTTTTCGATAAGCGCATGCACATGGAGTTTTCCGATGATGCGAAGACCATAGGCGCCTGCGTGCGGTGCCAGGCCCCCACCAGTAAGTTTGAGAACTGCAGCAATCTGAACTGCCGTCACCTGACTCTCTACTGTTCTGAATGCTCGGCCGATCCGGTAACCCTTCGATGCCCGCAGGGCTGCGAAACGGAAGGGGCGGACCTCCGATGAAGTCCTTCAATGACAATGTTCCGGACGCGCCCAACAGCGCTAGTGCCCAGCTCCTCGCCACGCTCGCGACTGATCTTCAGTCTCTGGAGTTCACGCCCGACGGCGTCGCCGCTCTGCTGGGCGAGGAAGCATCACAGGCCCTTGACCGGGAGCAGCTCATTCCCGCGAAACTGCGCTGCCGGGCACTGGCCGGTGGCAGCGGCGATGAAAGCTCGTTGGCTGCCGTCGTACTTCTGTGGCTGCTCGGCGACACCGTCCCCGATGAATGCGTCGCGAGCGCCTTCAAGAACCTCACCGTGCATGACCTGCTGGAGTTGCGCCTCGTCGAAAGGTCCGACGCCGGTCTTCGTGCCGCCGTCGACCTCCGGCCGTATTCCTCCGACGCCGATGGCGACCTATGGGTTGCCAGCGATCTCGGTTTTCGTCAACGCACAGGTGTTCTCCGCCGGGACCATGTACTCGGTATTGGGCAGGCGTCACTGACACTGGCTCAGGTCACCATGCGGGCACCGGTCCAGACGGCACTGGATCTTGGAACTGGCTGCGGCATCCAGACCTTCCATTTGCTGTCTCATACTCGGCATGTCACCGCGACGGATATTTCTCCGCGCGCGCTCGCCTTCACCCGTTTCAATCTGCTGCTCAACGCGACGGCCCTCAATATCGACCCAACTCGTCGCGAGGACAGGGTCACCCTGCTGCAGGGAAACCTTCTCGACGTCGTCGCAGGGCAGACCTTCGACCTCGTGGTGTCCAACCCGCCCTTTGTCATCACGCCGCGCAGCTCGGGGGAGAGCGCGGACAGCCAGTACACGTATCGCGACGGCGGTCTTCCTGGTGACGAGATCGTTGCGTCCCTGTTGCAGAAACTACCCGATTTGCTCAATTCCGGCGGGTCCGCCCAAATACTCGGTAACTGGGAGATTTCAGAAGACACGTCCTGGGACGTGAGGGTAGCGTCTTGGGTACCCGACCACGTAGACGCCTGGGTGATCCAGCGCGAGGTCGTATCGCCATCGCACTACGCTGAAACCTGGCTGCGCGATGCCGCCGAAAACAGGGAACCGGCAACCTACGAGAGTGCCTTCGCTGCGTACCTCGAGGATTTCGCCTCCCGCGATGTATCCGCGATCGGTTTTGGCATGGTCTGGCTCCGAAACCCAGCAGCGAGGGAACGCACTCTGAACAGGTTCGAGGACATCACCCACGCCGTGGAACAGCCGCTCGGCGCGCACCTGCAGGCCGCCGTCGAACGTTCCGACTGGTTGTTTCTCAACTCCGCGCACCTGGAGAAGCAGCACCTTCAGGTGTCCGACGACGTCACCGAGGAACGCCACCAGCGTCCCGGTGCCGAACACCCAGGCGTGATCCTGTTGCGTCAGGGCGCTGGGCTGCGCCGTACCAACCTCATGAGCACTGAACTCACCGGATTCGCCTCGGCGTGTGACGGCGAACTCGCGGTGGGGCAGATCGTTGAAGTGCTCGCTGTCCTGCTGGACCAAGACGACGATGCCTTCCGGAGCGGATTGTTGGATGAGGTGCAGAACCTTGTTCGGGACGGGTTTTTGATGCCCTGCTCTGAACTCGGTTAACGCGGACTTTTTGCAGAGATTGCTGGAAAGTGGCGAAGTCCTCTTGCCATAGTGACGCAGCGGCGGTCTGATGGAGAGATGACGTCTATGCCAACCAGATTGCAATATGCTGCCGTTGTCGCCGCTGGAGCGCTACTGCTCGGTGGGTGCACAGCGGACGCCGACGACGAACCGACAGGGTCTCTCAAAGCGCCGTCCAGTATGGCTGCCGAGAACGGGTCCGGCGGTGAAGAGGCCAGCGTCAAGGGAGGCGTGTTCAGCACCATCCCCGATATCGTCGCCGAAGTCCAACCCTCCGTGGTCACCATCTTCACCGACAGCGGTCTGGGTAGCGGCGTCATCTACACGGAGGACGGCCTCATCTTGACGAACGCACATGTCGTCGGTGATACACGTAACGTGGAGGTGGCCTTTGCCGACGGCCAACGGGTTCCTGGGGCAGTCCGCGCCACAGACGTCATCACCGACCTTGCGCTCGTGGAGGTTGACCGCGAAAATCTGCCAGCTGCCACGTTTGAGGAAAAGCTTCCGCGCGTGGGTGAACTCGCGGTAGTCATCGGTAGCCCACTGGGGTTTGAAAACACGGCGACTGCGGGCATCGTCTCCGCACTCGCCCGCGAGATTCCTGGATCGGCAGCCAAGAGCCAGTCGCTCGTGGACCTGATCCAGACTGACGCGGCCATCAGCCCCGGTAACTCTGGGGGCGCAGTCGTGAATGCTTCCGGCGCCGTGATCGGAATCAGCGAGGCCTATATTCCACCAGCAGCTGGAGCAGTGTCGCTCGGGTTCGCCATTCCAGCCGCAACTGCTGTGGATGTAGCTGAGCAACTGCGCGAAGATGGCACGGCTGAGCACGCGTTCCTGGGGCTTCAGCCGGCAACCATCACCCCGCAGATCGCGGGACAGCTCGGCCTCAAACAGGAGGACGGCGTGCTGGTTCTAACTGTCGTTGAAGGCGGACCCGCCGATAAGGCAGGAGTAAAACCGGGCGATGTTCTGACGCAGCTCGGCGATGCTGAGCTGCGCTCGGCTGAGGATCTTCTCGGGGAACTCCGCGGTATCGATCCGGGGGACAATACGACGGCGACACTGGTCCGGGATGGAGAAGCGAAGGAGGTCGAGATCACCCCTTCAGACCGCCCTGTCGTTCAAGATTAGTCTGCGTCTGCCGGGGCGCCGGTGACGTTCTCCACACATCCTCCATGACAGGAGACACCAATTTCGGCGTTATGGTAGACCTGTTCAAGAAGTTTCCACCATGTTAGTAGGAGCACCGTGCCCACCAAGGCCTCCGTAAAGACGGGGAAAAAGCTAGTCATCGTCGAGTCGCCGGCTAAGGGGAAGACCATTGCCGCCTACCTTGGCGAGGGCTTTGAGGTGACGGCTTCGATGGGCCACATCCGCGACCTCCCACAGCCTTCGGATCTTCCAGCGGAGTTGAAGAAGAGCTCCCTCGGTAAGTTTGCCGTGGACCTGGACAAGGATTTCGAACCCTATTATGTGGTGTCCCCGGACAAGAAAAAGAAGGTCGCCGAGCTCAAGGCGCTCCTCAAGGATGCCGACGAACTCTATCTCGCAACTGACGGTGACCGTGAAGGTGAAGCGATCGCGTGGCACCTGTTGCAGGTGCTCAAGCCCAAGGTTCCGGTTCATCGCCTGACCTTCCCGGAAATCACCCGAGAAGCCATTCAGCGTGCTCTGTTGGAAATGCGCGACGTCGATATGCCGATGGTCGATGCTCAAGAGACCCGGCGCATCCTGGACCGTCTCTACGGCTACGAAATCTCTCCCGTGCTGTGGCGAAAAGTCGCCAGTGGTCTCTCTGCTGGCCGCGTCCAATCAGTCGCTACCCGCCTCGTCGTAGAGCGTGAGCGCGAACGAATGGCGTTCCGAACGGCGTCGTACTGGGATCTGACCGCTGAGCTGGCCCCAGTGGACACTTCCGCGGGGGACGCCTTCAAGGCGCGCTTGGCCACGCTCGACGGCGCCAAGGTCGCTACGGGCAAGGACTTCACTGACCGCGGTCAACTGAAGAACCAGAAGGTCGCCCATCTCGACGAGGAAGCAGCCCGGGCGCTGGCCTCTGCTCTGGAGAAGGCCGATTTCGCGGTACGTTCGCTGGACACCAAACCGTATACACGTAGGCCAGCGGCTCCGTTCACCACGTCGACGCTTCAGCAGGAGGCGGCCAGGAAGCTGCGCTTCAGCTCCAGAACCACCATGCAGGTTGCCCAGCGGCTGTATGAAAACGGCTACATCACGTATATGCGTACGGATTCCTCGGCGTTGTCGGACCAAGCGATCAACGCTGCACGCCGTCAGGCTTCGGAACTGTATGGTCCTGAATACGTCCCTGATGCCCGTCGCGTTTACAAGGGCAAGGCCAAGAACGCGCAGGAAGCGCACGAGGCAGTCCGTCCGGCAGGGGACTCTTTCCGCACACCTGCACAGGTTGCGAAGTCACTCACGGGCCAGGAGTTCAAGCTCTATGAGCTGATCTGGAAGCGCACTGTAGCTTCGCAGATGGCTGATGCCAAGGGCTCGACCGCGTCGCTGCGGGTGGGCGCCACGGCAGCCTATGAGGATGGCACCACGCGCGACGCTGAGTTCACGGCTTCCGGTACGGTCATCACGTTTCGTGGCTTCATGGCGGCGTATGAAGAAGGCACGGATGCTGCACGCAGCGAAGAGGACAACGCGGGCCGGCTGCCCAACGTCAAGGCCGATGATGCGCTGACCGCTGAATCCATCGATGCGGCCGGACACGAGACTTCGCCTCCGCCACGTTTTACCGAAGCGTCGTTGGTGAAGATGCTCGAAGAACTAGGCATCGGGCGTCCTTCGACCTACGCGGCAACTATTTCGACGATCATGGACCGTGGCTACGTCCGGGCCCGTGGCCAGGCGATGGTGCCGAGCTGGATCGCGTTCTCCGTTGTGCGCCTCCTTGAGGAACACTTCACGAACTACGTGGACTATGATTTCACCGCTGAGTTGGAAGAAGACCTGGACCGTATCTCGCGTGGCGAAGCAGGCCGCGTGGATTGGCTGAATCACTTCTACTATGGCGACGGCACCACCCCCGGGCTGCACACCATAGTGAATAACCTGGGTGAGATCGATGCCCGGCAGGTCAACTCGATCGAGATCGCGGATGGCATCGTGCTTCGGGTCGGAAAATTTGGTCCGTACCTGGAGAAGCCGGTTCCGGCAGATGCTGAGGAAGGCACCCAGCCGGAACGGGCAAATGTGCCAGAAGACCTCGCACCGGATGAGCTGACGGCGGAGAAGGCTATCGAGCTCATGAATGCCTCGGGCCCGGAGCAGCACGAGCTTGGCCAGGATCCGGACACGGGCCACACCATTGTGGCCAAGACTGGGCGGTACGGAGACTACGTCACGGAAGTCATCGCGCAGCCAACCGAGGAAGAGCTGGCCAAGCAGCCAGTGGAGTATTACAAGAACGGGAAGCCAAAACCGCCCAAGAAGCCGGCTAAGGTCCGCCCGCGTTCGGGTTCGCTCTTCAAGACGATGTCCGTTGAGACCGTCACCCTTGAAGAGGCACTGAAGCTGTTGAACTTGCCACGAGTGCTGGGGGCGGACGCAGAAGGTGTTGAGATCACCGTGCAGAACGGCCGGTTTGGCCCCTATCTGAAGAAGGGCAGCGACTCTCGCTCAATCGGGTCAGAAGAGGAGATCTTCACGATCACACTGGCACAGGCTCTGGAGATCTACTCACAGCCCAAACAGCGCGGCGGACGCACAGCGGCACCACCGTTGGCTGAGCTGGGCGAGGACCCCACCACGGAAAAGCCCATCGTGGTCAAAGACGGCCGATTCGGTCCGTACATCACCGATGGAATCACCAACATCACGGTGCCGGGCTCAATGGCGATCGAGGAGCTAACCCGGGAGCAAGCCATCGACCTCCTAGCCGAGAAACGAGCTAAGGGCCCGGCGAAGAAACCAGCGCGAAAAGCTCCAGCCCGCAAAAAAGCGACAGCGAAGAAGTAAGAGGATCAGCTCTGTCAGTGGTGAAGGTGCAAGCATAATGGGATCATGCGTCTAGGCGTTCTTGATATTGGTTCGAATACCGTCCACCTACTCCTCGTGGATGCGCACCCAGGGGCACGTCCAGTGCCGTTTGCAACGCATAAACGGCCCCTGAGTCTGGTCGCTTTTCTCGACGATGAAGGTAACATCGCGCCGCGTGGAGTGGCCGAGCTGGAGTCGTTCGTGACCGAGGCTAGGGATTTTGCCCTCCGTCATCATGCCGAAGACCTGCTCGCGTTCTGTACATCCGCCATACGTGAGGCGGCCAACGGTGCGGAAGTCCTGGCTCAGGTGCGGGAGAACACCGGAATTAGCCTGCGGGAGCTCACGGGCCCCCAAGAGGCTGCCATGACTTACCTCGCGGTCCGTCGGTGGTACGGCTGGGGTGCGGGCAGCATCCTGGACCTCGATATTGGAGGCGGCTCATTTGAGCTCGCTATGGGAACGGACGAGATACCATCCGTGGCGACATCAATTCCGCTCGGTGCGGGACGGCTGACCAGAGACTGGCTCGAGGGAGACCCACCCACAGCAAAAAGTATCAAGGCGCTGCGCAAGTACATCAAGAGGACCATGAACGACGTCGCGGGTGAGTTCTTGTCGCTGGGCAAGCCAGACCTTGTCGCCGGGTCGTCTAAGACGTTCAGGTCCCTGGCCCGATTGGCCGGGTCCGCGCCGTCAGGCTCTGGACCATTCGTTCGGCGCACGCTTCGCCGCGATGACCTCGAACTATGGACCACTCGTCTGGCCGCCATGACCGTCGATGACACGTCACATCTGGGCGGCGTCTCCCAACTGAGAGCACCACAGCTGCTCGCCGGAGCTCTTGTTGCCCGGCGGGCCATGAAAGTCATGAAGGTCAAGAAGATCGAAATCTGTCCGTGGGCACTTCGAGAGGGACTTATCCTGCGACGATTCGATACGCTGATGTACGAATCATCCGAACCGATATTGATGGCCAGCGGAGGTTTTCCGGAGCTGACCGCCGGAACTCAGACGCTTGCTGCACACGAGGGAAGGTCCAGCTAAATGGCCGGGGCAAAATCGCACTCTATTCCGGTGGCACTCTCGAGCGCCTCGGTATACCCGCTGGCTGTCCATGATGCTTTCGCCGTGGCAAGCGATCTCGGGTACGACGGCGTCGAAGTGATGGTCACGCACAACCGCGACAGCCAGAATCCCACAGCCCTGCGGCACTTGAGCGAACGGTACGACCAGCCGATCATGGCCATCCACGCACCCACCCTGCTACTGACACAACAGGTCTGGGGCCGAGCGTGGAACAAGATCACGATGTCCGCCGCCATGGCTGCGGAGGTAGGGGCGGAAGTTGTCGTGGCGCATCCGCCGTTCCGTTGGCAGAGCGGCTACGCAGAGAACTTCGCCGATGGGATACGACACATTGAGAACGACTATGGGGTCACCATTGCTGTCGAGAACATGTATCCGTGGTTGGTCCGCGGACGCGAAACAAAAGCGTATCTGCCGCACTGGAACCCAGTGCACCTGCCCTACGACAACATCACCTGGGATTTCTCCCACGCGGCCAGTGCAGGAATGGACTCCTGCGCCGAAATTCAGAGTCTCGGCGGTCGCCTAAGCCATGTCCACCTCACTGACGGCAACGCGAACGGCAAAGATGAGCACCTTCTCCCCGGCCAGGGCTCGCAACGTTGCGCGGAAGCGCTCGAGTACCTGGCCGAGTCCAACTGGAATGGGTCCGTTGTTATTGAAGTAAGCACCCGTCGTGCCAGAGGACCCGGTGAACGCGAGGAATGGTTGGGCAAGACTCTCGAATTTGCACGTAAGCATTTGGGCCAAGCATAGCCCAACGCGTCCGCGCCGACCAGGGTCGCTAGAGCAGCGCGCGCAAATATCTCCGACGCACGATCCACTGCGCAATGCGAAGGACTGGATAGAGCGCTCGCCACGGTTGATGGGGTGCCGCCCGCGTCAGTGAGCGAATACGCAGGGGCACTGCGTCGCCACTGCGGTGGACAATGAACGCTTCTTCGCCGCACACCGGATGCCCCGGCAGCGTGCGGTAGGAGCCGAATGGCGGTATCTGTGGTCACTGGGAACCCATTCGCAGAGTTCTGGGCTCGTCATGCTGTACACACTACACAGCAGTATTGGACGTCCAGCAGGCTACGGTTTATCCATCCCTTAGAGAAGGAAAGTGGTCATGTGGGTCCTTGCTACGGAAATCGTATTCGATTCCGCCCGACGGCTCCTGCCAGTTAAAAGAGAACGGCGCCGGTGAGCGGCAGGCGGTTGGGGGGAACACACTGCGCTCACCGGCGCCAGGGTCAGACTGGGGATCTGACCCGTCATCACTCGCACCTTTATGAGGTACTAAGAAGACTACGACTCGAAGTTGAGCACCAGCATGAAACTACCTGAGAAAAGGGTGTGTATTTCGGCATGACACAATCGGCTACATGAGCACTGGACACAAAAACGCTGATGTAAATACCAAAATCACCTTTCTGGGCTGCGGCTCAATGAACGAGGCCATTCTGGGCGGAATCCTTGCGGGTGGCCTGCCACCTTCGCAGGTAACGGCGACTGTGCGTCGTCCGGAACGCGCAGAGGAACTACGGAGTCAACACGGAATCACCGTTCTGTCGAGTAACGAGGACGCTAACGCCAACCGCATAGCGGTGGCAGAGGCCGACGTCGTGATCCTGGGCGTGAAGCCAGTCGGCATCGTGGACTTATGCCGCGATATTGCGGACTCACTCTCCAAGGACACGGTGGTCCTCAGCGTCGCCGCAGCAGTATCGCTGGAACTGCTAGAAGGCGCCCTCAACGAGGGGCAGCCCGTGGTCCGCACCATGCCGAATACGCCGTCGCGGGTGGGCCGCGGCGTCGTCTCGGTCACTGCTGGCTCAGCCTGCAGCCGTGAGCAGCTGGACCGCGCCATCGAGGCGCTGAAGCCCACAGGCACCGTCGTGGAGATTCCGGAGGAACAGGTCGATGCGCTTTCGGCTGTGAGTGGTTCAGGGCCGGCCTACGCGTTCTACCTCGCCGAGCACATGGCTAACGCCGGTGTCGCGTTGGGGCTCGACGACGAACTGGCACGGACCATTGCCCGCGAGACCGTCGCTGGGGCTGGCTACATGCTCGCCGAGGACGGTGTTGATGCCGCCACACTGCGTCGCAACGTCACAAGCCCCAAGGGCACAACAGATCAGGCCATCAAGACGTTTGATGCCAAGGGAATGCCCGCCATCATTGAAGCCGGAGCCCGCAACGCAGCAGCACGAGCCGCGGAGATCACCGCGGAGCTCAAGGCCAAGGGCTAAACCGGAGCCGCGACGTCACCCTTTAGGCGCCAGATCACCCCGTGCGCGGGGGATTTTAGCGCCAGGGGGTGACCTCGGCCGGAGTGATCGTGGGCCTACGGGCGGGCCGCGAACCTCTCCAAGAGGTCCACATGCCCCGAGACGATGAGCATGTCGCGGCTCGTGACCTTCGTTTCCGGGCGTGCGTACGTGAAGTCTTCCCCGGGAGTTTTGACGCCCACTACGGTCACACCGTATTTGGAGCGCACCCCTGACTCTCCCAGGGTGAACCCCTGGGTCTCCTTGGGCGGATACATCTTCACGATCGCGAAACCGTCGTCGAACTCGATAAAGTCCAGCATGCGCCCACCCACCAGGTGAGCGGCCCTCTGGCCAGCATCGGCCTCAGGATAAATGATGTGATTAGCCCCGATCCTTTTCAGGATCTTGCCATGGGCGGGGGTGATGGCCTTGACCCAGAGATGTTCGATTCCCAGATCCACCAGGTTCACCGTGATGAGTACCGACGATTCGATGGATGTGCCGACGCCAAGGACCGCGGCACTGAACTCTTGAGCCCCAAGCTGTCGGAGTGCCTCAATGTCCGTTGCATCTGCCTCGACAACATGGGTCAGGGTGCCAGCCCATTTCTGCACGAGGTGTGGGTCCCGTTCAATGGCGAGGACTTCCCGCCCCTGCTTGACGAGTTGCTGTGCTGTGGCCGCGCCGAATCGACCGAGCCCGATAACGAGTACCGGCGCATTGTGTCGTGGGCGGTTGCCCTCGCTGGGTTTCTCAGCCAATGATTGGCCTCTCTTCCGGGTAGTGGTACAACTGGCGGCGTTGGCGTAGTGCCAACGCGGCTGCAAGAGTTACGGTTCCCACGCGTCCTGCGAACATGAGCGTGGCGAGTACGTATTTGCCCGACGGCGGTACTTCGGCGCTGAGGTTGGTACTCAAACCCACGGTGGCGAAGGCAGAGATGACTTCGAAGACTACACGGTCCAGATCGGCTCCCGAGATCCACAGAAGCAGTCCGGAAGCGACCATGACGAGGGTAGCTCCGAGCACGAGGACGGAGATCGCAACGCGGATAGCTCCCTGTGGAATGGTCCGTCCGTACGCTTGGATGTCCGTGTTACCACGGGCCTCCGCAACGATGGCGAGGAACATGACGGCGATGGTGGTGACCTTGATGCCTCCGGCTGTCGACGCCGAACCGCCTCCGGCGAACATGAGCGCATCGGTGAGGAGCATAGTCGTAGAACTCATATCGTTCTGATCCACCAGGTTGAATCCACCGGATCGCATCATCACTGACGCGAAGATGGAGTGAACGATCTTGTCGCCCATGTTCATTCCGGCGACTGTCCTGTCATTGTTCCACTCCATGGCGGCCCACGAGAAAGCACCCGCGACGAGGAGTATGAAAGAGACGTTGATGGTGAGTTTGGTGTGGAGGCTCCAGTTCTTTACCCGCAAGCCGTGTTGGAGCAGCACCATCATGACGGGAAATCCGAGGCTACCCAGGAACACGCCGAGCATGAGGGGTGTGAGGATCCACATATCTGTTTCGTAGGGGACCAGACCATCTGAGTGGGGCGTGAACCCGGCATTGTTGAATGCGGAGATGGCGTAGAAGATGCCGTGCCAAACGGACATCCAGAATGATTCACCAAGGATGTAGAAACGAGGGATCATCATGAGGGCGAGGACCAGTTCGATGACGACCGACGTCGTGATGACGATGCGCAGCAGAGCGCCCACTTCACCGAGGCGCCCTGCATTGTTCATAGCGGATTGTGCAATGAGCTTTCCGCGGACGCCCAGACGCTTGCTGACCATGAGGGCCAGTAGCGAGGCCAGGGTCAGGGTGCCGAGCCCACCAACGAAGATGCCGATGAGAATGATGAGCTGGCCGAAGAAAGACCAGTGGGTGGCTGTGGAAACGACAGTCAGACCCGTGACGCACACCGCGGAAGCGGCGGTGAACAGCGCATCGTGAAGCGGTGTTACCTCCCCGTCCCGGGAGGCAATGGGGAGGCTGAGCAGCGCTGTGAACACAAAGATGACCGCGCCGAAGATAGACAGTGCCAGCCGCGCGGGGGAGCTGTTGGCCACGCTGTCGACGAAGTCGCGGACGGTTCTGAGGATGCTTTGGTAACCGCGGGGTTCGTCCTGCCGCCATGACGGCTGGTTCCTAGCCATGATCTCCGATGCGCCTGGTCTCTTCTGGGTTGATTCGGGGCACGATTTCCGTCGTCGAACGGCGTCTGCCCTCAGAGTAGTAAATCACTTATCGGTGCCTGATGGTGCGGTTCGTGGCGCGTGGGCGCATGGATCGCGTAGCGTGACGTAGATGCTCAGCGTTTCTGCTTTCGGTCTGCCGCCGGTACCCACCCGGGTCATCTGGCATGAGTCAATGCTGGCTTATAGCTTCGGCGAGGATCATCCCATGCATCCTGCGCGGTTGGAACTGACTGCGCGGCTTGCTCGAGAGCTGGGAATTTTCGATGTCCCCGGGGTGTCTCTCGGCGCTCCGTTCGTGGCCTCGGATACGGAACTGGGACTCGTCCATGATCCCGCCTATGTCGCTGCAGTCAAGGTTGTGAGCGCGGATCCTGAGAGCACGCGCGAAGACATCGGGCTGGGCACCCAAGACACCCCTGTGTTTGCTGGTATGCATGAGGCGAGCGCCAGATTAGCGGGTGCTTCCTTGGCGGCGGCCGACGCCGTCTTGTCCGGGGAATCCGTGCGGGCAGTTAACTTCGGGGGTGGAATGCATCATGCCGCTCGAGGCATGGCTGGTGGGTTCTGCATCTACAACGATGCCGCGATGGCCGTTCAGCGGTTGCTCGACGGCGGTGTCCAGCGTGTTCTCTACATTGACGTCGACGCCCATCATGGTGACGGTACGCAGAGCATCTTCTGGGATGAGCCGCGCGTCATGACGATCTCTTTGCACGAGTCCGGCATGACGTTGTTTCCGGGGACAGGATTTGCCAATGAGATCGGCGGCCCGGACGCGCAGGGGACTGCGGTCAACGTGGCTCTTCCTGCCGGTACCGGGGATGCCGCGTGGTTGCGCGCGTTCCACGCCGTGGTGCCACAGCTCGCGGAGGCGTTTGCTCCTGAAGTCATTGTCAGTCAGCACGGCTGCGACGGTCACGCCAACGATCCATTATCCAACTTGCAGCTCAGCGTCGATGCGCAGCGGCAAGCGGCCCTTTCCATAGCGAACTTGACCACCAAACTCTGCGGCGGACGATGGATCGCGACCGGGGGTGGGGGATACAACGTGGCCTCGGTTGTGCCCCGAAGCTGGTCCCTGCTGATGGCCGTCGTTGCTGGGGTGCCGCTGTCGCCGTCGTCTGCAGTTCCACCCAAGTGGAGAGCGTATGTGCTTGAGCGGTATGGTTCGGCCCCCGAGCTCATGGGAGACGGAGCGGATACGTGGTGGCGGTCGTGGGAGGTTGGCTACGACCCCAACGATGCTGTCGACAGGACGATCATGGCCACCCGCAAAGCGGTCTTTCCCATCCACGCATTGGACCCATGGTTCGACTAGCTCCTGTATTTCGGGGAACAGGATGCCGCACAGAACATATGCGGCTAGTGTTATGGAATGGCGATCGATGATGTTTTTGCAGTTATTGCGGAGACTACACGACGCGAAATTCTTGCGTCTCTGCGCTCCGAGGACAAGGCCGTCGGGGAGCTGGTTGGTGAACTGGGTGTCAGCCAACCAACGGTGTCCAAACACTTGAAAGTCCTCCGCGAGGCAGGACTGGTCACCATGAGGGCGCAGGGTCAGAAGCGCTTCTATTCATTGCGCGCCGAACCTCTCCGGGAGGTTGTCACCTGGCTGAGTGACTTTGAGGCCGCAGTAGTTCAGGAGCCGGACCCCGTAGCAGCGTCAGGCTCCATGGACGTTGGCGTCACGGAACAAGTGGTCATTTACGATGGCGAACAGCGACGCCCACAGCAACTCCAGCGCACGGTGGAGCGGGCTGCCGGCAGGGCGGCAGACATTTTCGCGAACCTGCCCCGGTTCCGCAAGAAAAGAGATTGAGCCTCCGCTTTCACTTTAGTCACATCAGCCACTAGAGTTACCGGTTAGACGGTTTGGGCTCGGACTACAAGGCAACACGCCGTCGAGGTTGCTGGGGAGCATTGTCCGAACCGAGAGAGAAATCTGGAGAAATGGCAGACGAGACCAACTTCTCAAACGTAAGCTTCCTCACGGTCTCCGAGGTGGCTGACGTGATGCGCGTGTCAAAAATGACCGTGTACCGCATGATCCATTCCGGCGAAATGCCGGCCGTCCAGTTTGGCCGGTCCTACCGTGTTCCCGAGTCCGCCGTCGAAAGCGTACTGCAGTCAGCACAGCAGGAGAAGCCGACCGGCACAGCCTGACCACCGCTTCTTCCGGTAAAGAGAAACGGCGGTTTGGCGGTACCCTGTTAAGGAACGTTTTACATCATCGTAAGAATCTGCTGGTAGTAGCGTGCCTTGGCTCGTTCACCGGTAGTCGATCAAGAACAGTTTGTGAGGACTCTGTGGGTTCAGTAATCAAGAAGCGCCGTAAGCGTATGGCCAAGAAGAAGCATCGTAAGCTGCTTCGCAAGACGCGCCACCAGCGTCGCAACAAAAAGTAGTCGCCGGGAGTAGAGCTCCCTGACACTATGGAAGGCCCGCCACCGTTTCGGTGCGGGCCTTTGCCATGTGCGGAATGCGACGCCGTCGCCTGCACGCTAGTTTTGTAGGTATGTATTCACCGAACCTCCTACTGTTGACTAAACCGGAATGCCATCTCTGTGAGGACGCACGCGAGGTTGTTGGACGGGTGGCGCGCGAACTCGGAATTGATTGGTCTGAGGAATCCATCATGGACAATCAGGAGCTGAGGGCCCGCTATGCGGAGGAAATACCCGTGGTTCTGATCGACGGCGTTCCACGGGACTTCTGGCGCATTGATGAAACCCGCCTTCGTCAGCTATTGGGCACGGAGCGTGAGCAGTGACCTCGTACGATAAAGAACTGTCCTCCGTTAGTCGCGAGATTCCTGCCGCTTCCTTGGCCCGCTTGACCATCTATCTCCGCGCGCTCAACGCGTTGGGGCCGGACGCTGCCTCGCGGGTGTCATCGGAGGAGCTGGCCGCCGCGGCAGGGGAGAACCCCGCCATGCTCCGCAAGGACCTTTCCTATCTTGGGTCTCATGGGGCACGTGGCGTGGGGTATGACGTCGGGCAGCTCACCAAGCGGATCTCCGACGCCTTGGGACTCAACCACGATCTGCGAGTGGTTATTGTAGGCGCCGGCAACTTGGGACGTGCCCTTGCAGGATACTCAGGCTTCGTGTCTCGCGGGTTCGAAATGGTGGCACTTTTTGACGTTGATCCGCTGGTTATCGGGCGGGAAGTGGGCTGGTTGCGGGTCAGCCCGGTGGATCAGTTGGAGCAGGTCCTGACGCGCACACGGGCGAACATGGCTGTTCTGTCAGTGCCGCCCAGCGCTGCACAAGAACTCTGCGACCGTCTTATAGCCGCAGGTATCACGAGCATTCTCAATTTTTCGCCCACGATCCTGCAGGTGCCCGCTCAGGTGCAGGTGCGGAAGGTGGATCTGGCCACTGAGCTGCAGATACTGGCCTACCATGCACAAAGGGTGCGAGTTTCGGATGTTTCTTCCGCAACTCGCACCCCGTGTACTGGCTAGAGATTTAGGCTTGGTGCGGCGCGTACTCTGTGGGTCGAGCCTGCCGGAAGTACGGGCGCGCTGGCTTCATCCAGATCAGGACGACGGCGACAACGCCGAGGATCGTGACGAGGAGGCCCAGGATGGTGGTGAGGGCACTCACCTGCGGGACGGACCCAAACATCTCGTTGTCCACACCGGTAAAGATGGCGATGATGATCAGGCTGAAGATTTGCATGACAACGTTAATACTGGCCAAGACCGTGGCTGTGATCCGAGCCCAGTTGTGGCCCTTACGGATGAAGATAGCCAGCATCACGTAAATGGCAACGGCAATGATCGCGAAGATCAGACCGGAAACTCCAGCTGTCGCGGCCATCCCTGACGACATTTCAGGGATGTCGGGCCTGGTCATCTGCGAGATGACGGCGGAGATCAGGGCCAAGGCGCCAGCGGCCAGAATGAGCCAGTAAGCCATATTGACCTGTTTAGGGGCTGGCCCTTTCTCCGCTGCGGGCATCTCCGCGGCACCGCCGGGATAGTTGTAACCGGATGCTTGGGGCGCCTGGTAACCGTATGGCTGCTGGGTTCCCGGAGTGCTGCCTGGCCCGTTCTGGCCATACTGCGGCTGGTTGGCCGGAGCCGCATGCCCCGAGTAAGGGTTGCTTTCCGGTGTGGGCTTCTGGGGGTCCGGATTGTTCTCAGGGGTACTCATCGCGCGTCCTTTTGTTTACGTCGGTGGGCTGATTCCAAGCCTACAGCGGGTATCCGTCGCGGTCAGGTCCGTGGGAGCTCAACCTCCGTGGGATACCCCGGCCTGGAGATCATGCCTCGATGTCCTGAACCAGTGGTGCCCCGCGGCAGTCCACATCAGTGTTGTTGCGACGATCTGCATCAGCGCGGTGATGATTCCCATCCCAATGGTGCCGATGGAGATGATCGACGAAATGAAGGTGAGGCTGCCAACGATACTGAGCGCAACACGCGCCCACGGTGCGCTTTCCTTCATCCGGACGGCAAGGTAGGTGATGGCGAGGCTGATGAGGAGAGCAAAGATGAGGTTCGGTACGTCCAGCACCAGTGCGCCGCGGCCGTAGGTTCCAACCGATCCAATCAACGTGGCAGCGTGCAGCACGACCGAGAAGGCCGCGGAGGCCAGCCAGAGTACGTAGGCCGCGCTGATCTCCTGCTGTAGCCCGCTGAGGTCTTTTAGTCTTTGGGCGATGGGCCGATCTCGGAGGTCCGCGGTGCTGGGGCCGTCGTCGTGCGTCCAAGTTGGCTCGCGCTCGGAAGGAGTAGGGAAACGCGGCATGGGCATCGTTTAAGCGTAGTCGGCTCATGTCGCTGAAATCGTTGATTTCGCTAACCATTCCACAACGAAACGCAGCCCGAGATCACCCCTTGTTGCCGCTGGCACCCTATATACAGGGTGCCAGCGAGGCAGAAGGGTGATCTCGGGCACGGCAATGTAGGTCAGCGCTAAGGGGAGAGCGCTACTCTGCGGGTGCCACAAAAGCTGCGTCGAGGCTGATCGTCACCTTGTCGCCGATCAAGACGCCGCCAGCTTCGAGAGCAGCGTTGTAGGTCAGACCAAAGTCCTTGCGGGAAATGATGGTCTGGCCACTGAACCCGGCGCGAGTTGCGCCGAACGGGTCCACGGCTACCCCATTGAACTCGGTGGTGAATTCTACGGGCTTGGTTACGCCCCGGATGGTCAGGTCGCCGGAGAGCACATAGGTTTCATCGTCACCGGAGAGCCCTGTGGAGCTGAAGGTCATCTCGGGGAACTGCGCGATGTCAAAAAAGTCCGGCCCTTTGACGTGCGCGTCGCGGTTGCTGTCCTTTGAGTTAAACGAATCGGTTTTGACGGTGGCCTCGATGGTGGAACCTTCGATGTTCTCGGCGACGTTCATGACAGCGTGGACGTCGTCGAACGTGCCGCGGACCTTGCTGATCCCTGCATGGCGGACGGTAAAACCGACTTCACTGTGCGAGGTGTCCAAAGTCCAGGTTCCGGTGGTGAGGCCGCTGGGGATTGTCATGATGAGTTTCTCCTTCGTCAGGGGTCGGGCTTCCACAGGGGATAAACATGCAAATGCATGTTTTATTCCATCGGGATGAATTCTCGCTACGTCCTCTTGACAGATGGGGGCGCGGCGGATGCAATTAGGGCGCCGTGTGCCGGGGTGTCAAAATTGATGTCATGCCCACATCCACAGTTCATCTCCTGCGTCACGGCGAGGTCTTCAACCCCGACGGCGTTCTGTACGGACGCCTTCCCGGCTTCCATCTTTCGGTGCTCGGTCACGAAATGGCAGAGCGTGCTGCCTCCTGGTTCCAGGAGCGAGAGCGCGACGGCGCCCGCATTAGCTATCTGGCGGCCTCACCTCTGACGCGCGCTCAGGAAACCGCGGGGCCGACGTCGGATGCACTGGAGCTACCGATCGTGACTGACGAGCGGCTGCTCGAGGCGGAGAACCGCTTTGAGGGGCTGGCTGGCATCAAGCGACAGCTGCGCAACCCCCGGTACTGGCCGCTTCTGGTGAATCCCATGAAGCCGTCGTGGGGTGAGCCGTATATTTCCCAGGCGGAACGCATCATGGCGGCCGTCGAAGATGCGGCTCGCAAAGCGGTAGAAAACGGTGGAGACGGGGCGGAAGCCGTTCTCGTCAGTCACCAGCTTCCCATCTGGGTAACACGCCTCTCCGCAGAGAAGAAACGCCTGTGGCATGATCCGCGTCAACGTGAGTGCACGCTTGCTTCCATCACTTCCCTGGAGTTCGACGACGGCAACCTGGTAGGTGTCCAGTACACCGAGCCGTGCCCGGATCTGCTCCCAGGGGCTGCCAATGTTCCGGGCGCATAATGTGTGGGAGCATATAAGTACTACTACACGTTGTAGAAATTGTGAAAGAAGCTGTGAACACTACTGATGGAATTTCCGGACGGCGTTCGCTCCTGAAATACGGTGCTGCGCTGGCCTTCGGCATACCTGCGGCGGTTGCGCTTGCCGCGTGCACGGTAGAGGATCCACTGGCCAAGCAAGCCAAAGCTGGAGACAATAAGAACTACATCGCAGGCGATGGCTCCGTGACTGAATATTCGCCCGAGAAACGTGGTGAGCCCGTCGACATCTCCGGGAAGCTGTTCAACGGGGAGCAGGCGTCCTCGGAGCAGTGGCGTGGCAACGTGGTAGTCCTGAATTTCTGGTACGCATCCTGCGCGCCGTGCCGCAAGGAAGCCCCTGACCTCGTGGCACTCCACGAGACGTTCAGCGCCGAGGGCACCCTGTTCTTTGGGGTGAACATCCGCGACGAAAAAGCCACTGCGGACGCATTCGAGCGCACGTTCAACATCCCCTACGCAAGCTTCAACGATAAGGACGGCCAAGTCCTCCTGTCGATGACCAGCTACGTTCCGCCGCAGGCCGTGCCCACAACCATCGTGCTTGATAAGAAGGGCCGTGTAGCCGCGCGCATTCTGGGTCTGGCGGAGAAGAGCACCCTGAAAGCCCTCATTTCCGACGCCGTGGCGGAGTAAGCGCACGTGTTCCCCGCCGTCGAACTGGCGCGTATCACCGTGCTGAGCGCAGGAAACCCCTTTGCGGAAACCGTCCTCAACGGTTCCATGCTGCTGGCGCTGCCCGTTGCCCTGCTGGCAGGTATCGTCTCCTTCCTCTCCCCGTGTATCCTGCCACTGGTACCCGGGTACCTCGGGTATGTCACCGGCTTGGCCGGCGTCGATCTTGAACAGCAGAAGCGCGGTCGCATGCTCGTCGGCATCGGCCTCTTTATCCTTGGATTCACGGTGGTTTACGTAGCTATCGGTGCGGTGTTTGGTCAGCTCGGCGCCTGGCTCAAAGGTCCAGACCAGGCGTGGGTAACGCAGCTGCTCGGCTTGCTCGTGATCCTCATGGGCGTGATCTTCATGGGCGGACTGAGCTGGTTCCAACAGGACCGCAGAATCCAGGCTTCGCCGCGTGCGGGACTGTGGGGTGCGCCACTGTTGGGGCTGACCTTCGGTTTGAGCTGGGCGCCCTGTATCGGCCCAACACTCTCGGCTGTGCAGCTACTTTCGTTCTCCGGCAACGATGCCAGCGCAGCCAAAGGTGCCGTCCTGACGTTTGTTTACTGTCTGGGGCTTGGCCTGCCGTTCCTGCTGATCGCGCTCGGCGTCCGCCGCGGTTTGGGCGCCATGGCGTTCTTCCGGAAACACCGGCGCGCCCTCCAACTATCCGGTGGGATCATGCTCATTGTTGTAGGCGTACTGATGGCCACAGGAATATGGATCATGTGGATAAGCGAGCTTCAGGGCTGGCTCAATAGTGTGGAGCTGCCGATCTGATGAAGAAGACCAACAAGGACCACGTGAGCAAGCCGCAGGAGAACATCACCACCAAAAAAGACCAGGCCTCTAAGCCCGACATCGCCCTCCCGGCGTTGGGTTTGTTCGGAACACTTCGCTGGGCATGGACTCAGCTGACGAGCATGCGAACCGCACTGTTCCTGCTGCTCCTTCTGGCTATTGCAGCCGTGCCTGGTTCACTCTTTCCGCAGCGTCCGGCCAACCCAGCCGTCGTCACGCAGTACATCAAGAACAATCCCGACTCTGGCCCCTGGCTGGACAGGTTCCAGCTCTTCGATGTCTACAGCTCCGTCTGGTTCTCAGCAATCTACCTGCTGTTGTTCATCTCCCTAATCGGCTGCGTGGTGCCCCGAACCAAGGTCTATTATCGGGCCCTTCGCTCGCAGCCTCCGCGTACTCCACGGCGCTTGTCTCGAATGCCTGAATACGGCACCGTCACCGTGTCCTCAGCGTGGGGAGGAACGGACGACGCCGGACCAGGGCAGTCTCCGGGAGCCGTCGTCGAGGATGCGGCGAAGCTGCTGAAGAAGCGGGGCTACCGTGTAGAGCTCCGGGATCTCGATGGGGCGCGGCCATCCGTTGGGGCCGAACGCGGATACTTGAAGGAACTCGGCAATCTGGTATTCCATACGGCGCTGATAGGTGTGCTCATTTCCGTTGCCGCTGGTGGCCTTTTTGGATACCGCGGGCAGAAGATCCTCGTGGAGGGCGACACCTTCGTGAACACGCTCATCGGCTACGACAATTTCAATCCGGGCACCAACTTCTCGGAGAACCAGCTGGATCCCTACTCGCTGACACTCGATGACTTCGACGTTGTGTTCGATCGCGAGTCCACCACGCACTACGGGCAACCACTGGACTTCACCGCTACGATGACCACACAAACTGGGCCTGATGCTGAGCCTCAACAAGAGACGCTGAAGGTCAACCACCCCATTAACATCGGCGGAACCCGCGTCTACTTGGTGGGCAATGGTTATGCACCGGTCATCACGGTCAAAGACGGCAATGGAGACATCGCGTATCGGGGGCCCGTCGTATCGATCCCGAATGACGCAGCGTATACCTCGCTCATGGTTCTGAAGGTGCCCGATGCGCGGCCCGAGCAGCTGGGGTTCGTAGGGTTCTTCCTGCCAACTGCCCGCATTGACGAGCAGGGTGTGTCCTTCGCGTCAGACCCGGATCCGTTCAATCCGCAGTTGAACCTGAACTCCTACTACGGGGACCTTGGCCTGGACAAGGGCGAACCAAAGAGTGTCTTCACCCTCGACACCGATCCTTTGACGCCGTTGAATAATCGCAGTATGGACGCTGGCGGTATTGTGCTGGGCGCCTATGAAACGTACGAGTTACCGGAGGACCAGGGCTCCATCACCTTTGACGGTCTGAAACGCTACGTTGCCCTGGATGTCACGTATGACCCCGCGAAACTCTTTGTTCTGATCTTTTCGGTATTGGCGCTGACCGGGTTGATGGGCTCGCTGTTCATCAGTCGCCGCCGCGTCTGGGTGCGCGCTGGAGAGCACGACGACGGCCGCATCATGGTGGAGTACGGGCTCCTTGCCCGCGGCGAGGACAACCGGCTGACCACTGAGGCCGCCGCTCTGCAGCGCATGTTCGAAAAGGCTTGGCTGACAGCTGACCCCGACGGCGCGCATAATCTAGATATCACAACGGGTAAGGACCGCTAATGCAAAGCATCAACGAAGAACTGGGCCAGTACAGCGAGCTGTTCATGCTTCTGGCGTCGGTCGCCTACACGGTGGCTTTCGCCGTGTTTGTTCTGGACCTGGTTCGGAGCAGTAAGACCATCCGAGGCGTCGAGAATCGCGCCGCGCAGGACGCAGCGGTCCGTAGCGCTACGCCGGCCCGAACGCGTGAGAGCGTGTCGGTTCCTGCCAGCGTGGGAGCGGGCGTAGCTGACTCGGCGGAGGGTAGTGGGACACCTCCCGTTGAAGGCGCGGTTGCCCAGACCGCCGATGATTCCATGGAGTATGCAGGGGAACGCCGCCAGCTGGCGCGGGTCGCCGTCGCACTCACCGTCGTGGCTGCATCGGTCCACGCTGCCGCGGTGCTAGCGCGTAGCTTCGCGGCCCACCGCGTGCCCTGGGGCAACATGTACGAATTCTGCACCACGGGCGCCCTTGTGGTCACGCTCGTGTTCCTCATCGTGCTGCTGCGCAAGGACGTGCGCTTTGTGGGGGCCTTCGTGACCGGGCTCGTGCTGGTCATGCTCAACGCTGCGATCGTGGGGTTTCCAACACCGGTTGCACACCTAGTGCCCGCACTTCAGAGTTATTGGCTTGTTGTCCACGTATCGATCGCTGTGATCTCTTCGGCCTTGTTCACCATCACTTTCGCTATGTCCGTACTGCAGCTGATGCAGGCAGACCGTGAGGTCAAAGTGCGGGCGGGCAAATCGGACCGGTTCGCTTTCATGCGTGTTGTGCCGAGCTCCCTGAGCCTTGAAAACCTTGCGTACCGAATTAACGCCATTGCCTTTGTGGGCTGGACCTTCACTCTGATGGCCGGTGCCATCTGGGCCGAGGAAGCCTGGGGCCGCTATTGGGGCTGGGACACCAAGGAAGTGTGGACGTTTGTGATCTGGGTGGTCTATGCGGGCTATCTACACGCGCGAGCAACGCGCGGGTGGACCGGGACCCGGGCAGCCTGGCTAAGCATCGTTGGCTACCTGTGCGTGATCTTCAACTTCGCCATTGTCAACGTCTTCTTCTCCGGTCTGCACAGCTACTCCGGCATCTAGTCCGTCAGTGGCCGGTGGCTGGGCGGTTTGAACCGCCGGTATCGCCGCCGTCGTCGTCCTTCCGGAGCCGCTCTTCGCGGGCTTTCAGCTCCTCTTCGCGCTTGCGCAGCGCCGCTTCCCGCGACTGCTGGGCACGCCAGGTTTCGAGGTTGCGGAGGAACTGCGGATCATCGTCCGGGGCGTTGCTCCGTTTGGACGGTGGGACGACCACTGGCCTGCCGAAGAGGAACCATAGAACGGCACCAACCACCGGAAGCAGGATGATCACGGGGATCCATGCACCCTTACTGATGCCGCGAAGGTCTCGGGAAGGAGACGTGGAACAGTCGATCACGGCATAGACCGTGACCGCAATGTAGAGGATTACCCCGATCAACAGGAAACGCATATACCAATTGTAGGCTCGATACGAGCTGTGGTCTGCGCAGGGTCACGGGAGGTCGAAGCGAACCCCCGATCCGGGCGCGTAGACTGGATCCGTGGCATTCCTGAAATTTACTCTTCTCCGCTCCGGTCTGATCATCGTGTGCTTTGCTCTGTTCATGTGGTTGGGCGCCGGGCTCTGGGTATCGGCGATCGCGGCGGTTATCATCCCGTTGTGTATCACGTACCTTTTCTTCCGCACGCTGCGCAATGAGGCTGCGGCCACGCTACAGCGTCGCTTCAAGGATGGTGCTCCACCCGTGCGGAATAAGGCCGAGCTCAATGACTCTGAGGCGGAGGACTCCATCGATCCAAACGCTAGGGTGGACATGGCGCGGAAGCCACGCGGAGAGGCCGTCGCCGCGGACAAATCAGCTTCCACGGACAAACCCGCCGACGACCCTGGGAACTTCCGCCCGGAGACTTACGGCCCTGGCGATACCCGGGGCAACTAGTATGTCGCGCCGTTAGTTAGTTTCTTGTTTTGTAGAATGGGGGTATGGCGCGATGAGGACCCGCATTGGCCGAGCTAGCACTCGCGGAAGTGGAACGCGATCAGCTGCAGGGGTGGGTTCGTCGCCGGAAGCCTGCGCAGGATCTCACATTGCGGTCCCTGGCCGTGTTGGAATGCGTGACGGGGGCCTCGAACTCAGAGGTGTCGCGGCGTCTGACGGTGTCGTTACCCACAGTGTGGAAGTGGCGTTCCCGGTTTCTTGAACAGCGGCTCGGTGAGCTTGTGGTCGAACCTCGGCTTGGTCGGCCCGTTCTCGTCAGCGTCGATCGGGAGGATGCCGTGGCGTATTTCTTGGTGATCTCAACTCGAGTGCTCATGGAAACGTCCTTGTCGACCATGACCCCATCGGCGTCGTGTCCATGATCCCCAGCGAAGGGGTTGGCGGGGACCATCTATGAGTCTCGTCGCCGCCTGGATAACTTCCGCTGCATGATTGTACGATTGTTCAACGAACCCTGCTATAAAGAGCAGTTTCAATAAAGAAAGAGGTTGCCATGGTCACCGCCATCCGCCGCCGTCTCATCGCCGGCTCCATCCTGTGTCGTTCGGGGTACGCTCGGAAATACGGGATCTGAATAGACATCGCTCAAGCGCCACTACTGTGGCGCTTGAGCAGCCTCTATTATGCGTGAAAAAAATCTGTACGGTGATCTACGGCGGATAGATCGGATCGCTTCGCACGGCTCCTCTAGTTTCCGGAATGGTGGCGCCTCTATTGTTGTTAGTCCTTCCGAGATCGACGCGATTGCGCGGGCGGATGACAGTCAATTCCGCCCTCAAACCGCATTCTTCCGCACACACTCGCGTGACCCGCTACCAAAGGACTTACGTCGAGATTTGCGCAAGGAACTCATCCGGCTTGTGAATACGAGCGACGCACAGACGACGGTCCTGGATCCGGAGTTCGAGACTGGCTCGTTTATGACTCAGGGCTGGGGCGTCGAAGCAATCTATCAAATCTTGCTCCCAATCATCTGTGGTCACCGCGATCCTGACCTGCAGGCCCTGACTCATGAGTATGTGCGCCGAGTAGTGGTCGCGTCGAGCGTACGGGGCTTTCGCAAGAAAGCCCGTACCGTCGTGAGTGAGGATATCTGGGCCAGAATGGCCAACCTCATGGCGAATCTCTCATCCAACGAACAGCCGGACCTAGTCGGCGTTGCGTTGAAGGTTAGTGATCGGTTGACGAAGCGAGAACTGCCTGAGGTCTATTCACGACTCGTCCTATCAATGGTGGGGTTCACCGGAGTCGCGCTCGAATGGGCGCTTACTTTGGGTCTTAAAAACACCGGAGATGGTTCAAGCTTCATCGCAAAGTACCCGGTTCGTGCTGTCATGGATGAAAGCCAACGACTCGCACCGGCGGCTTGGAAGCTTATCCGTGAGCAGCCGATCGAAGGTGTGGAGAACCAGTTCCGTCATGTCGTCCTGATGACTTCGGCGGTTCATCGAAGCAGTCGGAATTGGACTGCGCCGCTTCAGTTTCGTCCAGACAGGTGGGATGCGCCGAGCACACCAACTACGCCGAACTTCCTTCCATTCGGTCGGGGCGCGATGCTTTGCCCCGCGAGGCAGTTCGCTCTCGACATACTCTGTGCTTCGCTCGAGGCGCTGCGTGACAATTACCGAGTGGAACTTGGCAGATCACGAACGATTCCGAGAGCGCACATACTTTTTGTTCCACCGCGACGTCGGATCACGATTCGAAGAGACCCCCGGGAGCCCCGTGAATACTGAAAAACAGGCTAAGGATGGGCTCTTCAAGAACCCGAACTTTCGGCGAATTGTAGCTGCCTCCGCCCTCGGTGCCGTCTCTTCGGGTGCGGCTGGCATCGGTGTTGATCTCGTCGCGGTGATCACGTTGCAGGCATCCGCTTTTGAAGTCGGCCTCATTAATGCACTCGGCACAGTCTCGTATCTGGTGTTCAGCGTTCCGGTCGGCGTGTTCGTCGATCGGATGCGCAAGAGCACGATCATGGGCTGGGCGGACTTGCTTGCAGCTTTCGCGCTGCTGTGGATACCCATCGCATTCGCTCTCGAGATCCTCGAATACTGGCAGCTATTGGCCGTCACGTTCGTAGCAGGCTTCGCTGGCATGCTTTTCAGTATCGCCAGCAGAAGCGTTCTCCCCGATGTCGTCGATGAGGCGCGCTTGTCCCTTGCCTACGCTCGGCAGGAGACCGTCACCACGACGATCGAAATCATCTCTCCATTTCTCGTCGGCCAGGTGCTTCGATGGGTTGCGGCTCCTTTTGTGCTTCTGATCTCTACGCTTGCACGTCTGGTTTCGGCGGCGATGTCGTTCGGCCTGAAGGGGTTGCCCACGCAAAATGAGGAGCGGCCGGAGCCATACTTCCGTGCGCTCGGAACCGGCTTGCGGTTCAGTATCGGCAATAGGCCGGTTCGCCTGATCGTCATCAGCACCGTGCTCATGAACTTTGGACTGGCACTCGGTTCAACAGTGGAGATGATCTACTACATCAGGATTTTGGAAATGAGCCCATCAGAGGTGGGAATTGTGTTTATGTGCGTTGGTGTCGGTGGCCTGATCGGATCGCTTGTCGCTCCGATCATCAACGCCAGATTTGGCGAGCGGTGGGCTTTCCGCGCATCAACCGCCTCGATGATTCCCATCGTTGCGCTCTTGCCTCTGGTCGCGAACTTCAAAAGCACAGTCTTCCTCATCGCGGCCGCTCAAGGGCTGCTCTATTCGGTTGCAGTCGTCGTCTATAACGTGAACTCTTACTCCTTGACCGCCAGGCTCACTCCCCGCGAACTCTTGGCCAGGCAGATGAGTTTCCTTGGATTCGCTGGAATGGGTGTCGTGCCAATCGCGAGTCTCCTCGGAGGGTTCGCAGGCACCGTTTTTGGGGTTGTGCCCACTCTCTGGATCTGGGTTGGCACGTCCACGCTTGCCGCCCTTCCGACCTTTTTCTTGAGAGAGACTCCCACATCGCACCACGCGCCAACCGGGGTGCTCTCGACTGACGGTTGAGCCTACTCGAACAGTTCAATCATGAGTGGTCCGGCAACTAGCTCAGGATCACTGTCAGCACCAGGCCAGCGGCGAAGAGCACGCTGAACAGCAGGTTCAAAATACCGGTCTGCTTGAGCACAGGGATCAGGCTCTTGCGTTTCTTGCCTTTGAGCATCAGCCAACTCGGCATGAGCGTCAACGGTATGAGCACTAGCACCAACAGCACCCACGGGTAGTCGTAGACCAGGAAGACCGGCAGCAGCAGCGCTAACGCCAGCATCATGACGTAACTGACCCGGGCCATATCTTCGCCCAGACGGACGGCCAGCGTCAGTTTCCCGTGCTCCCGGTCTGTCGGAATGTCCCGGACGTTGTTGGCCATGAGCAGCGCCATGGCAAAGATGCCGGTGCTGATGGCACCCACAATGGCGGGAGCGTTGACCGCCCCAGCCTGCGTATACGTGGTTCCCAGAGTTGCAACGAGGCCGAAGAACACGAACACGAAAATATCGCCCAGCCCCATGTAGCCATAGGGATTCTTTCCTCCGGTGTATCCCCAGGCTGCGGCGATGCAGCCAATACCCACAAGGATCAAGAACCAGGCTTGTGACAGGTACAGGAGATAAATTCCAGCAGCCATCGCCAGCAGGAAACAGGCAAAGGCCGCATATTTTACCGAGTGTGCACGCGCAGCCCCTGAACCGGTCAGCCGCAGCGGTCCAACACGATTCTCATCGGTGCCCCGCACCCCGTCCGAGTAATCGTTCGCGTAATTGACCCCGATCTGCAGCAGCACAGCGACGGCGGCAGCCAGCAAAGCGTTCAACGGCTTGAAAGCGTCCATGGAGTAGGCGGCCGCGCTTCCGATAATGACGGGCGCGATCGCCATGGGAAGTGTCCGGGGGCGTGCGCCCTCCAGCCATTGGGCTGCTGTAGCCACGAATCGGTGTCCTTTTCTTCTCGGTCGGGTAGAGCATCACGCCGGCGTGCGGCGGCGGGGGTTAGAGCTGTGGGTCGGGGCATCGCTCCAGCAGTAGCCGCAGCTGCTGTCGGTCCGTTTTACCGTTGGCCAGTAACGGCAAGCGATCCAGGACCAGGACTTTCTTGGGTACGGCTTCGGGCCCGAGTGCGGTGCGGACCTGCTGGCACAGTTCCTGGAGCGGGGCGTTGCCGACGACGGCGGCAGCCACTTCAGTACCCCACTCATCGTGGGGGAGTCCGGTCACGTACGCTTCGCGGACGCCGTCGCACTCTTCCAGAACGCGCACGACGGCGGCTGCGGAAATTTTGACGCCACCGGTGGTCAGGACGTCGTCGGTGCGCCCCTGGATGGTGAGGACGCCGTCGTTGATGTCGCCGACGTCGCCGGAGCGGAACCAGCGGCGGCCAGAGTGGAAGGGGAAGTGTTCGCTGGTCAGTTCCGGTTGTCCCAGGTAGCCCTCGGCGAGAGTATCGCCGCCGATCCACAGGGTGCCTTCGTCGTTGGAGAGGTGTACCCCCGGCAGCGGGACACCGTTGTACACGCATCCGCCGCAGGTTTCGCTCATGCCATAGGTGCGCACAACGTTTAGGCCGTGCTTGTGGGCTTCGGCCAGGAGCTTGGAGCTGATGGGGGCGCCGCCGACGAGGATGGAGTCGAAGCGCTGGAGGGCTTTGAGAGTTCGGGGTGAGGGGTCTGCGAGTAGTCGGTGTAGCTGGGTGGGCACCAGAGAGGTGAGCCGGACGCGGTCGGTGAGCTCTTCGGCGGCGTCGGTGAACGCCTGTTCCGTGAATTGTGCTGCCAGGTCCATGGCCCAGGGCTGCGTCCCCGCGTAAAGGGACCGTACGAGGACCTGGAATCCGGCCACGTAGTGCACTGGAAGCGCAAGAAGCCACTGTCCTTCGGCCTTCAGCGCCGTCGCCGTACCCATGGAGGACGCTGCCAGGGCGTCCACACTGAGCATGGTTTGTTTGGGGGTCCCGGTAGAACCGGAAGTACTGATGACGGCGGCGACGTCGTCATTGGCTAGACCGCCATTGAACGACTGGTCCGGGTTGGCATGCGGTGCTACTGCCGGGCCTTCGCCTGAGAGCGCGTCAGCTATAGGCGCGAGCAGCTCGAGGGGGTCGAAGCCCAAGGGTGTATAGACGGGAAGGAGTTCCATGGTCTGGCCAGCTTAGAAGTAATAGGGGAACTCGGACCAGTTTGGGGCGCGTTTTTCCAGAAATGCTTCTTTGCCCTCAACCGCCTCGTCCGTCATGTAGGCAAGCCGGGTGGCCTCACCAGCGAAGACTTGTTGGCCGGCAAGGCCGTCGTCGGCGAGGTTGAACGCGAACTTCAGCATTCTGATGGCTTGCGGTGACTGCCGGGCAATGTCTGCAGCGTATTCGAGCGCCGTGTTTTCTAGTTCTTCATGGTCCACCGCTTCGTTGACGGCGCCGAGACGAACCATGTCCTCGGCGGAGTATTCGCGGGCTAAGAAGAAGATTGCTCGTGCTGCTTTCTGGCCAATCTGGCGGGCAAGTAGCGCCGACCCGTAGCCGGCGTCGAAACTTCCCACGGTGGCGTCGGTCTGTTTGAACTTTCCGTGCTGCTTCGAGGCGATGGTCAGGTCGCTCACAACGTGCAGACTGTGACCTCCTCCTGCCGCCCAACCGTTGACGACGGCGATGACCACTTTTGGCATGGTACGTATCAGTCGCTGGACCTCAAGAATATGCAGCCGCCCCGCCCGGGCCGGATCAATGAATTCAGCGGAATCCCCGGTATCGCCTTCTACGGGGTAACGGTAGCCATCCCGTCCCCGGATCCGTTGGTCACCGCCGGAGCAGAAGCTGTGACCGCCGTCTTTGGCTGAGGGACCGTTTCCGGTGAGCAATACGGTGGCTACATCCGGGGTCATCCGTGCGTGGTCCATGGCTCGATACAGCTCATCCACGGTGCCGGGACGGAACGCATTGCGAACTTCGGGGCGGTTGAAAGCGATCCGCACGGTCGGCAGGTCTCGCGATTCTGAGTCTTGGGCCTCTCCCGCTTCCCTGTCCACTTGCCGGTGGTAGGTGATGTCGGTCAGGTCCTCGAAGCCCTTGACGGTTCTCCAGCGAACTGGATCGAAGATATCGGACACCTTGGCGGGAAGTTCATTAGTCACCATCCGAGTCTATCTTCGGGACGCAACCTTTCGGAGTTCGTCCTGATTGCTGGTTCTCCGGCCCAGTTTTGACGGCCACCAGATAGCACGACCGATGTCATAGGCCAGGGCCGGTACCAGGAGAGAGCGCACAATGATGGTGTCCAACAGCACCCCGAACGCCACAATGAAGGCCAGTTGCGCCAGGAACAGGATGGGGATGACGCCCAGGGCGGAGAAGGTTGCGGCCAGAACGATGCCGGCGGAGGTGATGACACCGCCGGTTACGCCGAGACCGCGCAGTATCCCTGATCTGGTGCCGAGGTTCTTGGACTCCTCGTGGACCCTTGTCATGAGGAAGATGTTGTAGTCCACGCCCAAAGCGACCAGAAAAACGAAACCGAACAGTGGAACCGAGGCATCTGCGCCGGGGAAATCGAAGAGGTGGTTGAACACGAGCGCAGAGACGCCCATTGCCGTGCCGTAGGAGAGCAGCACTGTGCCGATTAACAGCAGCGGGGCTACGAGAGAGCGCAGCAGGATGATCAGGATCAGCAAGATGACGGCTAGAACCAGCGGAATAATTTTCTGTAGGTCCGCCTGGGCGGTGGTGCTGGTGTCGAAGGCGACGGCGGTGGTCCCTCCGACCTGCGCCTCGAGTCCGGCTTCGTCGAGGGCCTTGCGGAGTTGCTCAACGACTGCCTCCGCCTCGGCGGAGTCTGGTTCGTAATCGAGAACCGCGTTGAAGAGGATGCGACCGTCCACAACCTTCGGCTCGGATTCGTTCGGTGCCCCGGGCGCTTCGTCGCTGCCAGCGAGGGTCACCGTGGAGATGCCGTCCTGATCTTCGATGACGGAGGCGACGTCGGCGCGCGCGGTTTGTTGAGCAACCACCAGGACTGGACTCCCAGAGCCAGCATCGAAGTGACGTGCAAGGGCATCTTGGCCGTCCGCGGCTTGTGAGGGTCCGAGGATCAATGTGGACTGAGGAACTCCACTGGCTTTGAGCTGCAGCAGGCCTGTTGACCCTGCGAGCAGAATGATCAGCGCGCCAGCCCAGATGATCCGCGGTTTGCCAGCCACGAACTGGGGAACCTTGAGCCAGATACCGCGCAGGCCGTGGCTCCATGAAGCCGGTCCGGCATCGGTTTCCTGGTGGTCGCGCGCTGTGGGACGAAGCGGCCAGAAGGCGCTCCTACCAAAGAGTAGGAGGAGGGCGGGGAGCAAAGAAAGCGCGGCCAACAGGGAGAACGCGATGCCGGTGGCGGCGATGGGACCGAGGCTGCGGTTGGAGTTCAGGTCAGAGAAGAGCAGGCAGAGCAGGGCTGCGATGACGGTTGCGCCCGAGGCGAGGATCGGCGCGACAGAACTCCTATAGGCGGTGCGCATGGCGTCCCATTTGGCGGTGTTGGCCAGAAGCGCCTCGCGGTAGCGCGCGGTGAGAAGCAACGCGTAATCAGTTGCCGCGCCGATGACGAGAATCGACAGGATGCCCTGGCTCTGGCCGCTCAACTGGATCCAGCCTGCGTCCGCCAGAGAATAGATGACCAAGATGGACGCGGTCAGTGCGCCAACGCTGGTGAACAGAACGAGAAACGGAAGAATCACGGAGCGGTAGACCGCCAGAAGGATGACAAAGACGACGCCGAGGGCCACACCCAGCAGGATGCCGTCGATTCCGGCGAACGCTTTTGTCAGGTCCGTGGTGAACCCGGCCGGACCAGTCACGTAGCCTTCCGAACCTTCGGGGATCTGATCCGTCAGGAGGCCGCGTAATTCTTCGACAACAGGGCCGGCGTCGGCGTTTCCGTCGATGCGCACGATCAATTGAACTGCTTTTCCATCCTCAGAAGGGATGGGGCCGATTACCGCAGGAGAACTGATGCTGGTCTCCACGACGCCGTCCACAGCGCTGAAGTCCTCGGCCAAACCAGCGTAGTCGGCAACCGTCTCTTGCGAGAGGGTGTCGTTGGACTCGATGATGACGATGGCCGGGATGGTGTCCGATTCAACAAAACGTTGCTGCCATTCGCGCACCACCGTGGATTCGGCACTGTTGGGGAGGAACGCCGATGGGTCGTTGTCCGAAACCTGCTCAAGTTTACCGAATGTGGGTCCGCCGACGGCCGCTGCCACTAGCCACGCGATCACCAGCAGCACCGGAATCAGGGTCCTCACAAGGCGCTTCATCTAACGTTTTCCTCCCATAAATGTATCTCTGCGGGCTATCATATCGGTGACCGAGATAAATATGTAGCTCATAATGGATGGTGGGATCGAAGGAGACGCCATGCAGGAGAGACCAGACATCAAGCTCATGCTGCTGATGCAACAACTAACGCTGGAAACCGACCGCTACGCGCACGCCGTCAGCACTTCGGAAGAACTCCATAGAACGGATCTCAACGCCATATCACTGCTGGTTTCGGCCCGCAGAGCCGGCGCCACCATGACCCCGGGCATGCTGCGCCGGGAACTCAACCTCAGCTCTGCGGCGACGACGGCTCTCGTCGACAGGCTGGCAGTCTCCGGCCACGTTGACCGCAGACCCAGTAGCACCGACCGGCGGCAGATAAATTTGGAACTCACCGGCAAAGCAATCGCCACCGGCAGCGCCATGTTCAGGCCCATGGCAGATCACATGGGACGGGCCATCTCCAGCTTTACCGGCAACGAACTAGAGATAGTGAAACGGTTTCTCGAAAAGGCAGTAGACGCCGCAGTGGAAGCCCGACAGAACCTCAACTAAAGGAACGTGTACGCCATGGGAAAGACCATCCTTGTCACCGGAGCGACCGGCTACATCGGCGGAAGATTGGTGCCGCCACTCCTCGAAGCAGGGCACACCGTCAAGGTCCTTGCCCGCTCCCCGCAGAAACTCAAGGATGTTCCCTGGGTGGACAGTGTCGAAGTGATCCGCGGCGATCTGGAGGACCCTGAGTCACTTCAAAAGGCGTGTGCCGGAGTCGACATCCTCTACTATCTGGTGCACTCCATGAGTAGCGGGCACGGCTCGTTCGAAGACGCGGAAACCGCCTCGGCAAAAAACGTCGCTACCGCATGCCGACAGGCCGGAGTGGGCCGAATCATCTACTTGGGAGGCCTCCACCCCAAGGATGCCGAGCTGGGTCCGCACTTGCGCTCGCGGACAAACGTCAGCGACATCCTGTTGGACTCCGGCGTACCTACCATCACACTGCAGGCCGGCGTCGTCATTGGATCGGGGTCAGCCTCCTTCGAAATGATCAGGCAATTGACGGATGTGCTGCCGGCCATGGTGGCACCCAAATGGGTCCGGAACCGCGTGCAACCCATCGCGGTGCGGGACGTCCTGTATTACCTGGCCGCCGCTGCTGACATCACGGAGGACCTCAACCGAACCTTCGATATTGGTGGACCGGATGTTCTCCGTTACGACCAAGTCATGAACGGGTATGCCAAAGAGGCTGGACTGCGGTACCGGCCAGTGGTCCCGCTGCCGGTCCTCACGCCCTGGCTGGCCTCTCAATGGGTCAATCTGGTGACCCCCATTCCACGCAAGCTCGCGGTGCCCCTGATCGGTTCCCTGCAGTTTGACTGTGTTGCTCAGGAACGTGACATCGATGAGTATATTGCCGTGCCGGACGGCGGCCCGATTTCATACGCGGCCGCGGTGCGGCTGGCTCTGAAGAACATGGATGCTGGCGACATCGAAACAACCTGGAAAAACGCCTCCGTGGTGGGAGCACCGAGTGACCCCCTCCCGAGCGATCCAGAATGGACCGGTCACACCGTTTTCACGGACGAGAAAGAAAGGGCGACGACGGCAACTCCAGACCAGCTATGGAAGGTCATCGAGGGTGTTGGCGGGGACAACGGATGGTACTCGCTGCCCCTGGCCTGGGCGGTACGCGGCTGGATGGACAAACTCACCGGAGGTGTGGGCCTGCGGCGCGGAAGACGTCACCCCGATGAGCTCCACACCGGTGAAGCCGTGGACTTCTGGCGCGTAGAACATCTGGAACGCGGAAAGATGCTCCGGCTCCGAGCGGAAATGAAAGTACCCGGACGAGCGTGGCTTGAGATGAGCGTTGAACCGAAATCCGACGGCGGCGCTCTGTACCGCCAACGCGCCATCTTCTTCCCCAAGGGGCTGGGCGGACGGCTGTACTGGCTAGCCGTACTACCCTTCCATGGGCTGATCTTTCGGACCATGGCGCATCGGATCACGGGTGTGGCCGCCGGGCAATCGGATGCTCAGGGGAATTGAGCTGTCGTTCGTCCCGTTGGCGTCACTACGTGAGTAAGAGCTTCAGCGTTTCTCCAACAGCAGCAGTGAGGACGTCGCCGTGGCAAGGACCGCGCCGTCCTCGTTGGTGATGGTGGCGCTCGCGGTCGCCGTCGTTCGCCCCACGTGATCAGCGATCCCGACAACGGTCACCAGACCGGCGTCGGGCTTCATGGCCTTGCGGTAACGAACCTGAATATCAAGAGTGGTGAACCCCTGTTTGGCAGGTAAGCGGCTGTGGACTGCCGAGCCCATCACCGTATCCAGCAAAGTCGCGAGGAAGCCACCATGTCCAGTGCCAATGGTGTTGAACTGGAATGGCTCGGTGGGCGCTTGCATGACAACCCGGCCGGGCTCGGCTTCGATGGTGCGGACGCCCAACGTGCACATCATGGGGGACTCCGGGACCTCACCGCTGATCGTGGCA
Organism: Actinomycetales bacterium; assembly: GCA_038199985.1. Classification (GTDB taxonomy): domain Bacteria; phylum Actinomycetota; class Actinomycetes; order Actinomycetales; family Micrococcaceae; genus Arthrobacter_J. The sequence goes on along the minus strand of JBBPYK010000062.1, from coordinate 68,836 downwards.
CGAAGAAACTCAAGCCCTGACATGGTGATGGCCGCATCTGCAACGATTTTAGGCTCAGGGAAAGTGTAGGTACGTTCAGGCTGCTGGTTCTCGGTCATTCCGGCAGAATATCGACGACGGTGCCCCGGTCGCGAATCGGGATGTCCTTCGGTGACCTGCTGGTCCCGATGCGAAAGTAGTTGACCGCTAGCCGACGTCGTGCGATTCTTTATAGAACGAACGGTCGGTAATCTCCCGTGCTTTTTTTGCCGGAAGACACCGTCCCAAACCGACATCACCAAGGTAGTGGGCACATTCATGGTTGAAGCATTTCTGGTTGGCGGGGCACGGACCCCGGTTGGTCGCTACGGCGGAGCGCTCTCCAGCGTCAGACCCGATGACTTGGCAGCGCTCACCATCCGCGAGGCGGTGGCACGGGCAGGGATAGACCCCGCCATGATCGATGAAGTGATTTACGGCAACGCCAATGGCGCCGGTGAAGAAAACCGCAACGTGGCCCGGATGGCGTCGCTGCTGGCTGGCGTTCCGCAGTCGGTCCCCGGCGTCACCATCAACCGGTTGTGCGCGTCCGGAATGAGCGCCATCATCATGGCCTCTCACATGATCAAGGCCGGAGCCGCAGACATTGTGGTAGCCGGAGGCGTCGAATCCATGAGCCGCGCACCCTGGGTCATGGAGAAACCGCAGAAAGCCTTCGCGAAACCCGGCGAGACCTTTGATACGGCCATCGGCTGGCGCTTCGTCAACGAACGCTTTGCTACTGGGGATCTGTCCCGCGACGGCAAGATGACCTACTCCATGCCCGAGACCGCTGAAGAAGTTGCCGCCGTTGATGGCATCAGCCGCGACGATGCGGATGCGTTTGCCGTCCGGTCACACGAGCGTGCACTCGCAGCTATCGACGCCGGGCGCTTCAAGGACGAGATTGTGCCCGTCACCATCCGTGGGCGCAAGGGGGACACCGTCGTGGACACCGACGAGGGCCCTCGAGCAGGAACAACGATGGATGTCCTCTCCAAGCTGCGCCCCGTGGTAAAGCCCGGCGGGATCGTCACTGCTGGAAACTCCAGCACCCTAAACGACGGCGCATCCGCCATTATCGTTGCTTCCGAGAGGGCCCTGAAGAAGTACGGGCTGACCCCGAGGGCACGCATCGCGGAAGGCGGATCCGCCGGGGTGGCGCCGGAGGTCATGGGCGTTGGCCCAGTCCCCGCCACTCGCAAGGTCCTCGAACGAAGCGGCTGGGACCTGTCCGAGATCGGCGCTATTGAGCTCAATGAGGCCTTTGCCACGCAGTCCCTCGCTACTATTCGGCGGCTCGGTTTGAACCCGGAAATCGTCAACCGCGACGGCGGCGCAATCTCCCTTGGACACCCGCTGGGATCCACCGGTTCGCGCATGGCCATCACCCTGCTGGGCCGCATGGAGCGCGAAGGAGCTTCCCGAGGACTGGCAACGTTGTGCGTTGGCGTGGGCCAGGGGACAGCGCTGCTACTTGAGGCGTGCTGATGAGGGAGGACTTCACCACCCTCAACGTCACGGAAACCGTCGATAGACTTCATGTCCAGCTGAACCGCCCTGACGTCCGGAACGCCATCGACCAGACCATGGTGGACGAGCTCCATGAGGTCTGCGCCGAGCTCGAGGCCAAGCCGCGCGTACTCATCATTTCGGGGGCAAACGGTGTGTTCGCCTCCGGTGCGGATATCGCCCAGCTCCGAGAGCGCCGGCGGGACGACGCCCTGCAGGGGATAAATTCCTCCATCTTTGTACGGATCGCCAAACTCCCAATGCCGGTCATTGCGGCCCTTGACGGTTATGCACTGGGCGGTGGTGCTGAACTGGCGTACGCTGCTGACTTCCGCATTGCATCAACCACGCTGAAGATCGGAAACCCTGAGACCGGGCTTGGAATCCTCGCGGCAGCGGGCGCGTCCTGGCGGTTGAAGGAACTGGTCGGAGAGCCTCTCGCCAAGGAGATCCTCCTCGCGGGGCGCATCCTGACAGCTGAAGAGGCACTGTCCGCTCGTCTCGTCACCGAAGTGCACGATGTCGAGGACCTCTTGACCGCAGCCAACGCACTTGCTGACCGGATCAGCCGGCAGGATCCGCTGGCCGTGCGCATCACCAAATCGGTGTTCCACATGCCTGCTGAGGCACATCCCGTGATCGATACTCTTGCGCAGGGCATGTTGTTTGAGTCGGACGCAAAGTTTGATCGCATGCAGGCGTTCCTCGACAGGAAGAAGAAATAATGACAATTCCCGGCAAAGTCGGAGTCCTTGGCGGCGGACGTATGGGGGCTGGCATCGCACATGCATTCTGCGTTGCCGGAGCTGCCGTCGTCGTTGTGGAGCGCAATACCGAAGCCGCTGAAGCGGGGAACGCCCGTGTCACGGCCGCGCTGCGCAAAAGCGTTGAGCGAGGCACAACCACGGAAACTGCGGATGCCTTGGAGTCCAGGCTCTCGGTTTCCACCGATTACGCATCGTTTGCAGACTGCGGTTTGGTAGTGGAAGCTGTGCCGGAAGATTTCCAATTGAAGAGCACGGCTCTCACCGCGGTAGAGGATCAGCTTTCCAACGACGCCTGGCTGGCCACCAACACTTCTTCCCTGTCGGTCACTGAGCTGGCTGCAAGCCTTTCTCGTCCGGAGCGCTTCTGTGGACTGCACTTCTTCAATCCGGTCCCGGCATCCACTCTTATAGAGGTAGTGCTGGCAGGAACGACGTCGCCGGAGATGGCGGATGCGGCACGCGGTTGGGTTCAGGAGCTTGGCAAGACGCCGGTTGTTGTCAACGACGCACCGGGATTTGCCAGTTCACGTCTCGGCGTAGCCATAGCACTTGAGGCCATGCGCATGGTCGAGGAGGGCGTGGCTTCTGCCGAGGACATCGATACAGCCATGGTCTTGGGCTACAAACACCCCACCGGCCCTTTGAAGACCACAGACATTGTTGGACTTGATGTTCGACTTGGTATTGCGGAGTACCTACACTCGACTCTGGGGGAACGCTTTGCGCCGCCGCAGATCTTGCGGGACAAAGTGGCCGCCGGTGAACTTGGCCGCAAGAGCGGACAGGGATTCTTCACCTGGGACAAATAGCAAGCACGGTTTTCTGATTGTTACCTGAGCTTTAACTGGGCAATAACTTGAAAAACAAGTCTGGATTCCATAACGTTCGATGTAATAACTGACATCGATCCGCCATCCGGGCGCACAGACTACCGGGCTGACTCAGAACAGCGGATCTCACCGTAGGGGAATTTGAATGCAGGAATCCACACGCGCTTTCTTCAAGCGCGGCGGTACAGCGTGTGCCGCAGCTGCCCTTGTCTTGGGTAGCACCTTCACCGCTGTGCCAATGGCTAGTGCCGCTCCCGCAGAATCCCCGGCGCCCACCGCGACTGTTACCACCGCACCCGCGCCGTCTGAGGGTGCGCTTCCGGGCGGGCTCGAAGAGGCGCTTGAACGTGACCTCGATATGACCAAAGCCGAATTTGATGAGGCAGGACAGCTGGCACAGAAGGCCCTCGATGCCGAAGCCGCAGTTGAGGCCGCAGGCGTCGATGCTCAGGTTTCCGTCAAGGACGGCACAATCAACGTGCACACTGCTGCCCCAGATGCCAAAGTTACCGGAGAAAAGCTTTCCAAGGAGCTCGGAGTCAGCGTCGAGGTGAGCGTCAAGTCCAACGATGTTCAGCGGAAGTATGCCCCGAGTGTGGATGCGCTCGCCGCCGACTATCTGGCCGCGGCCAGCGATGAGGATCTCGCGGAGCTGCAAGCGATCGGGTGGAACGGCAACGAGTTCGTCATTCATACTGGCGCGGTCTCCACGGAGAAGTCCGCTCGCCAACGGCGCAACGCGGACGTCAGCTCAACCCTGTCCGTCACTGACTTCGCCAGCCGCTATGCCAACGTCTCCATCAAAGAAGCTGAGGGCCCGGCTGAGGCCTCCGCGGAGGAAGTCGTCGCTGGCCAGGGCTACGGACACGAGATGGGCAACGGTTCCATCGCACTGTGCTCCATTGGTTGGAACGGCTTCAGCGCCACCGGAGACCCGGCCGTCATTTCCGCCGGCCACTGCACGAACGACGGCGCCTACGACGACGTGGTGTTGACGGATCCTGAAGCCGATCAGGCCGATCCCGGGTTCGCGGACCTAGGCGCGGAGTTGGGGACTTTCGGGTTTTCGCAGTTTGGGGGTCCGAACAATTCTCCCGTGACCGGCTACGAAGGCGCCGGTTCCCTAGATGACATGGGGAACTTTGGGACCGACGTTTCTGTCATCGATAACATCAACCCGGAGCTGGAGCTACTACCGAAGGTCACCGACTGGACAAACGTGGCAAACATTGCCGCCAACGGTCGCAAGGTCACCGGCGTTTCCACTGCTGTCCTCGGTGCTGACATTTGTAAGTCAGGCCGCACCACCGGCTGGACCTGTGGGAAGGTCGACGAAATCACCCTGTTCCTCGTCGGTGGTACCAATATCGATACCGATGTAGATGACATTCGAGGAGTCAAGGGCTTCGCCAGCTACGGTGCCTTGAACGCTCAGGGGGATTCCGGCGGAGCCGTCATCTCGGGAACACTCGCAGTAGGCATCACCAGTGCCGCCTCTCGCGACGGAACAGTGGCATACAACGCCGACCTCAAGGAGGCGCTGGCCCGTACCAACGGCTACACAGTTGAACTGGCCGTCAACGCGCCAGCACTAGGTTCCCCACAGGACAAGGGGAGTGTCATAACCGGATCGGCCGTCAGCGGAACGGTGCCCGGTGACCTTGCCCCGGCGTCGTCGGTGGTTGTCACCATAGACGGCACAGCGACGAGTGTGCCCGTCAAGGACGGCGAATGGAGCTTCAATGCTCCATCCACGCCCGGCAAATTCACCTTCACTGTCCAGAGCCAAAACGGCTTCAGCACCTCCGCGACCAAGACGTACACTCTCACAGCTATTCTGGCTGCTCCGGCAATTTCCACGCCGAAGGATGGTGCGAGGATGACGTCGTTTGTCGAGAGTATCTCCGGTTCTGGCATTCCCGGTGCCACTGTGGTGTTGACCGAGGACGTCACGGGCGAGGTCAAGGTTGCCAAGGATGGCACCTGGACGTACAAACCCGATGAGGCACTGCGCTACGGTCAGTACACAGTCAAGGCAGTCCAGCGGCTCGGCGGGGTGTCGTCGAACGCTACTTCCAGTAGCTTCAAGGTTGTCCCAGCCAAACCGGTCATTACTTCCCCCAGCGACGGGCAAGTGTTCTCCTACGAAGAGGGCGGACCCGAAACCATCGACGGTACCGGCATCGATGGTGCAATGGTTCTCGTGACTGTCAACGACGAGATCAACATCGAAGCCGACGTGGTCGACGGAGCATGGAGCGTTGATGTGCCGGGCCCCTTTGACACTGGAACGCACACCATCGACGCCACACAAACAATTTCGGACATGACCTCTGGCACCGCGAGCATGTCCGTGACGGTCACGGCAGCAACAGCGCCATCGCCGGAAACCACGGAGCCGCCTACCAAGTCGGCACCCGAGCCAACAAGCACGTCCACAACGGCAGTACCTGCGGGAGATTCAACGCCGGTCGCCAATGAGGACGACAACGACGAGGCCGCTGTGTCCAACGAACTGCCCAAAACTGGTAGCTCCAACGTCATGATGTCCATCGGTGCCGCTGGCGGCGTCCTGCTCTTGGCCGGAAGCGCCTTCATGCTGTTCCGACGTCGTGGGCTCGAAGGCTAACTGCCCGTCTACGCACCAAGTCACCCAGGAGGAGTGCCGATGAGTCGAATCAAGGCTGTCGTCGTCACAGCACTACTGACTGCCGCCGGGACCGTGACCATCACAGCCTGCGGGCCGACGTCGGAAAGCTCTGTAAACAGCCATCCAACGATCACCATGTCAGGAAAGCCCACAACCATGCAGCCTGAAAGTTCCGGGGACGCCACCGAGCTCTTACTGCTCAATGACCGGCTTCGTGAGGAACTTGGAGGAGCCTACTCGCAGGGCTGGATTGAATCCGGACAACTGCACGTAGCGGTCACCAGCGAGGAGGCTGCGCAAGCGGTATCCGATGCTGGGGCGGAACCGCGCATTGTTGAGCTCAACAGTGAGCAACTTGAGAAGTCGGTCTCATCGCTGACGGCGTGGCAAGGCAAGCTCCGGCCGGAACTCGCAACGAGTATTCACCGGATCAGCTTCGACGGCCGCACCGGCACGGTGACTATCGCAGTTGCTAAAGACAAGATTCCTGCGGTCGAGGCCGCACTCCAACGGGACAACCCCACGGGCAATGTCCCTGTGGAGATTGTCATCTCCGGTGGACTGGCCACACCGATGGACTCTACACAGACTTCGAAACCTTAGTCCGCTGGGCCTGAACGTCCGCCGACCGGCCCAGACCAAGATCGCAGGCGCACGCACATCTGTCGTGCAGATCGCGGTTGGTCTGCCCGTTCGAAGGCCCGCTAGCTGCACGACAGATTGGCAGACTCGGCTACCGAAATTAGTTTTTCGTGTTGTCCTGCTGGTCCCGTGCGCCGGTATCTGTGGCCGGCCCCGACGGTGTTGCTCCACCTTCGGTGCTCCAGTCGCTGTCTTCGCTCACATCGCGCGCTGGATCTGATTGAACATCCGGCTCGACGGCGGGTGTTTCTTTGTCGTCGTTGGGAATCTTCTGTGGTTCGGCTGAGGTGTTCTCGCTCATGGTGTTCCTTTCCTCGGATGGATCCATATAAACACGAGGCGGACAGCCATGGATAGCTGTGCGCCAAGGCACAGTCATGTAGGCTGGACGTATTACCGAACGGACGGTCAGTTTATGGTTCTGGGCCCAGCCCAGAGCAAAGACCACGTCCGATCCCTGTTGCAGCTGAAAGGCCAGTACCCCATGACCTCGACCGCCATCGGTGTGGAAATTGTTCCCAGTTTCGTTCAGGATGCGTGGTGGACTCCGGACGCCACGGAGATCGTCGGCCACAGCGCAGATGTGCGCGATGCCAGTACCGGTGAGGTGCTAGCACAGGTGAGTTCGCAGGGCCTGGACCTGGCCGCCGTCGTCGAACATGGGCGCACAGTAGGGCAGCAGTCACTGGGCGAATTGACGTTCCACCAGCGTGCACTGAAACTGAAGCAGCTCGCACAGTTCCTGAACAGCCAGCGGGATGACCTTTACGCGCTGTCGGCCCGTACCGGTGCCACGAAGATCGACTCACTCGTGGATATTGACGGCGGCATCGGCGTGCTCTTCACCTTTGGCTCCAAGGGCAGGCGGGAGCTTCCCAATTCACAGGTTGTCATTGATGGTCCTGCGGAGGTCTTGTCCAAGGACGGCTCTTTCGTCGGTGAACACATCTACACACGTATTCCTGGCGTCGCGGTTCAGATCAACGCGTTTAACTTCGCCGTGTGGGGTCTGCTGGAGAAGTTTGCGCCGGCGTTCATTGCAGGCGTGCCAACGATCGTGAAGCCCGCAACGCCAACCGGTTACTTGACCACCGCCGTCGTCAAGCTCATGATCGAATCAGAAATTCTTCCGGCCGGCTCGCTACAGCTCATTTCCGGCTCAGCGCGGGACCTTCTGGATCACCTGGACTACCGAGACATGGTGTCCTTCACCGGTTCAGCAAACACCGCCAACAAGCTCAAGTCGCACGAGAACGTGGTTCATGGCGGCGTTCGGTTCACTTCGGAAACGGATTCGCTCAACGCGGCCATCCTGGGTCCCGACGCCGTTGTGGGCACACCGGAGTTCGAGGCTTTCGTCAAGGCGGTCGTCACGGAGATGACGGTTAAGGCGGGCCAGAAGTGCACGAGTATCCGGCGCACCCTGGTGCCCAAGAACATGGTCGATGACGTGGTTCAGGCCATCGAGAAGCGTATCGAGCAGCGGGTTGTCCTCGGAGATCCACTCGCCGAAGGCGTAACCATGGGCGCGCTCGCCTCTCTGGAGCAACTGGAGGATGTCCGTTCGGCCGTCCAAACCATGTTGGCCGCCGGTGGGGAACTTGCCTACGGCAGTCTTGATGCCCCGTCGGTCACACACCGGGATGGGTCCGTGCGCACGTCCGACGACGGCGCGTTCATGTCACCGATTGTCCTGACGTGGGCGGATAACGAGGCGGAGGCACTGCACTCGCTCGAGGCATTCGGGCCGGTAGCATCCGTCGTCGGCTATGACAGCCTGGAAGACGCAATCCATTTGGCAGCCATGGGGTCAGGCTCTTTGGTGGCCACTGTATGTACCAATGATGCGGACGTTGCACGTCAACTGGTTCTGGGCATCGCGGCCCATCATGGCCGTGTTCACATGCTGAACCGTGAAGATGCCAAGACCTCTACCGGGCATGGTTCGCCGGTTCCTCATCTGGTCCACGGCGGTCCCGGCCGCGCTGGCGGCGGTGAGGAGCTTGGCGGGATCCGCTCCGTCATGCACCACATGCAGCGCACGGCACTCCAGGGTTCGCCCAACATGCTGACTGCGGTCACCGGCGTCTGGCATTCAGGGGCAGACCGCAATTACGACGGCGGCCACCCGTTCCGCAAGAACCTCGCCGAACTTCGTGTGGGAGATGCGATCCGTTCCGATCTGCGTGAGGTCAGCCTTGAGGACGTCACGGCGTTCGCCAACACCACAGGCGATACCTTCTATGCGCACACGGACGAGGAAGCTGCCGCAGCGAATCCGTTCTTTCCGGGCATCGTGGCGCACGGCTACCTTCTGCTGTCCTGGGCCGCGGGTCTGTTTGTTGAGCCTGCTCCCGGACCCGTCTTGGCTAATTACGGTCTCGAGTCCCTACGGTTCATCACACCGTTGGCAGCCGGGGATTCGTTCCGCGTAACGCTAACCGCCAAGCAGATCAGCCCGCGTGAAGACGATGAGTACGGTGAGGTCCGCTGGGACGCGCTCCTGACCAACCAGCACGACGAGATTGTTGCCACGTATGACGTTCTGACGCTCGTCGAGAAATAACTGTTCTGATGTGAGGTTTTTCGTCCGGTGGCGCGGCTGGGTTCAGGGGTATCAGGCCCTGGCCAGCGCCGTCCGGTCGAGAACACGGATTCGCCCGCCGGAGGATTGAGTTATCCAGCCGGCGTCGGTGAAGGACGCAAGCCGCCGACTAAGCGTTTCGGGTGTAGTCCCCAGTAGCGAGGCGAGGTCCCTTTTATACATGGTCAAGATCAGCTCACCAGTAGCCGGCGCCGCATTCTCCAAGAGGTAGCCCGCAATCCGTGCCCCCACGTCCTCGCCCGTGTAGGAGCTGAGCTGACGTTCGGTTTGCTCGAGCCGATCGGTGACAGTTTCCAGCATCTTCAGCGCGACGGCAGGGTACCGGGTCAGGAATTCGCGAATATCTTCGTGATGCAAACTGCAGATTTCGGCATCCTCCAACGCCAGCGCATAATGGTCCGCTGTTCCGGTGTGCAGGAAGGCCGTCTCACCGATGAAGCTGCCCGGTTCCAGAATTCGAAGCAACTGCTCGTGGCCAGACTCGGTGCCGCGGTAGGTCTTTACCCTTCCGTGGTGCACGATCATCAGGAAACGTTTGGCTTCCCCCGGGGCGTAAAGTAGCTCGTTGCGTCGGTACGTCCTCTGCCGCACGCGTGAAGCAACCTCGTGTCGCTCTGTGGGATCGAGGTGCGCAAAGATCGGGACCAGCGCCACGCACTGGTCCCGATGGTCAGGTGCTGACGGGAGCGTCGTCACCTGCGTTGCCCCAGCTGTTGCGTTCTCATGGCACCCTCGCCTCTTCGATCGTGTCCTGCATAACTGCGGTGCCTGCTGCCGGTACCGCTGAGGCCAGTGTAGGCGGGTGCTCTGAAGCCTGCTCGAGACGGGCGGTCAAGGAAGCTCGTTCAACTCTCCGCTCGGGAGATGAATCCAGCCTTCCAGCCGGGCCACGGCTCTTTCCTCAGGATTCGGGGGAAACGTGCAGTGTGTTGCCGTTGCACGCGCAGCGAGCGAGGCCACTACGGCGTCGAGGCGGTCATCGGATGCAATGAGGCTGTCCGTGTAGCCGCCAAGGTCGAGCCACGGGGCAGCAGCCTCCAACTGGGAGAGGAGGCGGCGTCTAGCAGCTGTCTCATCTGGGCCCGTCCCCTTGTATTTTTTAGCTGAAATCCCCCAGAGCTTCAACGTAGCGGCCGGGTAGACCTCGGCTAGGCGACCCGATCCATCAAGCGGCTGCGACGAGGAATCCTGGGCGATTTTGGCCTGGATGACAGCGCAGCGCATAGCAGGATGCGCCAGCCGATCGGCGGACACACTCAACGGAATGAGACCTGTTTTCTGTGTTACGAACCGGTCCGTATCGCGGTAGGCAAGGAGCCGCCGGCCAGCTATGCCATCGTGGCGAAGAACGGCGTCCACGTTCCCGTCCACATGGCCCGTGAGGAATGGCACCAGTGCTTGAGGCCAGCCTAGGGGGCAATCGATACCCGTGAAATCTGTGTCATTGAACAGAGCAAGGATTGCCTCGTCAGACACTCCAAGTTCCAGGTGAATGAGTCGGGCAGCGCCGGATGCCCAGTCGATGACGGCAGCTGCTGTCTTCTTGGGATCAGCGGCGAGGTCAATGCCCAGAGTCTTCATGGTGATGCTGGGATTCCGAGCACACGCCGTAAGTACGGGTTCAGCAACGTACCGGTGGGGTCGACGTCGTGGTGAACTGCCGTGAACCGTTTGAACTCCGGGTAAACGCCTGTGAGGTACTCGGCATCGCGAGAGTGCAATTTACCCCAGTGCGGCCTGCCACCATGGGCGATGAATACCCGCTCAACATACTGGAGGAATTGCTGGTGCGGTTGCCTGGCATAGCGGTGGACCGCGAAGTACACCGACTGACGTCCACTCGATGTGCCCAACCAGGTGTCGTCAGCCGCCGTCGTGCGGACCTCAACGGGGAAACTGATTGGTTCCCGATACCCCTCGACCGCTGATTTTAGTTCGGCAAAGACCTCACTGAAAGCTTCCAACGGCAGCGAGTACTCCATCTCGCGGAATCGCACCCGCCGTGGCGTGACGAACACTTTGTGCGGCTCGTCCGTGTAGTCACGGGCGGCCAGAGTCCGCGCAGCGAACCGATTCAACGGCGGCACCAGCGCCGGAATATGTGCCCCTGCTGCACACATCAGACCGAAGACGCCGTTACCCAGGAGCTCGTCGTCGAACAGGCGCGAGATGGGGCTCACCGGATGCCTTGGAGCATCGGCTGGTAGCCGGGAGTTGGTTTTGGCCAGCGCGGTTTGGGTATGCGGGAACCAGTAGAACTCGAGGTGGTTCTCTAGAGCGGAGCGTTCCACGAATGACTCGACCATGGAGACCAGCGGCTCGGGCTTCTCGACTGCCCGCAACCGAAACGAGGGGATGCAACACAGTGTGGCCGAGAGCACGACGCCGATGGCGCCGAGGCCAACCCTTGCTGCTTGGAACAGCTCAGGACGTTCGGATGCCGAACACTCGACGATGGTGCCGTTGGGCAGTGCGAGACGCATCCGGGTCACCAAGCCCGAAAGGCCGGTGAAAGCCAACCCGGTTCCATGCGTTGCGGTGGCCAATGAGCCCGCTACCGATTGATGGTCGATGTCGCCCATGTTGGGTAGGGCTAACCCATGTGGGGCGAGCAGTACGGCGACGTTGAAGAGCCGGGTCCCGCCGAGCAGGGTCGCCTCGCCCGTGGCAGGGTCCACGCCCTCGAGCCCTTGCAACCGGTCCAGGCTAATTAACACTCCGTCGGTGGCCGCTATATCGGTGAATGAATGAGCCCCTCCGACAACTTTCACGCGTCGGCCATCGGTAGTCGCCCGGGCCAGCAGGGAAGCTACCTCGGCTTCACTACGGGGGAGCACGACGGCGGAGGGCTGGCTGGTCGCGCTCGCTGCCCAGTTCCGCCAGGTCCAGGCACCACGGGTGAGGGTTACTCCGGCTGGAGCGCCGCCGTCGTGCCGTGTGGTTCGTGACGTCATTTAGAGGAAGGCCTTTCCTTCGCCGCGATAGGTGGGCCATTCATCGATGATCTGGCCGTTGCTGTAGACGAGCATGGTGTTCAGACGTTCGCACGGTTCGCCGGCCTTGGCATGGCGGAAGAAGACCGGGTCCCCGATTCGAAGGCCTGCTGCGGCAGGGCCGGTGAGTGGTGTCTGCACCTCGCCTGGGCCTTCGGATGGAGCGTAACGCAGACCCTCCGGCCACACAGGGACTGGGAGACGGTCCTTACCGGAAGGACCGGAAGCGATCCAACCGCCGCCAAGGACGGTGACGGTGTCCGGTGCTGGGCGACGGACGACGTCGAAGAGCAGATGCAGCGCAGGGGAAGGGCGGAAGCCACGGTAGTTCTGGAAGAGTTCAGGTCCGTAGAACCCGCTACCGGCGGCAACTTCGGTGACCGCTGCCTCGGCGGAGGTGGATTCGAGGGAGCCGGTGCCGCCACCGTTGACGAATTCCAGATCGACGAGATCGCGAACGGCGGCGACGACGTCCGCCCGCCACCTGGCGATGTCTCGCGTTGAGAGGGATTGCAATGCGCGAACTGCGACACCGCGGGGCGTGCGTGCGTCATTGGCGACGCCAGCGATCTGTCCCTCATACATCATGAGACCCACCAGGTTGACGCCAGCGTTATTGCAGGCGTGAACCATGGCAACGGCGTGCGCGATCGTGGTGATGGGGGAGCGCAGCGGGCCGACCTTGAGCTTGCTGGCTACTTTGCCACTGCGGTGGCGGGCAGGGGCGTAAGACGCATCGATGTCGAGGCAGACGCGGAAGCGGGCACTATCGGGGGCAGTGGGAGAGCGGGCGTCAGCGGAGCGAGCTTGGGCGGAGCGAGCGACGTCGCTGAGGAGCTCGAGGTGTGCAGGCGAATCGACCATGACGGTGACATGCTCGCGGGCAGCCGATCGGAGGAGCTGGGTCAGGGCGTCGCGGTCGGTTGTCGGGTAGGCAACCACGATGTCGCGGATGCCGTTCTCGGCGAGCCAGAGTGCTTCCGGGAGCGTGAAGGCCAGGACACCCGAATAGCCGGGTGCGGTCAGCGCCATTTCAAGGGCGCTCCGCACTCGCAGCGATTTGGAGGCGACCCTGATGGGCGTTCCTGCCGCACGGGACCTCATAGTCGACGCATTGGCCCAAAAATGGTCGAGATCGAGAAGGGCCGTAGGGCGCGTGCACTGGCCCGCCTCGGCGAGCGCCTGGGTATACCGCGGGAAATTGGGGGCGTCCGCGGTGCGGTCACTGATGGACATCCTTGGTTACGCTCCTCGTTGTGGGCGCCTGTACTTCTTGTGCTGTCTGGAAGTTTGGCTTGTTCTGATTCTAGGGGTGTCTGCACCAAGGCTTGACACTTTGACTAGCCGCCCAGAAAGGCGCCAAGGAGCACGCCCCGGGAAATTACAGAGGCATACGGCGTACCGGGACGGCCGCCGTCGTGCGTTGGCGTTGCCAATCCGCCGATGTCTAAAGGGGACGGCTTTGCGAGACTGGGCACGATTGGCGCAACCTTGTGACGCAAGGTATGCGGTCGGTGGTCTGCTCACAAGTCAGGGCACCATCTACCCACTCCTCAACCGACTTCATGTAGGCGGGCTCGTAACGAGTCACTGGGAAGTCGGCACGGGTGAACGCCCGCGACGCTATTACCGAATCACCGACGCCGGTCGAGCCGAAGCGGAGATGTTCCACTATGATTGGCAGCACTTTGCACACTCCGTCACCAGCGTGCTGACCCAATTGACAACCTCGATTGAAGGCAAAACACAATGACGAACTCAGTGAACCATTCATTGATTCAGCGATACATGAAATGTTTCGACGAAGAGGCCAAGGTCATTCTGAGTTCTCGCCGAATCGTTCTTCGGGCAGAGATTCTGTCCCACCTGTCAGAGCTTCTACCCGCAGACGCTACAGCGGACGCAGTATCTGCGGCGCTCGATGAGCTTGGCCCTCCTGTGGACATCGTGAGCCAAGAAATTGAGATGAACCCGGTGCCGGTAACGACGAATAGTGCTAGCAAAACTGGTCGCATCATATTGGCCGTCATCGCAGCGTTGGTCTTGATCAAGTTGGCTTTTGTCGCGCTACCACTGGTTCAGGCGCTTGTAGTGTCTATACCGCCAGAGCTTCTCGTTGGCTGCAGCGTCATCGTTATGATCGGCGTAACCGTGCTAATTAGCATGCGAGTCCGTCGTGGGCTGCGCCGTCGGACAGGGAGCGGACAGCGCTACTTGGCGGCGTCGTCGCCAGCCCAAGCCTCCGAATAGAACCGTGCGGAACGCGAATCCAGCAGCTCGGCGTAGGCGTTCGGCTCCATGCCCTGTGCTGAATCATCCGGGATCTTTGAGGCGAAGGCGGAAACGCCCAGCCCTGCTTCACGATCCTTCAGGGTCAGGCCGGCAGCTTCCAAGATCGTGGGGTACATGCTCAGCTGGTCCACGCGCGGGCGCAGTTTGGTGTTCATGTCCTCGCCCGGAACCCACACCCGATTGAAGATGGTGCGGTTGCCATGGTCGTCCAGCTGCTCATGGAAGGCATCGCCGGCGCTCATGTGCTTGAGGTGATCGCCCATGATGACTACTGCGGTGTCATCTAGGTATCCCTTCTCCTTCATGTAATCCACGAATCCTGCCACCACGGTCATGGAGCAGGAGAAGACGGAGGTGACTTCGTTCTTCGTGTCGACGTTGCAATAGTCGTAGATGTGAACCGGTTCGTGGGTGTCGAGAGTCAGCAAGGAGAGATTGAACGGCTGACCCGTCTGCTTTGCCTCAGCATGTAGCTGGTCAACCTCATCCTTGGCGTGGGCCAGAAGGCGTTCATCGCTCAAGCCCCAGTCGCTGCGGAAGCTCTCCTCCGGTTCGCCGGCGGCACGCCAGTCAGTGAGGTCCTTCACGTCGGAATAGCCGTGAGTACTCAGGAACGTATCCTTAGCCGCGAAGGAGGCGTTGGCGCCGCCCATAAAGACATTGGTGTAACCGTGTTCATCCAGGACATCGCCCAAGCAGATGGATCCGCCCAGATAGGTGTCGACGTCGTCCTCGGGGAGGGTGCCACTGCCTGCGGCAGAGCCTATGCCCTTCAACGGGATGCCGCACTGCGTCGAGGCAAGACCAGACATTGTCCAGCCGCCGCCCCTGTACTGCTGGAAATCATCGACGCTCTGCCAACCATCCGAGGCTTTGGTGGCCTCCTTGAGCGGAATGAACGCGTCCTTCTCGAAGAGTTCGTCATCCGCTAGGGTCGCCTCGCCGGACTCAAGGTAGATCAGCACCAGGTTGCGCTTGTCCTTGTCGCTGGTGACGGTCGGCTTCACGTAGTAGTCGCCTAGGTCGTACTTGGAATTTCCTGACTCAATGTAGTCGCCGATGTTCACGGTGGTGGCAAACGCAGTAGTGCCGCCGACAACTACGGTGCCCACGAGAACTGTAGAGACGGTGCGCATCACCCACCGTGTGCGACGTGGACGCACATCCGCGCCATTGCGTCGGTGCTTTCGGCGTCGGAGTTGTTGCCATAGGGCGATCCCGGCGGTGATGAGGAGAGGCAAGACGCCGATTCCCAGAATGCCGATCCAAACAATGGCCCCGCCGCCACCGTCGGTTTCCACGGAAACGAGGTTCAGGAGCATCTGACCCACCGAGATCTCGCCCCAGAAAAAACGAATGCCAGCAGCGGCGATGAGCAATGCGAGTCCCACCCAGATGAGGGCGTAGACCAAGATATGTCCCATGATGACGCCACCACGTCGGGTTACGTGAAGAACTCGGCCAGACATAGCAACACCTCGCATTCCCAATGCTCGCCTGTCCGCCGAACACCCTTGACATACACCCGGTCTCGGGCTTAGAGAATTCTAGTGCCGATACACTACCTGTTCAACAACCGTTCACTTGGCCGACGACTATAGTTCAAGGAACCGAGCGAACTGATCGAGAGCCGCAGATGGCGACGACGGCCTGATTGCGGATCTAAGCCAGCAGGGGAGAGCCCGATCGTGCCAACCGACAAGTCACCGGACCTCACATCAGACGGGCACCACCTCGTCATTGACGGCAGGAAGTGGAGGGCTAGCGATCCCTCGATCCCACCGAAACTTCGTCAGGAACTCGTTGATGAACTGATGGCCGCCCGACGGGCCGTCAAGGCCAGTGAAAGCGACGCTCGAACACGTGTTAACGATGCAAAGATTGCGCTGGGCGAGCGGGGCCAACCATGGTGGGAGGCTCGAGAGCCAACGGCCTTTGACGAGAGAATTTCTGCAACCATCCGAACGCTTTTACGTAAGCGCAGCCATTCCTCAATCTGTCCAAGTGACGTCGCCCGAATCGTGGGAGGCGACGGCGACGGCGACGGCGATGCGTGGCGTGAGGACATGAGTAACGTCCGTCGTGTGGCCTCCGAAATGGCGAGCCGCGGCGAGATCGTCGCAACCCAGAAGGGCATCCCAGTCGACGCTGCTAGCGCTCGTGGCCCCATCCGGCTCAACCGAGGCGCGCCCATCGGCGGTACGACCACTGATCAGTGACCCAAGCACCAACAGGGGATTGACCTAGACGAGAGTGCGCTGCATCGCTTCCTGGAATAGCTCCAAATCGATGCGCGCGTGTTCCGCCCCAATCTCTGCAGCGGCGCTCGGGTCTTGGTTGCAGATGGCGTCGACAAGGAGTTCATGATCGGCGAGAGCCCGCAACTCCATGGCGCGCATTCCTTCGGGCATGCCCCACAGATGTGCGGGCGCGGCCAGACTGATGGAAGATTCTAGTTGCAGGAGCACTGTTCGCAGAGTCTTGTTGTGCGCCGCTTGTCCGATGGCGAGGTGGAGTCTTTCGTCTGCTTTTTGGGAGTCGTTTCCGCTAGGTGCGTGTCGATAGTCCTCCAAGCAGTAGCGCAAGGCATCAACGTCTGCAGCGGTGCGGTTTTCTGCTGCGGCGCGCGCAATGGTGCCGTGAAACAGTCGAACCGCCTCGAGCGTATCAACCAGCTCTTCCCAACGTGCCGTGAGCGTCCTATGTACGGACTCCCCAGAGGTGGTTGACCACTGTTCTCTAACAAAAGATCCGCCACCACGACCTCGAACTGTCTCGAGCAGGCCGTTTTCGACTAGGCGTGCCAACGCTGCTCGGACCGTCACCCTCCCAACCTGCAATGAAGCGGCAAGGTCGCGCTCAGCAGGTAATCGGCGTCCGGGGAGGTATTCACCGACTGCTATGGCGGTGATCAGTCGGTCCGTGACGTCATCGACGATGCTGTGGCGATTTTTTAAGGGTGCCTTAAGGCCTGACGAACCAGAAGGCGTCGTCGGAAATTCAGGCGTTGGATCTGCTTGCATAATTTCCTAAATACCCTTTATTACGTAAAGGTCTTGTAATAGAACCATTTATGGTCCACTCTATTTTCTGTAGGTTTTTATGACCTTCATCACTCTCGAACGAAGGACTAGTCATGTCACAGGTTACAGCGCGAACGATTCCTTTTCGCGGCTACGAAACCTGGATCCGCACGACAACCCCCGAGGTGTCCTCGGACGGCGCTCTGCCACTAATCGTCCTGCATGGTGGACCGGGCATGGCTCACAACTACGTGCGCAACATTGCCGAACTTGCTGCTACCGGGCGCACGGTCATCCACTATGACCAACTGGGTTGCGGCAATAGCACGCACTTACCTGACCAACCTGCCGATTTCTGGACGCCACAACTGTTCGTCGACGAGTTCACGAATCTCGTGGAGCACCTGGGGCTAACCGAGTATCACCTCTTGGGGCAATCTTGGGGTGGAATGCTCGCGGCCGAAATAGCAGTCCGCAGGCCGAAGGGTCTTCGAAGCTTGGCGATCTGCAACTCGCCAGCCTCGATGGAGCTCTGGAGCCAGGCGGCCAAAGAGCTGCGGTCGGAACTACCGGAGGATGTGCAACGAACCCTGACCGATCATGAGGAAGCTGGGACTGTCGATGACCCCGCATATCTGGCAGCCGCCGAGGTGTTTTACCGCCGCCATGTTTGCCGCCTCGACCCCACACCCCAGGACTTCCGGGAAAGTGAAGGACAAATGGTCGCCGAGCCAACGGTCTACCACACCATGAATGGGCCGAATGAGTTCCACGTCATTGGGACCCTGCGCCACTGGAACATCATCGACCGACTCCATGCTGTTGAGGCGCCAACCCTGGTGTTCGCTGGCGAGTACGACGAAGCCACGCCTCTGACCTGGCAGCCCTTCGTGGACAAGATTCGTGATGCGCAAACACATATCTTCCCGGGAGCAAGCCATTGCGTCAACCTGGAGCATCCTGAGGGTTTCCGTGCAGTCATAGCTGACTTTCTAGCGGCGCACGACAGCTAGCAGCCACATTCTTTTCACCTTCATCCACTTCATCCACATCCCACAGAAAGTGAGCCCGCATTAAATGTCGTCATCACGAGAATCCGCGGAGCTGACTCCTCAGCAGCAGCTGGAGGCGTACGGCTACAAACAGGAACTAAAACGTTCCCTCTCCACCACTGACCTGTTGATCTATGGGCTCATTTTTATGGTGCCCATTGCGCCTTGGGCAATCTTTGGGGTCGTTTACAACGCAGCTGGCGGCATGGTGCCACTGGTTTACCTCATTGGCTTGATCGCCATGATCTTCACTGCGTTGGCTTACCAGCAGATGGCCAAAAAGATTCCACTGGCCGGCTCCGTATTCTCCTACGTTGGCCGGGGGATCCACCCCAACGTGGGCTTTTTTGCAGGCTGGGCGATCCTTCTTGACTACCTTTTGGTTCCAACGCTGTTGTACGTCTTCGCGGCGGAATCCATGGTCGGGCTCTTCCCTGACTCCCCACGCTGGCTGTGGGCATTGATCTTCGTAGCCATCAACATGTTCATCAACTTGATGGGGGTCAGCTCCATGAAGCTGATCAACCGGTTGTTCCTGACCATGGAGTTGGTCTTTGTGGCCATTTTCATCGTCATTGCCGTCAGGGCGCTGAATAACGAAACGATCCCCGATGCCGTGTTTACCACCAATCCAATTTGGGACGCCAGTCTGGTCTCGGGTCCGCTCCTCGCGGCGGCACTATCAATCGCTGTTCTCAGCTTCCTTGGATTCGACGGTATCGCCACCCTTTCGGAAGAAGCATCCGGAGGCCGAAAAGCCACGGGCCGGGCCATGGTTCTGGCGCTGTGCATTGTCGCCGTCCTGTTCATCATCCAAACATGGCTAGCGAGTTCCTTGGCAGGCGGACGAGAGTCCTTCGATCCCGAGGTTGAGGGCAACGCCTTCTTCACGATCGTTGAGGCCGCATCCAGCACCGGGTGGATGAATGCCTTCTTCGTAGTCAACGTTCTGGCGATTGGTATAGCTAACGCCATGGCTGCCCAGGCTGCAACTTCACGCCTCCTCTACTCCATGAGTCGTGACGGGCAGTTGCCTGGATTCCTGCACACGCTGAACCACCGCCGCGTTCCTCAGAACGCCATCATCCTGGTTTCAGTCCTATCAGCGGTCCTAGTGCTGTTCTTCGTGGGTCAGATCGACCTGATTTCCTCCCTCGTCAACTTTGGTGCCCTGTTCGGATTTATGTTGCTTCATGTTTCAGTCATGGTCTACTTCTTGGGCAAAATGAAATCCAAGAACTACCTGTTGCACCTCGTGGTGCCGGCCATTGGGTTCCTGATTCTCGGCTATGTGCTGTGGAACGCGAATATCGAAGCAAAGGTCGGTGGCATCGTCTGGCTCGTCGTCGGAGCCCTTGTCTTCGCCTACTATCGCGTGAGTGGACGTAAGACAGATCTGTCAGGAGAGGGAGACCTGGAGGCAGAGGAAGTCCCTGCCGCAGGTCAGAGAGGAGGTCTCTAAATATGGAACATTTTCTGGATAAGAGTCATGGCAAGTTTGGGTTCGTCGCCGACGAGGAACCGGTGCTGCGGATCGAGCCCGGTACGGGAGAGCTCATAGGCTTCGAAACCAGTGACGAGGTATACCGTCAGCTCCACCAACATGGCGACATGAATCAGCTAACCGTGGGTATCAACCCGGTGACGGGGCCGGTCTACGTCGAGGGTGCAGAACCTGGGGATGCATTGGCAGTTACGATTCACGAGATCCGCTTGATCGATTGCGGCTGGTCGGTGAGTCTTCCAGGTTCGGGAGCGTTGCAGGATCGCATGACGGACGGCGTTTTCGCGCGGCGTGTGCCCATCGACGGGTCAGGTGTGCATGTGACGGACCAGCACGCCTTAGAACCCCGCCCGATGATCGGCTGCATCGGCACCGCTCCAGCCGAAGGCAACAACTCAACCATCATGCCGACCACTGGCCAGGGCGGGAACATGGATCTCACGGAGTGCCGCCCCGGCGCCACCGTATATTTGCCCGTCGAGGTCGAAGGGGCCTATCTATCTATTGGTGATATCCACGCCATAATGGCCGAGGGAGAGTCCTCGTTCGTGGCCATCGAGGCGGAAGGGACCGCAGTGGTTTCGGTGGACGTCGTGAAATCCATGTCGCTGCGAGCACCTCGGGTCGAGCTCGAGGACGAATGGGTCTTTGTTGGCCTCGGCGACCCCGTTCAGGAGAGCATCAAGCGCGGGTACGAGGACATGTTCGACTTCCTAACCGGTGAGCATGGATGGGAGGCCGGGGATGCATATGCGGTGATGAGCGCGGTTGCTCACTCGCGGCTGGGTGGGCCCACCGGCTCGTCCGAGCCCGATCCGCTGCATCCGATGACGCCCATCGGGGCTGTTACCACGCATCACCTACCCAAGAGCGTTCTGCGCAAATAGGAGCAGCCTGATCCAGAAGCGGATCCCACAGCTATTACGCTGAGGGATCCGCTTCTGACATGTCTACTGAGTGCTATTCCTCGCCGTGCAACCCGTCGAACAGGATAGTGATGACGTTGTCCGCCAGCATGTCCGGTGTGAGCGCGCCACCGGGTTTGTACCACTCGACGATGGAGTTGATGGTGCCGAACAACAGCCTCGTGGTGGTTCTCGGGTCCACGTCGCGCCGAAGCCGCCCTTCGTCCCTGGCCAGCTGCACCAGCTCCGCCACCTGATGGTCAAAGTCTCGACGGCGCTTCAGCGCCTCCCGCTCAACTTCCGTGTTGCCACGCAAGCGCAGCAACAGGGTCACGTACGGGAGCCGTTCTACAAGGACTGCAATCGTGTTCCTGAGAACGAACTCAAGTCTGGCGTCCGCCGGGCCGGACGTTGCTTTTGCGTCAGTGATGACAGCTTCGAGCCCACCGAGCGCATGGTCCAGAGCCAGCCGCAGCAGGTCTCCCTTGGAGGGCACATGATGGTAAATGGCGGACTTGCTGATGCCGAGCGTGTCCGCAAGAATACCCATCGACGTTGCTTCATAGCCATGGCGGTTGAACACTTCCACAGCAACGTTGAGCACGCTCTGCTGATCATAGCCAGGGCGGCCGCGGCGTCCTGCCGCAACGGAGGTATTCACTTCATGAACCATGTCAGCCATTTTCGCACGAACGTTCGGTCTGTTTTTGCGCCTATACCGACGGCTTGTCCCGGAGATCGTAGATCCGCTTCAGCTTTCCGTTGGAACGCTCTAGAGTTCCGGGTTCGACGACGTCGATCCGGCAGCTGGAGCCAATGTGGATCTTGATGAGCCGGGCCAGTTCGGTCCCTGCGGAAGCGACGTCGTCGGCCGTAGCCTCTTCACGGCGTTCAATGCGCACGGCTAGCTCGTCCATCCGGTGAGGCCGGGTCAGTTCCAACTGAAAGTGTGGGCTGAGCCCTGGAACGCGGAGTGCGATCTCTTCGATTTGAGTGGGGAACAGATTGACGCCACGAAGGATGATCATGTCATCGCTGCGTCCACTGATACGGCCCATCCGGCGCATACTTGGACGCGTTGTGCCTGGCAGCAGCCGCGTCAGGTCACGGGTGCGGTAGCGGATGATCGGCATCGCTTCTTTGGTCAGCGAGGTGAACACCAACTCACCGTGTTGGCCGTCGGGCAATACGTCGTCCGTTACGGGGTCGATGATCTCCGGGCGGAAGTGGTCCTCCCAGATGGTGCAGCCATCTTTGGAGTCAACACATTCACCGGCAACACCCGGGCCCATGACTTCGGAGAGGCCGTAGATATCGCAGGCATCAATGTTCATGCCGATTTCAAGCTCATGGCGCATCTCTTCGGTCCATGGCTCGGCTCCGAGCACCGCTACCTTGAGGGACGTTCCGCGCGGGTCGATACCGGCCTGCACCATGGCATCCATGATTGTCAGTAAGTACGTGGGGGTACAGAGGATGGCGTCCGGCTCGAAGTCCTGGATCAGCTGGAGCTGCTTCTGCGTTTGACCGCCGGACATGGGAATGACGGTGCAGCCAAGTTTCTCAGCGGCAGAATGAGCTCCCAGGCCTCCGGTGAACAGCCCGTAGCCGTACGCGTTGTGAACCTTCCAGCCCGGCTTCACCCCGGATGCACGAAGTGAGCGGGCACCCATGGTGGCCCAGTTCTCCAGGTCGCCCTTGGTATAGCCGACGACGGTTGGCCTTCCCGTGGTGCCAGACGACGCGTGAATTCGGGAGATTTCGTGCTGCGGTACTGCGAACATTCCGAAGGGGTAGTTCTGCCGTAGGTCTTCTTTGGTGGTGTACGGGAACTTCTGGAGGTCCTCGAGGGTTTCGAGGTCACTGGGCTTGACCCCGGCATCGTCGAATTTCTTCGTGTACATGGGCACGCGATCATAGGCGTACTGCATTGTGTGCTGAAGGCGCTGTAGCTGAAGTGCTTCCAGTTTGTCCCGACTCATGGTTTCTTCGGCATCGAGCGGATTGTCGAGTTCTACGCGAGTATTCTCTGTCAAGGGAAAGCCTCTTTTACTTCTTGGGGATGGTGCGGCTGCGGCCACGGAATTCGGCAACGACGGTGTCGTCGGCGGTGATCTGGATGTCATAGATTCCGCTGCGGCCCTGTTGCTGTCGCCGCGTGGCGACGGCGGTGAGTAGCTGGCCGGGGCTAGCGGGGGAGAGGAAGTTGATGTCAACACCCGACGCTACCGTGATGGTGTCGGCTGAACCGTCGGCTGGATTGCACGCCAGGGCGAACGCGCTGTCCGCGAACGCGAAAATCATCCCCCCGTGGGCAATTCCAAATCCGTTGAGCATTTCTTGCCGCAACGTCATGCAAATAGTGGCGGTGCCCTCACCCAGTGCAACGACGTCAATACCCATCCACTTGGAAGCATGATCGTCTCTAAGAATTGCGTGATCGAGCCCTGTTACGCCGGGCTGGTGAACGCCGTTGTCGACGCTGGTGTTCGTCATGTGATGCCTCTCACGCGTGTTACCGAATGTTCATTAGGTAATACCCCCAGTGGGTGCCCTGTCAACTCGGAACCGCTCATGGCCCTGACGCTTTCGGCCCATCTGCCGATAGTTAGCAAGAAGTAGTCAGTCGGTGCCGGAGAGCTGGTACCTACCAACGTCACAAGGAGAACCACATGAAATCGTTTGCTTGCGGCGATGTTGTGCCTGGTTGCGAAGCCCGCTGGGTGTGCAACACAGAAGATGAAGTTCTGGCAGCTGTCGCGGCTCACGCGACATCAGTTCACGGCTACACGGAGGTCCCAGATCACCTGGTTCAGTCGGTCCGTGGCGCCATCGTCCCTGTCAATTAATGCCTGAGGTGGGCGGCGGACCTGCTGAGAAACGCACCGCGGACGAGTGGAATGAGCAGCTTGCCACCGCCTGCCGAGGTGAGGGACTAGAAGCGGCGTACCAGCCGATTGTGAGCACGGCGCAGGGAATTGTTGTCGGCTATGAGGCGTTGGCTCGCTTCCCCGGCTACTCGGAAAAGAACCCCGAGGCCTGGTTTGCCGCTGCGCGGATGCGCGGAAAGTCTGCCCAGCTGGAGTCGATGGCTCTGCAGACCGCGCTGAAGCAGCGGGGCTCACTACCGACAAATTGCTTCCTCACCGTCAACGTTTCTCCGGAACTTCTTTTTACAGAAGACGTTCGTTCCGTTTGGCGCGAGCAAGGCGACCTCAGCGGACTCGTCATCGAACTCACCGAACAGTCGCCCATCGATTCGTACCTGAAATTGGAGCCCGACCTCAATCAACTTCGAGCCGCCGGCGCGCTCATAGCCATTGACGACGCCGGGGCAGGCTATGCAGGACTGCGACACCTGCTCTCGCTGCGCCCATCCATGATCAAGCTGGACAGGGATCTGATTCAGGATGTGGATCGTGATGAAACCAAGCGCGCGCTCATTGAGATGCTCGGCACCTTTGCCAGTCGGGTTGATGCTTGGATTCTGGCCGAGGGAGTAGAGCGTGAAGGCGAACTCGATGCCTTGGTTGCACTCGGTGTTCCGCTGGTCCAGGGCTACTACTTGGCGCGCCCCGGACCGCCATGGGCATCCATTGACGTAGACCTCGCTCACCGATTGGCCTCGCGTCAGCCGACGAGCGACGGTGACACCGTTCGTGCCCTGCTGGAAAGTACGACGACGGCAACGAGCGTAGAGCATGCGGCGTCGTGCTTCATCGATAATCCGGAGCTGTCACTGGTGGTCCTGCTCCAAGGCGGTCAGCGGCCCGTTGCTGTCCTTGATGAAAACGCTGCACGGTTGGGTGTCGTGAGTCAGGACATGAAAGTAAATGTGGACACGTCCATCAGCGAAGCACTCGCCCGGTCCATGACGCGGGACCAACCGCACAGGTTTGGGCCCTTGCTCGTGACAGACAATGCCGGACGCTTTGTGGGCATCGCCCGGATGGAGCGGCTGATCACTGCCCTCTCGGCATCCACTATGCAGTAGGTGCGGTTCTCATATGTTGAGAGGAGCATCTACTGCATAGTGGATCAGGGGATCAGCGTGCGTTCAAGGCATCAGCGATGAACGCGTAATCCCAGGCGACGTCTTTCCACTTCTCGTAGCGGCCCGAAGCCCCGCCGTGCCCGCCGTCCATCTCAGTCTTGAGGACAATAGGCTCTGAGCCAGTGGTGATTTCGCGCAGTCGTGCTATCCACTTGGCCGGTTCCACGTAGAAGACTCGGGTGTCGTTGAAACTGGTGACGGCTGCTATACGCGGGTAATTCACGGCCTGAATGTTTTCGTAGGGCGTGTACTCCTTCATGTACTGATAGACCTCAGGGTCCGCGATGGGGTTGCCCCACTCCTCCCACTCCAGAGCTGATAGCGGCAGGTCAGGATCAAGAATGGTGGTCAGCGCGTCGACAAACGGCACCTGCGCCACAATCGCCTGGTACTTCTCCGGAGCCAGGTTGACGACGGCGCCCATCAGTAGTCCGCCAGCCGATCCGCCCATTGCCGCGATACGGTCTGGTGAAACCCATCCCGACTCAGCCAGCCAGGTGGTTGCATCCACAAAGTCCCTGAATGTGTTCTTCTTGTTGAGCTTCTTGCCAGCGTCATACCAGCTACGGCCCATCTCTCCTCCGCCGCGAACATGCGCAATGACGAACACAAAGCCGCGGTCCAGCAGCGATAACCGGGGGATGCCGAACGCAGGGTCCATGCAGATCTCATAGCTGCCATACCCGTAAACCAAACCAGGGTTCGTGCTGTCCTGCGCAAGGTCCGCGCGGCGAAGAACGGACAGAGGGATCTTCGTGCCATCCGCCGCCGTGGCCCACTGCCGTTCAGCAACGTAATCCTCGGGCCGGTAGCCGCCACGAACTTCCACTTCCTTGCGCAGCGCGAGTTCACCCGTGGCCAGAACATAGTCATAGATGCGCGGCGGCGTGAAGAATGACGTGTAGCTGAGCCTGATCACGGGGGAATTGAACTCGGCATCTGCCAGGTTCGTTGTATACAACTCCTCATCGAAATCCGGTTCCGCAGGCAATGACTGACTAGCTGTCCCGAGGCCCTCGAGGGGCAGCACCTGCACACGCTCCAAGGTGTCCCGACGGACCGAAACTGCGACGTGCGTTGAGGTGACGGCCGTGCCGTTGACCTTGACGGCGCCGTCGTGTGCCATCACCGTACGCCAAACCTGATCAGCGAGAGGTTTCCCGAATTCGGACTCATCCACGATGGACACCATGGAGTTCACGGCATCCCGGTTGTGGGTCAAAACGTAGTGACGCCGGCCATCGACCGTCAACGGGTCCGCTTCATAGAGCACTCGCTCGTCACGCGAGAGCAGAGTCAGCAGCAAAGCGTTCGGATCCGTCAGGTCCAGCACCCGGCATTCGCTGTATTCGGAACATCCGATGACAACCACGAGCTGCTGGCGGTCTGCGGAGAGCTCGAAGCCAGTCCACATGGCGACGTCGTCCTCCTGATACACCACCGTGTCCTCGCTGACGTCCGTCCCCAAAACGTGGGACCGGACCTGATAAGGACGCCACGCATCATCTACCACCGTGTAGAAAATGCGCCGGCCATCCGGTGAAAAGGCGACTCCATAAAATACGCCCTCAATGGTGTCCTCCAGAAGGTCCCCGGCCTGCAGATTCTTGAAACGCAAAGTGAACCGTTCATCACCAGCATTGTCCTGCGCATAGGCAAGGAGATTCCCATCTTCCGTGACAGCAAGCCCGCCCAGAGAGAAGAACGGCTTACCTTCGGCCTCGACGTTTCCGTCAAGGAGGATCTGTTCCCCCGGCACCGGCTTTCCCGGCTCGATGACCGGCGGCGTCCAATCTGTAACGGAATCCCCGGTATCCAGAGCTGCAACACGACAATTTATCCCGTACTGCTTGCCCTCTTCAGTGCGCCCGTAATACCACCAACCCTTCTTGCGGCTTGGCACTGAAAGATCTGTCTCCTGGGTGCGGTCCTTGATCTCCGTGAAAATCTGCTGGCGCAGCTCTTCCTGATCGGCTGTCACCGCATCCGTATACTCGTTCTCCGTCTTGAGGTATTGAACAACCTCTGCACTTTCCTTATTGCGAAGCCACTCATAGTCATCGACAACAGTGTCTCCGTGGCGGGTCCGATCCACGGGTTCTTTCCGCGCGGGTGGTGGAATCTGGGCAGCGGAGGGCAATGTGGTGGAAGTCATGCCCCCAATATATAGAGTTGCTATGACAGTTTGATGTCCCGCAGCTGAAATAACGCCAAGAGTGAAAGTGGATACATGGAAACCGCAGCAATTTGGAGTGAAGTTCTTGATTACGCGCCGAAACTGTTGGACTTCCAGCGGCAGCATCAACGGATGCCCGGTTTTCAGGTGGCAGTGGCCGTGGACGGGAAGCTCCTCGGATCCTTCAGCGGCGGCTTCGCGGACATTGCCGCTGAGACCCCCATGACCAATGACACCCTCTTCCGCGTGGCCTCGCACTCCAAAACGTTCACCGGGACCGCCATCATGCAGCTGGCGGAGCAGGGCAAGGTGCGGCTGGATGACCCAGTCGAGCAGCACGTTCCCGAGCTGGCGGCTACCGAAATGGCTGGGGTCACCGTTGCGGAGCTCCTCTCCCATTCATCAGGAATCACGCGCGACGGCGACGACTCGGACTTCTGGATCCTCTCGCGGAAGTTCCCCTCCAAGGAGGAACTGATCGAGATGGCCAAGACCGGCAAACGCAATGAGCCGGGCGCGCATCTCAAATACTCCAACGTTGGCTACTCACTGTTGGGCCTGATCATCGAAGAGGTCTCCGGTCAGAGTTACGCGGCCTATGTCACAGAGAACATTGTGAACCGCCTCGGCCTGCGCAACACTGGACCAGAGTTGGACCCCGCCAGGGAACCCGAACTGGCACGAGGATATTCGGCACTGACGTACGCACCCGAACGCAGCACTATCGACCACATTGACACCCACTCGATGGCGGCAGCTACCGGCTTCTACTCGACCGCCGCGGACCTCGTCACCTACTTCTCAGCCCATCTCTCCGGTGACGACACCCTGCTCACAGACCGTTCTAAACGACGAATGCAACACCCGGTCTGGTCTGCGTCCGGCCCAAACCACGGCTACGGTCTGGGCCTCATGCTCGCCGAAGTGCAGGGCAGACAGGTCTTTGGCCACGGCGGCGGCTACCCCGGTCACATCACTCGCACCTGGGTAGAACCGGAATCGCGAGTCTGCGTCAGCGTGCTCACCAACTCCCTGGACGGCCCCGCCAACACCTGGGTCCATGAGCTTTTCGCGCTCGCCACCATCATTGCCAAGGATCCGACGTCGGCCGCTCCCGAAGGCACAGACCTCCGCCGCTTCACCGGCCGGTTCGCCTCCCTCTGGGGCGTGGGAGACATCGTCGAACTGGGCGGAAAGCTAGTGTCACTGGCGCCCGCAGCCATGGGAATCGACGTCGAGGGCCTGACCGAGCTGGAATACGTGGATGAGTCCACGCTGCGCTCGCTGGAGCCCACAGGTTTCGGCGGCCGCGGCGAGACCATGCACTTTGAGTTCGACGACGACGGCGCTTCCGCCATTCGAGGTCCTGGCGGCATGCTGCAGCGTCGTCACACGGATTTCCGGGTCGAGGAACGGGTCAGCATCCCGGTGTAGGGAGCCCAGCTGCAGAAACGTGGCGGAGCCGCAGCTGCGTGGTGGCGCAACAACGTATCTGCAGCTCCGCCACGTTTCTGTCCCCCCGTCTGCCCGATAAGGAGTTTTTGATGACACTGTCTACGAAACGGCTTAGCCTTGAACGGCCTGTGGCCAGCGACGCGGACGGCATCTACGCCATCTGCAGCGATGCACGGGTCTGGGGCCATTTTCCGAGTCTTCGTCATACCAGCATCGAGCAGTCTCGCGCCCAACTGGAGCGCTGGGTGACCGCGTGGGAACGAGATGGTCTGGGTATGTGGATTGTGCGCGAACCCGGAAGTCTGCGGATTATCGGTTACGGCGGTGCCTCTGTTGCACGGGGCGCATTCTGGAATATTGGCTACCGATTCGCGCCCGATCGGCACGGTAGAGGGTACGCGACGGAGGTTGCACTCGAAGCCTTGCGACAGCTAAGAGGACTCCGGCCGGACCTGCCAGTGGTCGCATACTTGCTAGAGCACAATTTGGCCTCCGCCCGGGTTGCGGAGAAGATCGGTCTGGAGCTCCAACATCGAGGTCCCGACGCCGGAAACCCCGATCCGAACGCTGTGCGACTCGTCTATGCTGATCGGCTGCTCAACGCCGCTCAACTCGCGAAGACGACACTGTAGAGCCTTAACCCGTCGAGAGCAGGCCGCGCACCCGTGCCGTCGGCTCCCGTCGGGCCCAGCTGCAGAAACGTGGCGGAGCCTCAGTTGCGTGGTGGCGCAACAACGTATCTGCAGCTCGGCCACGTTTCTGCGGCGAGAGAGCGGGGAATGGGCGCGGCGCTGCCTAGGGTCCGGTGCGCGTTCCCGGGTCGACGAAGCAGATCAGGGGCGCATCAGCAGTGGCACGCCTGGCCCGGAAAGATCTGCCAGAGCTGAGTTCCGCCCTGACAGCGCAAGCAGAAGTGAGATGGCGGGACCTTCAACAATGGGCCCGCTGCCCAGGGAGAAGTCGGTGTCCGTGGCGCTGAGTCTGACCTTCGATGCGCGATCTTTGCCGCCACCCACGGCCTCGCTGGTTCGAGCTTGGGAACGGATGGCGCGACCAACGGCGTCGTGTGGATAGACCCGGGCAATCCCGAGTGGGCGGCGAATATCCTCACCATGGACAAACTCCTCGATGAGTCGCGTCTCTTTGGGGGCTGGCGGCGATGACCGGCGAAGCTGGACAGCTCGAAACGCGGCAAGGGTCTCGGCAGGTTCGGTTCTGCGCTCTTTGGCGACTTCGTTGGCGTTGGCTTTGTCGAAGTTGAACCCTGCGGCTGCGAAGTGTTTGATGAACCGCCATGGAGTGGCCTTTGCCGACGCCACGAGATGCGCAAGGACGTCGTGGATATCCCATCCGGCGCACAGCGACTGCGTTGCCCACTCGTCTGATGTCAGGTTCTCAAGGTCGTTCGCGAGCGCTTGCCGTTCCGCGTGGACCGTTGGCCAGATGTCGTTCATTGCACTTCAGCCTTTCCAAAAAGGGTTGGGTGTTGATCTGCACCTCATTGTGCCCACAGTCAACTGCATTGTCGCGCAGAAGCCCGTTCCTAATCCAGTAACTTTCACCGCCTGCTGCGGCGTGTGGGCAGCAACACGCCGCCCATTACTGGGTTCGCTGGGGCAAACCTGCTGGATTCGGCACGGTTTAGCGCAGCGTCCCGCCTCTCGATAGGTGACGTAACCAAATCAGCGCCCCAGCAGCCCGGTGATCACGAGCCACAACACTAATCCGGCGGGTACACCAAGGCTGATTCCCATGTTTTGCAGCCTTGACCTCCGGCGCTGCGGGGGCTGTTCCATTCGGGGGTCAATCAACGGATCCTCGGAAGTACTGTCGAAGAATTGGCTGTAAAGAGGTGGCATTACCATCATGGCAAGCCCAAGAATCGCCAGGAGCAGGGCAGGGGCCACGGTCAAAACCAGTCCGTGGGTGGATACGCCAGCTACCACCATGGCCGTCACCAGGGCGCCGACGAGGATGACCGGCTGCCAGGCAGGCGAACGGACAACCCATTCAAGCCTGTAAACGGCGGTGATAAACAATGCCAGAAAGCCGAGCAGGATGACGACGGCGGAGACTGTCACGGCGATGTCCTCGCCTGCGAGGGCATCGCGTCCACTGGTGAGGAAAAGGAAAATTCCTGTCATATACATAGCACCGAAAGTGACCAGCCTTCCCATTTCAGCCGGCGGGATCGGGGAAGTGGGAAGGTCCAGACTCCGCGCGTATTCCCGTGCATCCCCGAAGGCCGATTCAGCATCTTCCCCGGAGTCGGAACAGTGCTCTTCCACAGTGGCGACGGCGTCTCCGATGGCTACACCGGGGACGTCGCGGAGTCGTAATTCCACCATGAAATCATCGAGCCACTTGGCGCTGTCGGTGGTGTTCATCGCTGGGGTCCTTTGCCTGAGAGATGCTGCTGTACATGGGTGGTGAAGTCTTGCCACCGTGCGGACTGTTCCGTGAGTTCGATGCGGCCAGCAGCTGTGAGGGTGAAGTATTTGCGGCCAGGTCCGCCGTCGCCTTTGCGCCATTCTGTGGTCACCAGTCCGGCGGTCTCTAGCCGTGTGAGTAGGGGATAGAGAGTGCCGCCTTTAACATGGCCGAATCCGGCGCTGTCCAAGGCTGTTGCGATGGCGTATCCGTAAGTGGGACCGTCGTCGAGGGTCTTGAGAACACAGATCGCCAAGGCTGCCCGCATCCAGTCGCCTGGCCAGTTGTCAGAGTTCACCTCTAGATGGTCTCACTAGCTAGCCAGGCTGTCGAGTTATTGGCGCCACCGTCTTGACGCAGATCACAGATCGCCTATATCCTGAACGAACGGTCAGTAATTCGGACTGGACCGCGCCGTCACGGCGGAAGAGACCATTACCAGTGAGGTGACCATCATGGCTCCCAAGAATGAAGGCCTGCACGCCGTACTCTCCGAAGAGGAGCAGGCAGGGCAGACCTACTTTGACAAGATCATCGAGGAAGATTCGCGTATCGAGCCGCGTGACTGGATGCCTGAGTCCTACCGGAAGACTCTGGTGCGTCAGATCGGCCAGCACGCCCACTCCGAGATCATCGGGATGCAGCCGGAAGCCAACTGGATCACTCGCGCGCCCAGCTTGAAGCGCAAAGCCATCCTGATGGCAAAGGTCCAGGATGAGGCCGGCCACGGGCTGTACCTCTACTCGGCCGCGGAAACTCTTGGAACCCCGCGCGACAAAATGACCGAAGATCTCATTAGCGGTAAGGCTCGCTACTCCAGCATCTTCAACTACCCCGCCGTTACCTGGGCGGACATGGGCGCAATCGGCTGGATGGTAGATGGCGCAGCCATTTGCAACCAGGTGCCACTATGCCGTGCATCCTACGGCCCCTACGGCCGTGCGATGGTGCGCGTCTGCAAGGAAGAGTCATTCCACCAGCGGCAGGGTTTCGAAATCCTATTGGAACTGGCCAATGGCACCCCGGAACAGCGTGCCATGGCGCAGGACGCCG
The DNA here is from genome assembly GCA_038199985.1 of Actinomycetales bacterium. Taxonomy (GTDB): domain Bacteria; phylum Actinomycetota; class Actinomycetes; order Actinomycetales; family Micrococcaceae; genus Arthrobacter_J. The sequence continues at coordinate 36,875 of JBBPYK010000062.1, read as the reverse complement.
TCGACCGCTGGTACGCCCCGAGCCTGATGATGTTCGGCCCTCCGGACGAGGATTCACCCAACTCCAAGCAGTCGATGGCGTGGAACATCAAGCGCTTCTCCAACGACGAGCTCCGCTCACGTTTCGTGGGGATGCTCGTGGAGCAGGTCAAGGTCTTGGGCCTCAACTTGCCTGATGACCAGATCAGCTTCAACGAAGACACTCAGCAGTGGGAGCACGCGCCACTGGACTGGGAAGAGTTCAAGGATGTCCTCAAGGGTCGTGGCCCCTGCAACGCGCAGCGTATGGAACGGCGTCGTTCTGCCCACGAAGAGGGTGCTTGGGTCCGCGAAGCCGCAGCGGCATATGCCGATAAGCAGGCACAAAAAGCAGAGGTTGCATAGTTATGACCGGTGGATCAACAACAGGCGACGACGGTTCCAAGACCAAGAGCACAGGCGTTCACGAAGAGCGTCAGCCATGGCCGCTGTGGGAAGTGTTCGTGCGTTCCTCCCGTGGACTGTCCCATGTTCATGCGGGTTCGCTACACGCGCCCGACGCCGACATGGCCGTTCGCAACGCCCGTGACCTTTACACGCGCCGCAACGAGGGCGTCAGCCTGTGGGTGGTTCCGTCGTCGGTCATCATCTCCAGCGACCCCGATGCGAAGGGGCAGTACTTCGAGTCCGCACAGGGCAAGGATTACCGCCACGCCACGTACTACACCAAGAGTGAGGGAGTGAAGCACCTGTGAGCGATAACTCCAGCGCCACTCGTATCACCCCGGGCAACGCATTGAGGCCGGAAGATATTGCCGTCTCAGGGTTGAAGCCAAGTGACGAGGTTGGCCAGTATGCGCTGCGCCTCGGTGATGACGCGCTGATCCTTGCCCAGCGTTTGAGTTGGTGGATTTCTCGCGCTCCTGAGCTTGAGGAAGACGTTGCTCTTGGCAATATCGGCCTCGATCAGCTGGGCCACGCGCGGTCGTTTCTGACGTACGCCGGGCATGCTTGGGACAAGTCCGAGGATGAATTGGCGTATTTCCGTCGCGAGCCCGAATTTCGTTCGGCTCACCTCTTTGAGCAACCCAATGGCGACTTCGCGTGCACGATCGCACGTCAACTTGTGGCCTCTCACTTCCAACATGGGTTGTACTCACGGCTGGTTGATTCCGCCGATGAAACCCTGGGCGCCATCGCGGCCAAGGCTGTGAAGGAAGTGGATTATCACATGGATCACAGTGTCCAGTGGCTCCTTCGCCTCGCACAGGGTACAGAAGAGTCGCGCCGTCGGATGATCGACGGCATCAAGCTCACCTGGCCGTATGTGGAGGAGCTGTTCGAGGATGATGAGCTCACCACGTCTCTGGCGGAGCAGGGCATTGCCGTCCTTCCTTCTGAGCTGCGTGAGTCCTTCGACACGGCGATTTCGGCCGCTTTCGAGCAGGCTGACCTCACCGTTCCCACAGACCCCGGTGCAAGCGGCGGAGGGCGTCGCGGACACCACAGCGAGCACCTTGGCTACCTGCTGGCAGAAATGCAGGTTCTGGCTCGCGAATACCCTGGAGCAAGTTGGTAACTGGAATGTCGACTACCGTTGCACACCGTCCTGCCGACCCTGAATCGGCCCGACTGTGGGATATTGCAGCCACCGTCTGCGATCCCGAAATTCCTGTCCTCACCATCGAGGATTTGGGGATTCTGCGGAATGTGGAGAGCGGGCCCGACGGCGTCGTGGTCACCATCACGCCAACGTATTCGGGCTGTCCTGCAATGGACTCCATCCGCGACGACGTCACGACAGCTATGGTTACCAGCGGTGTGGCCGATGTCCGGGTGAAGATGGTGTTGCATCCAGCGTGGACCACAGACTGGATGACCGACTCCGGCAAGGAAAAGCTGGAAGAGTACGGGATTGCCCCGCCAACGGGTATGGCAGCCGTCGGCCCTGTCAGGGTTGGTCTCAGTGTTAAATGTCCGCAGTGTTCGTCTCTTAATACTCAGGAACTCACCCGTTTTGGTTCCACGTCCTGCAAGGCGCTTTATGTCTGCAAGGACTGCAAGGAACCCTTCGACTACTTCAAGGTGCACTAGATGACCGTAACTCTCGCTCCTGCAAACAAACGCCGCACTGCTTTTCACGAGCTTGCGGTTGCCGAAGTCCGTAGGCTCACTGCCGACGCCATCGAGGTGACTTTCGCAGTGCCGGAGGAACTCGCTGGCCAGTACAACTACGTTCCCGGCCAATATGTGGCCCTTCGCACCAGCATGGACATTGACGGTGAAGCGAAAGAGGTTCGCCGCAGCTATTCAATCTGCGCGGAGCCGAAGCCGGGCGAGATCCGGGTGGCCATTAAGAAGGACATCGGCGGCCTGTTCTCGACCTGGGCCAATGAGCACCTCAAGGTCGGTGACACCATGGACGTGATGAGCCCTATGGGCCAGTTCATATCCAAGCACGAGATGACAGAGCTGAACAGCCCGGAAGACATAGATGTAGACGTGGAGAACACGTTTGTGGCAGTTGCGGCTGGTTCGGGGATCACTCCGGTCATCTCGATCGCGCGTACGGTCCTCGCCGCGAGCGAGAATGTGCGCTTTGATCTCATTTACGCGAACAAGGCGTCTATGGACGTCATGTTCCTGGAAGAACTCGCAGATCTCAAGGACCGTTACCCTGCCCGCTTCGCACTGCACCATGTGCTGTCCCGTGAGCAGCGCATTTCGCCGCTGCTCTCCGGCCGTATCGATGCGGACAAGCTGGAGCAGTTGCTCGGCAACGTTATCCCCGTGGAGGCGGTGGATGAATGGTTCCTCTGTGGGCCCTTTGAGCTCGTTCAGCTATGCCGCGATTCGTTGGCCGAACGTGGCGTTCCCGCCGAAGACGTAAGATTTGAGCTGTTCAGCACCGGAGAGCCGAATCGCCCTGAGGGCCAGATTGGTCGTCCAGTGAAGGTGGAGGACGATGCACCGACGTACGCGATCAACTTCACACTTGATGGCTTGAAGGGGACGGTGAAAAGTCCCACACATGCGCGGGAAACGATCCTCAACGCTGCCCTTCGAGTTCGCCCGGACGTACCCTTTGCCTGTGCCGGCGGAGTCTGCGGTACCTGCCGCGCCAAGGTGGTTTCGGGAACGATCGATATGGACGAGAATTACGCGCTGGAGCCGGATGAAATCGATAAGGGCTTCATCCTCACGTGCCAGAGCCGGCCGACGTCGGACGAAGTCACCGTTGACTACGATGCCTAACTCAGGAGCAACCGCATGATCGAACTGACCATTGACAACGGCGTTGCCGAAATTGTTCTCAACGCCCCCCAGAAGCTGAATTCTTTGGATGAGTCGGCGCTGGCGGAGTTGGAGAAAGCCTACGACGATGCCGCTGCCGCCGTCTCTGGTGGCAGCGTCCGCGCCCTTCTCCTGCGTGGCGAAGGTCGAGCGTTCTGCGCTGGTCGGGACATCTCCAACGTGGTCCCGGAAACTGATGATGCCTACGGTTACCTGGGTAAGACAGTGACGCCGCTCTTGAAGAAGATGAGCGCTTTTCCTGCGCCTACGTTCGCAGCTGCCCACGGTGCGTGCCTCGGCGTCGGGCTGGGGCTGCTCGTGGCTACTGATGTTGTGTACGTCGCGGAAAACGCGAAAATCGGTTCCCCGTTCGCGAATCTCGGCGCTACTTTGGATTCGGGCGGGCACTGGTTGTTCACGGAGCGGCTTGGTGCGCATCGCACCCTTGACCTGATTTACACGGCCGAGCTCATGAGCGGCGCTGAGGCTGTGGCGAGTGGTTTGTTCAGTCGGGTCATGCCTGCCGAGGAGCTGCTGCCGTTCACGCGTGAAAAGGTCGGTCGTGTAGCTACTGGGGCTACCGGGGCGTTCACTGCGTCTAAGGAGCTGGTGACCAATATTCGCGATCAGCGTCTCGGTCTCTGGACGGCGATGGAGGAAGAGAACGTGGCTCAGGGCGAGCTCTGCAAGTCCGAGAATTACGCGGAGGGTTTCAAGGCTTTTCAGGAAAAGCGTAAGCCGCACTTCAAGGGCTAGTTGCACCGGCCGAGATCGCTCACCGGGCAGGTGAAGGTGAGAACTGCTGCGATAAACGGCATACTGGTCACATGAGTAAATCACTGATTATTGCCCTCGCCGTTGTTGCCGTCGTTCTCCTGTTGCTTGGAGGACTGGTCGAAGCGGTGAAATTCCTGCTGTACATCGGGTTGGTCGTTTTGGTCATCGCCGTGGTGCTGTGGATCTTGGGTCGTGTCCGCAGCAAGGCCTGACTAGCCTGATCAAAAAATTGTTGCCTACGGTCGCGCCGGGTATTCCACATGGAATGCACGGCGCGGCTTTTTACTTGTCTGGGCCTACCGTGTGTCCAGGTCTTCGAAGATCAGTAGCGACTGGGTGTCCAGAATGCCCTTCATGGCTTGCAGCTCATCGAAAATTACCCTGCGCAGGTCCACGTTGTCTTCTGCGCGGACCAGCAGAATCACGTCGAACTCGCCGCCTACTAGCGCAATGTGGTGCACCTCTGGAATGGCGCTGAGCTTTTCGCGAAGTTCACGCCAGGCGTGCTGCTCAACTTTCAACGTCACATAGGCGGAGGACCGAAGCCCAGCTTTGATGGGATCGATCAGAGCCGTGAATTTGGTGAGGACGCCCTCTTCCGTGAGCCGGTTGATTCGTGAGTACGCGTGGGCTCGGGAAATATGGACGTTCTCGGCAATGGCTGTTACTGACAGCCGTCCGTCTCGTGTCAGCTCGGCGAGAATCCGGCGGTCCACGCCGTCCAAAGGTTGAGGTGCAGCCATAAAATTGTCCATACTCCTCTGCGTAATCCAGCTCACATGTCCTAGTTGTCTCTCAGATCAGATAATCTTAGCCGTTTCGTCCACGCTTTGAGGGTAAACTGGATACGAAACGCCTACAGTATCCATAATGGATCAACACAATATCTTTCCAGTGAGGAAGGACGAGAGGTCCTATGAGCAACGATATCGGGGAGAAAACCCGCGCGGAGGCTTTCATGCTGCCCGCAGAGCGGCCCATCCAGCTGATTGATGAGAACGGCCAGTCACGTACGGCCGCCAACTCCTCCGGCGCGGCATACACCATGCCGGATGATCAGGATCTGCTGGTCGCCTACGAGAAACTTGTAGCTGGCCGCCGCGTCAATGATCAGGCCGGAGCCCTCGTACGTCAGGGCAAGCTCGCCGTCTATCCTTCCTCCCACGGCCAGGAAGCCTGCCAAGTGGCATCCGCCGTTGTGCTGGCCAAGCAGGACTGGTTGTTCCCCACCTACCGCGACACCGTGGCGGTTATGAGCCGTGGTGTGAACCCGGTGGAAGTTCTCACCCTCCTGCGGGGTACCTGGCATGCAGGGTACAACCCCTACGAATTCAACGTTGCTACGCAGGCCACGCCGCTGGCCACCCAGTTGCTGCACGCCGTCGGCGTAGCCCACGCGGCCAAGCTCAAGGGCGAGGACACCGTTGTGATGGCCATGTGTGGGGATGGTGCAACCAGCGAGGGCGACTTCCACGAGGCGCTGAACTTCGCGGCCGTCTTCCATGTGCCCGTGGTGTTCTTCATCCAGAACAACGAGTACGCCATCTCTGTGCCATTGAAAAATCAGACCGTTGCACCGTCATTGGCGCACAAGGCAATCGGCTACGGAATGCCCGGGGAGCGCGTGGACGGAAACGACCTCGCCGCACTGCTGTCTGTCTTGGGTCATGCAGTTGACCGCGCCCGCAACGGCGGTGGGCCCTTCCTCGTTGAAGCACACACCTACCGCATGCAGGCGCACACCAATGCGGACGACGCCACCCGATACCGCACCGACGACGAGGTGCAGAAGTGGGTTGCCCGCGATCCCGTGACGCGCATGCAGGCGTATCTTTCAGAGCGGAACATGCTCGACGACGACGCGGTGGCCACCATTGCCGCTAGCGCCGAGGACATCGCTTCGGCTTTGCGTGACGGCATGAACTCCGAGCCCGAGGTAGACCCGGAAGATCTGTTCCGGTACGTCTACTCCAAGCCCACGCCGCAGCTGCAGGAGCAAGCTGCGATGCTGCGCGAGGAAATTGCCCGCGAAACACCAGGAGCATGAACACCATGACCGCAGTAACTGAGAACGTCGCTCCGACCACCACCACCCTTACCGTCGCGAAGGCGCTCACTGCCGCGCTCGGTGATGCCATGGAGGCGGACAAGTCCGTCCTCATGTTCGGTGAGGACGTTGGCCCGCTGGGTGGCGTCTTCCGCATCACGGACGGACTCACCAAGCGTTTCGGCGAGGAGCGGTGTTTCGATACTCCTCTGGCCGAGGCCGGCATCATGGGTATGGCTGTTGGGATGGCCATGAACGGGATGCGTCCCGTCGTCGAGATGCAGTTTGACGCTTTTGCCTACCCCGCCTTTGAACAGGTCGTCAGCCACGTGGCCAAGATGGCCAACCGCACCAAGGGTCAGGTGCGCCTGCCCATTGTTATCCGCATTCCATACGCCGGAGGCATTGGGGGAGTGGAGCACCACTGCGATTCCTCGGAGTCGTATTACGTGCACACCCCGGGTCTCACCGTTGTTGCGCCAGCCACCGTCTCTGACGCGTACACCATGCTGCGCGAGGCCATTGAGCTGGACGATCCTGTGGTGTTCTTGGAGCCAAAGAAGCTCTATTGGTCCAAGGAAACGGTGGACCTGGACGCGCTGCGGGCCAAGTTCGACGGCGGGACGCCCCGAGACGACGCAAGCGAACCGTCTATCGGCCGGGCTGTTATTGCCCGGGAGGGAACCGACGCCACCCTGATCGCTTATGGCCCGTCCGTTCCCACTGCGCTGGCCGCGGCGGAAGCTGCTGCCGAGGAAGGTCGTAGCCTTCAGGTCATCGATATCCGCTCCATCGTCCCGTTCGACGATGAAACGGTTACGAACGCTGTTCGCAAGACCGGACGCGCCGTCGTCATCGCTGAAGCGCCGGGCTTTGCCTCTGTTGCTTCGGAGATCGTGGCCCGTGTGCAGGAGCGCTGCTTCCACTCGCTGGCCGCCCCCGTGTTGCGCGTGACTGGTTTCGATATTCCATACCCTGCGCCGAAGCTTGAACACTGGCACTTGCCCAGCGTTGACCGCATACTCGACGCTGTCGACGATCTTCAGTGGGAGGACTAGATGTCACAGGAAAACCGGCAGGTATTCCTGCTCCCGGACCTCGGCGAAGGACTCACCGAGGCTGAGCTGCTCAACTGGCTGGTTGCCGTCGGCGATGAAATCCGAGTGGATCAGCCGATTGCCGAAGTAGAGACCGCCAAGTCCATGGTGGAGGTGCCGTCGCCGTTCGCTGGTACCGTCGCCGAGCTCCACGGTGAGGCCGGTCATACCATGGACGTGGGTAAGCCGTTGATTTCTGTGGATCGCGTGGCCGCCGTCGGTGGGGCTGCCGCGGACGTTCCAGCTGCGGAAACGCCAGCGCCCGATGCCGGTCCGAAAGCTGAACACGATAGTGCGGAAACGTACCGTGACGAGGAGCGTGCTGGAGCCAAGCCTCCCGCTGAGGCGGACGAGCCCACTGGTTCAGGTAACGTCCTGATCGGTTACGGTACGCCCGAAGGAGGCGCGAAAGGCCGTCGTCGTGCGCGCAAGGTCGGGGCTGCTGCCGCGACCACTGTTGTCCCTGAACAGGTTGATTCGGCGCCCGAGCCATCCCAGCACGCCGCGCGCGTCGTGTCTCCGCTAGTGCGCAAGCTGGCTCGTGATGGCGGGGTCAAGATTGCAACACTCACCGGTTCAGGGCAGGACGGTCTGATTCTCCGGGGGGACGTCGAAGCCGCGCTTTCCGGCTCCAGCTCGGGCTCTTCCGAGTCCACCGGTCACGTGTCCTCTGCTGCAGATTCCGCAGACAGTTCCGATGTTTCCAAGGCATCCACAGTCGCTGCGGTTACAGGTGAGGTGGATGAGAAGTCCGGTCTCGGCGTCGTCAAGCGAACTCCGATCAAGGGGCTGCGCAAAACTGTCGCTACCAACTTGTCCAGGAGCCGCGCGGAAATTCCTGAAGCGACGGTCTGGGTGGATGTGGATGCCACCGCACTGCTGGATATGCGAGCGGATTTGAAAAAGCGGACACCCGATTCCGTGCCGGGACTTCTGGCGTTCATTGCTCGCTTTGTCACTGCTGGGCTGCAGAAATATCCCGAGCTGAACACAAGGATTGCCTCCGCGGGAGACGGTCAGGAGATCGTCTCCTTTGACGGCGTAAATCTTGGTTTCGCGGCGCAGACGGACCGCGGACTCATGGTGCCCTCCGTCCGCAACGCCGAAAAGATGAGCGCCCGAGAACTGGATGCGGAAATTCGCCGCCTGACCGCCGTCGCCCGTGAGGGGAAGGCAAGTCCTGCGGAACTGACATCCGGAACGTTCACACTGAACAACTACGGCGTTTTTGGTGTCGACGGCAGTGCCGCGATCATCAACTACCCAGAAGTCGCTATTCTCGGCGTCGGGCGTATCATCGACAAACCGTGGGTGGTCAACGGCGAACTGGCTGTTCGTAAGGTCACCGAACTCACCCTCACCTTTGATCACCGCGTGTGCGACGGCGGTACAGCGGGCGGGTTCCTTCGGTACGTTGCGGATGCGATCGAGAGCCCAGGCAGCCTGCTGGCAGACCTCTAACTCGGGGGCAGGAGCGTCGGGTCTAAGCTGACGTACGTGCCCGACGAATTGTTCAGCCTCAAAGGAATAGCAGTGGCCGCTTACGGTCCCTCTCTCCTTTACGGCATCGCGACCGGTGCGATTCTGCCCGTTATTGCGCTTAGCGCCAGGGACCTTGGAGGGTCCGTCGCCATCGCAGCGTTGATCATCACGTTGACCGGTGTAGGCTCGCTGGCCACCAATATCCCGGCCACTATGATCACGTCGCGCTTTGGCGAGCGCTGGGCTCTGGTGGGGGCGGCGCTGTGGTGTTCGACGGCGATGGTCGTTGCCGCGTTCGCTACGCAGTTGTGGGTCTTCGCGCTGGCAATCTTCATGGTGGGAATGGCCGGTTCCGTGTTCGGGCTGGCACGGCAAAGTTACCTCACGGAAGCGGTGCCGCTGCATTTCCGTGCCAGAGCTCTGTCAACGCTGGCCGGGGTCAGCCGGATCGGGATGTTCATTGGGCCGTTCATCGCTGCAGGCGTTATGGCGTTGGTTGGCATTTCCGGTGCGTACTGGGTAGGTGCGTCCGCCACCCTGGTGGCGGCGGTCCTCAGCGTCCGCGTACCGGACCTTGGTGCGCCTTCCCGCCGGTCTGGTGCCGAACGCATCTTGCCTCCCACCGTTCGCTACGTGCTTCGTAGTCATGTGAAAGTCTTCCTGACCGTTGGAGTGGGAGTGCTTCTGATTGCTGCGGTGAGAGCGACACGGCAGGGAGTGCTACCGCTGTGGGCAGAGAGCATTGGTCTAGACGCCTCAGCGACTGCGCTCATCTATGGGCTTTCCGGCGCTGTAGACATGTTGATCTTTTATCCGGCAGGCAAAGTGATGGACGTCAAAGGGCGGGTCTGGACGGCAGTGCCATGCATGTTGATCATGGCTGCGGCGCTGGTGGTCATCCCGTTTACCGCTGGCCCAGGGTGGTTCACAGCAGCTGCGCTCCTGATTGGTTTCGGGAACGGGGTCGGTTCTGGGATTGTGATGACACTTGGGGCCGATTACTCGCCGTCGCCCGGGCGTCCGCAGTTCCTCGGTATCTGGCGTTTCATGTCGGATCTTGGGACCATGGCTGGGCCGGGGCTGCTGTCTTTGTTTACTGCTTTTGCTTCATTGGCGGTCGGCATCTGGGCGACGGCTGGGATCGGCTTTCTGGCCGCCGTCGTGCTTGGTTATTGGATCCCACGTGTGCGACGTCCTTGAGAGGGACGTTCGTCATTTCGACACGGTGCGTGACCTAAATGTGACATCTCGATGGGGTAACGGTTATCCTTTATGCGTGCCGATCCTGATAATGGTCAGCACCCCTCGGGTAGATTGCCTAATTCTGCCGCTATCCAGGGTCCGTTCGCTACAGATTTCGGCAGAAGCGGGGGAACCACACAGTGGGCTCCCACCGAGTCCTGGGGTGAGGTCGCCCCGTATTTGAGGGATTGTTCCCTTGAGACGTTGCGGCCGGGTGGCTCCCATCCGAACCCGACAGCTAACTCCGTAGGCATTGGGAGAGGCTACAAATATGTCATCAAATATTGCACGCCACAGGGCAACTCCTGTGCGCAACAACCCCTTTGATTCACTGTCCAAGGCTGTTTCATCGCATAAGGGAAGCGTTGGTCGAGGAGCCGTTGTAGTTACCGCTGTCTCGGGCATGATGCTCGGGGCTGGTGCACCGGCCATGGCTGGCGCAGGTCCCTCGACAACGCCGGCACCTGTCTCCGTTCCTGCTGTGGCAGCTGCTCAGGCCCCAGTAGCTGCGGTCGCTCAGGCTCCAGTAGCAGCACCCGCTGCGGCGCCTGCCCCAGCCCAGACTGCGGAATCTATCAATCACACGGTGCGTTCAGGCGACACCCTAGGGGTTATCTCTGCGTCCTACGGCGTCAGCTTGAGCAGCGTGCTGCAGCTCAATGGCCTGGACATGGCCACCGTCATCTACCCCGGGGACGTTATTCGCATCTCCGGCGGCTCCGTGGCAGCTGTCGAACCGGCACCTGTCGCTCAGGCGGCAGTAGCGCCAGCGCCGGCCGCTGTGGCACCCGCCGCTCCGGTTGCTCCGGCACCGGTCGCTGCACCTGAGCAGCAGACCATGGCAGCATCGGCGCCGGTAGCACCCCAGGCCGGAACCGCTGACGTCCAGCTGGCAAGTTCCGCTATCACCCCCATCGGATCAGGCAATGTGTCAGGCAATGCAGTGGCCGCCTCGGCACAGTCACAGGTGGGACAGTCCCAGGACTGCACCGCACTGGTTGAACGCGCGCTGCGGGACGCAGGAGCCGCGGGAGTTGGCGACGAATCGCCTGCCTCGTTGCTGCGCTTTGGAACGCCCACCAGCAACCCTCAGCCCGGCGACATGGTGTACTACTCCAACGCTGGCGCAGGAGTTCCTCACATCGCCGTATACATCGGCGGCGGCAACGCTGTTCACGGTGGTTGGACTGGCAACACAACCGCTGTTTTCAGTGCAAACATTGGTTCCGGCCCCGTGTACTACAGCACGAATGGCTAAGATCGCTTAGATCCTGACGCACGACGTCGGTAGACGCTGAGTGCCCGGCTGGAGGAATCCATCCGGGCACTTTTGCGTTCGAAACACATTCTCGACGATTGGTGGCCGAACGACACGATTTCTTCGTTCTTGATGCACCAAGGTGGATCATCTTGATGATGCCTACCTGCAGCGGTCTCATGAGATCCGTTCAGGCACGGCTAACGTTCAGCAGCAGACCAACCTCCTCAGAGCACAATGTTTGAGATCTGGCAGATAAAGTCCGAACACGGCAATCCAAAATGCAACTGAGACCGAATCGTTGTCAATGCCAATTACCTGCGGCGGAGAATCGCAGGTGGCGAATGAAACCGATTTTATGACACGAGGAGACACAACGTGAAGAACACTCGGACGACAGTACAGCGCCTCTCAGCCATGGCGGCAGGTACGGCTTTGGCCCTTGGCGGTTTCGCCATGACGGCTGCACCTGCGAACGCAGCTTCGCCGGACGTATCACCACAGGCCTCTAGTACCTCTTTGCTATCTGATGTGACGTTGATTAACGGGCCACTCCTGGAAGGCCCGCTTATTGAAGGTTCGCTCCTCAACCTCATCTTGGGTCCCTTCAACTTCGGACAGTTTCAGTAACTCCCTGAGTTTCCCTCGGCCATCTTCCCAAGCAGTATCAACAACGCGAGAGGCATCATGTCCGAGGGAAATCAGTTCACCCGCCTAGATCTGACCGCTGCACAACGCGGTATCTGGTACGCACAGAAGCTCGAACCAGAGAATCCGGTGTTCCAGATTGGGCAGTATGTGGACCTGCGTGGGGACATAGTGCCTTCAGAAGTAGGCGTTGCCCTGCGTCAGGCTATTTCGGAGGCTGACGCGCTCAACGTCCGGTTCGGGGAGGACATGGAAGGGCCGTTTCAGGCTTGGGAGACTTCGCGGACTGAACTGGTTGTCACGGACGTCCGAAATTCGGCTGATCCGTTGGTCCATGCACATGAGCTGATGGATCAGGACCTGGCTGAAGCCCGCGATGTCGGGGGTGACGCACTGCTGCACACTCAGCTGATTCGCGTAGCGGACAGTCGTTACTTCTTCTATCAGCGGGTGCATCACCTGATGTTGGATGGATACTCTGCCGTGCTTGTCCTTAAACGGGTGGCGCAGTTATATAGTGAGCTGCTGGAAAAGGACGATGGCGGAACGTCGCCGTCGCCCTTCGGTTCGCTGAAGGAACTCCTGACAGCTGAATCGCACTACGCCGCATCGAAGGCTTTCCAGTCGGACAAGGAATTCTGGGCGGAGAGTACTGCCGACGCTGAGTCCGCTCCGGCGCTGGCTGGTCAGCCACACGGAACGGCTTCTGTCCTGGTGCGAGCTGGCACCGACGTACCGCAAGACATCGCTGCGCGTTTATCCGCCAGCGCAGCCAGCGGTCCCGCCATCCTGGTGGCAACCGCCGCAGTTTTTCTACACAAGATGACCGGGGAAAGTGATATTTCTCTTGGCCTGCCCGTGACCGCACGCCGCGGTGCGCTGGCCAAATCGGTGCCGTCCATGATGTCCAACATTGTGCCGCTCCGACTGCGGATCGCCCCCGGGGACAGCATCCAGGATGTCATCCGCTCTGCCGGGGCGGCCCTGCGCAACGCCCTTATCCATCAGCGGTTCCGGTACGAGTCCCTGAACTCGCACTCGAAATACATTGGTCCGTCCATCAATATTCTGCCCGCCATTGAGGACATCAAATTCGGCGGTGCCGAGGGGACAATGAACATTTTGTCCACTGGCCCCATCGACGATCTTTCAATGATTATTCGTGGTTTGGGGACGGTTGACGGGGCTGTGAGCCTCGACTTCGAAGCAAACGCGGAACTCTACGATCAACCAACGCTGGCGGAGCATCTGGACCGATTCACGCTATTGGTGGCGGATCTGGCGGCGGCAGATGACACGGGCGTTGCCGCGTTGTCTTCGACTGGTCCTGCAGAAGCTCTGCAGCTTCTGCGTCAGGGCGAGGCGGAAACGCGCGAGCTGCCGGATCATACGGTGGTTGAGGAGTTCCAGACCAGAGCGGAAGAGTCTCCGCATGCCCGTGCTGTCGTAGCACCGGATGGAGTACTTACTTTCAGTGAACTGGATCAGCGCGCCAACCAACTCGCGCACTACCTACGGAGCAGGGGCGTCGAGCGGGGTGAAGTCGTTGCGGTCCGGCTGGAGCGAAGCATCCAACTGGCCATCGCCGTCGTCGCACTACTCAAATCTGGAGCAGCTTATCTACCGCTGGATCCGGACTACCCCGTTGGCAGGGTCAAGGGCATGGTGGAGGACGCCGCGCCGCGGCTCATCCTGACCTCTCTGGCCCTCACCACCGAGGAAACCAGTCTCGACATGGACACCCCTGAGGTGGTGTTGGACTCAGCGCTAATGATTTCGGGTCTGGCAGGTAAATCATCCCTTCGGGTCAAGGGCGCGACGGCCGACGGGAATGATCTCGCTTACATTATCTTCACCTCTGGGTCCACGGGCCGGCCTAAGGGGGTGGGAGTTGAGCATGCATCGTTGCTGAACCTCTTCCTGTCCCACCGTAGTGACATTTTCGATCCAGCTGCCGAGCGGCTTGGCCGGAACCTACGGGTGGCGCATACCGCGGGACTGTCCTTCGATGCCTCCTGGGATCCGCTGCTATGGCTCTTCGCGGGTCATGAACTGCATTTGGTGGACAACCTCACCCGGCGCGATCCTGAGGCACTGGTGCAGTACCTGCGCGAGGTAAAAATAGATTCGATCGAAACGACACCCTCGTTCGCCAAGGCACTGATGGCGATGGGGCTGTTCAAGGAATCTACCCGTCCCAGCGTCGTCGCACTCGGTGGCGAAGCGGTGGACGAGGGGTTGTGGAGCAGCCTAGCCGAGCTGGAAGGGGTCAGCGCCTACAACTTTTATGGCCCTACAGAAACCACCGTTGACAGCATGACGGCGGCGATCGAGCCACATACCACCCCCACCATTGGTACGTCAGTGGCCAACAGCCGCCACTATGTTCTCGATGCAGGACTGAACCACGTCCCGGCCAACGCCGTCGGGGAACTTTACGTCGCTGGAGTCAATCTGGCGCGTGGCTATCTTGAAATGCCAGAGCTAAATTCCGAACGCTTCATCGCTGATCCGAACACTTCCGATGGTTCACGCATGTACCGGACCGGAGATGTGGTGCGTCGTCAGGCCGACGGCGGTATCCGGTTCTTGGGGCGGGCCGATGAACAGGTGAAAATCCGTGGTTTCCGGATCGAGCTTTCTGAGATCGAGGAGGTCCTGCGGAATACTGACTCGATAACCGGCGCCGCCGTCATCGCCACGACGAACAGGGCAGGCTTCGACCATCTGCTGGGGTATGTCACCTCGGACACCGAGCTTGACACCGCCTCCATCCGCCGCAGCATTCGCCAGTCGCTCCCCGATTACATGATCCCGTCCGCCCTGGTACAGATTGCGCTCATCCCGCTGACCCCCAACGGGAAGCTCGATAAGAAGGCGCTCCCCGAGCCTCAGCGGACGACGGCGGAAATCCAGCCACGTACTGACCGTGAACGGGCGGTCGCGGATGCCTTCGCAGAGGTGCTGGAGATTGATTCTGTCGGGATCGATTCAGACTTTTTTGAGCTGGGCGGTCATTCATTGCTGGCCACTCGGCTGGTTGCTGTCCTTCGCGAGCGGCTCGGAGCCGCGCCGTCGCTGCGCGAGGTCTTCGAGAACCCGAGTGTGGCCGGCCTTGCCGAGACCCTGGGTGCCGACGGCGAAACCTCCGCGGAAGCGGATGGTGTACTGACTGTTCGGGAACGCCCGGAGAGCATCCCCCTGTCCTATGCCCAGCGCAGGCTCTGGTTTCTGAATCAGTTTCAACCCGATTCTGCTGCCTACAATATGCCGCTGGTCCTCCGGCTCGCGGGGACGTTGAACGTGCGCGCCCTGCGCGAAGCTCTGAACGACATCGTTGGTCGGCACGAAAGTCTTCGTACCGTATTCCCGCTCAACGCGGACGAACCTGAACAGCGCATCCTTGACGCCGATAAGGCCATGGTGGAACTGATTGCAGTGCAAACCACCCCGGAACTGCTCGATGGATCCATCCGTGCAGAGGCTTCTCGGGCGTTCGACGTCATGCGTGAGACGCCGCTGCGCGCCACGTTGCTTCAACTGGGTTCTTCGGACCATGTACTGCTGATCACCCTGCATCACATTGCCTCCGACGGCTGGTCGCTGGCGCCACTCGCCAAGGACTTGTCCATGGCTTACGGCTCGCGGTGCGAGGGAGCGGAGCCAAACTTCGCGCCGCTGCCCGTGCAGTACGCGGACTACACGCTCTGGCAGCGCTCCGAGCTGGGTTCCGAGGACGATGAGCAAAGCGCCATCGCGCGCCAGCTTCGCTTCTGGGAGAAAGAGCTCGACGGCGCCCCCGAAGACCTGCGGCTCCCCTTTGACCGGGCCCGCGGCAGTCAAGCGCTGGAGCTCGACGCCGACGCCGACACCGACGCCGTTGAATTCCAGATCACGCCGGAAACACACGAAGGCCTGCAAGGACTCGCCCGGCAGCACAACGCCAGCCTCTTCATGGTTCTGCAGGCAGCCTTCGCTGGTCTCCTAAGTAAACTCGGCGCGGGGTCCGACATTCCTATCGGAACACCCGTGGCCGGCCGAAACAACACCAGCTTGGATGAGCTGGTGGGGTTCTTCGTCAACACTTTGGTGTTACGTACCGACACTTCCGGCAACCCGAGCGCTGCGGACCTCATTGACCGCGTCCGCTTCACGAATCTGCGCGCCTATGCCAATCAGGATGCCCCCTTCGAACGCGTCGTGGAAGAGCTCAACCCTGCCAGGGGCGAAGAACGCCACCCCCTGTTTCAGGTCATGCTAACTCTGCAAAATACTGCTCCGGCGCGTCTTGATATGGCGGGCCTCAGGGTCGGCGTGGATCAGCCACCGGGCTCCGGTGGCTCCAAATTCGATCTCCTGCTGGATCTCGCCGAGCAGGAGGAAGGCGGTATCCGCGGGACCCTAGGGTTTGACGGGGCACTTTTCGACCACGCCGCGGCCGCAGCCATCGTTGGCCGCTTTATCCGCGTGGTCGAGCAGTTTGCCGCCAATGCCGACACAGCCCTTTCGGCCATCGATGTTCTCTCCGTTGAAGAAAAGCAGCTGATCAGCGAACAATCCTGCCTGACCGAAGTCTCCGACACGCAGGTGAGCACGCCGGCTGACACACTGGTGGCCGAATTCGACGCCACCGTAGCCCGTACGCCTTCGTTGCCTGCACTCAGCGCGTTGCCTTCAACAGCTGGCGCTTCGGCACAGACCCTCACCTTTGCCGAACTCCATCACCGCGTCGAGGTCCTCGCAACGGGACTGATTGCCGCGGGCGTCGCTCCGGGAAAACGTGTAGCGGTGGCACTGCAACGGTCCACGGATGCAGTCGCTGTTGCGCTTGCGGTTCTGCGTGTCCGGGCCGTCTATGTCCCCATCGACGTGACCTACCCCGCTGGGCGCATCGGGCTCATCCTTGAGGACAGTGCGCCCCGTGTCCTCGTGGCTGAACCAGGTGAGAACGAATCAGCCAGTCAGCTGGGACTAGAAACTCTATCTCCGGCAGATCTGGCTGCTGCAGGCGCATCCGCTTCTGCGGCTGGAGAGCGAACCGAACACGCGGTGGAAGGACTGCCGAACCCGGGACCCGAAGAGACCGCCTATGTGGTCTACACTTCCGGGTCCACCGGGAAACCGAAGGGTGTCGCCATCGGGCATGCGGCCATCGCCAATCTTTTCCGCCACCATCGCCGGTCGTTTTTTGCTGAAACGATCGCGGCTCAAGCTGGGGACCGGTCGGTCACTGTAGCCCATATTGCGGGACTAGGTTTCGATGCGGCGTGGGATCCCATTCTGTGGATGATTGCCGGAGCGCACCTGCATATGGTTGCGGATAGCATCCGGACAGACGCCGAGGAACTGGTGCGGTTTTGTGTCGCGGAGAACATTGACGTACTGGAAACCACGCCGTCCTATGTCCGGCAGTTGCTGGTCTCAGGTCTGCTTGAGCACGTTACGCAGTCCCGTTCGTCCGAGGTTCCCATGGTCCTCGCGCTCGGCGGCGAAGCTGTCCCGGATGACTTGTGGCGCGATCTCGCAGCGCTGACGGCGGAAGGTAGCATTAGCGCCTACAACTTCTATGGGCCCACAGAATTCACCGTGGACTCTGTAACAGCCAAAATCGAGGGACCCAGGCCGCACATCGGCGTTCCTGTCAGTAATATCCGTGCTTATGTACTCGATGAGTACCTGGGTCACGTGCCCCATGGCGTCACCGGGGAACTGTATCTGGCGGGGGCAGGAGCGGCCGAGGGCTACGTCAATCGGTCAGGGGAAACGGCGTCGAAGTTCGTTGCCGATCCATTCGATACGGGGAGCCATGGCACCGGCGGAACTGGCATCGGTGCACGCATGTATCGCACGGGAGACCTGGTGCGTCGCTTGGCGGAGGGCACACTGGAATTCGTCTCGCGGGCTGACGATCAGGTCAAGGTCCGCGGATTCCGGATTGAACTTGGCGAAATCGAAAATGTGTTGCTGGCCCACGCCGGAGTCCGGCGCGCTGCCGTGGTGGTGGAGACCACAGCCGCTGCGCGCATCGTGGCCTACTTCACCGGCAGTGCCTCCGCTGATAAATTGCGCGAGCACGCGGCTCTGAACCTGCCCACCTACATGATTCCCACGGTCTTCATGGCGTTGGACGAGATTCCACTGACCGCACATGGGAAGCTGGACCGGCGCTCCCTGCCCGCTTCAACGGAGGCGGTAACATCCTCCCGTCTCCCAGTCGATGATGACGAGCGCACTGTTTGTGACCTGTTCGCCTCGGTTCTGGAAACGGACACCGTGGGTATGGATGACGATTTCTTCGAACTGGGCGGGCACTCGCTGCTGGCCGTCACCCTGATCTCCAAGCTTCGGGCGCAGTTCGGCGTGGAGTTGCCGTTGCGGGCGCTGTTCGAATCGACGACGCCGGCGGCCCTTCTTCCCCGGCTGACTACCGAACGTGGGGTCCCTGAAAACCCCGAAGATTCAACTGACGATGGCGGGGGAGCAGTGGACGGCGCCGGGACCGGTGAACAGGGGTATCAGAGTCTCAACCAATGGATGCAGGACCGCCAGGGTCCGCGCCCCCAACGCATTCCGACGTCGTACGCGCAATCCCGGCTCTGGTTCCTCAATCAGCTGGATACGGGGGCCTCTGACTACAATATTTCGCTGGCAGTACGGTTGACCGGTGAGCTGAATGCCGATGCGTTGGGTGCGGCAATTGATGACCTGGTGGCACGGCACGAGGTACTGCGCACCGTCTATCCAGCAACTGGCGGAACTCCCGAACAACGGATTCTTTCTGCTTCGGAGGCCGCTGGATTACTGGCACACCAGAAGGCGGAGTCCGCGGCGGAGCTCCGGAACGTGTTGAGCCAGGAAGCAGGCCGAGGATTTGATCTCACCGAAGATCTCCCACTCCGGGCTACGCTCACGCAGCTGCACTCCAATGAGTGGATTCTTCACTTGGTGCTGCACCATATTGCCAGCGACGGCGCTTCGCTGGCGCCACTTGCCCATGATATTTCGACTGCCTATTCGAGTCGGTGCAGCAATACCCAGCGGTCCCTTCAGCGTCCGCTGGAGGTCCAATACGCAGACTTCACCCTCTGGCAGCGGGACATGCTCGACGGCGGTGGCCCGGCTGAGACTGCCGATGCCGGGATCTCTGAACCAGTCAGCGACGATAATCATCCTGGTACCCGCCTCGACTCCAGGTTAGCTGCGTGGCAGGACGAGTTGGCGGGAATCCCGGCGGAGCTGGCTCTTCCCGCCGACGCACCGCGTCCGCGCGAATCACGCCAGCGCGGCGGTCAACACCCGTTTGCCCTCGACCGGGACACGGCCACTGCGTTGTCCGCATTGGCGGCCTCACACAATGCCAGTCTATTCATGGTGTTGCATGCGGCACTGGGCGGTTTTCTCAACCGGATGGGTGCTGGCGATGACTTGGTACTCGGCTCGCCCACGGCTGGTCGGCGTGATCCTGCGCTGAGCGAATTGATCGGGTTTTTTGTCAATACAGTGCCCATCCGTCTGGATGCCGCCGGCAACCCGACCTTCAGGGAACTGCTCAATCGCACTCGGATGAGTGTGTTGGACGCATTCGACAAGGACGACGTTCCTTTTGAGCGTCTTGTCGAGGCGGTGAATCCGGCTCGCGAGCTAGGAAGGCACCCCATCTTCCAGACCATGCTCGCTGTGGAGAGCACGCCCCGTGCGGGCATCAGTCTGCCTGGTGTCAAGGCCAGCGTGGAGCCGGAGCTTTCCACTGGGGAAGCCAAGTTCGATTTGTCCTTTACCTTTAGCGAACAGTCCGAGGGCGGACTCTCTGCTGTGCTGGACTACAACGCGTCCATGTTTTCGTCGGAGACCGTCGAGGCTCTGGTCCGCCGTCTGACGCTATTCATTGGTCGCGTTATCGAGGCTCCGGACGCAGCGTTAGCATCGATCACCATGATGGAGCCCTCGGAAGCCCATCAGCTGATGATGAGTACTGTCGGGCCAACGGCCCAAGCCAATGCAGAAGCTGAGTCGGCCAGCACACAAGCTACAGCCAGCACTGAAGCAACGGGGAGCCCGGCGAATCAGGAGCCGGCGATCAATATTCTCGCGGCCTTCGCCGAGACCGTTGCCCGGGAGCCTGAGCAGCGGGCCGTGGTGTTCGGGGCGCAGGAACTCACCTTTGGTCAGCTCGATGCGGCTTCCGGACGGATTGCCCGGAAGCTGGTCGGCGCCGGGATAGGTCAGGAGGACACCGTCTCGGTGTACCTGCCCCGCTCTCTGCACACTGTCACTGCCATCCTGGGTGTCCTGAAGACCGGAGCCGTGTACAACCCCATTGACACGGAATATCCGGCCGACCGCGTCGCTGCCATCCTGACGGATGCTCTGCCGGTTGCGGTCCTCGCGTTTGCGGACTCCATGGATCAGCTGGAAGAGCCCCGGAGCAGTGCTGGCATCGACCGTGGTGTTGTTTACTGCATAGAGGAAATGCTCGGTAGTGAAGACCGCGCCATTCGTGAAGACGGCGTCAGTAATGAAGGACCAACCGACGACGCCGTTGCGGAGCCAGTGCGTGATGTCTCACCGGAGCAGTTGGCCTACGTCATGTTCACCTCGGGTTCTACGGGACGGCCCAAGGGCGTAGAGGTCAGCCATGGTTCGCTAGCGAACCTGCTCGCTGCGCACAGAAGCACCCTTTTCCCGCCTTTGCAAGGAGCGGACGGGTCTAATCGCATCCGCGTTGCCCATACCACCGGCGTCGGGTTCGACGCTTCCTGGGACCCGATCCTATGGATGGTGGACGGGCACGAGCTGCACATCGTGGCGGACGAAGTCAGGCGAATTCCGCAGCAGCTGGCACAGTATTTCGCTCAGCAGGGGATCGGCGCCTGGGAAACCACGCCCAGTTACCTGCGGCAGTTGCTCAATGAGCCTTCATTTTCCGAGATGATTCAGGGCCGGACACGTAGCAACCGAATGCATCTTGCTCTGGGTGGCGAAGCGCTGGACGCGGACTTGTGGTCCCTCCTGCGTTCCTACGACGGCGTACGGGCTTGGAATCTGTACGGGCCAACAGAGGCGGCTGTGGATGCGATCGTCGCCGACCTCGATACGGCGGAGACACCCGAGCTCGGCCGTCCCCTACTGAACTCGCGTGCTTATGTGCTCGATTCTCATCTGCAGCATGTTCCGGCAGGCTCTGCCGGTGAGCTGTACCTGGCCGGGCCGCAACTGGCCCGGGGTTACCGTGGGCGCCCGGACCTCACTGCGGAGCGGTTTGTTGCGGATCCGTTTACCGAGCCGGGGCAGAGAATGTACCGTACGGGCGACCTCGCCACGCGTCACGCGAACGGCCGTCTTGCGTTTATCGGCCGCAACGATGACCAGATTAAGGTCCGTGGTTTTCGAGTGGAACCGGGGGAAGTGGAACGTCTTGCGCGCTCTGTTGAGGGCGTCCGTGACGTTGTTGTCCGCGCGGTCGGCAGCACTGAGGGTCCAGCTCAGCTGGTGGCCTACATTGTGCCCGACGGCGGCGGTGCCGGAGTTGACCCGGGAACCCTGGCGGATAGCGTGCGTTCCGCCGCACGAGCAGGGCTCGCTGATTATATGGTGCCTGCTGCTGTTCTTCTGATTGATTCCGTTCCGCTCACGGCTCACGGCAAATTGGATGTCCGCGCCCTGCCGGAGGCGTCGGAAGCAGTGCGCACCACGGGGCTGGCTCCACGCACCCCGCGAGAAGGGGTAGTCGCCCAGATCTTTGCTGTTGTCCTGTCGCTGCCTGAGGTAGGAGTCGATGAATCCTTCTTTGAGCTCGGGGGTCACTCCTTTCTTGCTCAACCGCTGATTTCGCAGATCAATGCCGCGCTGGGCTCGGAACTGCCAGTGCAGTCGCTGTTCAAGTCCCCGACGGTGGAAGCGCTGGTCCGGGAAGCATCCAAGGGCGCTGCGGAGAGTGTCGCGGACAGTTTGGGACGCGTGCTGCCCCTTCGAACCACGGGCTCGAAGGCGCCACTCTTTGCCGTTCATCCGGCCACTGGGATTAGCTGGGGGTACGCCTCCATGCTTGCCGGACTTGATCCAGAACGTCCACTCATTGGATTGCAGATGCCGGGCATGATTCCCGGGGAGAACCATGGTGTGCAGGCAGAAACCCTCACTGAGCTGGCAGATGACTATGTGGATCAGCTCAAGACCGTCCAACCCCAGGGTCCCTACCACCTCATGGGCTTTTCGTTCGGCGGGAATCTGGTCCAGCGACTCGCGGCCCGGCTGCAGGAACGGGGGAACGAGGTGGCCTTCCTGGCCATTCTGGACGCCTTCCCCACCCATCAGGAGAACAATGCCGGGATCGGCACTGGGGCGCAGCTATGGGGCAACTACCTTCAGGCGGTGGGCATCTCGGTTCCGGAAGGGGAAAAGGACACCCTGGGTGATGAGCGGATGTTGGAAATTTTACGAGAGAACCACAATCCGCTGGGCAATGTTTCCCGGGAATCCGTGCAGGCCATGGTGGAAAACTTCTCCACGTTGGCTGCGCTTATCCGGCAAGCACCAGTGGAAAAGTTCAGTGGAGACCTCTATTTCTTCACTGCCACCCAAGAGGTGCCGGAGGGGACACCGTCGGCCGGTTCATGGCAACCGTTCATTGACGGGCAAATCATCAACACGCTCGTAGCGGAAAGGCACCCACAAATGCTGAGTGAGAAGGCCCTCCAGGAAATTCTGCCGGTTCTGGCAGTCCATCTGGACAACTGACACGAATAGATGGAGTAGGCCGGTTGTGCAATCGACACTGATCGCCGGGAACACCGACCACGTAAAGAGGTTTTCTTGATGAGCAACAATCCATTTGATGACACAACGGCAACTTTCCGGGTGCTTGTCAATGATCTTCAGCAGCATTCGCTCTGGCCGTCGTTCGCGGACGTTCCGGCCGGATGGGCAGTCATGTTTGGTCCCGAAGGTCGTGAGCAGTGCCTTGAGTATGTGGGGCAGAACTGGACCGATACGGTGCCGCGCCGCGTCGAGGAGCTCGCTGCATCCTAGTGATACATATTCGAGAGCTCTACAAGAACTTTGGCAGCTTCCGGGCCCTGGACGGGCTCAATCTGACAGTTGAGAAAGGACAAGTTCTGGGCCTTCTGGGCCCTAACGGATCCGGCAAGACGACGACGGTCAAGGTACTGACAACGCTGCTTTCTCCCGGCTCTGGATCGGTGAGCGTGGCAGGCTATAGCGTAGTTGACCAGCCGCAGCAGGTACGGCGATCCATTGGGCTCTCGGGCCAGTATGCTGCTGTTGACGAAAAGCTGACTGGCTTCGAGAACCTCTATATGGTGGGTCGGCTTTACGGGATGTCGCGACGAAATTCATCCGCCCGGGCCACAGAATTGCTTGCGGATTTCCGGCTATCGGAAGTGGCAGGAAAACTCACTGGAGCTTATTCCGGTGGCATGCGACGTCGATTGGATTTGGCGGGAGCCATTGTGGCGCGGCCGCCGGTGGTTGTCCTTGACGAACCAACCACTGGTCTGGACCCGCGCGGACGGTTGGAGACCTGGGACGCAGTGTCCTCGCTGGTGGCTGAGGGAACCACTGTCCTGTTGACCACCCAGTACCTGGATGAAGCGGACCGTCTGGCGGATAACATTGCGGTCATTGATGCGGGCCGCGTCATCGCCGAAGGCACGGCGGGTGAGCTCAAGGCCCGCGCAGGTTCCGATCGCATTGACGTTGTGGTTGCCGAACCGCATCAACTTTCCGAGGTTGCCCGGGTGCTCACTCAGGTGGCAAATGCCGGCGGACTGCAAGGACACAGCGTCGAGCAGCCTGAAATCGACTCTCAAACCAACCGCATCAGTATCGCCGCGTCCGGTGGTCACCACATGCTGGTCCGCGGGTTGAGGGATCTGGACGAGGCCGGGTTGACCGTGGTGGAAGCATCGCTGCGCCGTCCTACCCTCGATGACGTCTTTCTACGCCTTACGGGGGAACGCACTGATCAGGACAGCCTTGATGAAACCGAGCAGGAGTCCGAGTCACAAGAAGAGAGGATCAGCTCATGAGTATGCAGGCAGCCCTTCGGGACAGCTCCGTCATCGCGTGGCGTAACATCTCCAATGTGCGCCGGACGCCCGGAGCCCTGGTCACCAGTGTTGTGCAGCCTGTGATGTTTGTCCTTCTCCTGGCCTTCGTTTTCGGAGGCACGCTCGGCGGAAGAGATTACCGCGAGTTCCTCATCGGTGGCATCCTTGCCCAAACATTGACTTTCAACTCCTCGTTCACAGCCGTTTACCTGGCCAAAGACCTGCAGTTGGGTCTTATCGACCGCTTTCGTTCGCTGCCCATGTCACGAGTCGCCGTCCTTCTGGGGCGGACTTCCTCGGATCTAGTGACCAGTACGATCTCGATTGTCGTGACCCTTCTGGCGGGCCTGACTATCGGCTGGGGCATCAACACCGGCATCGGTGAAACGCTCCTTGCCCTTGGACTGTTGCTCTTTTTCACCTTCGCGGTGTCCTGGGTGGGGGCTGTCATTGCACTCACGGCCCGCAGCGTCGAAGTGGCACAGAGCCTGGGCCTGATCTGGCTGTTTCCTGTGACGTTTATTTCCGGTGCTTTTGTGCCAGTGACGTCACTTCCCGGAATCCTGCAGACCATTGCGCAGTGGAACCCGGTCACAGCTGTGGCCACTGCCGTACGCCGGTTATTTGGTAACAGCGCCCCGCAAGGCTTCGCGGCCCCCACAGGCTGGCCCGCGGACAATGCGCTCCTCTACGCTTTTCTCTGCTGCCTCGGCCTGATCGCGGTATTCGCCCCCATCGCCATCGGACAATACCGGCGGATCAGTAAACGGTGACTGTAAGCGGGATGGAGTACTTTTCGGCGGCGGCATCGCTGGTCGTGGAGGGCACCCGGCCGCTGGGCGGTCTGGACGCGCTTCTCTCCGCTGCCGAACAGAACGCGTCCTCCCGCTTCCGCAGGGAAAGCGACGCATTATCCTATCGCGCGGCACATGCGCTTTTCCGCCTCATGGCAGCCCGGCGACTTGGGAGCGATCCTCGATTGGCCGCGGCGCTTCGCGTGTATCGCCGGTGTCGTACCTGCGGCGGGGAACACGGAAAGCCCAGTATTGACGGGGTCCAGCTGAGTCTCTCTCGCTCCGCCGGGATCGTCATAGTTGCCTCCTCGCCAGAAGGATCTCCGGTGGGGGCTGACATCGAGCAGTTACCCTCCCGGATCTTCGACGGATTCGATGCATACGCTCTGACTTCTCGGGAACGGGAGCACCTGCCGTCCCGCGATGCTGCCGCTCGCATCCGGCTCTGGGTAGCCAAGGAAGCCGCCCTTAAAACGACAGGCCACGGACTCGCCGTCGAGCCGGGAACGCTGAGCGTGCACGACGCCGGTGGCACTGACGGATCGTGGACCGCTACTGTCATTCAGGACTCTTGGCGCTCTGCTCTTTCTGAGCTGGATCAGGTGCGAATTATGTGGCCACAAGACATTGATGGTTACGCCACAGCTCTGGCAACGGTAGGGAGCCCTGAGGTGCGACGATTGAGGCTCGGGGACCTCCTGCACGTTGCGTGAGAAGCACTTTGTTAGCCATTATTGGATGAATTGCACGATTTTTTCTTCATCGATGCACCAAGGCGGATGACCATGACCATGACCTCTGCGCTGCTGTTGTCTTTCGCCGTACTGTTGCTGGTCGGTGTTCTGATATCTGAACGGGCCAACCGGACCGTCATTTCTACTGCTGTCCTCTTCTTGCTGGGTGGGTTCGCTCTGGGCCAGGGCGGTCTGGGTTTCATCAGCGTCACTGCGGACGATCAAATCGTCGGTGGTCTGGCTGAGTTGGCGTTGTTCTCCGTCTTGTTCACTGACGGGATGCGAATAGGTTTCAAGGATTTACGCCTAGCGTGGCGGCTGCCGGGACGCGCATTGTTGGTGGGGCTTCCTCTGACCTTGCTGATCACGGCTTTGCTAGCGCACTACCTTGTGGGCCTCCCGTGGCTGGAGTCCTTCCTGCTCGGCGCCGTGTTAGCCCCTACCGATCCGGTGTTTGCCGCTGCCATTGTGGGGCGCAAGGAAGTGCCCGGTCGGCTGCGGCATCTGCTGAACGTCGAGTCCGGTCTCAACGACGGGTTGGCGCTTCCGATTGTGCTGCTGCTTCTGGCTGTTGCAGGAGGAACCGAGGCCCATGGGTGGCAGTTATTTGAGGAAATCGGCCTGGGCATTGTTGTGGGTGTCGTGGTCCCGTGGCTTGTCCTGCGGTTGGAGCGGCTTCCGTTCCTGCAGGCAACCAAGTCGCTGCAGCCGCTGCTAGCAGTTTCCATTGGGCTGTTGGTGTTGGCGATTTGTCAGGCAACTCACGCGAACTTGTTCCTCGGTGCCTTCGCAGCGGGCATCACCGTGGCATCCTCCAGTCAGGATCTACGGCACGAGTTTGAGCAGTTCGGTGAACTTGTCACCGAGTTGCTCAAGCTGGGTGCCATCATGGTTTTCGGTGCGCTGATCACTCCGGTATTCCTGTTTCAGGAAATTCCGTTTGAGGGCTGGGTCTTCGCTGTTCTTGCCCTTGTTGCCGTGAGGCCCCTGGCCTTGTTGGTCTCGTTTGTTGGCAGTGGTTTGCCCATGCGTCAGCAGGTTTCTGCCATGTGGTTTGGTCCCAAGGGATTCGCGTCAGTCGTGTACGGGCTGATCGTGCTGGAATCCGGCATAGCGCTGGGTAACCAAGTGTTTCACCTGGTGGCGCTGGTCATCGTGATGTCCATCATCGCCCACTCCTCAACGGATGTTTTGGTGGCCAGACAGTTCACAGTCGAGGAAGACAAGTCCTCTTCGTGAGCGGTTAGAACCAAAGTCGGAATTGCCGGCGCGTAGAGTGATGGAGAACGACGCCGGGTAGCACCTAGCTGATAAGGAGCGAAAGATGGCCGACGATTTCACCACCTTCACTTCTCAGCTCATAGGTGTGCTTTCAACAATTTTCTGGATTTCGCTCGGCGTCGCCATCGTGGTCCGGGTGATCATCGGGATCAGGCGCCGCAGAGCTGGTGACATCAGGCAGGGCATCCTCAAGCCGTTCGCCAGTTCCGGAGCCGTCGTTTCGGAGATCTACGGCTTGAAGGCCTCGGATTCCGAGGTCGCAGTACAGATCTCGGAACAGAACGAGGTGTATCGTATCCACCCGACCGGTCCCGGTGACGAAAACGTGGACGAACAGCCCAGTAAACAGTAGGCTCGACTATCCCGAGCCATCCTGGGCGAGCGCTCAGATTACTGAGGATGTAAGATAAGTGCACACGAGTGCACATATAAATACGTCAAGGGGCCCGCATGCTCGCAGTACTGAAGAACCCAACGTACCGATCGCTGTTCTCGGCCCAGATGGTGGCGCTGATCGGAACTGGGCTTTTGACAGTGGCCCTTGGCTTGTTGGCCTTCGACCTCGCCGGCGAAAATGCGGGCGCCGTCATGGGCATCGCCCTGACCATCAAGATGCTCGCCTACGTTGGTTTCGCACCCGTGGTCAATGCCGTGGTCGCGCACCTGCCCAAGAAGCCTGTCCTGATCGGTGCAGACATCATCCGTGCAGCCATGGCTCTGTGCTTGCCGTTCATCACTGAAACGTGGCAGATCTACGTGGTGATCTTTCTGTTGCAAGCGGCCTCGGCTACTTTCACCCCCGCTTTCCAATCCCTCATCCCGGCGGTACTGCCGGAGAAGCGCGACTACACCCGGGCACTCTCCCTGTCCCGGCTGGCCTACGACATGGAAGCCCTCGTCAGCCCAGCGCTCGCCGCAGTGTTTCTCACGATCATCAGCTACAACAACCTATTCCTCGGCACGGTCGTCGGGTTCCTGCTCTCTGCCTTGCTGGTGGCCACGACGGTCCTGCCAAAATTCTCCGCCGGAACGGGAAGGGGAACGCCGTCGTCGTTGTGGCACCGCACAACACTGGGAACTCGAATTTTCTGGCGCAATCCACGTCTCCGCTCCCTACTGGCGCTCAACTTCGTCGTTGCGGCGCCCACTGCGCTGGTCCTGGTGAACACTGTTGTTTACGTACGCGATGTCCTCGGTCGATCTGATACCGATCTCGCCATAGCGCTGGCCAGCTTCGGCGTGGGATCCATGATCGTGGCACTCGCAGCGCCCAGTATCCTCGACCGGTTCGGCGACCGGCCGGTGATGCTCAGCGGCGCCGTCGTCATTCCGCTTGCGTTGGCTGGTGCAACGGTAGCGACGTACTTCATGCTGGACGACGATGGCGGCGGATGGTTCTGGTTATTGGCCATGTGGTTCCTCCTCGGGGCCGGTAACTCGACGATCCTGACACCCTCTTCACGGCTGCTGCGCGAGGCATCCACAGACGAGACAAGCCCGTACGTGTTCACGGCGCAATTCTCCCTTTCCCATGCGTGTTTCATCATCACGTACCCGCTGGCCGGTCTGCTGGGCGCGACCGCGGGTCTTGGCGCGGCAGCGCTCGCCTTGACTGTCCTCGCCGTGGCAGGTGGCGTCGCCGCGATTCTCTCGTGGCCATCGGAGCGTGTGCAGGCCGTAGACTCCACACATGAGGAACAGGGCATTGGACAATCCGGCTGACACGCCCGACGACGACCAGTGCGAACCGTCGCTCGTTCACACGGTAACGCCTAGCCCTGAACTGCTCGAGACCGCAGCGGGCATCTTGCGGATGCTCGCAGAACCAACACGACTGCACCTACTTTGGCAGCTCGCCGAAGGCCCTAGATCAGTTTCGGAACTGACCGACGCCGTCGGCGGCTCCCGGACCGTGACCAGCCAGCACTTAGCGAAGCTCCGGCTCAGTGGGACAGTTACAGCGCGCAAGGATGGTCGACACGTGATTTATTCGCTGCCCGACGGGCACCTCATCCGGCTCCTGCGTGAAACCATGAACCACGCGGACCACTTACTGACCGGTGAGCCAACGCACGAATGAGCGCATCGATGACGGTTTTCAGCGAAAGGCATTCCCCATGGTCGATCTGCTGAGAGGCACCGAGCCCAGTTGAGTAATCAGACGGCACCGGTACGCAACAAAGTTGGTTTGCGTACGGCTTTTTCTTCACTTCAAGGAAACCGCCGCTTCAGGCTGTTGTGGTTTTCCAATCTCTTCTTTTTCGGCGGTGTATGGACGCAGACGCTAGTTCTTGGCTGGCTCGCGTTTGAGCTCACACAGTCTGAATTCTTGGTCGCCGTCTACACGGCAGTCCGTCTCGCTCCCATGTTTCTGGGCCCGGTAGCCGGGGCATTCGCAGACCGGCACAATAAAATCCGTTTGCTCATGGTGGCCTGCGGATGGGCCGCCGTCGCCGTCTCCATTGTTGCTGGCCTCGCGACGGCCGGGCTGTTGTCCTATTGGGTGCTGGTTGCTGGTGGTTTAGCGATCGGTCTTGCCCAGTCCCCGTCTCAACCCGCCCGCGCATCGCTGGTCCTTGAATTCGTGGGGCGCGAGAATCTCTCCAATGCGAACGCCCTCAACTCCATGGCGCTGAGCCTGACGCAAGTGGTTGGGCCCGCGCTTGGTGGGGTGATGATCGCTGCTATCGGTGCGCCGTCAGCGTTGTGGGTTTCGACGGCCTGGTACGGATTGTCGCTGCTGCTGATCATGCCGCTGCGTTCCTATGCAACTGCCGTGGAAAGCCACACCACGTCTGTCCTGTCCATGGTCAAAAGCGGATTCTTCATCATCAGCCGCAACCGTCTGGCTGTGGCTGTCTTATTGGTCACGCTCGCCGCCAACACGCTTTTGTGGCCGGTGTTTCAGTCATTTATGCCAGTGTTTGCCGCCGAATCTCTGGGGCTCAATGCGGCCGGTCTCGGGATACTTCTGACGTGCGCCGGCGTCGGAGGATTCATTGGTTCAGTCATCATTGCTGGCATGGGAGACTTCCGGTACAAAGGCGGACTTTTTGTTTTTGGTACGGCAACCTGGAGCGCCCTGTGGGCGGCATTCGCGCTGTCACACACACCGTGGCTCTCGTTCGTACTCATGGGCCTGATCGGTATGGCCAGCGCTGCTTTTGGTGTTCTACAAACCACTCTGTTGCTGATGACCACCGAACCCGCAGTTCACGGCCGTGCCCTTGGTCTCCAAGAACTTGCTATTGGAATCATGCCCATTTCAACGCTCGCGCTTGGAATCATCGCTGAGTATGTGGGGGTTTCCTTCACCGCGTTTGGAGCAAGTCTGTTGCTGATCGCAGCTCTGGGCATCCTCGCGATCAAAGTGCCTACGCTACTGACGTTCAGCGGCCGCCGATCCACCGAAACGATTGTCTAAACCCATACAGCAGAACGCAGCGAGCGCCCGTGGAGCCGATTATTTCCGGTGCTAGGGTGAGGCCATGAATCAGGACAGCACAGCCAGCCTCTCTGCAACGGAACGGGCGCATTTACGACGCTGCGTGGATCTTGCCCGGGAAGCAGTTGAAGCCGGAGATGAACCGTATGGCTCGCTACTCACCGACCCAACAGGAAAAGTGCGCTTCGAGGACCGCAACAGGGTGAAGCACGGCGATGCAACGCGTCACCCGGAATTTGCTATTGCCCGGTGGGCTGCCGAAAACCTGAGCCCAGAGGAACGAAGTGCGTCCGTCGTCTTTACCTCTGGGGAGCATTGCCCCATGTGCTCTGCAGCGCATGCCATGGTGGGTTTGGGCCGAATTGTTTATGCCTCTAGCTCCGAACAAACCAATGATTGGTACCAGCAGTGGGGCGTTGCAGCAGGCCCCGTGGCACCTCTGCCTATCCAGACAGTGGCCACGCGGCTCGAAGTCATCGGGCCGGTGCCTGAGTTCACCGAAGAAATCCGTGGTCTGCATGCCGGAATGCTCGGAGTCCAAGACACTCAGTAAATAGAGGTACGTGAATCGTGGGGCGCGCGCCCTAAAGTTACATACATGACCCCACGCTCCGCTGCCGCGGAAGGTATTTTGGCGCCCGCATATCGCTGGATCACCATCGGCACATTTGCGCTCGTCTTCCTGAGCGCCTTCGAGTCCTTGGCGGTGACAACCATCATGCCACTGGTCAGTGCTGATCTGGACGGTGCCTCCCTCTACGCATTGGCTTTCGCTGGACCTCTTGCGACCGGGGTGATCGGCATGGTGGCAGCGGGCAACTGGGCCGACAGGCGTGGTCCCGTTGCTCCGCTCTACACGTCCGTGGCTGCTTTTGTATTGGGGCTGTTGATTGCTGGCACCGCGGAGAGTATGCCCGTCTTGGTGGTAGGACGGTTGGTCCAAGGCCTCGGTGGGGGCGCCATCACGGTGGCACTCTACGTGGTTGTTGCGCGCGTGTATCCAGGACTGTTGCATCCAAAGATCTTTGCTAGCTTCGCGGCAGCCTGGGTGCTGCCCTCGCTGATAGGGCCGTTTGCCGCCGGTGTTGTGGCCGAACAGCTGAGCTGGCATTGGGTGTTCCTCGGCGTCATTGGGCTGGTGGTGCCGGCCTTGGCCATGATCATTCCGGCCATGCGCGCCCTTCACACGGAGCCCACGTCCGTGGTCCCGTGGAATTTCGGAAGGCTAGGCTGGGCAACTCTAGCCGCCGCCGCTGTTCTGGGGCTCAACCTTTCGGCGCGGCTCCCAGCTGGCGCCGTCGTGCTGGCCGGTGTGGCATTGGCCATCGCTCTGATAGCACTGAAGTCATTGGTACCTCCCGGTACGCTTACGGCGACGCGCGGATTGCCCAGCGTTATTCTGACTCGTGGGTTAGCATCAGCCGCGTTCCTGGGCACCGAGGTCTATCTGCCGTATCTTTTCATTGACCGCTATGACTTCACACCAGCACTTGCGGGGCTGACGCTGACGTTTGGCGCAGTTGCCTGGGCGTCCGCATCCGCTGTCCAGGGACGGATGGGTAACCGGCTTGAACATGCGTTGGCAATTCGTTGCGGTTCGATATTCATCTTCGTGGCAACTTCGCTGGCACTGCTGACAGCGCTGTTTCATTGGCCGGCGGCCGTTGCAGTTATTGGCTGGACAGTTGGCGGTGCAGGGATGGGGTTGCTGTATCCACGATTGAGTGTCATGACGCTCAGCCTGTCCTCGCAGCAGAACCAGGGTTTCAACAGCTCGGCCATGTCGATCGCGGATTCCCTCGGTGCCGCGCTCGCCCTTGCCGTCACCGGCATCATTTTCACCGGACTGACGACGACGGGGCTGTCCTTCGTGGGGGTATTTGCCTTGGCAATGGGAATCGCCATCGCCGCGGTGGTTATTGCGCCGCGCGTCGCCTCGAAGCAACAGGTTTCTTCCGGCTGATGCGGGCGATGCATAGAGGTTGAGGATACGGTCCCAGCGTGCCTACTGTTGGAGCTATCGGTGAGAACCGGTATCGGGTCCACCCAAAGGAGAGTGCATTATGGCGGAAAATACAGCCGACGCATTGGTCAAGCTCAGCGACATCAGCGAAACCATTGCTTTGAAGGACGCCGATGTTCGGGGGCGCCACGTCAGAGACAAGGACGGGGAGGACGTTGGCAAGGTTGAGGACCTCCTGATTGATTCTGCGGAGGACAAGGTGCGGTTCCTGCTGGTGGCTTCCGGTGGTTTTCTTGGTTTGGGCAAAGAAAAATCGTTCATCCCGGTGGATGCCATCACACGGATCACAGACGACGAGGTTCGCCTCGATCAAACCCGAGACCGCGTAGCCGGTGCGCCATCCTACGACCCCGAACTAGTGGACCAGCGCCCTTTCCATGAGGACGTGTACGGGCACTATGGCTATACGCCCTACTGGGGCGCGGGGTACGCCTACCCGGGGTTTCCGTATTACCCAGGGGCCCTCTGACTGCAACGGCTGCATGGGCACAGTAACGGGGCGACGGCGGCACTTTAGCCAGCCTCTGACGCAGAGGAGCATCAAAGGGCAGCGTGGCGACAGGACTATTGCGGAGCGTCCGGAGCGGGTTTCCGCCGGATCGCAAGGTCAGGACTAAATAGTCACTGACCGTTGTTATGCTTTCCGGCGTACCCCAGCGTGGGCGTACACGGCCGTCTGAGGATGGCACGCACTTCCCGATTGGAAAATGACTTGAACAAACCGGACCACTCTGCCCGGAACAAGCGGGTCATCTGGCTCCTGCTGGCCTCAGCCTTCGTAGTCATCCTCAACGAAACGATTATGAACGTCGCTATCCGCGAACTCATGATCGACCTCAACATCACAGCCCGAGCCGCTCAGTGGCTGACAACGGCCTTCATGCTCACCATGGCGGTCGTAATCCCCATCACCGGTTTCCTGCTGCAGCGCTTCAACACCCGCCCCATCTTCATGGCGGCCATGAGTCTATTTTCAACAGGGACGCTCCTAGCAGCACTAGCACCAGACTTTTCCTTCCTGCTTCTCGGCCGGGTGGTTCAGGCCAGTGGAACAGCCATCATGATGCCGCTCCTCATGACCACAGTCATGACGCTGGTGCCGGCACATCAACGAGGAAAGACGATGGGCAACGTATCCATCGTCATCTCGGTGGCACCTGCTATTGGACCCACCATTTCAGGAATCATCCTCAATTCGCTGTCCTGGCGTTGGATGTTCTGGCTGGTGCTGCCCATTGCACTCACCATGCTCATCATCGGGGCCCGCCGAGTGGAGAATGTCACCGAACCGAAGAACGTCCCCCTCGACGTGGTCTCCGTGATCCTCTCAGCGCTTGGTTTTGGTGGTCTGATCTTCGGGCTGAGCCAGGTCGGCGCGGACTCAGCTTCATCTACTGCTCCTATGTGGCTTGCGCTGATAACCGGTGCTGTGTCGCTCCTGATTTTTGTCCTTCGCCAGCTGAAGCTACAGCGTAAGGATCGTGCGCTTCTGGACCTCCGGACCTTCAGCGAACCAATTTTTGCGGTGTCCACTTCGCTGATGGTCATCTCGATGGCCGCACTCTTCGGGACAGTCATTCTTCTGCCGATCTACCTCCAGCAGGTCCTTGGCCTTGAACCCGTCCAGGTTGGGCTGCTGCTTTTGCCTGGAGGACTACTCATGGGCCTATTGGCACCGTTCGTTGGACGGCTCTACGACAAGATAGGCCCGCGTCCGCTGGTAGTTCCCGGGACCATAGTGCTCAGCTCGGTTATGTGGTTCCTCAGTACCATTACCGAGTCAACGGAACCAGTGGTGATCCTTGCCGCGCACATGTCGCTTAGCCTGGGGCTCGCGCTGCTCTTCACCCCGTTGTTCTCTGCTGGCTTGGGATCGTTGAAGCCGCATCTTTACTCGCACGGTAGTGCCGTTGTCGGAACTGTCCAACAGGTAGCTGGAGCAGCGGGGACAGCACTGTTCATCACCATCATGTCGATTCAGTCCACCGCGCTCGCCTCTGAAGGTGCCGTAGAAGTAGTGGCGGTAGCAGGCGGTGTTCGGATGGCATTCATGACCGGGGCCGTTGTCTCGCTACTGGGTATTGTGGCTGCGTTCTTCCTGCGGAAGCCACAAGATGGGGTGGAAGTCTTGCAGCCTGACGTCGTGCATCAAGTGGACGCGCCAACCCACTAGTTTCAGCGGGAGGCCACATATCGGTGTCGGAGATTCGACGCCGACCTTAGCGCCGTCGTCTGGCTTCGAAACTAAACAATGCTGTGGCTAGTCCGCTGATGGCGAAGCCAACGCCCACTATCAGGAACATACCGGACCAGAAGAACAAGGGATGAATACCGGTTCCTGGAACCGGAGCAGGCCCAACGAGCTGGGCGTAGTAGTACAGCCCTGCGCACGCCAAAAGGCTACCCAGCCCGACGATCCAGCACAGGCCCGGCCACCCGCGGGATGACGCCCAGTGTTCGCCGTATCCAGACCACACATTCCACGAGTTTCCGGTACGCATGATCAGCATGCCACCGATCATGGTCCAGACGGCTACAACAAGATACGCGGCAACAATGTCCGCTGGCCGGTGCCAGAGGTTGACGAATGTGGCGACGCCAGCCGCTACTGAGTATGTGCCGCCAGCCGCAGCGGCGAAAGGGCGCCAGCGCGGTGATACTACGAGAAACACGGCTGCCGCGGCTGAAGCCGCCAGCGTGGTGTGGCCTGACGGCAGCGAGTTGAAGTCGAGCGTGGGCACGCCTCGCTCCGGTCGGTCAAGAAGGAGCGTCTTCATGACCTGAGTAGTGAGGTTGGCTGCTGCTACCGTCCCCAGCGCGATAGCAGCGGCCGCCCACCGGCGTCGTCCCAGCGTTACGAACAGGACCACAACGGCGGCAATGATCACCGAAAACAAGGGTAGGTTGTCCAGAAACTGGAGTACCTGGCCTCTCAGATTGTCGGCCACTTTCGCCTCGCGCCAAGCAGACTCATCAGCGAATTGCCCCGTGGTGGTGCGGACAAAAACGTAGTACGTTGCTGCGAGTGCGCCCGCGCAAACAAGGGCTCCCAAGACAAAGAGCCAGACGTGCGGCGCGGCCCTCCTGGCGTGCTTCTTAACCATGCGGGACATCATCGTAGTCAAGAATCCCACATTTGTGGCCAAGATGATGCATTACGTGATCGAAAACCCATTGGTGGATAGGGTGGGGGAGTGAACTCACCATTGCCGTCTCTTGACGAAATCCTGGTAGACGCTGCCGTCGTCACGCTGCCAATGCGAGTGAAGTTCCGCGGCATCATGGAGCGGGAGGCGCTGATTTTCCGAGGGTCTGAGGGCTGGGGTGAGTTCAGCCCTTTCCCTGAATATGACGATGCCGAGTCGGCTGCTTGGCTGCGCGGCGGCCTTGAAGCAGCATGGTGTGGATTTCCAGAACAGGTTCGTGACCGAATCCCGATCAACGCGACGGTCCCGGCAGTTGGGCCGAATCGTGTAGCCGCTATCCTCGAGCGCTTTGGCAGTGCGACTGCTGTGAAAGTGAAGGTTGCCGAGCGTGGGCACTCAGTGGAAGACGACGTCGCCCGAGTCGCGGAGGTTCGGCGCCTGTTACCGGACGCAGCAGTGCGGGTGGATGCCAACGGAGGGTGGGATCGCACTGTGGCGGTGGATGCGCTGACTCGTCTGGCGGACTTCACGCTCGAATACGCGGAACAGCCCGTTCCTGACATTGCTGGCCTACGCATGGTCCGGGAGGAACTTCGCCGTCGCGGCGTGCCAATGTTGATCGCGGCGGACGAAAGCGTCCGTAAGGAAACAGACCCGCTGCTGGTAGCCCGCGAAGACGCCGCAGACCTCATTATCGTCAAAGCCGCTCCACTGGGAGGAGTGCGCCGTGCCGTGGACATCGTCGCGCAGGCAGGGCTCCCCGCCGTCGTCAGTTCTGCCCTTGACACCTCTGTAGGGATCCGCGCGGGCGTTGCCTTAGCGGCTGCGTTACCTGAACTGCCGTACGCCTGCGGGTTGGGAACCGTGTCTCTGATGGACGGAGACGTCACCCATAACCCACTGATGCCCGACGGCGGCAGCCTCCCGGTGCGGGACGTTCAGGTTTCGGCAGATTTATTGGCACGTTATGCAGCGTCTCCGGAGCGTACGCGCTGGTGGATGGAAAGACTCACTCGCGTTCACGCGGTGCTGGCGGGGCAGCAGCCCGGTGGTGGAGAAGCGGGAAGCTGACATGACAAAAAACCAGAAGTGGCGCTACACATTGCTACACGGCTGGACAGGCACGGCGTACGGTTTTCTTCTGCTCACTGGGGTGGCGTCGCTGGTCTTCAGCGGCCTGCGAGAGATGTTCGCCGCCTAACCGTTTATGATGCTCGCGTTTCTCGGGTTGGTTGTCCCCAGGGTCAGCTGAAATCGTTTTCCTGAGCCAATACCGCAGCAGTAAACTCATCGCATGGCCAATGACTCTGCATCCCAGCGACTGCACGCAACCGTCACCGGTTCCGTTCAGGGTGTGGGATTCCGATACTGGGTTCGGCGTCATGCCGATCAACTCCACCTGACAGGAACGGCCACCAACTGCGACGACGGCTCAGTGACCATTATTGCTGAGGGCCCGACGGCGTCCCTTGACCGGCTGCGGGACGTGTTGGACTCCGGTTTCGCACCGGGACACGTCGATGGCGTTGACGTCCGTTTTGCTGCGGCAACTGGTAAGTTC
>JBBPYK010000061.1:0-55025 GCA_038199985.1 Actinomycetales bacterium | reverse complement strand
GGTGTCGTTATTGCGTTGTCGTGCTGAGAACATACTCGGCGTTGCTGCGGGCGCTACCGCAGCTTTGAGAAAATATCGTTGACTTCAACCGGTGCGCCTGAGGTCTGTTCTGGTTCCGGATCCGCAGAGGCTGGCGGGCAATCCTTGACTTCTGCCTGCTCTGGTTCCGGCTTCTGTACCCGTGTTGGGGCCATCACTGCGTTAGCCTGCCGGGTGGGAAGTTGGGTTACCGGCCGGTTGACGACATCGACGTAGCCGAAGCGTTCGATGCTCTCGCGGATCAGTAGCCGCACGGATAGAGACTGATTGTCCTGTAACTCCATCCACGCCAAAACGGCCTCATCGGCTGCGGGGACGCTGACGCGGAAACGGTGCGGCTGTGGTTTTTTACTGGTCGAGGCCGTGTCCTTTGCTCGTACTGGTACCTTGCTTTGAAGATCGGCCATGGGCCGTCCTCTCTCTCGTTGCTCAACAGAAGGGCATCTAGTGCGTATATCAGCCCATAAAAATGCACTACCCACAAACAGCCCAGTGGCGGGCAGGTCTGGATCTATGGTGACCGAATCCGGCCAACCGTTAGCCGCATGTGATCCTTTCGTGACCACATTTAGAGGGAACTCGTCGAACACTCACTTCGGTACCCACAAGCGACCCAATTCTGGTCAACAGCAGACAAGAAGCAGCCCATTTAGAGACCACAATTGACCAAATCTTTAGAAGTACTGGTTCCGCTTCCTGTCTGAATTCGGCATCACCTCATAGTCAAAGGCGCATAGCACCACTCGGACATACAACTGGTAAAGAATTGTCGCCATCACATCAGGAAGAGGAGAACAATGCCGGGACTCGTCAGATTCTCTTAATTTAGGGCGCCAACGCCGGCATACTTGATGGCAAGTAGACGGGCGCGAGTTGTGCACCCCGAAGCCAACCCAGAGTGAGTCGCGGCTTAATACCCGAACGGCCCTCATTTGGTCCCACTAAAGGCCATGGATGGGTATATAATCTGGACGTATAATTCACAAAAAGTGAGTATGCTAGATCGGAAAAGCCCCGGAAGTGCGCTGTGCAGTGTTCAATTGGAAGAGTCTCTAGGCGTTCATTCCAAGAACAGGCACCTGTCGTAATGTTTCTCGAATTCAACCATTCACCTTGTCAAAAGCCGAGGTGCTTAAAATAAGGACACCAGTGAAGAAATCAATTCGTCGCGCTTTGAGCGTCGCAGCTGCAACAAGTGCCATCGCTCTGTCTGCTACCACCGCGCAGGCCTCCAACCCAGAATCCTTTCACGGTGGCTGGAGCGAAGATGGTGGAACCTTTAGTTCACAGCAAATCGAGGTGGCCTCTATGGCTACCCAAACTTCCTCTCCGAAACATACCGGCAAGGCAGAAGAGAAGGTCATCAACGGCACTAGCCATAAGCGTGCCCATGGGTGGACCACGTGGGTGGGGGTCAAGCACTACACGCGAGCCCGCCTCGAAACAGGTAAAACCGTCATCACTGATTCCGGACGCAAGTGGGGCACTGGTGGAACTGAGGCAGTAACGAAGTATGTCGCTTTCAATCCCAACGCCGCTGGTAGCGGCTTCGGCAAGGCAAAAACATACTACGGCAAGTAGAAATTTAGCTATTGGTGGGGCGAGAACGCGCTTAGTTCCTCGCCCCACTTCACCAGTCAGGATTCTTATGACCCTCCGGCGAGGACTTGTTATCGGCTTGCTGTTCGCATTGCTTGCATCAATCGGTAGTGCGCTGCTGCTATACAAGGAGACTCAGCAACAACTCACGTTGGAAGGCAACCGCCTCTATTCAACGCAGAGTATCAAAGTGGAAGGGAATCTCGTCAAGATTCTCGAGCAGTGGAACACATCCCAGGACAACTTCACGGTTTATAAACCTTTGGACAACGCCGGCTCGGTTCGCAGCGTCTACAGCACGAATTACAGCAAGATAGCATACCCGATTCATCGCGGACGTGCCTTCACTCAAAACGACACAAACGCCGCACTCGTGGGGGCGAAGGTAGAGCTGGTTAAACGCGACACTGGGGCGTACTTCGTGTTCGAGGGCCGTGACTATGAAGTCGTTGGGTACCTGGGCCGCCACGCAGAAAGCCTTTTGGAGAATGACGTGCTCCTGGCCGATCCAGGCTTGTTCGCAAAGAACGGATCGGAGTCTCTGGTGGTGGATGGGCCAGATGTTGCCACCCTCTACTCAAACTTCTTCAGCAACGATCCCATCGAGCCGATGAACCAAAGCACGAATCGACGTACCACTATTGATTTCGTTTCACCGATCCTTTTGGGTCTCGGTTTCGGGATTATGGCCGTTGGTTCTGTCTTCGTTGGCCTTCTGGCTGCCTCTCATTTTCGGGCCCGCAATCGCGTTTCGTTCCTTATGGGGCGGACGCGAACTTACACCACCCTGCTTTCGGTCATCCAGTTGACCGTGCCGGCCATGGTCGCGACGATATCGATCCCGTTAGTCTGGAACCTGTTCACCGACAGCGCGCAGGGCCCGCTTCAGTCGGCATATGTTTTCTGGTGGCAGGTGCCGCTAGCTGTACTGGCAATGCTGACGGCGCTGGCTACCGTTTCAAGGAAGGCCTGAAACATGGAACTCTTCCGCGACATCAAATCAAACGGGCTCTTCAGTTTACTTAAAATTGTCGTCTTCGGACTTCTACTTGTGTCGATCTACAACATCTCGTCCTTTTCTCAATCCGCAGATGTTGCCATCAACAAAAGCTTCTCTTCAGATGCAGAAGTGGACCTCTACAGCGTTACCGACACATTCTCGGACCCGGAGGCCTTCCACGCCTTTAGGCAGTCCAAGGGCTCTTTGGACAGTCTTGCCCGATTTTACAATGCCCTTAACCAGGACCCTTCACTGAGATTACTCTCGTCGTTTGACCAGGCGATGCCCGTCGCTAATTTTCGCGGTGATGAAACTTTCGATGTGGGTTACGGAACCGACTATCAAATTCATGGTGAGTACTTCGATGAGCAAGCAGGAGTGAATGTCAGGGATGTGAAGTCCTTGCAGCTGAACCAAGCAACATACGATTTCTACAACCTCAGCGTCACCGGCGGCCAAGAGATAGACTGGGCTAAAGTTGACTATGATTCGGGCTCGATTGCGGTGCTTTTGGGCAGCAACTACCGCGGTATCTACCAACCCGGGGACATCATCAAAACGAAATACTATTTCAAGGGCACCGATTTGGTAGTCAGCGGATTTCTCACCGAAGATTCATCTTTGTTTTACAAGAACGAGATGAACACCTTCCTAGATGATTACCTCGTAATCCCCTATCCGGCCAAGCTTTCGCCGGTCACCGATGAGAACATGGAGTTCAACGGGATCCTCTACTTCGCGATGATCAACGCGGATATTGTCGTGGATCAGTCTAAGGACGCCGACGCGGTCCTACGACTGATCGGTTCCTCAGCCAACGCATCAGGTTTCGACCACTACACTCTCCTCAATGTCCCCACCTACCTGACGCAATACCAGTTCATGAAAGACATCATTCACCAAAACACGACGCTACTTCTAAGCCTTGGAACGCTCCTAGGTGCCGGGGTGATCCTGATCAACGGCGCCGTGAGCACCCACCAAGTCCGCCGCCGAAGCCAGAAGTACTCCCTTCGATGGTTGCAAGGCGAGAGCCGCGAATCCATCAGCCGTCACAACATAGGGCTGGTACTGCTGGAATATGCAGTGCTAGCAGCATCTGTGATGGTGGCCGTGTCGTTTTTGCCCACTGAGCATTCAGATTCACTTTTCCTCACACTGTCAGGACTCGTCGTTGTACTCGTCATAGATCTGCGATACCAACAACATTTAATGAGTCGTGGAGTCTACAACCCATCCGGCAAGGAAGGCAGCCTCCTGTGATTTCCCTTCACGATCTCTCTAAAAGCATCCGTGAACCCAATGGCCAACAACGGGTACTGTTCAAAGATCTGAATTTTCACCTGACAGTTGAGGAACCCTCCATTGCAATCGTGGGTCGAAGCGGATCTGGCAAGAGCTCGCTTCTGAGAATCCTGGCGGGCCTCGATACCCGCTACACCGGCGACTATTACTACGCGGGAGAACATCTCGGAAAGAACTTGGCATCCTTAGCGAACTTTCGGATGAACAATATTGGCATCGTCAGCCAACGCTATGACCTGCTGCATGATCGCAACGTTCTGCAAAACGTCCTCTTTGGGCTCCGCAGCCGCAAGAACGCCACAGCGAAAGCCCGGGAATGTCTGGCACGTGTGCATTTGGAAGGGTTTGAACGAAAGCGCATAAGCCACCTATCCGGCGGTGAAGCACAACGGGTAGCCATCGCACGGGCACTCATCAAGGAACCACGAGTCATTCTCGCCGATGAACCTACCGGTGCCTTGGACGAGACCACGGAAGACCGAGTGCTCGAACTATTCCAAGAGCTCCAAGACGGGGGAACCCGTTTCATCATCGCCACACACAGCGCAAAAGTGGCCAAGTCGTGCGAGCGAACGCTGACTCTACGAGATCGTCAGCTCGTCGAAGTAGAGTAACCGATCTACACTGCGAACCCAGGTTTTCGATTCCGATACGGGTACATTCAGGGCCAGACTGCATCGCACAGGTCTCCCCGTCTTCATCAGGCCTCTAAAGAGTCGCGCCGTGGGCGTCAGGCTGAATGTCTTGGTCCTCTGAGTTGGTGGCGGCAGCAGCGCCGTCGTCGTCGTCGTCGTGTTCCTTCTCGGCATCCGCCGCTCCAGAATCTGCAGCGCACGGGTGGCTGGGGGTGAAGGACTGGTCTCGCACGTATTGCAGCACCACAATGGCGACGGCGGTGATGGGTACAGCGAGGAACGCGCCGGTAATTCCGAAGAGAGTTCCTGCCACCGTGACCGACGCCAACACGACGGCAGGGTGGATCTTGAGCGTCCGGCCCACGAGAACCGGTTGAAGCAGATTACTCTCCAGCTGCTGAACCAAGACCACGATGCCGAGGACTATAAGCCCAGTGACCCAGCCGTCGGAAATGAGGGCGATGAGCGTTGCCAGCAGGCCAGTGGCCACGGCACCGACGATTGGGATGAAGGCGCCAAAGAAAATGAGCACCGTCAGCGGCATCGCCAACGGAATGTCCAAGATCCACAGGCCGAGTCCGATAAATACGGCGTCGACCAGCGCCACAGCCGCCTGTGCACCGATGTAGCCAGAGAGAGTGCTCCAGGCCTGGGTTGAAATTTCCCGTACGTGCTT
Organism: Actinomycetales bacterium; assembly: GCA_038199985.1. GTDB lineage: Bacteria > Actinomycetota > Actinomycetes > Actinomycetales > Micrococcaceae > Arthrobacter_J. The sequence goes on along the minus strand of JBBPYK010000061.1, from coordinate 49,771 downwards.
GTACGCGGTGGGATTTGTCCAATGTGCCGCCCATGGCAGCACGCGATCCCCATCCTTGAGGCAGAAAAACACAAAAACAAGAACCAGCAGGGTGGTCACGACCGCTGAGGCCAGCAGCCCCAGACTCGTGTAAATGCCTGAGGTCACACCGGAAACGATGGCTGTCGTGTTTTCCCGAACCTGCTCTATCGCCGTATCAAGGAGGTTATTCAGGTCCGCATTTTGCAGGTTGAACGGCGGTTGCGTGAACGTTTGACTCAATTCAGTCAAAGTTACCTGTGCGTGTTCGGCTAGCTCCGCGGATTCTACAATGAGCGACGGAACCATCCACCGGACGAGGGAGTACAGAGTGGTGAGCACCAGCACCACAGTCAGCAGTGCTGCCAACGGCTTCGGCAGGAAACGCCGAAGTACTCGATTGATCGGCCAGAGGATGCTGCTGAATAGCAGTGCAAGGAGTATCGGGAAAGCTACCGACCAGAGATAGCCGATGGTGTACCAAAGGACCACTAGCCCCAGGACAATGACGATGCCCCCTGCCACCCAGCGGACAGTGCTGGCAAACCCAGCCGAAAGGCCACCGCGTCTTTTCGTCGAGGGTTCCTGAACCGGGCGGCCTTCCGAGCCGACGGCATGTGTCGTTTCCATCTTCTTATCCTGCCGTACTCAACGGCAGATGCGCAGCGTCAGCGGAAATGGCGACAGCGTGCCGTTTGTCGGCATAATGCAGGCCCTTCCAGCTTCCACTCATACCCCCTAGGGGTATAAGCTTATTTCGTCGAGCATCACCACAGAGGGGACAGCCAGTGAAAGTACGTCGCTCACGCACTGAACCCGCGTCTCTTCCGACCACCGCCCTCACCATGGTCAGCGTGGCCGCCGTCGTCATCGGAATACTGGCAATGCATCTGTGGATGGGCGCGGGAATCGGCGCCCAGGAAACACCCAACCATGCCGCGTCGGCAGTTGTCACCAGCCCTGTTGTCACGGATCAAAGCCAACTGCTCACACTGCCGACGGCGCACGAGATGCCCTCTCCTGGTGGTGCGGCATTCGCTATTGACTGTGGCGGCGATATGATCGCTGGCGCATGCGCCATGATGTTCTTGGTCATCAGCCTCGCGGTTGCGCTGGCTTTGAGAAGCCGCTCGACCTACCGCGTTGCGCCCTACCGTGCGCTTCCACGGATAACGCTTCCTCCTCGAACCCGGTTGTACACGCCGTCACTGGTTCAGCTCTGCATTAGTCGGACATAAAGATCGATGTGCCCTCGACAATGCAAGCTCTCGAAAACCTCTTTTAAGGACTCCCCTATGACGCGTTATCTTTCCATCTCAGCCCTCGCCGTTGCTGCCGCGATCGCCTTGGCCGGTTGTGGTTCCAACGACAATTCAAGCACTGCGCCATCGCCCGGAACTGACACCAGTTCCACCGCTGATCCCAACCAAAATGCTTCGGACCAGCACAACGGTGCGGACGTGATGTTTACGCAAATGATGATTCCGCACCACCGGCAGGCAGTGGAGATGAGCGAGATCATTCTCGCGAAAGACTCCGTCAGCCCCGAGGTGCATGACCTCGCGACCAGAATCGAGGATGCACAGGGCCCGGAAATTGAAACGATGACAGGCTGGCTCGACTCTTGGGGCGTACCAACTGACATGGCAGACAGCATGGAGGGGCACGACATGGGCGGCTCCAGCGACATGCAGGGCATGATGACAGAGGACCAGATCGGTGAGTTGAAAGCCGCCGACGGCGAAGCAGCCGCAAAGATGTTCCTCACCTCAATGACTGCTCACCACGACGGCGCCGTTGAGATGGCGCAGGACGAGATCGAGGATGGCCAGTACCCTGACGCTATCGCCCTCGCAGAGGCCATCATGAAATCCCAGCGGGCCGAAATTGAGGAAATGAAAGCCCTTCTCGCTGACCTCTAAGACCCGATTGCTGGCGGGAAGGCACCCTACGTTATGCGCGTTCCCGCCAGCACACCGCGCCTCATATTTCAACAAGTCAAGGACTCCACAATGCCTAAAAAGTTAGCTCCACGGCGCCAACGTATCTACGTGCATACCGTCGCTGCCGCCCTCTCGGCGCTGGTCCTGTCTGCCTGCGGGGCTCCGTCCTCAGCACCAGACATAGCCACAGTCCCTGATGGCTATCCCACCGGACATGTCCACGGGATGAGCGTCGATCCCGCTGCTGATCAAGTCCTGCTTGCCACTCACGACGGGCTGTACAACGTTTCATCCAGCCCTGCAGAGCGGATAGGTCCAGTCATCGACCTGATGGGCTTCACCGCCAACGAGGAGGGAACACTCTTCGCATCCGGACACCCCGGTCCTGGTACCGATATGCCCGACCCCGTCGGGTTGATCAGGTCTACGGATAACGGCCGTAGTTGGCAACCGATATCACGACAAGGTGAGACAGATTTTCACGCCCTCACTACTACGGCAGGCAACGAACTTGTTGGCTTCGCCGGCGAAGTGTTAAGAAGTGTGGACGGCCGCCAGTGGAAACCTTCTGCGACACAATTTCAAGCCTTTGACCTCTCTGGCACTGACTCAAGCAGCGTCGTTCTCGCAACATCTGAGGAAGGCCTGCACCGATCAACCGATGCCGGTGATACGTGGAAGCTCGTGGATGGCAGCCCACGGTTGTTGTTGACGACAATGGACGGGAACCTTGCGACCGGGGTTACACCCGCTGGCGAGATCCATACCAGTGAAGACGCCGGACTGACATGGGAAGTGAAGGGCACTATTCAGGAGAGCCCCACTGCGCTCACCGCACACTCCGTTGACGGAGTTCTGCAGATCTGGGTTGCAACTGAAGCTGACGTTCGAGTTTCACGTGATGGCGGAAAGACCCTGACCACGCTGGAACCGTGAATCGGAGAAGACGGGATCAACACTAGTGAGCGATTCGTTCTCGGGGATCTCTCCGCTGGTGTTTAAGCGCAACCTTCCTCGCCGGCCAGTACGATCTTCATCGTTGTTTCAGCTGTGAACTCGCTGGCACCGACGGCATAAATAATTTTCATTGCGTCAGCTTGGCCGTCGGTGCCACCCGGAGGAAGGGAAAGCGTCACGATCACATTCGCCACGTCGCCGATGGGCGCGAAGCCCGTGGCTGGGGCGGGGGTACCATCTAGCAGACGGTCACACGATGGCTGAGATGCCCGTGATGTCCCTGCCCACAATGAGGGTGTTGATTTCGAATGAGCCCTCATATGTGTAGATGGCTTCAGCGTCGGCAAAGATTTTCGCCATCCGGTAGTCAGTGACAATGCCGTTGCCGCCCAGAATGGAACGGCCGTGGGCCACGGACTCACGCATCCGGGCCGAGGTGTATGACTTCGCGAGCGCCGCCTGCGGCATACCCGCACCAGCGCCGTCGTCGTCCCCTGCTTCCTGGAGCTGAGCCACTCGGGCCATCATCCCCATGCTGGCCACTGTGTTCCCCAACATCTGCACCAACTGGCTCTGGATCAGCTGGAATGAAGCAATCGGACGACCAAATTGCGAACGCCCAAGGGCATAAGCGCGAGCCGTGTCGAACGCAGCCAGCTGCTGGCCAACAGTCTGCCAGCCGACCATAATGCGCGAGCCCCGCAGCAGATGATTCGTGTCCTTAAAGCTATTGATGCCAACGAAGCGATCCGTCTCAGCAACTCGCACGTCAGTCAAAGCAACGTCTGCGTTCTGCACAGTACGCAGCGCGGTCTTGTTCTCGATCTTCCGAGCACTGAAACCATCGAGTTGCGCGTCGACAATGAACCCGCGAACCTCGCCGGTGTCTGTATCCCGCGCCCACACGAGCATGTAATCGCAGAATGTGCCGTTGCCGATCCAGCGTTTTGACCCGTTGAGAATCCAGCTGTCTCCATCCCGGGTGGCGGTGGTCGCCATGCCGCCGGCGACATCGGACCCATGATTCGGTTCGGTCAACGCAAAAGCGCCGGTGATACGCAGATTCATGGCGTCATCGAGCAAGCGGTCCTTCTGTTCCTGCGTACCAAAACGGTGCAGGGATTCAACGAACAAGTCATGGTGAACCATGAAGAAGGTGGAAATCGACGTGTCAGCTCGCGTCATCTCGGCAATGACCAGCCCAGCGAAAAGGTGGCTGTACCCCTGCTGGACGGGCGTACTCAAGCCCAGCGCACCGAGTTTCGGGAGTAGGTCAGCGGGGAAGTGTTCACGGTTCCACCAGTCCGTTGCATGGGGCGTCACCTCCGCAGCGAGAAACTCCCGAACCTCTATCAGCTTGCGTTGTTCCCGATCGGAGAGCAGCGCTTCAAAATCGAAGAAGTCAGCGCTCGGCAAGGTATCAGCGGTGCTCGTCAATGAGCCCACCCTTTCTGTCACTGTCATAGAGGTGCGGGACGCTCCTATTATTTTGGCGCCATGCGGATAGCTCCATCCAGACGGATGGTTTCACCGTTGAGCATCTGGTTTTCGATGATGTGATGGGCGAGCTGCGCGTATTCGCTGGGCTTACCCAACCGGGAAGGGTGCGGAACCTGGTTGCCCAATGAATCCTGGGCTTCTTGCGGAAGACCAGCCATCATCGGAGTTTCGAAGATCCCAGGCGCCACGGTGACCACGCGGATCAGGGAGCGGGCAAACTCGCGAGCCAGGGGCAGTGTCATAGCGGCGACGGCGCCCTTGGAGGCAGCGTACGCTGGCTGGCCGATCTGTCCATCGAAAGCTGCGACGGATGCGGTGTTGATGATGACTCCGCGTTCCTGTGTCCCGTTGACCTCGACCGGCTCCGTGGCCGCGATTGCCTCGGCTGCGAGACGGATGACATTGAACGTACCCACGAGGTTGATCTGGATGACCTTGTTGAACTGTTCCAGCGGAAGCACGCCTTCACGGCCCAGGACCTTACCCGGCGTTGCAACGCCAGCGCAGTTCACCACGATTCGCAGGGGCCCAAGCTCTGTAGCAACGCGGACGGCTTCGCGGACCTCGTCTTCATTCGTGACATCAGCCGGGGCAAAGCGGGCCCGCTCGCCGAGTTCGCTGGCAAAATCCTGGCCCTTGGACTGGGGTAGGTCCACGAGCACGACAGACGCGCCGGCGTCGTACAGTCTGCGGGCTGTTGCCGCACCAAGTCCGGAGGCGCCACCAGTGATGAGCGCTACGCTGCCTGAAATGTCCATGAGTCCTCCTCGGAAGAGTTCTAAATCCATCATGAGCCTACTGTGACCGCGACCACCAGGCACGCCCCGCTCACTAAACTGTGCAGACTGCTCAGTCTCGACTCTACGACCCCCCAGCTAGGGTGATGACATGCTCAACTCTCAGCCTGCCAACAGGGCCAGTCAACCGGACCTGTCGGTAGCCTCATTCCAGGCAGACGTTGCCGCGCGATCCGTGGTGGATCACTACGGTCACCGCCTTCTCGGCCTCCCGGGAACTCATCTTGGATCCATCAAACACCCTGCTAGCCGGTTGGAGTCCGTGGCTGAATGGCACTACTGGTGGCAGGCCCACTACGTCGATTGTCTGGTGGACGCCGGACTGCGCGAGCTGGAAACAGGAAACAGGCTCGACGGCGAGCGCCACCCAAGTGCAGGAGCGCTCGCATCGCGTCTGGTCAGGACCATTCGCCTGCGGAATTTCCTCCGGTATACCAACTGGTTCTACGACGATATGGCTTGGTTGGCCCTCGCGGTTGGACGTTTGGATAACCTCGCCAAAGCGTCCCGCAGCGGAGGGCGTGAGCGCAATCAGCAGGCGACTAACGCGCTGCGGCGCACGTTGGAATCCGCGCATACCGGGCAGCTCGGCGGCGGGATTTTTTGGAATACTAAACGCGATTTCAAGAACACCCCTGCGACGGCGCCAGCCGCCTTGTTCTTTGCGCGGCAGGGACAGCGGAAGCGTGCGCAGGAACTGATCGATTGGCTCAACGATTCGTTGCTCGACGGACAACGCGGCCTCTATCTGGACGGCTTGAAGATCCGCGGAACGGAGACGGTGCTGGAGCCAGCCATCTATTCCTATAACCAAGGGCCCGTACTCGGCGCGTTGTTGGAATTAGGGGGAGCCGAGAACCTGGACCGGGCTGCCGCACTCGTGAACGCCGTGGAACAGCACCTCTCCGTCGACGGCGTTCTCTTGACCCACGGACATGGCGACGGAGGGCTCTTCACTGGGATTCTTGTCCGGTACCTGGCCGTCGCTGCCAACGACCACCGGCTGCCCGAAGAAGTTCGCGGCGCCGCCATCCGCATGGTCCAAGGTACGGCGGACGCATTGTGGGAGGGCCGCCGTGAACGCACCATCCGCAAAGGGCTGCTGGGCCGACGTCGGACTGTCACCATCTTTTCCTCCGCGCCAGAGAAACCAGCCGAGGAAATCTATCCGCCGGAAGCCGCCGTCGAACTGTCCACGCAGTTGCAGTCCTGGATGACGCTGGAGGCTGCAGCGAATCTGCAGTAAATCAGCGATGATTGGCGATGTCACCCAGGACAGCGTTGAGATGATCAATTTCTTTGACCGTGTTGTAATGGGCGATCCCCACCCGGACGGCGTCTCCCTCGAAGGGAAGTACTTCAGGAAGCCCCACCTCATATGTGAAATTGTGCTTCCAAACGGAGATTTTTTCTTCAGCGAGCTTCCGAGAAATCGTCTCCGCGTCCAAGCCAGGAGTCGTGAGCAAAAACGTTGGAACGCGTTGATCCAAAGGCGGACCATAGACCGTGAAGTCTGACGAGAGAGTGTTCAAGAAGTGCTTCGCGAGACTCGTTTCGTAAGGTTCGATCGCCCCGAATCCGCCAATGGAGTCGATGTAATCGAGAGAAGCGCACAACCCGGCTAGCAGCTCAAATGGACGGGTGCCGTTCTCGAATCGACCGCCCAGAGGGTGCTCTTCTCGTGCTTGGACTTTATAAGCACGCCATTGATCGGCAACTCGAGGTTCAAGGTGCGCCATACCCATATGAGGGCCGCAAAGCTTGTAGGGAGATGCGAGGACAACATCTGCACCGACCGCACGAACATCCATTTTTTGATGAGCAGCATAATGCACCGCGTCGACCCATGCGATAGCCCCAACTGAGTGTGCTATTTCGCAGATTTCAGCAATATCTGCAATAGAACCGACCGTATTGGCAGCCCATGGGAAAGCAATAACCTTTGTTCGATCAGTCACCAGTGAGCGGAGGTGGTCCACATCGATCCGAAGATCTTCGGTCAAATTACACGTCCGGAGAACGAAGTCTCGGTCAATCGCGAGCTCTCGCCAAGGAGCGACGTTGCCGTCGTGATCGAGTCGCGTCACGATCATTTCATCGCCGGATTCAAAATCGCGCGTTGCAGCACGGCTGAGGATGAAGTTCAATGCCGTCATGCTTCCGCCGAACGCGATGTTGTCCGCGTCGCCGCCGAAGAATTCTGCGGCGCGCTCCCTTGCCTTCGACACCAGATCGGTGAGTGTTTGCGCCGTAGGGTCATAGCCACCGGTGTTACCACTAGCTTCACGCATCAGCGTAGCCATCGCGTCCCCAACCTCATCGGGAACCTGGCTACCGGCAGGAGCGTCAAAGAAGGTGAACTCTCCCTTTCGGAGCGAGGTGAACCTTGAACGGACGGCGTCGATGTCCAACGCGTGAGCAACGTGGTCTTGATGTGTAGACATATTCGTAGTGACCCTCTCCTTCGAGTACAAGCAAGTCAATCACAAACCCCCCAAGGTGTTCGGCGTCCCAAGCGGGTAATTAGGTCACACAAAGATTCCCTAAGTCATGTGATTATCCTCACATGTAGCTATTTTCAGTGGTGTCTTAAGGATTGCCTAACCTACAGTGAATCGAGCAGGTTCGGCAGCGCCGCCGGATCTCCCCCTCATGCCGTTCGAAAGGGTATCGATGAATTTCCGTTTCAAGTCAGCCTCGCTTGTTGCAATCGCAGCAACCGCCGTCCTTGGGCTCAGCGCCTGCGGGTCCGGAGAGACCGCCGCCGAGAATCCCAGCAGTTCCGCTGAGAGCGCCAAAGAAATCACCGTCTACAACGCCCAGCACGAATCCATGACCAAAGCATGGGCTGACGCCTTCACCGAAGAAACTGGAATCAAGGTCACCCTGCGTAAAGGCAGCGACACCGAGATGAGCAACCAGATCATTGCCGAGGGCGAAAAGTCTCCGGCAGACGTCTTCATCACGGAGAACTCCCCCGCCATGGCGCAGCTCGCCAACGAGGACCTCTTCGATCCGATCTCGGACACCGTCACGGAACAGGTCCCGGAACAGTACCGACCATCCACCGATGCCTGGACCGGCGTCGCCGCCCGCTCCACCGTGTTTGTGTACAACAAGGACATGCTCAAGGAAGCGGACCTGCCGAAGTCCATTATGGACCTGGCCAAGCCAGAATGGAAAGGCAAATGGGGAGCCTCACCCTCAGGTGCTGACTATCAGGCCATCGTCTCCGCAATGCTGGAACTCGAAGGCGAAGACGCCACGGCCAAATGGCTCGAAGGCATGAAGGAAAACTCCAAGGCATACAAGGGCAACAGCGCTGTCATGAAGGCCGTCAACGCCGGGGAAATCGCCGGCGGCGTGATCTACCACTACTACTACTTCGGCGATCAGGCCAAGACTGGCGAGAACTCCGAGAACGTAGTCCAGCACTACTTCAAGAACGAAGATCCCGGCGCGTTTGTCTCAGTCTCCGGCGCTGGCGTCCTGAAGTCTTCGGAGAACAAGGAAGCTGCCCACAAGTTCGTTGACTACATCACGTCCGAAAAGGGCCAGGAAACACTCAGCGAAGGCACCGACTGGGAATACCCAGTGGGCAAGGACGTTGAACCGCGCGAAGGACTCGTCCCCCTGGAAGAGCTTGAAGCACCCAAGGTCGACCCCTCCAAGCTGAACAGCGAAAAGGTCGTCGAGCTCATGACGGCGGCAGGCCTAATCTAGAACGGTGCCACTCAACACGACGACGACGCGTCACCCGGAGGGGGGCTGGAGCAAACGCTCCGGTCCGCCTGTGGGCGTGCTCACCGTCGGAATTCTTATCAGTCTCGGCACGCTCATCCCCCTCGGATTCGTTGCTATCATGACGATCGACACCGGGTGGGAAACTGCCTATGACCTGATCGTCAGGCCACGGGTTGGTCACCTCCTGCTCAATACCGTGCTCCTCACTCTTGTCACTGTGCCGCTCTGCATCGTGATCGGGGTATTGGGCGCCTGGCTGGTGGAACGCACCTCGTTGCCGGGTGCCAAGACCTGGGCGCTGATCCTCGCCGCACCACTAGCGGTCCCTGCGTTCGTCAACAGCTACGCCTGGGTAAGCACCATCCCCTCACTCTCAGGATTGTGGTCCGGCGTCCTGATCTCTGTGTTGTCCTACTACCCGCTGGTCTACATCCCAACCGCCGCGATGCTGCGCCGGATGGACCCGGCTATCGAACAATCAGCTGCTTCCCTAGGACTTGGCCCCTGGAAGGTCTTCCGGCGCGTGGTCCTGCCACAGCTATGGATCCCGATCATCGGCGGTGCCCTTCTGGTAGGGCTACATCTCCTGTCCGAATATGGCGCGTTTGCCATGATCCGCTTCGAAACGTTCACCACCGCGATCATGGTCCAGTACCAATCCACGTTCAACAGCTCCGCCGCAAACATGCTGGCCAGCGTCCTCGTTTTCCTCTGCCTGCTACTCCTGCTCACGGAGACAAGCATTCGTGGAAACGCCCGCTATGCGCGGATCGGCTCAGGCGTAGCCTCCACACCGACCATCCTGCCCCTTGGCCGCTGGAGGATCCCGGCAACCTTCGCCGTCGTCATCATCACCATTCTGGCCCTCGGCGTTCCACTGGTGAACGTATTTCGCTGGCTACTGGCCGGTGGGAGCCGCATCTGGAATACCCCTGAGCTCACGACGGCGGTCCTCCAGACACTCGGGTATGGACTGGCCGGAGCCATCGCCACCACAATCCTCGCGTTCCCCATTGCCTGGCTCGCCGTCCGGTACAGCGGACCAGCCACGCGCTTCATCGAGGGTCTGAATTACGTCACCAGTTCCATGCCCGGGATAGTCGTGGGTCTAGCGCTGATCACCGTGACCATCAACTTTGCGTTCCCCCTGTACCAAACGGCGCCCGTTGTCATCGCCGCCTACGTGCTGCTGTTCATGCCACGGGCACTGGTCAACTTGCGTACTGGTCTCTCGCAGGCACCGCGCGAACTCGAGGAGGCCTCAAGAGCACTGGGCCATTCGCCCATGTCATCGTTCTTCCGGGTCACGCTTCGGCTCACCGCCCCCGCCGCTGCCGGTGGCGCCGCCCTCGTGTTCCTTGCCGTGAGCACCGAGCTCACCGCTACACTGCTGCTGGCCCCCACCGGAGTACATACCCTCGCAACCCAGTTCTGGTCGCTCACCTCCGAAATCGACTACGCGGGTGCCGCCCCATACGCCCTCGCCATGATCGTGCTCTCCCTGCCCATGACCTACCTGTTGTACTCACAGTCACAGAAGGCTGCCGGACTATGAACCCTGAAGGAGCGGCGTGACCGCAGACAGCAGACTGCAGACCACCAACCACCTGGAGATCCGCGACGTCACCAAGAACTTCGGCACCACCCAAGTGCTCCGCGGAGTGAGCCTGGACGTGCAGCAGGGCGTGACGACCGCCATCGTGGGTCCCTCTGGATCAGGAAAAACCACGCTGCTCCGGATTATCGCAGGCTTCGAAGCACCAGACACAGGCACTGTTCTGCTGCACGACGACATGGTGGCGGGTGGGCCCAAGCTCGTCCCGGCACACCGCCGAAACGTCGGATACGTGGCCCAGGACGGAGCTCTGTTTCCGCACCTGTCCGTCGGAGAGAACGTAGCGTTCGGGCTGGACCGGAAACGCTTCAACCGCGCCACTGCCAAGGACCGAGTGGCCGAGCTACTCAACATGGTCTCCCTCACTGCTGACTTCTACGATCGCCGTCCCGACGAACTCTCCGGGGGTCAACAGCAACGCGTCGCACTGGCCCGCGCGCTTGCCCGCGAACCGGACCTCATGCTTTTGGATGAACCGTTTTCCGCGCTCGACGCCGGACTGCGCATATCCACCCGGAAAGCGGTGGCGCATGTTCTGGCGGAAGCAGGCTGCACCGCAATTCTCGTGACCCACGATCAGGCAGAAGCGCTCTCCTTCGCGGACCAGGTTGCCGTTATGCGGGATGGAATTCTGGCTCAGGTGGGAAACCCGTTCGTCGTCTACACCCGTCCCGCAGACCGGCAGACGGCCGAGTTCCTCGGCGAGGCCGTAGTCCTCGATGCCGACCTCCAGGGATCCCTGGCCACCTGCGCCCTGGGCGGAATCCCCGTCCGCCGCCCCACCTGTCAAGGCCGTGTGAAGCTCATGCTCCGCCCGGAACAGATCCGCATAGCCGACGGCGGTCCCATCCACGGCATCGTCCTCGAAACAGACTTCTTTGGACCCGAGATCACCGTGAAAATTCAGTTGGACGCGCACCCGGACGAAGAGGACTGTCCCCACCAGGAAATCATTTCGATCCGACACTGGAACATCGGCCTCGCTCGGATAGGAACCAGGCTGCACCTGCGCGTTGTCGGCGAGGGCGTGGCATTTCCCGGGTAGCGACATCGCCCTTCCCTCGCGGACGGAACTGGACCAGAACGAAAGTCCGGGGCGTCGCGTATGACTCTCCGAGGCCATGTGGGGTAAAACTTGATTATGAATGTTCGCACTCCTGACCCCAATCCCGGATGGCTCTCCGAAGAGGACCTCGCCGAGGCCCGCAGCCACCTACCCATGGTTTACGTCGAGGCCATCCCCGTCCGACTGGACGGGCTCGGATACGTAACGGAGGTCGGGCTGCTCCTGCAGGCTAACGACCAAGCCGAGATGATCCGCACCTTCGTCAGCGGACGCGTGATGTACCGGGAGACTGTGCGGGCAGCGCTGATCCGGCATCTGGAAAAGGACCTCGGCCCGTTCGCGATGCCGCAACTCCCCGCCAGCCCGGTGCCGTTCACCATCGCTGAGTACTTCCCGGCGCCGTCGGAAACCGAGCTGACAGATGACAGACAACACGCCGTCGCGCTGGCGTACATCATCCCCGTTACTGGTGAGTGCAATCCGCGCCAGGACGCCCTGGAACTCACCTGGGTGACGCCCCAGGAAGCACTGAGCCCCGAACTACTCAATGAGTTCACCGGTGGTCGCGGGAACCTGCTTCGTCAAGCCATGGCTCACGTCTGCTGGGGGAGGTAACCATGACAGCCGAGACGCGCCCAACCCGGGCCAGTGCGCTCTCCGCCGATCAACGCTTACTCACCCCTGGTGGTTCGGTGCAGCAGGTCCGCAAGATCACCGTGGAACAGGACGACTACGGCGTTCCCTCCGTGATCACAGCCACGCTCGACGACGGCTCCACAGTGCGGATGGCGGCGTCGTCGACCGTTCGTGTCGGTGTGGAAGCGGACGCTGCACCCGTCACAGAACCAGTGGATGTTATCCCCGCCGAGGACGGAACTGCGGAGGCCGTCGTCGCGCATGCCGCTGCGGTTCACCCGGAAAGCCCTGCGGTTCAGGAACTGGCAGCCAGGCTGAGCAAGGGGCTGAACACAAGGTCCGGTAGCAGCCTGCAGGACGTACGGGACCTCGCCCATGTGCTGTTCGTCGAGCTATTGGACACCGACACCGCACTGATGGTCACCTCGCTCGTCACGGAAGAGGATTTCGACGGCAACTTTGCGCGTTGGAAGTGGATCGAAACCTGCTTGGCCATGGCGGCATACATCACGTACGAAAACGGTGACTTCACAGCCTCCGAAGAGTTCGCCACACGGTTAAGGACGCCCGGCGACGTCGAAACGGACCCGCTGAAAGCAAAAGTGGCTGCGACCGTCAAACAACGCCAGCTGAACGAGCCGCACCTGTACGACCGCGAGATTCAACGGGCATCGGCGGCCGGCGACCACGTCGCAGAGAAGGAATGGCGGGCCCTGAGGCTATACATCCTGATGTACCTACGTACCCACGGTGGATCAGAAACGCTGACCCCACCAGAGCTCGATCGGCGCATCAAGAATGAACTCATCGCGATCCGGGGCATCCTTACTGACTAGATTCGCCTCTGGCCGGGCCTGACTGGCGAGAGTAGAGTCAAGTCATGACGGACACTCCAGCTCCCGCAACCAGTACCGAAGCGCTCACCGTCCATGTGAACGCTGATGCCCAGCAGGCCTGGATCATGCTCCGCGAACCCGCGAAGCTACTGCAGTGGCACGGCTGGGATTCGGACTCGCTCAAAGACGAAATCGACACCATCTACTTCACGAACGCCGTAGAGGACCCAAATCATCGAAGTTTGACAGTTCACGGCGGAGACACGATCCAACTGCGGCCAGAACAGGGCGGCATCAGTATCAGCGTTGAACGTGCCACCGACGATCCCGCCGTCACCGAAGGGTGGGTCACGTTCCTGCAGCAGCTGCGCTTCGCGCTCGAACGACACCCCAACTCAACCCGTCGAACCCTGTACTTCTCCGGCGCTCCCAAGGATGGCCGATCCATTATTTCCACGCTGGGACTCGACGACGTTCCTGCCCCGGGCGAGGACTATTCCGCCAGCCTGCCCACAGGCATCGACATCACCGGCAAGGTGTGGTTCCGCAGCACCAATCAACTAGGGCTCACCGTTCAGTCCTACGCCGAGCGCGGCGACGGGCTGCTGATCCTCGGGGATCTACCCGGCGGAGAATCCATTGCCGTCGCCTCCACCTACGAACTCGGCGCAAAGCAACTGCATGAGGTATGGGAACGCTGGGACGAATTCAGAGGTGTGCACTATCCCGACGCGGAGCCGATTGTGACATCGACACTGGACTAGGCGCACCGCCTGCCCGCCAACTGCTGGCAAAATGGGTGGGTGCATCCTCAATCGCAGAAACCTTCATTCTCATTCGCCGTCGAATCCCGTCTCCGAGACAGCACGTCGCCGCCTGCCGCTGACTTTCAGGGACGAACCGGGACAATCACCACCCCGCATGGCGACATCAAGACGCCGGCCTTCATCGCCGTCGGAACCAAAGCGACGGTCAAGGCCGTGCTCCCGGAATCCATGAAGGAGCTCGGCGCGCAGGCCCTGCTCGCCAATGCTTACCACCTGTTCCTTCAGCCGGGCGCGGATATCCTCGACGAGGCCGGTGGCCTTGGGAAGTTCATGAACTGGGACGGCCCCACCTTTACGGATTCCGGCGGCTTCCAGGTCATGAGCCTCGGGGCTGGCTTCAAGAAAGTCATCAACATGGACGCCGTGACCTCTGGTGGTGCGGACGACGACGTCGCCGCCGGCAAGGAGCGCCTGGCCCACGTTGACGACGACGGCGTGTGGTTCAAAAGCCACCTCAACGGCGACCGCCATAGGTTCACCCCCGAGATTTCCATGCAGATCCAGCATCAGCTCGGCGCGGACATCATGTTCGCCTTCGATGAGCTGACCACCCTGATGAACTCGCGCGGCTACCAGGAGCAGTCGCTGGAGCGGACGCGTCTGTGGGCAGAACGGTGCGTGACAGAGCATGACCTACTGACCGCGGCCCGGTCTCACCGGCCGTACCAGGCACTGTTCGGCGTCATCCAGGGCGCTCAGTATGAGGATCTGCGGCGAAAAGCGTGCCGCGATCTGGGCGCCATGGACTTTGACGGATTCGGCATTGGCGGAGCCCTTGAGAAGGAGAACCTCGGGACCATTGTGCGCTGGTGCTCCGAAGAACTGCCCGAGGACAAACCCCGCCACCTACTGGGCATCTCCGAACCCGACGACCTCTTCACCGCCATCGAAAACGGGGCCGACACCTTCGACTGCGTCTCCCCCACCCGAGTTGCCCGGACATCCGCGTTCTACACGCCGGACGGCCGTTGGAACCTGTCCAATGCCCGGTTCAAGCGCGACTTCGGCCCTCTGGTGGACGGCTGCGACTGTTACGCCTGCGCCCACTACAGCCGCGCCTACATTCACCACCTCTTCCGGGCCAAGGAAATGGTTGCTTCCACCCTCGTCTCTATCCACAATGAACGGTTCATCGTAAAACTCGTGGACGATGCGCGGCTCGCGATCGAGGACGGCACCTTCTTTGACCTTAAAGCCGAGGTGCTGGGCCGCTACTACGCTCCGCGGTAGGCGCTGCTTCCCTCTGCCCCTGTCCCTTTCCCGCAGAAACGTGGCGGAGCTGCAGGTGCGTGGTTGCCCCACCGCGTGCGTGCAGCTCCGCCACGCGTTTGTGCGCAGATTTCAGCGGAGCCGTTTGGGTTCTGCTGACGGCGTTGTCCCCACCAGCCAGCAGATGGTGGCGATCATCGCCGCAACGGCCAACATCGTCGTCGGAATGGACGTCATGAAGAGTCCGACGGCGAGCGGCACCAGTCCGACAACCATGACGTCGACGCCGTGAACTGCCCTACCGATGAGCGGTGCGGAAGCTCGCCCTAGCGTTGCGAGCACCATGGTGGATTCCCAGTCCGCGGCAGGCTGGAATGCCCGGCGTACACCACCTGCTGCCAGCCCGACGCCGGTAAACGCGCCAAGAACCAGAATTTCGGGACCAGGCGCCCCGAGCAGCCAGAGGGTCCCGGCCAAGGCGAAACCCCACGGGACCAGCAGCGCCATCGGTACCAGCGAATGTGTCCTGCGCGCCGCGCCTCTGCCCAACGGAACAGGAAAGCCGTCGGACGGAAGTCTGTTTGCTTGACGTGCGGCTTCCGCCGCAGCCGTGCCCGCCATGCAACTTCCTAGTACGACGCCGGCCAGCAGCGCTATGGGCGAGTTGCCTCCAGAGGTAAACGCGACAGCAGCCGGGATAGCCAATCCTGTCAGTAATCGGCTCCACGTTCCGACGTGCCGAATAGTGACCAGCGATTCCGCCCGAACCAGAGCCGTCACTGGACCGCGCTGCATCCGTCGTGGCAAGAGTGAGGTTCCTCGTGTACTCGTCCGAGGCGCGGCACCATGGCTGGTCCCTACTGCGCTGGCCAACTCTCCGGGGTTGAGGAAGAAGAGTGCCGAGCTCGCGTGACCGCTTATTGCACCACTCGCGATCAAGTCATGAGTCGAAATTCGTTCTACACGGGTCCGAACCCACCAGAACCCAGCGAGCCCAGCGGCGGCCAGCATGACGACGACCAGCACGTTTCCCTGCTGCGCGAGGACCGGCCAATGAGATGGCAAAACATTCCACACCTGGCTGAGACCATCGCTGGAACCCGCGAAACGTAGAACAATTTCAACGACGAACAGCACTCCTGTAACCGCGATGGCAACGGGCACAATACGCCTGAGAATTCCGGATTTTCCAACGATCTGGAACACAACTGCCACCAGGACCACATCTGTCAGCAGAAGGCCCGTGGCCACGCAGCCCAGAACCAGACCCCAGCCGACACTTCCAATTGCACCGATCGGGATGTAGAGGAGCACACCGGTCAACGCACTCAGAGCCAGGCGTCTTCGCAAAACCCGCACGAGTATGGGGTTGCGCGGCACTGGCAGATCAAGCCACCACAGACCTTGCGCAGCATCAACACCGAGCGGGCCCAGCTTCGCCAACAGCCGCAAGCACATCATCAAAGTGGCAGCGAGCGCCGCGGAGAGCGCAATATCGACGGATACCACACCAAAGGCAGCATCCACCAGACCGCTGCCAGCCACATCACTGCGAAGCTCATTGGCGAACGCCCTGAAAATTCCGATGGCGTACAGAACGATGAATACCGCGCCCAGAGCCACCATGTAGATGTCGCCAGCCTTGGACCAGAATTGGTCACGTTCCCGAAGCCTGGCCGCGGATCTGGTCTGGTTCGACGGATCAAAGTCGACGGCGCCCGCTGACAGTTCTATCGCCGTCGCCGGTTCCGCGAAGGCCTGCTTCCCAGACTGCAGGGACTCGGTCATGCTGTTTTGATGGCGGTTGCGCCCTCCGCCGGCGTCATCTCCACGATGGGCTCACCTATCAGTAGGCACCGGTCGGCAGCCTGCTGAAGCACGCCGGCGTCGTGCGTAACCAACAGAATCGAGGTTCCCGCATCGGCCATAGCGCGAAGGCGAGCGCCCAGACGTTCGCGCATCACGGGATCGAGTCGCTGTTCAGGCTCGTCGAGCACCAGAAGCGACGCTGGCCGGATGACAGCTGCAGCCAGAATCACTCGTCGGCGTTGCCCGGACGATAGCGAGTCTGGCAACGCATCGCGGGCGGACTGAAGGTTGAAGTACTCCAGCTCTTCCTCCACCGCGCACTCCGCGCTGACAACGCCATGCCCATTCGCAACGAGGGAAAGGTGCTCCTCGACCGAGAGCGAGCGGAAGAAGGCATCGCCGTCGGACACCACCGAAACGAAGCGGCGGTAGAGCGCGCTCCTACTGTCCGGAATCAGCGAGTTCACTCTGATCTCCCCGTCGAGCGGGGGCTGTGCGCCGATCATCGTTCGGACCATCGTCGACTTGCCTGAGGCGTTGAACCCGACGATGCCGACTGCCTCACCAGGATGTATCTCGATATCCAGGGGGCCACACACCGCATTGGCGCCATAGCCAGCCACCAGGGATCGGGTCTCGAGGACCAGGTCTGGGTTGCTCATGACCTTCAGCCTATCGCCGCTCAGGCCTCGCACCCCCCTTCCCTTCCACTGCCACTGTCCCTTTCCCGCAGAAACGTGGCGGAGCTGCAGGTGCGTGGTTGCCCCACCGCGTGCCTGCAGCTCCGCCACGCGTTTGTGCGCAGAGCACGCACACTTATCCACATACGTCTGCTCAAGGCTGACATGCAAGGCGCATCGAACCCATGCTGGGTGAATGAATCCCCTTCTCGCCGCTCGAATTCCTGCTGGGAAGCAGCTCTGGCGCACGCGGGAGTTGCTGGAGGCTGGGCTTAACGACCGCCACATCCAGGCCCTGGTGAGGGACAAAGCCCTCGAAAGGGTTCGTCGCGGCTGCTTTCGCATCGTCGACAAGTCAGAGGAACCGCCTTCCGAGGACACCCTTCGACGACGGCAGTTGGAGGCCCATCAACACGGCATCCTCTCGACGTCGAAAGGGAGGATGGTGTACAGCCACACCTCAGCCGCGTGTCTGCAGGAGCTCAACCTGTGGAGGGTCGAACAGCAGATTCACGTCACGCAGGAATTTGCGATCTCCGCCCATGGCCACGGTTTCGATGTGCAAAGCCACCGCTTTGCCCTTCCGCAGGACCAGATAGTGGTGATTGACGGCTTCAGAACAACGAGTGTGGAGCGCACCGTGGTGGACTGCGCACGGATTTTGTCGCATCAGCGAGGTCTGATTGTTGCCGATCATGCTCTGGGGAAAGGGGCGGATAGGTCAAAAATCACGCAGATCCTCAAGTCCTTGGCGGGCCACCGAGGGATCAGTCGTGCCCGAGATGTCATGGAAAACGCAAGTGGACTCTCGGAATCTCCTGGCGAAACTCTCACGCGACACTTCTTCATCAGCGCGAATCTGCCGATGCCGGTTGAGCAGTTCGTTGTGCAGACCAGGCTCGGCTCCCACCGGCTCGACTTCGCCTTACCGGAGCTCAAACTCGCGTTCGAATTCGACGGCAAAACCAAATACTTCGACTATCAGCCAACTAGCGACGCTCTCTTCCAAGAACGACGGCGGGAGAAATCACTCACCGAGATGGGGTGGCAGTTTCTCCGCATCGAGTGGGCCGACCTCTTTCGAGAGACCGAACTTAAGGCCCGGGTGCTAGCTGCCATCGCTGCTGCCGATGGCCGACGTCGTCTGCTGGCGTGAACGGCACAAAAACGGGTCAGGAGGGTCGGTCAGGAGGGTCGGTCAGGAAGGCGCGACGCCGTAGCTGGGCTCGCGCCGCTTGACCCACCCAATGGCCATGGACGTGACGGGCACGAAGGCGAACTCGACGAGTGTCTTGTAGACGAACCCGACGAGGACGTAATTTGTGAAGGTGGGAAAGTCCGTGATGCCGATGACCGAGGCTGCGATGGAGCAGAAGATGAGTGTGTCGGCGAACTCGCCTACCCCTGTAGAGCCCATGAGCCTAGCCCAAAGCCTTCCCTCGCCAAAACGTTCCTTCATGCGAACCAGCACCAGCGAGTTCAGCGTCTGACCCACAACGAATCCGAGCAGACTGGCCAGCACAATCAGCGGAACGGGACCGAGTGCGAGCTCTAGGGCTGACTGTTTTGCGGTGCTGAAGTCGTCGTCGAAACCGGGTAGGGCAATGACGATCCAGTAGCACAAGGACGCGAAGGCAGACAGGACAAAGGTGGTAATAATTGCCATGCGTGCCACTCGAAATCCGTAGACCTCGCTGATGACGTCTCCGACAATATAGGCGATTGGGAAGAGGAAGAACCCGCCATCGGTGACGAATGGCCCAATGACGACGCCCTTGGACGCACCAATGTTGGACAGGATCAGAACGACGGCGAGCGCGGCAAGCATGATGCCGAAGTAGGGGCTGCCGATGGACGCAAAGCGGGCGCTGGGTTTCAGGGCCTGGGTATCTGTCATGGAATTATCGCAATCTAGTGGTTCGCTGGCGGACGGCCGGCTGTATTAGCACTGGAGGGCCCTGACCGGGCCAAGCATCAATTCTCTCACGCACGTGCAGCGGCCCTGAAAGGGTATTTTGAACACGTTCAGAACCGTGCTTCACTAGGTGTTGAACCTGTTCAAAAAGGAGATACCTTGGCAACCAAGAGCGAAGCTACCCGCGAGCTGCTCATCAACACAGCGCTTCGACTTTTCCGCGAGCAGGGCTATAGCAGAACCACTATGCGCAGCATCGCCGCGGAGGCCGGGGTGTCTACGGGGAACGCGTACTACTACTTTGAGTCTAAGGACGATTTGGTCCACGAGCTCTACAAATCGATCCAGACTGAGCATCGATCTCGTGCACTCCCGCAATTGCGCGACGGCGTAAATCTGGGTGAGCAACTTCGGGTCATTCTCCAGACGGGCGTGGACGTCATGGGCCCGTACCACGACTTCGGGGCCAACTTTCTGCAAGTAGCCCTCAGGCCGTCGTCGGCCGTTAGCCCCTTCGGTGACGAAGCCGCGGTGGCTCGCGGAAAATCGATTGCCCTGTTCAAGCAAGCCGTCACTGTGTCCCGCCCGCAGCCTCCGCATTCCATTCGGGAAGATATGCCCGAGCTGTTATGGCTGGGCTACATGGCCGTCACCCTGTTCTGGGTGTATGACCGCTCACCCAACCAGCGCCGCACCAGGACTCTGATCGATAACGCCGCACCGTTGGTTGCTCGACTCGTCATTCTGTCGCGTCTGCCTGTTGTGCGGAGAATCGTTGAAGATGTTGTCCATCTGGTTAGGAGCGCAAAGCCATGAACCCTAGGGTCGTTGTCATCGCCGGAGCGTCGGGCTTTATCGGAACCTATTTCCACCGGAGATTCGAGGAAATGGGCACCGAGGTGCGCACTATTGGTCGAGGCACGGCAGTCACCTGGGGAGATACGGAAGGTATCGCGAGGTTGCTGGATGGCGCCGACGTGCTGATCAATCTCGCGGGGCGAACCGTGAACTGTCGGTATAACAAGGCCAACGCAGACACCATTTTTTCTTCACGTACGGAGACCACTGCGGAGCTGGGCAGGGCATTGGCGCTGTGTGCAGAGTCAAACGGCAGGCCGTCGTCGTTGTGGATCAATTCCAGCACCGGCACCATCTACCGGCATGCGCAGGATCGTCCGCAGACGGAGGTCGACGGCGAACTCGGGTCTGGCTTTTCGGTTGCCGTGGCGAAAGCGTGGGAGGCTGCGCAGTCGCAGTCGGCGGTCGACGGCGTGCGGCAGGTGGCCTTGCGGATTGCGATTGTTCTGGGTCCCGACGGCGGCGTGATGCGGCCATTCGTCACTCTGGCCCGGCTGGGATTGGGCGGCCCCATGGGGTTGGGCAGTCAGATGTTCAGCTGGATCCACGTGGAGGATCTATTCCGTTCGGTGCTTCACATTTATGGGGACACTTCACTGCACGGTCCCGTTAACGCCGCGGCTCCTGAGGCGGTGACCAATGAGGCACTCATGCGCAGCGTGCGGGAGACACTCGGTGTTCGCGTTGGCGCGCCATCACCGCGTTGGCTGCTGGAATGTGGTGCTGTGGTAATTCGCACCGAGACCGAGCTGGTGCTCAAGAGCCGGTGGGTGGAGCCACGGAAACTGGTGGACAGCGGCTTCACTTTTCAGCACGGCACGTTGAAGGCAGCCCTGTCGGACATCATGGGGCGCAAGACCTAACCGTCAGATTGTTGAACAATCCATCCCGCTGATGCATGCTTGAACCACAGCACCAGAAGGCGGAGGTCACCATGCGCACCATCGACTTGAATAGCGACGTCGGCGAATCTTTTGGGAACTGGGTCATGGGCGACGACGCGGC
Organism: Actinomycetales bacterium; assembly: GCA_038199985.1. Lineage (GTDB taxonomy): Bacteria > Actinomycetota > Actinomycetes > Actinomycetales > Micrococcaceae > Arthrobacter_J. The sequence continues at coordinate 28,356 of JBBPYK010000061.1, read as the reverse complement.
CGTTCTCCGCTCCGTGTCTAGCGCCAACGTGGCCTGCGGATTCCACGCTGGCGACCCCTCGACGATCGCGCAGACCTGTCGAGACGCGGTCGCTGGAAAAGTCGCGATCGGCGCCCATGTGGGCTACCGGGACCTCGCCGGGTTTGGCCGCAGGTTTTTGGACTGCTCGGCCACGGAACTGGCCGACGACGTCCTCTACCAAATGGGCGCACTTCAGGCACTAGCGCGGGCGGCCGGCGGTGAAATCAGCTACGTCAAACCCCACGGCGCGCTCTACAACGCCATCGTCCACCACGACGTTCACGCGCAGGCCGTTGTCGATGCCGTCAACATGTTCAACCCGGAGCTACCCCTCTTGCTGTTGCCCGGTTCGGTCGCTTTGGCCAAGGCAGAGCAAGCTGGAATGCGCGCCGTCGCAGAGGCGTTCGCGGACCGCAACTATAACCACGACGGCTCCCTCGTCTCACGCCGCGAAGCAGACGCTGTCCTGCACGATCCCGCAGTCGTCACGGCCAACATGATCCGGCTGGCCACCGAGGGAATCATGATTGCCCGCGACGGATCGAAACTGACGATGAACGCGGAGAGCATCTGCGTTCACGGGGACACTCCCGGCGCGGTCGCGATGGCAGCTGCCGTCCGGACTGGGCTCGAAAATGCTGGCGTCACCATCCAGAGTTTCATATGAGCACTCCTTCAGTCCGCTGGGCGGGCACGCAGGCTTTTCTCGTGGAGCTTGACGCACTCGACGGCGTCCTCTCACTCCACTCCCAGCTTCTCGAGCATCCTTTACCGGGCCAGACCGATGTCCTAGCGGCTGCCGAAACCGTGCTGCTGCGCTTCGATACCCGCGCCAGTGCGTTGGCCGGATCCACCGCCGTCGAGCACCTGGATGTTACTCAACCGGCTGACGTCGCTGGCCGTACCGTCACCATTGAGGTGGTGTACGACGGCGAGGATCTGGCCGAGGCTGGCAGACTCACCGGACTGGGGCCAGACGGCGTCGTGGAAGCGCATACCGCGCAGACGTGGACGGCCGCTTTCGGTGGCTTTGCGCCGGGGTTCGCGTATCTGCACGGTGAAAATAACGCGCTCATGGTTCCGCGCCGAGACAATCCGCGCACAGCAGTTCCTGCGGGTTCGGTTGCTCTCGCGGGGCATTTCTCGGCCGTGTATCCGGGCAAGTCACCGGGTGGGTGGCAGCTGATCGGCCGTACGTCGTCGCGCATGTGGGAGCTGAAACGGGACAAGCCCGCGCTGGTTCGGCCTGGCGACACAGTGCGCTTCGTCGCGGTTACCGACTTTCCAGAGCATGCCGACGACGACGCCACGAATTGCGGTGACGCTGCTCCCGCCAGCACGGGATCCGAGGCGGCCCGCACTCTCGAAATAATGGCCCCAGGGATGCAGTCGCTGATCCAAGACCTGGGCCGTCCGGGGTATGGCGATCTCGGAGTGTCTGCCTCCGGCGCCCTCGATACCCCCGCCGCGCGGCAGGCCAATCGGCTCGTGGGCAATTCGGCAACGGATGCTGTGATCGAAACAGTGTTTGGTGGGTTGAAGATCCGCGCAAACGGCGACGCAGTGATCGCTCTGACCGGCGCCGACACCCCCGCTTTCGTCAGCGGCACACGCGGCACGCACCCTGCCCCTATGAGATGCCCGTTTGCCCTGCTCGACGGCGAAACCCTCACCCTCGAAACAGCCGTTGAGGGGCTGCGCACCTACCTTGGCGTCCGTGGCGGTCTGAGCCTACCCACAACTCTGGGAAGTCGATCCACCGATACCCTGTCCGGCATCGGGCCCGCACCCCTGAGCGTGGGCACTCTGCTCCCTATCGGCCGCGTCGATGCCAGCCATATTGTCGGGTACCCGGAGCAGCCCACGCTGAAACCGCTCGACGACGGCGCCGCGACCCTGCGCATCACCACTGGCCCACGGGCCGACTGGTTTGACCGCGATGCCCTGCAAAGTCTGACCGGACCCGGCTGGACTGCGAGCGCTAAATCAAACCGGATCGGTGTGCGCTTATCGCTCGACGGCGCCGCCCCGCTGCAGCGAACGCGCGAGGGTGAGCTGGCCAGTGAGGGAACGGTCGCAGGGGCCCTTCAGGTGCCGCCGTCGGGCCTTCCTGTCCTGTTTCTCGCCGACCATCCGGTAACGGGCGGCTACCCGGTGATTGGCGTTGTCGTGCCAGAAGATTTGCCGGTGGCGGCGCAACTGGCGCCGGGCACTGCTGTCCGTTTCGTCGCCGTCGACCCCGACACGCTGCAACCCGTATCGATGCAAGGAGACCGTCCATGAAGAAGGTCCTGATCGCCAACCGTGGAGAAATCGCGGTGCGCGTGGTTCGTGCTTGTCTGGATGCAGGGCTTGCGTCCGTTGCTGTGTATTCGGATCCGGACGCCGATGCGTTGCATGTGCACCTCGCGGATGAGGCGGTCCCGCTGGAGGGCAGCACGGGTTCGGACACGTATCTGGACATGGGCAAACTGCTCGATGCCGCTGCGCGCTCAGGGGCGGATGCTGTCCATCCCGGCTACGGTTTTCTGTCGGAGAATGCTAATTTCGCACAGGCAGTGATGGATGCGGGGCTGACGTGGATTGGGCCGTCGCCGCAGGCTATCCGCGATTTGGGGAACAAGGTCACCGCGCGTGACATCGCGGTCCGTGCTGGTGCGCCGCTGGTGCCGGGCTCGGAAGGCACGGTGGAGAACGGCGCCGAGGTCAGGGCTTTCGCGGAGGAGCACGGGCTGCCGGTTGCCATCAAGGCTGCGTTTGGCGGTGGTGGACGCGGAATGAAGATCGCGCGCCGGATGGAGGACGTCGAGGATGCCTTCGAATCTGCGGTCAGGGAGTCCACGGCGGCGTTCGGGCGAGGAGAGTGCTTCGTGGAGCGTTTCCTGGACAAGCCGCGACATGTTGAAGCGCAGATACTGGCCGATTCGCACGGGAACGTCTTGGTGGTTGGAACCCGAGACTGTTCGCTTCAGCGGCGCAATCAGAAACTGGTGGAAGAAGCGCCCGCCCCGTTCCTCACAGACGATCAACGCAACCGGATCCACCAGTCAGCCAGGGCCATTTGCCGCGAAGCCGGATACACGGGCGCCGGCACGGTGGAGTACCTGGTGTCACCGGACGGCGTCATCTCGTTCCTTGAGGTCAACACCCGGCTTCAGGTGGAGCACCCTGTCACCGAGGAGACCTCCGGCGTGGACCTGGTGGGCGAACAATTCCGCATTGCCGACGGCCTGGAGCTTTACTTCACGGAAGACCCCGAACCGCGCGGGCACGCCTTCGAATTCCGGTTGAACGCCGAGGATCCAGCGCGAGGATTCCTGCCCTCGCCCGGAACTGTCGAGGCGTTCGAGCCACCGACCGGGCCGGGCCTGCGCATGGATACGGGGGTCCGCAGCGGCGGCACCGTTCCGGCCGAGTACGATTCCCTCCTGGGCAAACTCATTGTGTGGGGCGCAGACCGACAGCAGGCATTGCGCCGCGCTCGGGCTGCCCTGGACGAGCTCGTGATCCGCGGCCTACCCACTGTTATCCCGTTTCACCGCGCGGTGGTGCGCAACCCGGCGTTCACGAACCCGAATTCGCTCGGTGTCTATACGACGTGGATCGAGACGGAGTTCGCGGATGAACTGACCGCTTCGCCGGAGCTCGCAGCGGCCGAACCGAACGCGGAACGCAAACGGCTGACCGTGGATATTGAGGGCAAGGCCGTCCGCGTCGGCATACCGACTGGATTGTGGGACGCGCTGATGAGCGCGGGGGGTGCGGGCTCTGGGTCTGCTGCGAGCGTTGGCGATGCACCGGACGACGCCGGCCTCACCGCACCCATGAACGGGAACGTGGTCAAGTGGATGGCCGACGACGGCTCCAGCGTCTCTGAGGGCGAGCCCATCGTGATCCTCGAGGCCATGAAAATGGAAACCACCGTGCCTGCCCACCGTGCCGGCACCCTTGCCCGGGGCCCGCAGGAGCCGGGATCCGCCGTCGTACGCGGTGAATCTTTGGGGACGATTCGTGGGGGCGAGCACCGTTAGATGCGAGGCATACCGGTGAATGAGGCACTGGGAGGCCCCACCGACGCGGCCGAACATGCGCACACTGGTGCGTGGATTTCCACGGTGCTGCGTGGCCGCATTGCCGAGGGGCAGTTGACTCCGGGCGCCAAGCTATCTGAGCAGGCGTTGTCTCTCTCGCTCGGAGTCTCGCGCAATACGCTTCGCGAAGCGTTCAGCACGCTCCTCGGTGAGGGGATCGTCACCCGAATCGCGAATCGTGGGGTTTTCGTCGCATCTCTCACCGCCGACGACGTCCGGGAGATGTACCGGGTCCGTCGCCTGATCGAACCGGCCGCGCTCTTGTGGGGCGAGGTATCGCCGTCGGCCCTTGATGCCATGGACCAGATTGTGACCGAGGCGCTCGCCGCCCGAGAGGCACGTTCCGTGACCCGAATGGCCGACGCGAACCAGGCACTGCACCGCGCAGTCATTGCCATGAGCGGCAGCGCATCACTGGACACTCTGATGACCCGGGTCCTGGCGCAGATGCGGCTCGTGTTTCACGGCATGGCCTCCGCCCCGGACTTTCACAGCCACTACGTGCACCGAAATGTTGATCTGGTGGATCAGCTTCGGGCCGGGCACCGCGCCGAGGCGGCCGAAGGGCTGCGGAGATACCTAGACGCAGCAGAATCTGAGCTGCTCGGCCACCTCGACGCCTGACGCGCCTCGACGCAGAAACGTGGCGGAGCAGCAGGTACGCGGCGGGGCAACCACGCATCTGCGGCTCTGCCACGCGTTTGTGCGGAGTTGCAGCCAGGGTTCCGTGGAAGAGTGATCCCATGACCAGAGAAGTCCCGATCACCCCTGACTGCGCTGACCGCGTTAGCTGCACTGACCCGGTGAGATTGGACCTCGACCTGCCGGTGCGGCAGCCCTTCAACGCAGCAGGGGTCTTCGACTTTCTGGCGGTCCATGCCATTGATGGTATTGACGTAGTCAGCCGCGCCCCGGGTGGCCCGTTGACGTACGCTCGCACTCTCACGTTGCCGCATGGGCCCGGCGCTTTCCAAGTGACTGCTGTTGAAACGGCCGACGCCGGTTGGCACCTCGACCTGCGGTTGGAGCTCACCGATGTGGACGACGTCGGCCCCGCAGTAAAGCGCGTACGTCGATTGTTCGACCTCGACGCCGACCCTGCGGCCATCGACGCTGCGCTTGCGGCAGATCCAGTTCTTGCCCCGCTTGTTGAACGCACACCGGGGATCAGGGTTCCGGGCACGGTGGATCCGCATGAGCTCGTTGTGTGGGCGATCGTCGGGCAGCAGATCTCTGTTGCTGCCGCAAGAACTCACCTCAGTCGACTGGCGGCGTGGGCAGGATCGCCCTATGTTTCGCACTTCGACGGGCTGAACCGCCTCTTCCCGACTCCCGCGCAGATAGCGGACAGAATCCCGGATCCGCCCAAAGACGAGCCCCTTGATCCGGACCGTCCGATGCGACTTCCCGGTCAGTCCCTTCGCGCGATCGTGAGTACTGCGCGAGCTCTGGCCAGCGGCGAATTGGATGTTCGCGTTGACTCTGAGGTCGAGCGTTTGCGGGCGGACCTAATTTCACGTCCCCGAATCGGACCCTGGACAGCTGCCTATATCGCGATGCGTGTCATCGGCGATCCCGACTCGTGGCTGACCGGCGACGTCGCCCTGGTTGCGGGCGCGAAAACCCTCGGCCTGCTCGACGACGACGCTTCCAAAGCATCAAATCACCGCACCCTGGCAACCCATGCAACAGCGTGGGCGCCTTGGCGTTCCTACGCTGCGATGCACCTGTGGCAAGCTGCGAGCGCTCGCGACTGAGCTGGACCAATGTTGGCCCCCTCCGCAGATGGCCGAAGCAACTAGGCGACGGCGATACGGACAATGACCTGCGCGATGTCCGTGACGAAGTCCAGCGACGTGGGTCTCTCAGATTCGGGTTTGCTCAGGTGCACGATGAGGGCTTCCGTCATGCCGCCCACGATCATGAGTCCCACGAACCCGGTTGGGAATTCGCGGATGAGGCCCCGGCGCATCAGGTCCAGCAGCATCGAGTCGATGGCGCCGGCGATGCGGGCGTTCATCTCGCGTCGGCGGGTTTCAAGGGCCAGTGAAACGCCTACGGATTCGATCTCGACGACGCGGCCAAGCCTCTCATCGTCAAGCATGGGCCCGACGCCGGCGTAAACACCACGTAGGATCACATCCTCCACAGTGTCCCCACTGGCTATCTGCAGCCCCTTGAGTCGTGTTTCTATGTCTTGAGCCGCCAGGACGTAGAGGGCTTCCAGCAGTTCTTGACGCGATGAAAAGTAGTCGTAGAACGAACGGGACGATACTCCGGCTTCGCGGCAGAGTCCCTGAACAGTCGTTGCCATGTAGCCGGTCGTCGCGAAAAGCTGCAGCCCGGCGTCGAGTAGTCGTTGCCGTCGTCCAGCGTCTCGCTCCGCGCGGGACATGCCGCGCCACGGCCGGTCGTTGCCCTGATGTGGCGTGTTGAGGCTGGGCTCTGCTGGACTCACACCGTCCACTGTGCCACATGCTCTTCCGGACTCCCCCGCGCCACAGACTATTGAAAATATAGATTTTCAATGTAATCTTCATCACATGGTATATCTCGTGAAGGAACGCCACCGGGCCCAAGCTGTGACGGCCGCAATCCCGGTCGACCCATCACTCCCACGCGCGTGCGTTATTGGGGCGGGCTCCTCGGGCCTCGCGGCGGCCAAAGCTCTGTATCAGGCGGGCATCGGCTTTGATTGCTTTGAGCAGGGCACCGTGGTGGGGGGCAACTGGGTTTTCGAGAACCCCAACGGCGCGTCAGCCTGCTACGAGACATTGGAGATCAACACCTCGTGCCCGCGGATGGCCTTCTCTGATTTTCCTATGCCCGCGGACTATCCGCCCTACGCCAAGCACCACCAGGTGGCGGCCTATTTCGAGTCCTACGTTGACCACTTTGGCTTCCGGGAAAGCATCACGTTCGAAACCCAAGTGACCGCCGTCGTCCGAAGCGCGGAGACAGGCTGGGACGTCACGATTTCAGGACCTGATGGCCAAGAGGTCCGCCACTACGACGCCGTGCTGGTGGCGAATGGCCATCATTGGGAGCCGCGGTGGCCCGAGCCTGCCTATCCCGGCACCTTCGACGGCGAGCAACTGCACGCGCATGATTACCGATCCGGTGAGCAACTACGCGACCGCGACGTGGTGGTGGTGGGCTCGGGAAATTCTGCTCTTGATATTGCCTCGGAAGCGGGGCACGTTGCGCGCAGCGCTTTTCTGTCGCAACGTCGAGGACAATGGGTGCTTCGAAAGTTTGCTCTGGGCCGCGCATCAGATCAGGTGGTTTTACCCGGTTGGCTCCCCTGGTGGGTCACGAGTGCACGGCTGCGACTGGGGGCGATCCTCTCGGGCAGCACCACCAAGCTCGGGCTCCCGAAGCCGCAGCACCGACCGGGGCAGTCCCATCCGGTACAGTCTGAGCAGATCAGGAGTGCCCTGAAAGCCGGTCGGGTCACGCCGAAGCCGGGGATCGAAAGGCTCGATGGCAAGCGGGTCGTCTTCACCGATGGTTCCTCCGTGCGCGCCGACCTGATGGTGTGGGCCACCGGCTACAACGTCAGCTTTCCCTTTCTGGACTCAGAGCTGGTCAACCCGGAGGGCAATGACCTCCCACTGTGGAAACGAACGGTTCATCCGGACTTATCTGGCCTGTATTTCATTGGATTGCTCCAGCCGATCGGAGCAGTCATGCCGCTGGCCGAGGCACAGTCTCAGTGGGTCGCAGAGACCTTGTCTGGCCGTTACGTCCCGCCGTCGCAGCACATTATCCGCGAACAGATGGCAGCCGATCACGAGCGCAATGCGCGCCGCTTCTACGCTTCCCCACGCCACACCATGGAGGTTGATTTTGACCACTACCTCTGGGACTTGAGCCGCGAACGACGCCGGGGCGCAGCCCGTACTGCTTCCGAGACGCGTCAGGTGGTCACAGCGTGATGGGCCGGAACGCAGCGGCAGGCAGCCAAAACGGCCGGCGTGCGGAACATGGCAATCTCGGCGGCGCCGTCGTGACCGGTGGGGGCCGCGGGCTTGGACGGGAAATCGCGTTGCGTCTGGCGCGTGCCGGGTTCACCGTGCACGTGACCGACGTCCATGAGCAGCTGGCGGCCGATGTCGCCGCCGAAATCAATGCCGAGATCCCCCGTCCGACGTTGACCGCTGCCTTCGCTTCCGTACTGGATGTTCGGGACGATGCGGCTTGTCTGGCAATTGCCACCGCGACGGTGGACCGTGTCGGTTCGCTGGCCTTGTGGGTTAACAACGCCGGAGTCTTCATGACGGGTCCTGTGTGGGAACCCCATGAGCAGCAGCGACGGCTGATGTTCGAAGTTAACGCCCACGGCACGATTAACGGCTCGCTCGCGGCACTGTCCGTCATGCGACCGGTTGGACGCGGCCACGTGATCAATGTTGCCTCGCTTGCTGGACTTGCGGGCATTCCCGGAGAAGGAGTTTACGCGGCCTCCAAGCATGCCGTACTCGGGTTCAGTACCTCAGCGCTTTTCGATCTGAGGGCGGCCGGGGTACGCGGAATCGACATCAGTTGCGTCTGTCCTGACGGCATATGGACACCGATGCTTTTTGACAAATTGGATGATCCAGACGCCTCGTTGTCTTTTTCTGGAAAGCTTCTGCAGCCCGGCGAGGTCGCAGATCAGGTGCTCCGTGTGGTCAAGAAGCCGCGGCCCGTGACCACCCTGCCGGGTTGGCGTGGTGCTCAGGTCCGGCTGCTGGGTCTGCTGCCGGGGGTAGGCGCTCGGATTGCTCCGCTGCTGGTCAAAATCAGCCGGAAGCAGCAGTCAGCGGTAGCGCGACGGCTGCGCCGGGCAGGCACCGCCCAACCATAGCGGCTCGCTGGAAGGATTGTTTGCTATCAAGCTGATCACGGGCTCGCCATCACGGCCCTTGACGTAGCAAGATAGGAGTATGTCCCACAACACAGCTCCTCCTGCCATCACACTGACGATCGCCGGTTCGGAAGCAACTGGCGGCGCTGGTGCCCAAGCGGACCTCAAGACCTTTCAAGAGCTCGGTGTTTACGGCATCACGGCTCTGACGTGCATTGTGTCCTTTGATCCCAAGGACAACTGGAACCACCGCTTCGTTCCGGTTGAGGCCCAGGTCATCTCTGACCAGCTCGAAGCGATCCAGCAGTGCTACGCCGGGCAGCTGGATACCGTGAAACTGGGCATGATGGGCACCCCCGCCACTATCGACACCGTTGCGGCAGCGCTGAAGAAGCAGGACTGGAAGAACGTGGTTCTTGACCCTGTGTTGATTTGCAAAGGTCAAGAACCTGGAGCTGCATTGGATACGGACCAAGCGCTCAAGGCCAATCTCCTGCCTTTGGCCACTTTTGTCACGCCCAATCACTTCGAAGCAGAGTCCCTGTCGGGTATGACAATTACCACTGTCGAGGACCTCAAAACGGCCGCGCGCAAAATTCACGACGAGAGCGGCGCAATCGTCCTCGCCAAGGGCGGCGTGAGACTAGACGGCAAAGACGCTATCGACATCTACTACGACGGCGATCAACTCGAAGTGCTCAGCGCACCGAAGATTGGTGAAGTTGCCGTCAGTGGAGCTGGCTGTTCGTTGGCAGCAGCCGTAGCTGCAGAGTTGGCCAAGGGCGCAACTCCCCTCGACGCCGCGCGGACAGCGAAAGCATTCGTGACCGAGGGCATCCGTAACCGCGTGTCCTCTAAAGCCCCCTTCGACGCACTCTGGCAGGGTGGCGCAGCCCACAGCGACGTAGCCACCCGGACAGAATAGGCCAGGCGTGCTGAGCAACAAGGTCACAAGCTGATGCGAATTGCGATCCTAGGAGACGTTGGCCAGCCCGTTTACCATGTCGGCGATGAAGCTATGACTCATGCCGCTGTCCACGAACTGGGGCATCGCGGCCTGACCGATGTTGTTGTGCTGAGCCGCAATCCGGAAGACTCCGGCCAGCGTTTCGGTTGCACATCCGCCCCGACGCTACCGTTTCCCTGGTCTCCGTTGGAACGAGAGTTGTATTTCGACGCAGTGATAGCCGACGACGACGCCCCGGAGGACGCGCGACGGCTCGCCGAAACGCTGCAAACCTGCGACGGTCTTCTCATTGCAGGCGGGGGGAACCTGAACTCGATCTACGGATGGCTACTATTTGAGCGGGCTGCTGTGGCCGCTATCGTCCGCAAACTCGGCCTGCCAGTGGTGGTCTCCGGCCAGACGCTAGGGCCAACCCTGATACGACGTGATCGCGAATTCGCCGCAGAACTGGTGAGCAACGCCGCCATTTTTGGTGCCCGCGAGGCATCGACGCTGAATCTGGGCCGGGAACTGTCAGACAACAGCAATGTGATTCCGTCCCTGGATGACGCCTCTTTCTACGCAACCGCGTCGCAGAATGCAGAGACGCAGCCTACCGAAGCGTATATCGCCGCGACTTTCGCTTCCGGCACTGGGTCTATGCCGCCAGAAACGTTCATCAAACACGTGGCCGCCGCTCTGGACCACGCTGCGCGTATCACCGACCTGCCCATTGTTTTCCTGCCTCACATGGCAACCGAGGGTGCGGGCGACGGCGACGAGGCAATGCACGCCATGATCGCACAGGAGATGGCGTCAAAGAACGTGGAGCTGCGGTCCATCGCTGACGCAGCATCAACGGCAGCAACCACCGCTGGAGCCTCCTTAGTCATCACCTCGCGCTACCATCCTGCCGTTTTCGCAACGGATGCCCTGATGCCGTGCGTCGCGCTCGCCGTCGAGGACTACAGCGAGGCCCGGTTGCGCGGCACACTGGCCAACTGGGGGTTGGGTGGCTTCGCGCTCTCGCTTCCCGCCGTCGTCGGGCCTGCCTTTCAGGAGGCCATCACTGAGGCGTGGAACCGGCGAACAGAGATCCGTGACCATTTAACGGCCGCCCACCCCGCCCTTCGGGAGCACCACGATCGTTGGTGGGACGCCATAGTCCGCGGACTCAAGGGCAGCGAGCCCAAGCCACCTGAGCTGCCGACCATCCGGGAACTTGCACCACAGGGGACATGGTTCGCGGAAGCCAGAACCTCTGTGTTCCTGGCCCAGTCTGCCGAGCTCGCACATCTCCGGGCCGAGCGCGAACACCTCGATTCACAGCTTGAGGGACAGCGCCGACGGGCCGACGACGCCCGCGCTGAACTCGACGGCTGGCTCAATTCCCGCGGCTTCAAAGCAATCCGAACAGTGGCATCCGCAAAGGCGCGAGTGCTTCATCGAAAGGAACATCAGTGAACAACGCCCAACCCGCCGTCGCCGTCGTCATGAGAACGAAGGACCGCGGTCTGCTGCTGGAGCGGGCCGTCCGCGATGTTCTTGGACAATCCTTTCAAGACTGGACGCTGATCATCGTGAACGACGGCGGTTCGGCTGCTGAAGTTGACGGCGTCGTTCAGCGACATTCATCGGCGCTGGGTGACAGAGTTCAGGTGATCCACCATGGCGAATCGGCCGGGATGGAAGCTGCCGCAAATCACGCTATCCGTTCCAGCCAATCGGAATTCATTTCCATCCACGACGACGACGACACGTGGCATCCGGACTTCCTCACGCAGACCGTAGAACGGCTGAGAGACAGTCATGACGCCGGTGTCGCCGTCCGCACAGAAGTAATCTTTGAGCAGATCTACGGAAACGACGTCGTGGAAGTGGACCGGGAGATTTTTGAACCCGATGTTACTTCCGTGACCCTGTTCGATATCCTCCGCGTGAACCGGTTCGTTCCAATTTCAGTGTTGTACCGCAGGACCCTGCACGACGACGTCGGCTACTTCGACGAAGGTCTATCGGCCGTGGGCGACTGGGAATTCCTGCTGCGCGTGTTGTCCACCCACACCATGAGCTTCATCGGTGCAGAGCCACTGGCTTTCTGGCATAAGCGCCACGGGTCCACCGGCGCCCTGGGGAACAGCGTTATTACGAAGGACGACGAGCATCAACGGCTGGACCTGCTGGTGAGAGAACGACACCTCAAGGAACACGTCAAAGAAAATGGCCTCGGCGCGCTGCTTTATCTGTCCAAACACGAGTCCCAACTCGCCGATCACTTACATCAGCGCAAGAACTACGCGGAAGAGCTGCTTCTGCAGTCGTTGGAGCAAAACCGTCAACTGTCCGAGCGTTTGGAAAAGCTCGAGGAAGCTGTCAGCGACGCTTCTCTGGTGAGCCTGGTGCGTCGGCGCTACCGTCGACTGAAAAACCGGTTGTTGCCACGCACATAGTGCTCTGCAGACCAACAGATTATTGTGTCTCGAAATGGTGGACACCTGTTGACTTGTGACTGCGGACACATGAAGCTGTTCTTTGGGTAGTCCGTCCATTTGGAGGGGTTGCCCATCTGTTGACACACATCTGGTAATTCAGCATCATCACTCACACCTGTCATAGCCATGTCAACAGCGGTTCGGGGACGCTTAACAGAAGACTCGGCTTCGGCTATGACTGACTCTCTAAAAAGGAGCAGTATGAGCAAGTCACACCACCGGGGAGCAGGAAAGGCCGTGTTGGCATCGCTGACGGGCCTTGCGCTCGCCGGCAGCATGTGGTCACCTGCTTTGGCTGTAGATAATTCGTCTCAGGGCGAAGCTACGGCTACAGGAATCCAAAATCAGAATCAGAAACGTCCGGATCTCAAAATAACTCAGGACCTGCGCACCAAGCAGGGTCCTGTTTCCGTGTTTGTTCAATTCGAGGGCAAGGGCGCCTTTGAGCTGACGCAGCCGCTGGAGGTTCGCCTTGAGGGCAAGAGTCCAGTCGCCAATGTGGCCAAGGTAAAGTCCATCAGGGCTAACATCGAGGCCAAGGCGGAGGAAGTCACCAAGGCCGCCTCAGCTACCCATATGTACACCACCACCAACACCATTCCCGGGGTTGCTATTACCGGTGACGCCGATGCCATCCGCGAGATCGCAAAGCGAAGCGACGTCGTGAAGATCAGTGGCATTATCCCCAAGACGTATGAGAACAAGGGCGCGGTTATTGATACCGAAGCGCTTGCGTCATGGACTGAGCGGAAACAAACCGGTAAAGACGTCACTATCGCCGTCCTCGATACCGGCCTCGACTACACCCACGCTGACTTCGGCGGCCCGGGCACGGTCGAAGCCTTCGAAGAGGCTCAGGCAGCCGAGGCTGAAGCTCCGGATCCCAGCCTGTTCGACGCCGAGAAGTACGCAGGCGGCTGGGACCTCGTGGGCGACGATTACGACGCCGGTTCACCCGACGCGGCAAACCGCATCCCACAGCCGGATGCCAATCCGTTGGATTGTCAGAGCCATGGTAGCCACGTTGCAGGTTCTGCTGCGGGCTACGGAGTCGCTGCAGACGGCACCACCTTCGACGGGGACTACTCGACCTTGACGGCTGATGAAGTCAACGAGATGAAGATCGGCCCAGGCTCCGCTCCGGATGCCAAGCTGGTCGCCATCCGTGTTTTCGGTTGCGGGGGCTCCTCCGGTGTTGTCGGTCAGGCACTCGATTACGTGCTGGACCCCAATAAGGACGGTGACTTCAGCGATCGCGCTCAGGTGGTCAACATGTCCCTCGGATCCAACTTCGGTCTGCCGGATGACCCCGAGGTGGACATCGTCGATGCGTTGACGGCGCAGGGAGTGCTCTCCGTGGTCGCTTCCGGCAACGACGGCGACATCTACGACATCGGTGGTACACCGGGCAGCGCGGCTTCCGCACTGACCGTTGCCAACTCCGTCGGTTCCCAGGTCACCCTGGACCGTGCAGAAGTTCTTGCTCCGTCCGAGGTCGCGGGTTCTGCTTCAGGCCAGTACAGCGCTAGCTTCGACTACACGAAAGCCACCGAGGAAGAGCTCAACGGCACCGTGGTCATGGCACCTACAGCCAACAAATTCGGCTGTGACGCATTCGATGCAGATTCTCTCGCAGGCAAATGGGTCTGGGTTCAGTGGGAAGAGGACGGCGCTTTCCCTTGTGGTTCGAAGCAGCGTTTTGACAACGCGGAAGCTGCCGGTGCAGAAGGCGTAGTCCTTGATTCGCCCCGCTCGGTCTTCGAGTCCGGCATCGGCGGCAACGCAACTATCCCGGGAGTCCAGTTCACCAATGAGTTCTCGGACAAACTGCGCCCTGCCGCTGAGGAGGGCACGCTCGAGGTTCAGCTGGATGCTAGTTCCATTGCAACCGGCACCGCGAAGTCCGGCGCACTGGATACGTTGAACGCCAGCTCATCCCGGGGCGTTCACGGTTCTAATGGTGTGGTCAAGCCAGATATTGCTGCTCCCGGTACCCTCATTGGTTCCGCACAGGTCGGCACTGGCAATGGCGCTTCCGTCAAGAGCGGTACGTCAATGGCTACACCCAACGTCGCGGGCATTGCAGCGCTGGTCTACGGCGCTACGACGCTCAACCCCTATGAGGTCAAGAGCATTGTCATGAACACGGCAACGCACGACATCATGGCGGGCGAGAACGTCGTTTACGGCCCGAACCGCGTTGGTTCAGGCCGCGTGGATGCCATGCAGGCTCTGGGCACTTCGGTCTTTGCCTTTGCCGCAGACAATGTAGAACTGACCTCGGTCAACTTCGGCATCGTGGAACTGGGCAGTAAAGCTGTTTCAATCACCAAGAACATCACCATCGAGAACAAGTCCAAGACTGTCCGCACCTACACCGCCGAATACCTGGCTGCAACTACGATGCCTGGCGTTGAGGTCACGGTTGTCTCTGCCGCGGATGGGACTGCAAACATCCTGGTTCCGGCAAATGCCGAAACAACAGCGGTCGTCACACTGACGATTGCTGATCCCACCGCACTGGCCAAAACGATTGATCCGGCAGCTGAGAAAACACAGCTCGGCGTGCCGCGTCAGTACTTGGCCGATGTTTCGGGCCGCGTCCAGTTCACCAGCGAAGGCGTTCCGGCGCTGCGCGTTCCCGTCTACTCGGCACCCCAGCCGACGTCGGAAATGTCCGCTGGCGCAAAGGTAACCTTTGACCCGAACGCGGACTCTGTCCCCGTAACGTTCAAGGGTCGCGACCTAAACCAGGGCGAAGGCTCCACAGCGTACCTTTCCAAGGTTTCACCCCTGATACTCGGTGCTGAAAGCCCACGCTCCGAGAGCCTGTCGCTTGACTCACTACACCAGCTGGATCTTCGTGCAGTTGGTGCAGCGTCCACAGTTCCCGCCATTGCGGCTGCTGAGGGCGACGTCAACAACGGACTCTTCAATGTTGGTATCAGCACGTGGCAGAACTGGAACTCGCTGGGCGAGAACAGTCTGATCACAGTTGAAATCGAGACCACAGGCGATGACAAGGCTGACTTCAGGGCCACCACAACCCGTATCGCAGAACTGGATCTCTCAGTCTTCGATGTCAGGACAGTCAACGCGGACGGCTCCACCGGCGATGCTGTCGAGGGGTCTTTGAACTTCGTCAACAATGCCGCTGGCGACACGGACACGAATACCTTCGACACCAACGTTGTGACCATGCCGATCTTCGCCAGCGCGCTTGGCTTGGATCTGACAAAGTCGCAAGACATCAGCTACCGCGTCATCACTGAGCACCCGCTGAACGTTGACGACGAAGGTAACAACGTCCCCGTTGACGCCACTGACTGGATCGGTTTCAACCTGACCCAGCCGGCCATGTGGTTCGAGGGTGCAGAGGGCTCATCGGAAAGTACCCTTTTCGCTGACCTGAACGCTTCCACGCTGTTGGTTCACCGCAGTGCGGACGACGTCGCTGGCAAACTTCTCTTCCTACATCACCACAACGCCGCTGGCGTCAAGGACGAGATTGTTGTTGCTGAAGACGGGAAGCTTCGCTTCTCCGACGTTCCGGACAGCCTGAAGTTCTCTCAGAACATCAACTGGATGGCCGATGAAGGTTTGACCACCGGTTACCCGGATGGCACCTACCGCCCGTTCGGCACGGTCAACCGCGACGCGATGGCTGCGTTCATGTACCGTCTTGCTGGCGAACCTGCCTTCGATGCACCGACCACCTCGCCGTTCAAGGACATCACCCTTAGCACGAAGTTCTACAAGGAGATGGCTTGGATGAAGGCAACAGGGCTGTCCACCGGTTACCCGGATGGCACCTACCGTCCGTTGGCTCCGGTCAACCGTGACGCGATGGCTGCGTTCATGAACCGGTTTGCTGCTGAAATCTGCTCGATCGAGGATGCAGCTAACTACAAGGCACCAAACACCAAACCGTTCACGGACGTAGCGGTGAATAACCAGTTCCAGCGCGAGATCTCTTGGATGAAGGAGACTGGCGTTTCTACCGGTTACCCGGATGGTTCCTACCACCCGGTTGAGTCCGTCAAGCGTGATGCTATGGCGGCGTTCATCAATCGCTTGGTTGATGATGTAACGGGCGACTGCGGCGGTCGCTAACCGACGGCAGTAACCACAGAAGAAACGGTGGGTCCCAGGGAAACCTTGGGCCCACCGTTTCTCTTTGTCATGGGATGGTGGAGGGAGACGCCCAGCGAGGAGATGCAGATGAATCACACCACGAGCAAAAAGCCGGCAGCCGGCGCGCCTAGCTCACCAGGTGACGCCCCTATTGTTGTTGGATTCGACGGATCCCCGGCCAGTTGCGCTGCCCTTGATTGGGCTGTTGACCGGGCTGCCAATCTCGGATGCACCGTAACCCTCATCCGAGCAGTGTACGAGTCCGCCATGGTCCCTGACACAACTGACTATGACACCGTTCTCAAGGCTGCCCAGGATCTCCTGGAAAGCGGTGCTCGGCGCGCCGGTGGAATAAATCCGGACGTTGAAGTCAATACCAGGGTCCACAGCGGCGACGTGATGCAGGCTCTCATCGACCTTTCCAAAACTGCGCACATGGTGGTGTTGGGCATGGACAAAAGCAACCTCGGGCCAGAGCAGGTTACCGGCGCCATCAGTCAGCAGGTTGCCATCATGAGCCTCTCACCGGTAGCGGTCATCCCCGTTCAGGACAGCCGATCGAGGGCTGGAGTGGTGACTGGAGTGGACGGGTCAGCAGAATCATTACAGGCAGCGGAATTTGCCGCAGCAGAGGCACAGCGAACGGGACAGGATCTGCTCATAGTTACCTCAAGTGCGACGCCGCTCTCGACGGAGGCAGAGGAAACTCTCCACCACGCAGTGACCACTTTGACCGCAAGGTATCCCGAGGTGGCAATACGAGGAGTCCTTGAACCGAAAGACTCTCCGGCGGAAGCACTACTCAGTGCCGCAGCCAACGCTCGCCTACTAGTAGTCGGAAGCCGTGGGCGAGGAGCGCTGAAACGCATGACCCTTGGATCCGTGAGCCACAAGGCGCTCTTGAATCTCACCTGCCCCACTATCATCACGCGCCAGCGGGCTTAGCGGCTCCAAGCGAGGCTACGCCGTGGTTCCCCCCTCTCCTTCACCTGCGGCTTCCGGTGCTCCAACCAGGCACTTAACGGGGCTAAGGTGAGTCCGTGGATCAGGACCGAGGCAGTTATCGCCATGGTGGCATAGACAAAGATCTCGTGGTTTCCGGTGTGGCGTTCGGCCAGGGTGGCGTAGAAGAGCGCTGAAATCCCTACGGGGCCAAACCAACTGAGGAACGCTGTTTCGGAACGGTTGTGGGTTGCCTTGATCAGCGGTCGCAACGACCACAGGGTGATCACCCGGCGGAGTAGGATCGCGGCGATGATGACCACGGGAACGACCCAGCTGAGCTGAGCCCACTCGCCGATGGGGAGCGCGATCCCGAGCAGGAGGAATACGGGTAACAAGAACAGCCGCGCTACAGCGTCGTGGACCTTGTCCTCCTGCACTTCCTCGCGTTGGGGAATAACCTGTCCAAAAACGGCCACGCCCACAAAGACCGCTAGAAGGCCGTCGGTGCCTATGAGCTTGCTAGCTCCAAGCAGCAGCAGGGCCAAGGGCACAATAAACGCCAGGTATGAGCTCTCCTCCATAAGTCCTATCTCCTGGACCAGGACAAAGAGTTTGCCCAGTAGGTACCCGGCGATCACTCCAACAACGGCGGCTCCGAGCACCTCCCACAGCAGGACCCTCGTTAGCAGTTCAGACCAAGCCTGACCCGGGCGGGTCATCAACAGCACAGGCAGCATCACGAACAGATATGCGAGCCCGTCGTTGAGCCCGCTTTCCGCCGACAGATTATGGCGGAGTCGCTCAGGGACCTTCTGCTCGGCCAGCGACCCGGTAACGATGGGCGTCGTGACAACGGGGTCGGTTGGGGTGATGATCGCGCCTAGCAGCAGTGCCACCAGAAATGGCAGCCCCAGGCCCCACCACAACACCCCGGTGGCGACGATCAGCATCAGAATCATGCCTCCGCCAATAACGACTGCAATCCAACGAACGTTGTCCTGCCAGTAGCCGTGCGGTAGGCGCAGCGCCACTCCGGCGAGCCCTAGAGCGAGGGTGACCCGGGCTGCCTGTTCAAGCAGCATGTCCGTGGGCACTCCGAAGTCCTCCATCCGCAACAAGCCCACGGCGTGGGGCCCGATCAACACGCCGAACACCAGGCATAGCAATGGCCCCGGCAGGCTCGCGCTGCAGCACGGTGGAGAAACAAGCGAACACGAGCAGCGCACCGGCAAACAGGGTCAGCATGAGGTTGATGTCCACGTCGATCCTCGTTTCCTCTCGGAGGTCGGGAGAGCGCGATTGGCTCCAGCTTCCACTGATTCCACAGTAGTCTTACCAATGTTGCAACCGCCGTGGACCGGTCAGTTGGACCGGGAGCAATGATCGCCGTCGTCATCCTGTGGGTTCTCCTGCAGACGGTGGGTTGGTCGCTGATCTACCTACCCCACGTCCCCGATGGCTTCTCGTACTCGGCAGGGATAGAGCCGGCCAACTACCCCAATTCGATCGAAGCCCTCTACATGTCACTCGTGACGCTCGTGACGCTGGGTTTCGGCGACGTCGTGGCCACAGATCCGTGGATCCGGATAGCCACTCCCCTGGAAGCGCTCATCGGGTTCGCGCTTCTCACCGCGGCCCTGACCTGGTTTACGCAGATCTACGCGCCCTTATCCCGCAGGCGCGCATTAGCGCTGGAGCTGAAGTCCCTCGCTGAAGTCAATTACGCAGAACGTATCGGGGATCAAGACCCGACGACGGCGGCCCGCGTGTTGGACGGCCTCACCGCAGAAGTCATGAAGGCCCGCATCGACTTCACCCAGCACAGCGAGACTTACTATTTCCAGGAGGAGGACCCGCAGCTGTCACTCGCCCGCGAGGTGAGACACCGGCGGAGATTTTCCGTGCCTACGCACACGACCACGAACGGACCACGCGTTCCTGAGTCTTTGGCAACTAACGCCCCGAATGCGCGGCCAAAAACGAGTACACCTCGGTCTCGTCCACACCGGGAAATGCGCCGGGCGGCATAGCTGCCAGCAGGTGAGAGTGTGCTCGGGCACTCGGCCAAGCGAAACCAGCCCAATCTTCCGTGAGAGAGGCTGGGGGGCGCTTACAGCAGGCCGGATCTGGGCAGTAGGATTTGGCCCGCGCCGTCGTCTCTCTCCCCCGGAACCACTTCACATGCGCATACGGCACGCCCACGCTGAGTGAGAACTCTCCGCTGGCGCTGCGCTCCGTTCGGGCAGTGCACCAGAACGTGCCGCTGGGCGTATCAGTGTATTGGCTGTAGGCACTGAATCGATCGGGAACGTCAAAGACCGCTCGGGACGTCCACTGCCTGCACGAAGGCTGGCCCTCAATGGCGCCCGTGTGATCCTGAGGGTAGGTGACGCCGTCGTTCTCATATGCCTTGTAGATGATTCCGCTTTTGTGGGTCTTCTGAAAATGAGTGGGAATGCCCAGATGCTCTGTGGCCAAGTTCGTGAAGCGGTGTGCCGCCGTCTCGTAGGACACGGAGAACGCGTCTCTGACATCCTCAACGGCAATCTCTTTTGCAGCTTTGGCTCGCTGGAGAAACTCCACGGTCGCTTTCTCGGGCAGTAGTAGCGCGGCCGCAAAGTAGTTCGTAGCCACTCGCTGGCGCAAAAACTCCGCGTAATTCCCCGGCGTCGAGTGTCCCAGCACGTAATGTCCCAACGCTTGCAGGAGTACCGTCCGGGGATTGTGGTCCGTCCGTTGTGAGTGCGTGAGGTAGATACGGTGATTCTTCAGATCCGTGACGGACCGGGTGGAGTGCGGCAGGTCCCCCACATGGTGCAGGGTGAAGCCTAGATGTGTGGCAATTGACGCCACGACGTTCTCAGACATCGGGCCGCTCTTGTGCCCAACGGCGTCGAGTACTTTCTGCGCCTCAGCCTCATATTCGGCAAAGTAATTGTTGCGTTCCTTCATTTGCGAGCGCAGGGCGGCGTTGGCGCGGCGGGCTTCCTCCGGGGTGGCGGCTTGTTCGTTGAGTCGGCGTTCCAGTTCGCTCTGGAGCCCGACCAGCGATTCGAGGACTTCCATGGGCAGCCGTGAGGAGATGCGCACTTTGGGCAGTCCGAGTGATTCATAGAGGGGTCCGCGTTGTGCCCGTTCCAACTCTATTTCGAGGGCGGCCCGTCGGGTGGGCGGCTCAGATCCGAGTAGTTGGTCGATGGTCACATCCAGTGCACTGGAAAGTTTTTGCAACATTCCCAGTCGTGGCTCCCGTTTGCCGTTTTCAATGAGGGACAGCTGCGATGGCGCGGTGCCGACCACTGCTCCGAGGTCATCCAACGTCATATTTCGGCCTTTTCGAAGGTGTCGGACGCGCCTTCCGAGGCTAATTACGTCAATTTCTGCGTCGGATGCGCTTGAAGGAGCGGACGACGACGGCGCTGTGGGCGGATTCCACGCTGACTCTGTCATTTCTTGAGGATACGCGAAGAAGTGCGTTTCTTTCCATAAATATGTGGGGGCAACCGCTTGGAAATGCATGAAAGTTGTATTTACAGAAGCGAACGTCGGTCCTGCAGATCAGGTCGATGAGAAGGAGAGACATCATGGGACAGCACGAGAATTCGAACCAGTCCGCCGCAGAGCAGCTCGAACTTGAATGGCAGGCCGACCCCCGCTGGGATGGCGTCACCCGTGACTACTCCGCCGCCGACGTCGTACGTCTTAAAGGCCGAGTCCAGGAAGAGTTCACGCTCGCCCGCCGGGGTTCGGAGAAGCTGTGGGAGTCGATCACCAAGGGTCGCGAAGACGGCAGCTACGTGAACGCCCTCGGCGCCTTGACCGGTAACCAGGCAGTGCAGCAGGTCAAAGCGGGCCTCAAGGCCATTTACCTCTCTGGTTGGCAGGTGGCTGCTGATGCGAATGCGGCCGGTCAGACCTACCCGGATCAGTCCCTCTACCCCGCGAACTCGGTGCCGCTGGTAGTGCGTCGCATCAACAATGCGTTGATGCGTGCCGACCAGATCGAATTTGCTGAAGGCGTCCAGAGCGTTGATGACTACCTGGTTCCGATCGTTGCTGACGCCGAGGCTGGCTTCGGCGGCCCGCTGAACGCGTTTGAACTCATGAAGTCCATGATCGCCGCCGGCGCAGCTGGTGTGCACTGGGAAGATCAGCTCGCGTCGGAGAAGAAGTGTGGTCACTTGGGCGGCAAGGTGCTCATCCCCACCCAGCAGCACGTCCGTACCCTCAATGCAGCCCGCCTGGCCGCCGACGTCTCGGGAACGCCGTCGGTCATCATTGCCCGAACCGATGCTGAAGCAGCCACGCTCATCACGTCCGACGTCGACGAGCGGGACCAGGAGTTCGTCACCGGAGAGCGCACAGCGGAAGGCTTCTACAAAGTGCGCAACGGCATCGAGCCCTGCATTGCCCGAGCCAAGGCCTACGCCCCGTATTCGGATCTCATCTGGATGGAAACGGGCACCCCGGATCTGGAGCTCGCCAAGAAGTTTGCCGAGGCTGTGAAAGCTGAGTACCCGGATCAGATGCTGGCCTACAACTGTTCGCCGTCATTCAACTGGAAGAAGCATCTGGACGACGCCACGATTGCGAAGTTCCAGCGCGAACTCGGCGCTATGGGCTTCAAGTTCCAGTTCATTACTCTGGCCGGGTTCCACGCCCTGAACTACTCGATGTTTGATCTCGCTCATGGTTACGCACGAAACGGTATGAGCGCGTATGTGGAACTGCAGGAGCGCGAGTTCGCATCAGAAGACCGCGGCTACACCGCCACCAAGCACCAGCGCGAAGTAGGAACCGGCTACTTCGATCAGGTCGCCACCGCACTGAACCCGGGCGGCAGCACCCTCGCCCTCGTTGGTTCCACTGAAGAAGGACAGTTCCACTAAAGATTCGGGCAACTCGCACGGCCCACCACGATTTGGAGAACACCATGAATGACCTGATTACCTTGAACGGCGTGACCTTGTCCGCACCCTCAATCCGGCGGCAGGATGAAGTTCTGACCCCGCAGGCGCTCGAGTTTCTGGTCCAGCTCCACAAGGCCACGTACACGCGCCGGCAGGAGCTGCTGCAGCAACGCCAGAACCGGCGCATGCACATTTCCAACGGCCAGGATCCGCGATTCCTTCAGGAAACCGCGCATATCCGCGAGGACGAGTCGTGGCGGGTTGCCCCAACTGCTCCCGGGCTGGAAGACCGCCGGGTGGAGATCACCGGTCCGGTTGACCGGAAGATGACCATCAACGCCATGAATTCCGGTGCGAAGGTATGGCTGGCGGACATGGAGGACTCCTCGACGCCGTCGTGGTCCAATGTCATCAACGGTCAGCTGAACCTGATGGACGCGCTGGAGCGCAGGATCGACTTCACCTCCCCCGAGGGCAAGGAGTACAAGCTCGGCGAGGACAATCCCACCATTGTGGTCCGTCCACGCGGCTGGCACCTGCCAGAGAAGCACCTTCTGGTAAACAACAAGCCGATTGCCGGCGGCCTGGTGGACTTTGGACTGTTCTTCTTCCACAACGCCCACCGTCTGATCAATCGTGGGCATGGGCCGTACTTCTACCTGCCGAAGATCGAGAGTCACCTCGAAGCGCGGCTGTGGAATGACATTTTTGTTCAGGCGCAGGCACTGATGGGCATCCCTCGCGGAACCATCCGGGCAACGGTCCTGATCGAGACGATCACGGCCGCCTTTGAGATGGAAGAGATTCTGTACGAACTACGCGAGCATGCTGCGGGACTGAACGCCGGACGCTGGGACTACATCTTCTCCGTGATCAAGAACTTCCGCACCCGAGGCCCACGTTTTGTCCTACCCGATCGCAGCATGGTCACCATGACGGCGCCATTCATGCGGGCCTACACCGAGCAGCTGGTGCGTACTTGCCACCGGCGGGGTGCCCACGCAATCGGCGGCATGGCCGCTTTCATTCCCAACCGCCGTGACGAGGCAGCGAACGCCGTCGCCATGGAAAAGGTGCGGGCTGACAAAACTCGGGAAGCCGCAGATGGTTTCGACGGCTCGTGGGTGGCCCACCCAGACTTGGTCCCGGTGGCCATGGAAGTCTTCGATTCAGTGCTCGGGGACAAACCGCATCAGCTGGACCGGACACGTGAGGACGTGATTCCGGATGACAAGGCCCTGCTGAACATTGCCGCTACACCCGGTGTCATCACAGAGGGCGGCATCCGCAACAACCTTGAAGTCGGAGTTCGGTACATCGAAGCGTGGTTGCGTGGAAACGGTGCAGTCGCCATCAACAATCTCATGGAGGACGCCGCTACCGCGGAAATTTCTCGTTCGCAGATCTGGCAGTGGATTCACCTCAACGCCGTGACAGACGAAGGGGACGTTGTCACCGAGAACTGGGTGGCTGAACTACTCGACGAGGAATTCGACGCGATGGAACGGTTCGACGGCGACAGGTTCGACGACGCCCGGGAAATCTTCGAGGAAGTTGCGCTCGGGGAGGCTTTCCCAACGTTCCTCACCGTCCCGGCCTACGCACGGTTCCTGTGTGAAAGCCGCGAACCGGCGCTCGTCGGCTAGTTTTCCCGCAGCCAGGGACCCGTCCATGCCATTCGCCACAGGCATCCCGAAAGTCGGGACGGACGGGCCCGGCTGCGGCGAACAGCGTTAAGGACGAAGAGAGACTTTACGGTTTAGCAGGCGCTTTGGTGGAGGCTGAGGGGTCCGGATCCGGTTCAAGATGCGGGCAGCTCAACGCTCCCGGCTCCGTCGAAAGGGCTTTGACGTCCACGAGCGTCGTGTAGGTGACCCCCAGGATCACGGAGACGCTATCATCGGTGCGCTCGTCCACCTTGAAGGTGGTCCCTGGAATATTCTGTTGGACGGTGTATGCCTCATCCAGTCCTTCTGGACCGCTGACGACGACGGCTGTTGACCCATCAACGAAGGCTCGTTTGTTATCCACAGCCCCAATAGTGAATCCGCGCTCCTTCAAAACCTCCGCCGTCGAGGACGCCAGACCGCTCTTACCCGTGCTGTTGTACACGTCGACGGTGATGGTCTTGGCATCCGTGTAGGAGAACGGACCCTGTGGGCAGGTGGGGGTTGGCTTGGGTTCCGGTTGAAGCGCAGCGATTTTGATGTCTCCGCGCGAAATCCCCATGGCGACATAGACAGCTGCGACCAAGGCGAGCAACAGGACGATGAGGACAACGCCGTGGCGCACCCGACGCCATTTGACCTTGCGACGGCTGGCAGCTGCGTCCTGGGTTGGGAAGGCTGAAACCAGATCCGTCTCGGTAATGATTTTGCGGCCGTGCCAGTTCTCTGGATGCTCCGGCGCAGGATCTGTTTCATGCCGGGGTGGTGGCTTGTCAGTCATCAAGATCCAACACGCGTGCGTGGAGAATGGTGCGCTGGTGCAGGGCGGTACGAACAGCCCGATGTAGCCCGTCCTCAAGATAGAGGACGCCCTTCCACCTCACGACATGCGGGAACAGGTCTCCGAAGAAGGTGGAGTCCTCGGCGAGCAACGCCTCAAGATCGAGGGTGGTTTTGGTGGTGACCAATTCGTCCAGCCGCATCTGGCGCGGAGCGACCGCGGCCCAGTCTTTGGGCGTGACATAACCATGGTCCGGGTACGGGCGAGCATCGCCTACAGCTTTGAAGATCACTGGTCAAGCGTAGATAACTTTGGCCCCCAATGGTATTTGCGTCTCGGCGTGCCCGATGCCTCGTAGCCAAATGGTTATCAGCGGACTGGATAATGGGTGATATGTCTTCTTCAACACCGGCCATGGCCCTGCTCCTCGACGTCGACGGTCCCATAGCGAATCCGGGGACACGAAAAGTTTCAGCAGGAATTATTGCGAGTCTGCGGGCCATCGCGGTGGCGGGTTGGCCGGTGATCTTCAATACCGGTCGCTCAGATTCGTTCATCCGGGAGCAGATCATGGTCCCGCTGCTGACCGCAGGCCTTCCCGAGAATGTGAAGTTCTACGCCATCTGCGAGAAGGGCGCCACCTGGTTTTCCTTCACTGCGAACGGAGAAGGGCCACTTTCCATTGACCAGGAGCTGAAAATGCCAGAGACGCTCTCGAACGCTGTGCGCGAGCTGGTTGAGCACAAGTATGAGTCTCATATGTTCTTCGATGAGACCAAGCGCGCCATGATTTCCGTGGAACAGCGCATCGATGTATCGAACGTGGGCTACCGTGCTGAGCAGGAAACGTTCGATGCCGAGGTCTTAAGCCTGATGCGACACTACGATTATGGTGTTTCGCGACTGGACCACCATGTTCCCGGCTCCGACGACACCGTGGACTATCGGATTGACCCTAATATCATCGCCACCGACATCGAATCGGTACGGGTTGGGAAGGACCTTGGTGCTTGCCGCGCCGTTGAGCTCCTGGCCCACGACGGCATCTTGCCACAAGAGTGGCGCACCGTGGGTGACTCGCGCACCGATTACGCCATGGCGGACTGGCTTCACCACAACGGGCACCCGGTCACCCATGTGGACGTGCGCCCCGCGGAGGGCATCCCGGAGAAGGCATACCGCATCCTGACTGCTGGTGAACTGATCAACGACGACGCCGGCGCTGTCTACCTGCGCCGGTGGACTGAGATGACGGCAGGGACGGCTAAAAACGACGACGACGTACTCTAACCTTCCACTATCGTTGCTGCGCGCATACTGGAGGCATGGCCTCATTGATTTCCCGGCTCCGTACCGAACTTCGGAACACGTTCTCCGGCACCGGCGACGAACCACCACAATGGACGCAGGAACTGGAACAGGGCGACGACACCGGGTACTTCTCGCCCGAATCGGCAACGTGGGCCATCCACAGTTCGATGACTCCGACCGTTGCTGGCATCCGAGCATTGCTGGTCCAGGCGCTGCACCCCGGCGCGATGGCTGGTGTCCACGATTTTTCGAGTTACAAGGCCGATCCCCTGGGACGGTTGGCGGGTACGATCCGCTGGATTTTCACGGTGACCTACGGATCCACGGACGCTGCACGCGACGGAAGTAACTGGGTGTTGAAACTGCACGAACGTGTCAACGGAACCTACCTCGACAGCCACGGCGAAACCCGCGACTACTCCGCCAACGACCCCCATCTACTGCGCTGGGTACACCTTGCTTTCACCGACGCGTTCCTCACCGCGCACAAGAAGTACGGTTTCGGGATTCCTGGCGGTCCAGACCGGTACGTGGCCGAATGGGCGCATGCCGGAGAGCTCATGCGAGTAGAGAATCCGCCGCGGAGCGAAGCGGAACTTCAGGCTCAGCTCGAGGAATTCAGACCCGAGCTCACGGGCAGCGATCAGGTCCGCGACGTGATTGGCTTCATCCGCCGGCCGCCGTTGCCGCCCTCACAACGCCTTGGCTACCGTGTGCTGTTCGCCGGCGCCGTCGCCACCCTCACCCCTTGGCAACGGGAGATGCTGGGCCTGGACGTGCCGCGTATCGGACCCGTCCGTTTGCCGGTGAAACCCGCAGTCATGGTGGTCCTCGGCCTGATCAAGCTCGGGTTGGGTCCCGCAGGTCCGAGCGAAGAAGCCGCTCTCCGTCGTCACGCACGCTTGGCCGCGCGAGCCTAGCTCGGCGTTGGCCCGGGCGGATAACGAAAAAGCTCCATCGACCCATGGTCGATGGAGCTTTTCCTTTGGCGGAGGATGGGGGATTTGAACCCCCGAGGGCGTGAACCCAACACGCGTTCCAGGCGTGCGCCATAGGCCGCTAGGCGAATCCTCCAGGCTTTGCTCAAATATGAGCAGATATCAGACTACCGAATATGGTCCCAGATACCGAATCGCGCCCGCTTCATGCGGCTCCACCAAGAGTGCGACAGAAGAATGACACCCATTGCACGCGAAAGATCAGCATGAAATGCTAAGCACACTTATTCTTGGAGGTTGAGGCCATGAGAAACGCTGAAAGTGAAGAAGCGAGCACCAACGGAGACCACACACAGGAGCCGTCGGGAAAGCGTCGCCGTCGAAGTACCTGGAGCATCCTCGTGGCCGCCACCGTTTCAGTAGTGACCCTGACGCTGGGTTGGCTCCAACTGCAGTCAGCCGAACGATCTGTCGGTATGTCATTACCCGACACCATGTTTGGTGGCTACGACCAGGCCTACGTTGAATTGGTCGGTCAGCAGATGACCGGTGAAACGACGGAAACCCCTTACGCTGGATTCTTTACTTGGTGGCCGTTGCTTTTGTCGCAGTTGATATCGCCGAGAACTTCGCCCTTGAGGCCGCCTTTAGCGCGGCCGGAACCACGGATGCCACAGCAACATTGGCCAGCATTCTGACCACGGGCAAATTCATACTTTTCGGCGCAGCGATTCTGGCTTTCGTGTTGTCATTCATGCTCATCCGACCCTCCACCATCAATCAAAAAGTCAGGTAGGGTAGATGACGGCCCCTCGTGTGGTGTCATCCTACGAACTCCCCCAGGACCGGAAGGTAGCAAGGGTAAGTAGGCTCTGGCAGGTGCACGGGGGGTCTTCTACGTTCTCCGGCTGTTGACTGCAGCGCCAGCCTCGGGCCACTCTCCACAGGGGCCGTACGGAGAGATGCGCAACGTCAGTGCCAACAGTTAGGGTTCTTATCGTGAGTACAGCCCTTTACCGCAGATATCGCCCAGAGACTTTCGCCGATGTCATTGGGCAGGAGCACGTCACCGAGCCGCTCATGACCGCCCTGCGAAAAGACCGTGTGAACCACGCTTACCTCTTTTCCGGTCCGCGCGGTTGCGGTAAGACCACTTCGGCACGCATTCTTGCACGCTGCTTGAACTGCGCGCAGGGCCCAACCGCAACTCCGTGCGGCCAGTGCCCCAGCTGCATAGAGCTTGCCCGCGGTGGCTCGGGCAGCCTGGATGT
>JBBPYK010000060.1:0-9215 GCA_038199985.1 Actinomycetales bacterium | reverse complement strand
CATCGATCCGCGCGGCAACTCCTTGGACAGGGTTACGTACTGGTCAGGGCCGGCGCAATAGCCAAGCAGGCGTGAGACCGGAGGTAGTACGTTGGTGGCCAGGGCGCACCAACCTGAATTTGCGTCGGGTCAGGCCGGATGAGTAGGACGGAATCTGGCCAGATGGCGAATGTTCCGTTTTCGATCCAGACTGGTTGAACGTAGCCGAACTTGTTCCAACGGATTGTGGCCCAAGAGCCAGTCGGTTGGATTTCTTCGAAACTGAGGACGGTGATCTCAGCGGTGGCTTCGTGTTCGCCTCTGATCCGGGCCAAGTATTCCCATTGCCTGTTGGCAAACTGCTGCCACTGTCGCAGCCCCCGAACTCGCTGGGCCCAGCGCCAGGCAACGAAACCTGCAGCCAAGAGCGCGACGCCGAACGCGATCCAAACACTCTGGAATCCAGGCCACGTCGTGAGGACTACGGCGACTACATAAAGCAGGGCAACACTGATAATGACGGTCGTCGCGACGAGGAGACCGCCACTGAGCTCAGGCTTGATCATCGGGTTGTTCTCCATCGGGGCCTCCTCCTAGTTCATTCTAAATTTCCCAACCGACATTGGTAAGGGCAGCAGTGGCAAGGACTTTCACGGCATCTGCTTCATTGCCGCCTGCTGCATGGTTCTGCATGTGGGCAAGTTCAGCTTCGAGTTGTCGCCGGTTGTTAGAGCGTTCCCATTCGTAACTTGCTGGGGGAGGCCCCAATGGTTCTGGATCCTCCCCGATGAGCCAGCGGTCTCTGTATATGGCGATGTGTTCCACCAACGTGTTTCGGTCGATCGTAGGGATGCCGTCGGGGAGCGAGCCTGCCAGCAGCCTTGTCCATGGAGCAGCGCCTGCCAAGGCCTTCACCTGCAGCTCCCGAATTCTGCGACCAGCGAGGCTGCGTACTTGTGCGATCATGTCCACCAGGTCTGTCCGGCTACTCGTGAGGTCCTCATGGAGCCACGCATCGGCGCTGGGTGGCTTGGGGGTGCCTATGCCGCGGAGCCGTGAATGGAGGACGGCCATCACGTCCTTCGCGTCGCCGGGGCGTCGGATGGTGTGTTCCAGGGTCACTGCGGCCGCATGTGGCTGGGCAGCCGTGGCCCGTCTCCACGCAGCGACACCCGCGCCCCACGACGGCGAGCTTTCCAGACTGTTTGCTACGCCGGGCTGGACACGTTCGGCGGTGGCACGCAGGTCATCTGCCGCGGCGAGCTGCGCCAGATAGTCGTATTCAGCGGCGAGGCGGTGCAGGGAATGAGCCTTCCCCTGTTCCTCGTCGCTGACCTCGTGGGCTGTCCGTTCGGCTCCTTGGGCTGCCAGGACTTCACCCATGATGTCCAACCAGGTTGACTTGGGAACCTCATGCAGCTCATCGTCGTAGGCGGGACCTGATTCGCAGACGTAGGCGGTGTTGCTGTCCCGTCCGCGCGTCATGCCTACGTAGAACAGCTCGCGGGTCAGGCAACCCCGTGTCAGCAGCGCATGGCTGGTGTCAACGGTAATGCCCTGGGAACGATGCGCCGTCGTTGCATATCCGAGCTCGGTTGCCTCCGCGAGGTACTCGCTGCTCAACCGGATGCTCGCACGCGTGTCGAGCCGGCGGCCCAAGACCGATCCATCGTGGCCGGGCTTCGCAGTTATTTTGATGAGCGTGCCGTTGCGGATGAAATCGCCGGAATCATCGGTGAGGCGCCGGTCGTTCTTCCGAGCAATAATGATGTCGCCCCGGCCGGCACTGAGCCCGTCGCTGAGACCCACTGTTCGCACGGCATCAACCCTGCCTTGGCCCACCAGCTCGGCGTGGGCCCGTTCATTGAGGACTGTGACCGTGTCATTGTCCGGTGCAATGAGGATGGACGAAACCCCGGCATGGATGTCCGCGGCCCACCGCTCATAGGCCTGATCGATCATCTCCACGTAGTCACCGTGGCAAAAACGCCCGTGCGCCGCGTATGCCTGGATCGCTGTCATGTCACCGACCCGCAGCAGGAGTGACGCCGGCCCCTCCCACTCCTGGCTGAACCGCCGCACACCGGTCAGCTGAACTGCCTTGCTCTGCCGATCCAACCAGCCCAGAATCCCACCGGCATCGATCGCGTCCAGCTGCGCAGGATCACCCACCAGAACAATCTTGGCGCCGGCATCGCGCGTCTGATGCACCAAGGCCGCCAGCTGAACGGTCGAAACCATCGACGCCTCATCAACGATCACCAACTGATTGCGACGAAGAGACCACTGCTCCTGCCGCATGGCCAAATTAGCCATCCGCTGCGCCGTCCTTACCCGCTGCCATGATGCTTGCGAACCAGCCGCCTCCAGGTCCCGAAACTGTTCCGCCCGATGGGCGGCACCCTGGCCCACTGTTTCATACAACCATTTCGCCACATTCTCAGCCGTCAAACCCAGTTCCCTGCCGAGCACTTCGGCGCTCGCTGCCGCCGGGGCCAGTCCGACGACGCTGCCCTCACCATAGGCCTGTTCCCAACCGTCGCGGATGGCGGCCATGGTGGTGGTCTTGCCTGACCCGGCGGGACCGACGACGGCGTCAAGGAACCTGCCGCTGGAAAGCACCTCGCGCGCAGCGGCGCTTTGGTCCGACCCCAGAGCAGTCCGGCCGATGCTCTCTTGTGTGAGGAAAGTGTCGGCGAGGTGGGGGGCGATGGCGGGCCCGTTGTCGTCGTTCCTGGTGTCCATGACCAACTGCTCGTTTGCGAGGATGCCGGCGTCCGTGTACAGGCGCGTTCCGTGGAACTCGAAGACGGTGTGGTCGGCGAAGGCGATGTCATCGCTGGCGTGGAGCGGTATCTTGTAGCGGTAGGCGTTGAGCGCGACGCACTGAGATTCGGCCGCGGTGGCGACGGCGTCAATCATGTGGCGGCGATCGGCTGGGGAAGCGCACCGGATTTCGGCGCAGATACGCTCTGCCTCGGCCAGAAGATTCCAACGGTTCCACGTAGCGCGGCGATGAGCTGCTGCCTGCCGAGCGGCGGAGGCAGCGGCGGCGACCCACGGTTCGGTGAGGTCTGAGGCGGCGATGGGGCGTTCGTAGGAGCGGTTGATAGTGTGGCGGATGACCTGGGTAGGCTCAAAGCCGAGTCGTTGTGCTCGGGACCGCCAGCCTGCGGCAAGGTCGCTGAGTGGTTGCGGGTCCTTATCCTTGGCCTGTCTGGTTGACAACGTGGCCTGCTGGCGCAGCTTGACGACTGTGGTGGGTGAGGGTGCTCGGTCGTGTTCCTGTTTCCACACCTGGATGAGCCGGTCCTTCTCCTCGTCGATGCGCCGGGATCGGTTAGAGAATTCACGAATCAGGGCGTCATCGACGCCCACGAGCTCGTGGCGCGGGTTGCGTACGCGGGTGGTGGGCGGACGAAAGCCAGGCACTGCGCCCAGCCGTTCCTGCAAGCGGTCAAAGAGCAGGCCGTTGTAGTGTTCGCTGGCCGCCACGGTGGCCTTGTAGAGCGTCCGTGAATCCACGGTGGACCAGGCGCCGTCCGTCGCGCGCTGGACACG
Organism: Actinomycetales bacterium; assembly: GCA_038199985.1. Lineage (GTDB taxonomy): Bacteria > Actinomycetota > Actinomycetes > Actinomycetales > Micrococcaceae > Arthrobacter_J. The sequence continues at coordinate 5,675 of JBBPYK010000060.1, read as the reverse complement.
GTTGGCGATGACGACGTGCGTGTGAAGTTGGGGATCGCGGGCACGGGACTCCCAATGGTCAAATGCGGCGGCCACTGCACCTTTTGTCGCAACATGGGCAACACCGCCGCGCCCGGTTCGGGTGTGGATGGCAGATTCTTCGAGCCATCCGAGGACCTGGCTTACGGCGTCGTGGTGGGCCGCGAGGACCTGCTGCTGGACTTCGCGGGGGGCCAGTGCCCACAAAACGGAAACGGATTTGGGGACACTGAAGGTCAGGTCGAATCCGGCAACGGCAACGCGTTGGGTTTCCTCGCCGTTGCTGTGAGCGATCGTGGTTTCGCCGTGATGGCGGCCCAGCGGCTGGTGTGTGTCGGGCTGGTCGGCATCGGTAAAGACTGCGCTCGCGTCATCACTGGTTACGGGGTCCAGCCTTGAGCGGTTGATGCCTGCCAGGCCACTGCCGAGCCAACGACCCGGAGGCGTGCCGGCCTTCATGTAGTAGCCGGTGGCATCGCTTGAGGTGAGGTGAACGTCGTCGTGCATGGTGGTTTTCAGCAGGTACCTGACGCCGCTGTGCGCGGTCAGGCGGCCGATAGAGACGGTCATTGGGAGTCTGCCGTGATTTTCGTGTTCCAGCTGCGACGGCGGAAGATTTCGGCTGTGGGACGGTCGAGGGGGATGCCGAGATGGTCAGTGAGTTGGAGCATGCGAACGGCGATCTGCATCAGATCCTGCAGGTCCGCGCGCCGATCTTTTAAGATTCGAGAGACTTCCAACTTCAGCTCCACACTTTCAGCTTTGGACTCAGCAAGTTGACCGGACTGGTCGAAATACCTGGTGGCCAACAGCTGCAGCTGGGATCGTTGCTCGTCGATGACTCTTTCCCGGGACAGAATCGTTTCCTGGTACTTGGAAAAGACCACAGAAGTCTCCGTGTGCAGATTGCGCTGGTGCTGCTTCTGGGCAGACAGCAGACGTGCATTCCCAATGGCCCGTTCGGCGGCGACAAGCGTTTGGGAAGTCGCTCGTGCGGTGGTCCGTCGCGTGTCCAGACGGCGGCGTTCACGAGAGCGTCCCGAGCACTCTGCTGAGCAGTACAGCTGTGTCGACCGCCGTGGTTCAAACGCGGTCTGACATTCTGGGCACTTTTGCGTAGACATACAGATTCATAGCCGCTCGGGCCGTGCTCACCATGACTGCCCGTGGGACTTCCTGCCACGGGCGCGGCCTTGGGTGCCAGACGTGTGAGGCTGCCGTGCTGAAGAAATGGTCGGTTATTGGATAGTGGGAAGGTCTGACCGGAGGACTGTCTGGAACGTTAATGGCGTGAGATTGCTTCGCGCAGCTTCGAACTCGCTATGGGATGGTGCACCTCTGATGGAACACTTCATTGAGGCGCACAGCAGCGTGCGTACGAGGCGGCTTGACCCCTGGCCTCCGCGTCGAATTTCGATGGTTCGGCGTATGGCTGCGCACGGGCTGGCTGGCTGCAGGTCTGAAGCGCTTAGACTTAGCTGGGCCAGAGCTAAAAGGCATTACAGCAGCGGATGGCTCGTACTATGAAGAGTGAGGGCATGCATTCTGCTCCCTGGCAATTGTGCTGATCCAATTGGCGGTTGCAACCGAGAAACGAGTTAGGCGCCGACAATGAGCGATTCGCCTTTGAAGATCCAGTCGCAGTATTTGATCCGGCCCTGTAGACCCGACGAATTTGACGACGTCGTAGCGCTTGGGAACAAGTACAAGTCCTCACTGGGCCTGATGCGCTATGAGGCATACCGCGAGTACCTTCAAGCCGGTACTGTTTTTGGGGCTTATCTCAATGACGGCCTCTGCGCGTATGCCCTTTTTGCCCTGCCCCGGCGCGAAATCCGCTTGGCTCACCTCGTTGTTGACGAGGCCAACAGAGGTAATGGTCTGGCAACATTACTGTTGGAAGCCATCAGAAACAAACACCTCGATTTGCAAGGGATAGTTGTTCGTTGTCGGCCAGACTGGGCAGCAAACGCCATGTGGCCGCATCTAGGTTTCGTTCCAGTCGCTTCAGCTAAGGGAAGAGCGGCAAGCGGTTCCGAGTTGACTTCTTGGCGCTTGAATTTCAGCCACGATGATCTATTTTCCGCCCAAGCGGAAGATACAACGGCTCTGAAAGTCGTCCTGGACACCAACATCATCCTCGACCTTCTGCTTAAACAGGCAGGCGGGGAAGAAAGTGACGTTTTGGAGGCCCCCTGGCTCGCTGGGGAGGTCCTCTTCTGCACGACCAACGGCGTTCATAACGAAATTAACCAGGTCCGAAACCCGCGGGACAGGAAACGCGTCCTTTCTACCGTTAGCAACTATCCGAATCTCTACCGGATAGACCACGAAGCCCTAGTGAGAGCGAAATGCGAGGAATGGACCGCCGAAATCCCGGCCTCCGACTTGGCCCAGGACCCTAGTCTAAAAAAGGACTGCCGGCTCGTCGCGGAGGCCGCAATAGCTGGAGCTGACGTCTTTGTCACCAGGGACCGAACTGCGGCGCGAGTCTTTGATCCATTGGCTGCATCGGTGGGCACCCGAGTGCTATCTCCAATCGAGCTGGTTGTGCACGTGGACGAGCTGCAACGCGCAATTTATTACGCCCCTATTCAAATACAACAAACGTCGGTAAACATTTCGGAGGCTGGTGCCGGATCGGTGACTGCCCTCGATGAACTACTCAACTCCGCCGCGGGAGAAAAGCGGTCAGCGTTCCGGCGACGCATATCCGAGAGCGTAAGGACGGACGAGGACCCAACTCGACGGCGAAGAGTGATCTACCTTGGGGGATCCGTTAAGCCTGCCGCACTCTTGGCCACCAGGAAGAATGAGTCGTCGGGAACTCTGGAGGTGCCAATGTTTCGGATCGCCCGAGGAACAATGACCCAAACTTTGGCGCTCCAGCTCCTCTACCTCCTTCGCTCAGAGGCCAGAGAACTGAGGCTCCATCACGTCCAGATCACTGACCCGGCGACAGGCCCGGATCCGAGAGTCCAAGAGGCGTTCAAGAGGGACGGCCTTTGGTGCACGCCCACGGGTTGGTCGATGCTCGCGATTGAAGCCAGTGGTTCGTGGAATCAGGTTCAGCAGATAGCGCTAGCCGCCGCAGGTAGGGCACAGCTCAGCTCTCTCCCCTTTATTGAGATGCTGAAGTCAGATGCGATAAGCAACCCCCAAGCCGCTGCTGAGGTGGAACGATTGTTGTGGCCAGCAAAGGTGGTGGATGGCGCTTTGCCCACTTACATTGTTCCCATTCGGCCGCATGCCGCCAGCCAACTCCTCGGCCATGATCTGACTTTGTTTGGTCGCCCCACAGACCTTGGACTGAGCCGTCGCCACGTTTACTACAAATCCAGAAATTACGTTCCTAAGGCTCCGGGCCGCATTCTTTGGTATGTGAGCTCGGACAAGGTTATATTGGGCTCTTCCCGGTTGGAAAGCACACGTGTGGGAACGCCCTCCAACCTCTACGCCAGGTACAAGAGCTTGGGGGTGTGGAACATTCAAGACGTGCAAAAGTCCGCTGACGCCCAGGGCCTGGCGGCAGCATTGATTTTTGCTGACACGGAAATCTTCGACAGGCCGATCAACTATCATCGAGCAGTGGATATAGCCGCGGCGTGCGGGATTTCCCTAGGAACCCTCCCCGGGGCCAGGGTCGTGCCAGCGGCGCTGTTCGACAGGATGTATAGAGAAGGGACCAGATATGAGGCAGCAGTTGGCTGAAAAGGCCTCTCGTGGCGCGGTTCTGATCTCCATTCGGTCGAAATTCGTCGAAGCCATATTTGCAGGGAAGAAGACCATAGAACTTCGTCGGCACGCACCCAAAGTAGCTGTAGGAACTCCTGTCGTTGTATATTCCTCTGGCCGAGACATGGCAATCAGAGGCCATGCAGTGATCGGTGAGATTCTGACAGCAGATCCAGAGAGCTTATGGGATCTCGTTGGTAACGAGACGGGCCTATCGAAGGCCGAATACGACCTCTACTTTGCGGGAGCCGAACGGGCCTTCGCAATTCCGCTGGAGTCCATTTCGGAAGGTGCCCGGCAGGTTTCTTTAGCTGCCCTGAGAGCCGAACACGGTCTGGAGCCACCGCAGAGTTGGCGCTACTTAGGACTGGATTCGTTTGAACGGCTTCGAAATGCTGTATCCGCTGCGTAGTTGGGTCCGGACTCACCCAACTGAAAGGCTTATCCCACCGTAAGTAGATGGTAGCTTAGCACCTCCTCGGCTTGAGGTCTCCGATCACCCGGGCGCTCGACTCTACAGGCAGCGGGCAACGGGGAACGGGCACGACGAGTCATACGTTTGAAGCCGGAGAGCGTACGTCTTCGGCATCACGTCCCCCGGCTTCCACGACACGATGGCGGGAGGAGCCTTCTTGTTGTGGGCCATCCCAGCCGGATTTGTGGTCCCTCCAAGTTGCAAATATGCCCGTCATGAATGGCTAGAGACTCTGCTCAGGGATGGCCGCACTGCATATACGCCCCGAAGGAGTCGAACCATTCGGAATTCGCACCTGCTCCCGTCAACGGCAGTGGCAGTTTCAGTGAAAATCTGCACCTGGCGAAGGACTCCTGTCAGCTACTGACAGGCTTCCCACGACACATCACTGGATGCGGCAGCCACCAGCCTCATAGGCGAAGATAGACCCATGCCTTCATCTGCCTTCGCCACCCTGCTCGACAAGCTCTACTTCACCGCAACGGACGAGCACGACAAGGGCAGCAAGTTCGAGAACCTCATCCAGTCGTATCTGAAGCTGGATCCGCAGTACACGGACCAGTTCAGCGATGTCTGGCTCTGGAACGAGTGGCCGGGCCGAAACGGACAGGTGGACACGGGCATCGACCTGGTGGCCAAGGAGCGCGGGACGGGCGCGCTGGTCGCGATCCAGTGCAAGTTCTACGACCCGGCGCGGCAGCTGCGCAAGGAACAGATCGATTCGTTCTTCACAGCTGCTGGGAAATCGGACTTTCAATACGGGATGATTGTCTCCACCACGGATAACTGGAGCAAGCACGCCGAGGACGCCCTCCGTGGCCAGTCCAAGCCGGTCACGAGACTGCGGTTCCAGGACTTGGCGGACTCGGTGGTGGACTGGTCCACCTTTGATCTGGACCAGCCGGCCGAGATGGAGCGCAAAGACAGGAAGCGTCCACGCCCGCACCAGCGCAAGGCCATTGAGCAGGTCCGCGAAGGCTTCCAGACCCATGATCGCGGCAAGCTGATCATGGCCTGCGGGACAGGCAAAACGTATACGTCGCTGCAAATCGCGCAGGAGCTAGTCCCGGTCGGCGGCAACGTGCTGTTCCTGGTCCCGTCAATCTCATTGCTGCAGCAGACGCTCCTGGAATGGACCGCGGAGGCCGAGGTCCCACTGCGCCCGCTGGCGGTCTGCTCGGACACCAAGGTCGGCAAAAAGCAGGAGGACATGAGCGTCCACGACCTCGCTTTCCCGGCATCGACGGATCCGCAGAAGCTGTACGCGCGCTCGCAGATCAGCACCGGGCAGGACCACCTCACGGTCGTCTTTTCCACCTACCAGTCCATAGACGTCGTCGCGCAGGCGCAGGCGCTGGGCCTGCCGGAGTTTGACCTGATCATCTGCGATGAGGCGCACCGGACCACCGGTCTGACGCAAGGGGATGAGGATGATTCGGCCTTCGTG
>JBBPYK010000059.1:0-15582 GCA_038199985.1 Actinomycetales bacterium | reverse complement strand
GAAGCTGTCTACACGAACATCGCGTTCATGGAATCGGTGCACGCCAAGAGCTACTCGTCGATCTTCTCGACCCTGTGCTCCACCAAGGAAATCGACGAAGCCTTCCGCTGGTCCACGGAGAATGCGAATCTGCAGAAGAAGGCGCAGATTGTCATGGACTACTACCAGGGCGACGATCCCCTGAAGCGCAAGGTGGCCTCTACCCTGCTGGAGTCCTTCCTCTTCTACTCCGGCTTCTACCTGCCGATGTACTGGTCCTCCCGGGCCAAGCTGACGAACACGGCTGACCTTATTCGCCTGATCATCCGCGACGAAGCCGTGCACGGTTACTACATCGGGTACAAGTTCCAGCGCGGGCTCGAGAAGGTCAGTGCTGAGAAGCGCCAGGAAATCAAGGACTACACGTTCGAGCTGATGTATGAGCTGTACGAGAACGAGGTCCAGTACACGCATGATCTTTACGACGGCGTCGGTCTCTCCGAGGACGTCAAGAAGTTCCTGCATTACAACGCAAACAAGGCGCTGATGAACCTGGGCTATGAAGCCATGTTTCCGGCGTCGGTCACCGACGTGAACCCGGCGATCCTCTCGGCACTGTCACCGAATGCGGATGAAAACCATGACTTCTTCTCGGGCTCGGGATCGTCCTACGTCATCGGCAAGGCCGTGAACACGGAAGACGACGACTGGGACTTCTAGGCTTGATGAATGGCCACCTCCTTGTCGGTGGTGACTGTGCGAGGCTGTGAGTTGACGTCTTAGGTGGCACAGCTGACAGGTTAGTTGGCGCTGTGACAACCGGATCGGCGCGGCGCCAACTAAGTTGGCCAACATATTGGACCGGTGCAGTCCCTCCGTATCGACTGCGGAGCTGGTGTAGGGCGCTTAGCGGCGTCGTGATGATCAAAAATGAGTATTGGGGGATTCTGGGTTGGCTGCTTTCTGTAGCTCATTCAGTGACAAACACAATGGCAGCCAACGAGACTAATATTCTGCCGCTCTGGTCGGATGAGCCTGCTCTAACTGATTTGCTCTCTTTCGAGGCAATTGCAGCCACTGTTGCTGATGCCATCTTCGATAGGAATCTCAATCCGATTGCTCTCGGCGTTTCTGGGTCATGGGGTAGCGGAAAGACAACGGTCCTAAACCTCATAGAGAAGCGTCTCGAGGGGTGGGATGAAGACGATCAGAAGATTGTTCTCGTTCGGGCCGACCCGTGGCGCTATGACCCGGCCGTTGGTCCTAAAGAGAGCCTGATCACGGAAGTCCTGGGCGCCTTGTCTGATGAGTGCCGCGCCGACGACCCGGTCAATCACCACGCACAAGGCGCCCTCAAGAAACTTGCGCAGCGGGTCAACTGGTCGAAGGCACTTAAGATGGCTGCCAAGACCGGGCTCACGATGCAGCTGCCAAGCATGGATGACATATTCAACCTAGTAAGCGACGACAAGGACTCGCTTACCAGCGAGAAGGGGCTATCAGCGTTCCGCGGAGAGTTCGCCGAATTCCTTGAGAGTCCCGCCCTCGCGCATGTCTCGCAAGTAGTTGTACTCCTTGACGATCTCGACCGATGCCTGCCAGAAACCGTTGTAGAGACGCTTGAGGCGATTCGGCTTTTTCTTTCAGTAGAAGGAATGTCGTTCATTATTGCGGCCGACGAGGAGCGTGTCGCGGAGGCAATTCAGCAGAAGCTACAAACTCCAACGGTGGCCAAGGAAGAAGAGAGTGTTGCCAGCCTGTATCTGCACAAGATCGTTCAAACCACGATCCCTCTGCCTGCGCTGAGCAACTTCGACACACGGGCCTATCTCTTCCTCCTTTTGGCCAAGGCAAAACTAAACGAGACATCATACGCTGAACTGGTATCTTCTTGCGATGCTCTGCGCCTCACGGCCGGAAGTCTGGACGATCTCACGGTGCCGGATGGACACGACCTCGCTCTTGAGGCCGCGACTGCGTCACGATTGACTCCAATCCTGTACGAGCGCTTCAAGGGGAACCCCCGTCGTATCAAGCGGTTCATGAACGATCTTCATGTGCGGCAGGCCGTAGCTAGCAGGCGAGGAATCAGTTTGTCTTCCGACACCATTGCCAAGCTGATGGTGCTTGAGAAGCTTTTTGAGAGTGACTTCACGACCGTTTTAGATTGGCTGGCCGGGGGCAATCTAAGGCCGCAGTTGATGGCTCTTGAAAGGATTTCGGCGGCTGAACCGGACAGACCGGAAAAACCGGTTGATGCGAAGAAGGCGAAGCCCGGCGTAGGGACACAAGAGCAGGCTCCCGACGATGCCCTGGGCGGGTTCTCGGCGACGATGATTCGTTGGTCCAAGCTACCGCCGCAGCTTGACCCTGCGGAAGTTTCGGGCTATCTGACGTTGGCTGCAGCCTTTAGGGGGCGGCAGCTAATTGATGAATCCTTGCCCCAGCAATTACGTGATATTGCGGCGGCGCTGACGTCGAGTTCGCAGGTAGAACGGAGTTCAATAAACGAAGCTGAGCTGGCGGCGTTACAGAGCGGTGATGTTGACACACTACTTCAGCATCTGGGCCGGAGAATGCAGGACGACCCCTCTATCCAGGTCAGCACAGTGAACGGCATTTTGACGCTCAGCAGGAGTCACCCTAATTTGAACCAGGTTGCTGGGAGAGCGCTGCAGAAGTTGCCTGCGCAAGAACTTAGCTTGCCGACGGTTCTGCTGTTCAACGGTGGGGCGGTTCAGTTCCGAGAAGTCCTCGAAGCTTGGAAGGCTGGAACGCCGAACCGGCCCGTGGTCAAGGCGATCGAGTCCGTCCTCAGTTCAGGTGTCAAATAGCCATGGGCACCAGCGGTGCATTCAAAGGCAGTGGTGGGGCTGATGCAGGCAGCCTGAGAGATTCAATAACGGGTTGGCTTGATGACGTACCCGCAGGGTCGAATGCTGCTGACGGAGGCCCAGCCGATTCGGAGTCTTTGGACCCCGGGCATATGGCACCAGTTCCAAGTCTTGATCCGGCTAGTCTGGCACCGGTAATCAGGCTTTGGCGGCGGGGCGGCGGCGGTGACGGCCTTGGAGGAGCAGCTGGAGGTGGCGGATCTGGCACGTCAAGTGGGCGTTCTTCAGGAGGGCCCAGAAGGTCTGTCGGACGGGTTGCCGGGCCTGCTGGCCGCGCGAGTGCCATGGCGCGAGCATATGTGGCCGGCGACAGGGTGGGACTGGAGCGATCCGGTCTTAACTACGATGAGCTTCGCGCATTAAATGACCCCCTGGAAATAGGGAAACGCATAACCGATGCGGCTTTTGACACCCAGCCAGACGGTTCGATAGAGGACAGCGAAGCCCGGATTATCGTCTCTGATCTGGTTGCTTGGATGATGACGGCGCCTGAAGGCAACCCTCGTCACCCGGACGAGATCGTTCGACACACTATTGAGTTGATGATTTTCCAAGGGACGGTGAACGAGGTGGGCTCAACGATCCGTGCTGAAAAGGACAGGAACAAGCGCCGCGCGATCGAGGCCGAGATCAAAAGTGCTGCAGCCGTCATGGCGGGTCAGGTTCCGCTTGGGGATTTGGGGACGACTCCGGCTGAAATTTCACATGCCATCGAAACCAACGTCACGCTACTCAGTAGTTTCTATGGAGATGAAAAATGACGCGACTGGCGCTTTCGCTGGACCGGGCCGACGCGGACGGCTTGGAAGGATATGACGAGGTCTTCCTATGGCCCGGTACCGGGGTGGGAAGCTTCAACACGAAGCTCAAACCTTCGTTGGCCTCCCTTGGGTCGGTGACGAGTATCAACGCCGACTTTGTCAGAATTGCTCTCGCGGTGTACGCGGCTGACCAGTCAGTTCGGCGCGAATTTCAGGGCTCAGACTGGAATCGGAGAACCTTTGAGCTTTCAGCGCCGGTCAGCGATCGGGCAATTTGGACAAGCCATAAGGAGTCGTTGGATGGCCTTCTTGGCTATCTGACCGGTGACCAGTGGTCGGTGGACTTTCGTTCAGCGGCTATCCCATCGGCGGCTGCCACACTACTTGAGGACACTTCCAAGCACACTGTCCTGCTCAGCGGTGGGGCGGACTCCGCGACAGGAGCATTACATTCCGCTGAATCCTTGAAACCAGGCGAAACACACAGCCTTGTCTCTCATTCCAGCTCGGGGGTGGCCAAATCCTCCCAAAGGCTGGTTTCCGCTGCCCTAAGTGTCCATTTCGCCGGGAGGATTTCGACCCACCACCGGATTTTTCTTCGAAGGGGCAAAAAGAGGCTCGACGGGACGAAATTTCCCAACGAGCGTTCCAGTCGTTCAAGGTCGCTTCTGTTTCTGGCCCTGGGACTGGCTGTAGCCGGTCAGAGCGGCGGTCCGCTTTGGATTCCTGAGAACGGATTCGCCTCACTCAACCCGCCACTCGGACCCGAACGTGTGGGCGCACTCTCGACACGCACTACGCAGCCCTGGTTCCTCTGGAGAGTTAGTTCACTTCTTTCAGATGTCGGTGGACATGGCCTAATAGTCAACCCCTACGAGCGCATGACCAAAGGCGAAATGTTTCAACGTGTCGAAGCCACCCTGGGAGCAGAGGGCTCATCCACGTACCTGAGCATGACGAACTCCTGCTCCCACACAGATCAGCACTACCTTGGTGTTCCAAGTGGGACACACTGCGGTGTGTGCTTCGGTTGTGTCGTCCGGCGCTCGTCTTTCAAAGCCGCGCGCATCCTCGATCAGACGAAGTACTTAGATGGCAACTCGAACTCGAAAACTCAAGCGTACTTGGACGGAAAATCTGTTCTAACTGCCGTCTCTGATTTTGTTGAATCTGGCGTTCAAGAATCAACCATAATGTCCATGCCGCTTCCTCCCTTCTACAGTGCTCGCAGCGCACTGGAACTGGCTCGTCGCGGTATGAACGAATTGGCAGAGTTCGTGTCATGAGAAAGATTCCTCCGCTGGACACACATGCCCACGTTGATCTCTCAATCTCAGCCCGGGATCTGGAAAGTCTTGGCGCGGTTGTCTTCATTGCTACTCGATCATTAGAAGATTTCGAGGTTGTCCAAGACCGCGAGGATCTCGTAAGCGTATGGGGAGCTGGATGTCACCCGTCCCTGGTCGGCGTCCAGAAGGCATTCAAGAATGAAGAATTTCGAGCAGCACTCACGAAGACCGCGTATGTCGCTGAAGTCGGACTCGATGGCTCCTCACGCGTGCCCCTTGCGACTCAGACCGCAATCCTGGGGTCTGTGCTCTCGGCGACGCATCAGCTGCCACGAGTGGTCTCTCTGCACAGCTACCGGGCAACGGCAGAGATGGTTGAAGTGCTGAAGCAAGAAGGCGGGCGTCCTGGGAGGATCCTGCACTGGTGGCTGGGCACTGAATACGAAACCGAAGAGATGTTGAAGTTGGGATGCTATTTCTCAGTCAACTATTCGATGGTTAGAACACCTGGCAGCCTGAGACACATACCCCTGAACAGAATCTTGACTGAGACTGATCACCCATCCGGAGATCGTTTCTCTTCTCGTCCGCGTCAGCCGGGAAATGTTAGCGATGTTGAATCGGCCCTGGCCCGTCAGTTCAACGTGACAGCAGACGAGGTGAGATTCCAGTGTTGGAGGAATCTTGTTGAAATCGTTGATTCGACGAATACAGAGCACCTGATGCCTACGCCTGTTCAGCGCATGATTGGTGCTGTACGTACGCAGACCCGGTGATTGCCACGGATTACGGCAGCTGCTTGCCGACAGGCGGACCAGGCTGGCACTTTCTTCAGCCACAGTACCGGGGGCGTGGGCGGAGGGGCACCTTGTGCACGTTGAGGTGGCACGGGGCGGCGGCCACTAGACTCGAACGGTGATAGCAGGCGAAATCAAATCTCAGGTAGACAAGCTCTGGACCGCATTCTGGACTGGCGGGATTTCCAACCCTATGGAGATCATCGAGTAGATCACCTATCTACTCTTCCTTAAGCGCTTGGATGAGAACCAGACGCGAGCAGAGAACAAGGCTAATCGGACTGGCAAGCCAGTCGAAAACGCCGTATTCCCTACGGGGCTGGACGAAAAAGGTCGCTCTTACCAGGACTTCCGCTGGAGCAAATTCAAGAACCTCTCCCGAGACGAGATGCATACGGTGGTCGCCGATCACATCTTCCCTTTCTTGCGCACAGGGTTGGTCCGGTTGGCCACTGGCGAGGAATCCTCGTACGCCCGGCACATGAAGGACGCCCGCTTCACCGTTCCCATCGGACTACTGGAAAAAGTGGTCGACATCATCGACGAGATCCCCATGGATGAGCGCGACACCAAGGGCGACCTCTATGAATACATGCTCGGCAAGATCGCCGCGTCCGGAACCAACGGCCAGTTCCGCACGCCCCGCCACATCATCGACTTGATGGTGAAGATGACAGCCCCACAGCCAATGGAGGCCATCTGCGACCCCGCCGCCGGCACCGCCGGATTCCTCGTCCAATCCGGGGAATACCTGAGGCAGCAGAACCCGAGCCTTCTCACCAACCTCGACCAAAGCCGTTTTTTCCACCACAGCCAGTTTCACGGCTACGACTTCGACAGCACCATGCTGCGGATCGGTTCCATGAACATGCTCCTGCACGGTGTAGAAAATCCTGACATCACACACCGGAACTCCTTGGACGATCGGCACGGCACCGAGGAGGAAAAATACGACGTTATCCTTGCTAACCCGCCCTTCACCGGTAGCTTGGACTACAAGAATGTCGCCAAGGACGTGCTGTCCCTAGCAACGCGTCACCCCGAAATCGCTCGGGATTGGCGCCCTGAGAAGAATGAGTTGGAGCCGGACGACGTAGTCCCTGGCAATATCAAACGACGGTGGAAATGTTCCGACGGCCAAGAGTGCTTCGGGTCCGTTCCGAACAGGCGCAAAACCAAGGGCTGCCCACTCTGCACTCGAGGCAGACGTGTCCTAACTATCGAATGAGCACGACTTTTCGGTTCCACCTCGTGGTTGGCTGCCTCGTCCGGCAGGGGCGAGTGTGCCTCATGATTCCTGGCCCCTTCAGGCAGTAATGTCGGTTCCATGCCCGACAACGTTTTAGTAGGCGGGGCCAGTTGCGGCTTTGCGTACGCTCGTGATCACGTCTTTCGCTACCTTAACGATCACTTGAGCGATGCTTCAAAAGCAAGCACTTGGTCTTACCCCGCATATGACGACTATCAGGGCGCCTCCACTCCTGAGGTCGGAGATGCGGATTTGCTAGCGATCGCTCTCCTGAATGCCGGACGTCAGCCGCTGCCTTCGTACTACGGCCTCAAGAAATTGGTCCCGGAAATCAATAAGCGCCTGAGTCACCCGGCTCTCAACGGCACACTGGCACAAGCCGATGGGGAGGCGATCGATGCAATTGTCGATCTCTTCAACATCGTCAATGAGTGCCGGGTTCCGTACGTCAGGCTTACCACCTTGACGAAGGTTCTCCATCGTAAGAGACCTCACATGCTGCCCCTTTTCGATCTGAACATCAGGAGGTGCTACGTCTACCGGGGCGACTCACCGCCGCTGGCCCACTTCGAAATGAGCGAGTCCCGTGAATTCATCGAGGCCTGGGTAATTTCCGTGAGGAAGGACTTGGCAAATGGAACTGAGATTTGGGAGGACTTCGCGAAGTTGGCTCCTGGACCTCAAATCAGTTCGCTGAGGGCGATGGACATCGTTGGCTGGGAACTCGGAAGACGGCCCAGAGACTACTTCAGGACTTGGGTGCCGAGAAAACTTCGCGAACAGAACCAGCTTCACGCTAAGGAGATCGAGTGAGTAGCGAGACGCCACGGTGGTCGGGACGAGACGACGGTCTGTATACCGGGAGGTTCCCGCTTGCGGTCGAGGGTTACCCGATGCGGCGGGTCGAGGAATTGTTGCCCGGCGTCACTACGGTGACACCGCACGCACGTTATTACTCTTTGCACGCTTACGTGGCGACGGCGGTGTCCGCGCACAAGGATCTGAACCCGGTGGATACCTTGCGGCGCTGCGAGGTCGTATTCGGGGCCATCTCGATTCTCCACGCTCGACGATTTCCCGAACAGCATCGCGGCATGTCGCAGGCCCACGGCCATGACATCATTTCGGCTTCTATGCGAGACGGCGAACTGCATGTAGCAGCGCTTGCCGCGTCCGGCTCGTACGCCAAAGCGACGCGCGGATTTCTAGGACCCTACCTGGCCAGTGAACGGTTGCTCGGACTGATCGCTTCAGGGGGCGAGCTGATGTCCCCCGGGCCCAAATCAGATGAAGAGGGGCTGAAGCTCGCGTTCAAGGGCCTCCTCGATCTCGCCCAAATGGACTCCATCCCCTGCAATACCCTGGACGGATACTCTAACCTTTGCCTTTGTGGTCAGCACGCACTTGAACGCAATTGGTTGCAGTCAATCATGTTCCCACCCCGGCTATTGGGGGACGTCGCCACCCATAGCCGCCGGACACAGACAGCCCTCATGCTCTGCTGGCTCATAGGAATGTATGAGCCCGATAATTTGTCACTAGAACTGAGCCGAAAGCTCATCGCCGACTCAAGAACCTACACCGACGATCAACTGCGGCACTTGGAGATACTTCCTGCATGGCGGGGCGTTGTCCTGAGGCGCTGGTATACGTGGGCTTGGCGCGATCTATGGCGCTGGCTTGTCAACGAGCAAATGACGGGAGCTGTACCCATCGCTCAACTACAAAATGCACTATCGGACCACTTTCCAGACCAAAAGCTCTCAAACTTCCGTATGGAACTTCCCGAGGGCGTGCAAAGAGGCCGGCTGGTCGATGCCGAGTATGATCCGGCAATTAGCTCGCTCGAAGCCGGGCCGAGAAACCTGGCGTGGCTCATGATCGGAGCGGGCCGTGTCGGCCAGCTCTCCGATCACGTGGCACCATATTTCGAAAGCACCGAACGCGAACGCCGAAACTACGAACTGTCCCCCTCATGGTTGAGGGACTTTCTGAACCAGCGGAGCGATCATTCAATGCGCGACGTCGCACACGAGCTCACCGGGGTGCTCCTTGCCCGGTCCCAACGCGTCGCAATGAGCAAGGCATCCTTCACCAACGGGCGATGGCGGGTTCCGACCAGGCTTACAGTGAGGGACGGCTATGCCTTCCGGGAATCCAATGAAGGAGGGGGGCCGGTGTCCCTGCGGTGGGATCAACTTACCCAAGTAATGAGTGGTCTTGGCATGGTCAAGCGTGTCCCCGGTGACACAAGGGGCATGGCCGAGCGCTGGACCCTTGCACGGAACGGCCGCGACCAGTGAGCGCGGTGGCAGCCCCGCTGAACGTACCGGCGCTATTCCATGAAATGGAGGTGAGCGGTGACTGGGATGTCGAAGAAGCGCTCTTTCTGACATTCAACGCGGACGTCGCGTTCCTGGAACGAGGCGTCCTGGGCCTTTGCCAGTCAATGGGTGCGCGGGTCACAGTCATTGCGGATGCCGGGATGTGGCGCCCCGATCCGATTGCCATGAAAGGCGCAGGCACCCAGTACCTCGTTGGCCTCGCGTCGCACAGTGGCGCTTTTCACCCGAAACTAACTCTCCTTGTGGGAGGCGACCGGGTGTTAGCGCTGATTGGGTCAGGGAATCTGACGATGGGAGGGTGGCAGCATAACTCGGAATTGTGGAATGTGCTTCGTGCCGAGGACGGGCAGGCACCGCAGGCCTTTTTCGCTTTAGCTGAGTGGCTTGAATTACTGCCTGGCAGTGTGCGTCTCGGGTCGGACCATGCTGCCGCACTGAACAGGGTCGCTGCCCGGCTGCGCGCCACGCTGGAACGCTTCACTCCCACTGATGACGGAGCGCAACTGATCACCAACCTCGACCGATCTTTCCTGTCACAGCTGCCAGGTGGACCGGTCGATGAGTTGACGTTGTACGCGCCCTTCATTGACGAACACGCGCGGGCGGTCAGGGCCCTGGCAGAGCACTTCCCGACCCCAAAGCTCACCCTTGTAGTTCAACCCGGTTTGACCGTGGTCGAACCCCATGCCTTAGCCAGTGTTCTGAGCGGAAAGGAAGGCCTGACCATAGTCGCCGATACTTCACGTCGGTACCGCCATGCGAAATTGGTGGAATGGCGTCGGGGACCACGCCGCCAGGTGCTAACAGGAAGTGCGAATCTGTCGGCCGCAGCCATGCTTAACACCGTAAGTAGCGGTGGCAACGTGGAGCTTGGGATCCTCACAAACGTTGACGAACCGCTATGGCCCGAGCCCGGGTTTGACCCGAACCATTGTGTGCGGCTGGAGAGCATCACAGATATTCCGGCGCTGCGGATAGGGACTCTTGATCCAGAGACAACCGGGCTCGCTGTGCCCCAGCTGCTTAGCGCGGTGCTCGTCGGCAATGAACTAAAGGTCGAGCTAGCGTATCCCGTCCCGTTCACCGTCGAGGTCGAATACACCAATAACCCGCTCAATGGTTCCTGGAATTCTCTCAACACTATGGCCGCGGGGCACCAGACTGCTTCATTTCCCGCAGACCAGCTGGGAGACAACGCGCTGCTGAGACTCAACTGGGCGGGCGACGACGAAACGATCCTGGCTCGAGGCCCGGCTGTGCCTGCTTCCGTGCCGGAACGCCTCAGAATGCGACCGTCAGCGGGGCGCGCAGCCGGTGGCCCGCGGATCAAGTCGCGCGACGATCTCCTGGGAGTCGATCTGCGCTATCTCGACGCATTCGCAAGCCAGCTCACCAAAATCCACGAAGATGTCACCGCACTCAAGACTCCGACCACCCGCAGCAGTGGCACCTCCACAGCATCGGGAGCAGAACGAAAACCCGAATATGAAGAGGAACCAGCCGCATGGCTGTGGGAACTTGAACAAACTGCGCAGCACCTTCACGGCCCCGTCTTTTCGGGCTTCGCCCTCGGCCTCCCAACACCGGTGCAGTCAACAGGGTGGGAGAACTTCGATTCGAGCGAAACGGGGGACCTCGACGCCGATGCCGCCGTGTACGGCGATGACCAGATCGCACCGCCCAGTGACAGCCCCGAGCCCGTTGAACCATTGGTACATGTAGCCGACCCGGACAGGATCAAGAAAGCCAGGCGCGACCGGGTCAGGGCGTTTGCCACAATGACCGGTCGACTCAGTACAGTTTCCTACCTCGGCCTCGCGCGCTTGGCGCTGTGTTTCTATTGCGCGGGGGATTGGAAAGAACATGACCCCGAACCCATAAGGCTCGTCACCTCGTTCCTGACAAAGGCTCTCGACCAGGCACATAGTTCCGGCATGGGCGAAGAGGCGAAAGCACTGGCCGCCGTCGCTCTGACCTGCGTGCGGCGCAGAGTCGATAACACGGCAACGTCGCCGGCCACCCAGGAAGCGAAAAGGCTGCACGATAGATGCACAGACCTCGACCTGGGCGCTGTCCCGCTTCCTCTTGTGACCGAATATACGCAATGCCTCTCCGCGCCCGGCGGCCGACCTCTGGAAACCGCCGATGTCTATGATGAGCTCCAGACCTTCTCCGAGCACCCTCAGCTGGACGCTGTGATCATGGCGGCGGACGGCCACGGATATGACCCAGAAGTGCTGGGGCCAACTAGCCTGCAGATCTCGGTCCGGGCGAAGGAACCCCTTCCGGCCGCATTGAAAGTATTGACCGCGTCGAAAGTCCCGCTGGGGGTGATCGCGACGTCAAAGACTTCGGGAAAATCGGCCATCGCTTTGTGGTCCGATCCTGACCTGTACTGCATTGAAATCAGAGACCTAGACCGCTGGGTTCATTACCGATCCACGCAGTCGTTGAACGTGATTCTTTCAGCAATGCAGTCTTCCGAAGGAAGACGGTTCAGGGTCAACCACGGACCCTTTAGCAAGCCTATTGTCGAAGCGAAGCTGCTAGCCGACCGCCTTGGCATCCAGATTCCCAGAAAGTCTGGAATACCTCCGGGTGTCTGCCCCGCCTGCTACATGGTCCTCACGCCCGCGGGCATTTGTGCGACGTGTGAGGCGTAGTCGTTGAGTCTGAGGGGTGTCCTTAGCTCGTCCACTTAGGCGCCTTCGAGCCTCTCCAATTACTTTTGGAAGACAGGACACGTGCTTGGGGTGCCGATAGCCCGTCACTTTTGGCGCCAGGCGAGATCTCTTAGACGCCGTAGTAGTGTCCGGTGGGCTAGCATCCGCTACCGCAGCGTGAGCAGGAGACTCCTTGGCCGGGCATCGCCCTTGGCCTGGCAAGCGTTTGACCCGAATACACTTAGGTCGTTTAGCCCAAGTGGCGGAACCACAACGAATAGGGAATTCATGTACAGCACTGACAGCGGGTACCGAGGCTTGGCCGGTGATGGACTTCTTGTGAACTTGGTCAATCGGCTCGCAGCCATGCTGAAACCCGGCAGACCCTCAAGCAATATGGCAGGAAAGGCCCGACTCAGAACGCGAATAACGGCGGTCACAGCGTCGAAAGGCGTCATCCTCAATCCTGATCGGCTGGCTGTCCCGGCTCTGTGCCATATACCGCGCGGACCTGCAGCGGTTGTTTCTCCACGCTCTCATGCATCTCGTCGACGTCTCTGAACAAAACTGAACCGCCTCCCGGAAAGAATTTGAATTCACTGAGATGCACCTCCGGCAGGGTAGCAAGATCCACGGGAGTAGGGTCCGGCCATACTCTCACTGCCCTACCTTCCTCGACCAGCGGGTGCAGGATTGGCCAGTGCGGATGCCAAACGACGGTCGCGTCCAGACCTCGGATGCCTGCTCCCCACGTTTGGTAATGCAGGTCCTTGGAACCCACAGTGACATCGGGTAGATACAGTCTGAGTTCGTCACCCTCCCAAGGGGGGTCCCCTTTGATTGTTCGCCTGTTTAGGAATACTGAGAACGACGGGGGTGGCGCTACTTCGGCTTTCATCCAGTCAAGCCATTCCCGCTCCAAATGGTCGAGGCGTCGATAAGCGGGGTCGCGCTGCACCTGCGGAGAATCATGTACGGCCTCCGGATGTCTAAGTAGGAGCGCCACCTTCAGGAACCACCGCGCCAGAGACTCGGCTTCGGACGCTGAAATTCTCGGCCAAGAGTGCGCATCGGACATCGGCAAGATCTTCCGGATCACGGTCTTGGCCGGCTCCTCTATCGACCGGCTGAGGCGGACATTGCACTCCTGGCACATCGGAACATGAACGCTTTGGAGCGCCGATGCAACTGCCGGGGCCCCATTACGCTTGGGGTACGCGGTCCCGCCCTTTGCCACAGTGAAGGGACCCTCGTCGTGAAATTCCTTGATCAGCCAGCTTGGCCATACGTGTTCACCAACGCCGACGGAGGGATTAGGGCAGAGAGCACAAGATTTTCCTGGGAAGCGGTTAGCCACCTCGCCCACGATACGCCTTATCAGCCCACATCAGGCAAGAAGTCGCCGCCGGCGTAAGCATGCTGGCGAATGAACGACCCAGCTTGCCGGCCAGGCGATGAGTGATCTAGGACCCTCCGCACACGTTAGATCCAAGCCAGGGAACGACCCGGGCGGGACCTTGAGAAGGACAGCTGACATGTCGATCAACTTCGGCACCGCACCCGGACCCGTGTCCCACTGCGCGCTCAAATGCGCACACGAGGACGGGGTGCATAATCACGTTTTCTCAAGCGAGGGGAGGCGTACACCGTCCTTGGTGCCGAGTGAGAAAAGCACGGCTGTGCCGGACCTCTGGTTATCAGCGGCGATGAACTCTGCGCTGCCGTGCCGGTGCACGTTCATCTCCCGAACTGTTACTGCTGCCCATCCTAATTCCTATTCCTCGCTCGACACTGCGGCGGAGTGACGAAGGGGTTGGCTGCATCCTTGGCCGAGCTCGGCACGAGTATGCGTTCGATTCAGATTGGGTAATCCAGGCCGGATTACCCAATCTGACTCCGCTGCGCGGTCTATTCGAAGTCGCGCTTGCTAGAGAGTGCACACGTGAGTTGTGCATGTGACAGTATCGCAGAGGCAGTCGTCTCCGCTACGGGATAGTTTCCACAGACAGGGCCCGCAACCAACCATTTGTGGTCTCACCACTGATCGTAGCCTCACCTATCTCTACGACCATCTGGACCTTGGTGCCGTCTTGCCACCCAGCCGTTTCTGACTCGTCAACGAACACCGACAAGTCCTGAACTCCTCCTTTGGCCTTCAGCATGACGGTGAACTCTCCGGCCACCCCAGTCATCCATAAATCGGACGTGAACAGTTCACCGTTCAATTGGAACTGGTCCCCAATTTCAATTCCACCCATTCGGGCGGAATTGAGCTTGTCGAGCAACTCATCGACCGTGAGCGGTGCATTGTTTTGACCACGCAGGGTTCCTGACCGATCTCGGCGACTCTCTATGCCTCACGAAATCTCAGATCGAGGTGGCTGGATCACACCTTTCCGTCCGCTGGAGTCTAGGGCATCATCGTGAGGGGCTGGGAAGAAGTCCCGTAGGACTGCTTCACCAATCCGCTTGGAGAAGATGCCAACTACGTTTGCGAATGTTTCTCAAGTGGTGGCAGAGAAAACCGCCAGTTCTAGCGGGACAGGTATTCGGTTCTTCGTCAACAATGGTGTCATCTCACATGGAGTTGTGCCGGTCCAACAGCGAGAGCAGTTCCAGGCAGGTGGACACCATCGCGGCAGCCTTTTCACCGTCCTCGTGCTGCATGGTGTCCATCGAATCCCACAGCTCGCCGTGTTCACGTTCCATGACCGTCATCGTCAGTCAGGTATCGCGCAACGGAGGGAAAAGGAAGACCTCTTCCAGGTAATACGGCGACGCAAGGCCGACATAGCGCGAGGGAGAGCGGCGTCGTTCTACTCGCCCGGAACGGTACCAGCTGTGAAGGCTTCGATACCGCCGTCAATCTCGCCATGCTCGCGCTCAAGTGCAGTGCGCAGGACCTCCTGGGTCACCGCGCCTCCGCCGTGGCGTCAGCGCTGCGGGTCCGGCAGCGCCTGGCGGGTGCTGACGGCCATCCGGTTCCAGATGTTGATGGCGCAGATCGCCATGATCAGCGTCACGACGTCCTGGTCAGCAAATTCATTCGTGGCACGTTTCCACGTTTCGTTGGACACGCCAGCTTCACCGATGAGCGTGACTTCCTCGGTCAATGCGAGCGCGGCCTGCTCACGCGCGGAGTACAGGTCGGGGGCCTCGTGCCATCCGGCGAGGACATCGAGCCGGCGATTGTCCACTCCTGCGGTGCGTGCTTCACGGCCATGCATGTCCAAACAGTAGGCGCAGCCGTTGAGCTGGGACGCCCGGATCTTGACCAGCGCAAGCAGGTCCTCTCCGAGGTTTCCCGCGTGGATGTACTTCTCCATCGCAAACATGGGCTCGTAAGCAGCCGGATCGATGTCGAGAATGGATAGACGTTGAACTGCGGGCATTTCACAGCGTCCTTTGACTAGAATGGTGCCGGCGGAAATCGGTCGTTAGTTCCACTGTCTCGCCGCTCCGGGGGGTTGTCAATCAATGAATCGGTGATCCGCCGAGGTGTAATCCTGCTCCGTCCAGTCGTCGGAGTACTGGCCGTTGTTGCCGTAGTGGAGGGCCGGCGAGCGATCAGCGCTGGTGAATTTCGATCGGTTCGCCGTCGGGGT
>JBBPYK010000058.1:0-6117 GCA_038199985.1 Actinomycetales bacterium | reverse complement strand
TATGGAAAACTTGCATCTACGGGGTGCTCCTCTGCATCAGGAAAAATTGCTCTCGACAAGCTCTATTTTCCCTGATCAGACGAGCATTTCCCGGTTAAAACGCCGAGGAGACCCCAAACTCAACCGGTGGATTCAGGCTAAAGCGCGACGTCATCCGAGAGGGCTACCACCTCATCACAGCCAACCCGAAAACCGTCGAAATCCCAACTTGACAACCATAGGAGCATCAACGCGACGGCCGAGAGTCTTTCTGCGACGCTGAAAACCGGGTTTTATCACTGGCGTGTGGCCCACCCGTGCCCGCGCGACCCACGAAGTCGGCGGGTGGATCGAGGACCGCTACAACCCGCGCCGCCGGCATTCCTCGATCGGCAATGTCAGCCCCGTCGATTTCGAACTGCAATACTCATCCCAGGCCGCGGAACTTTAACTCGCCGCTTAACCCGTGTCCACTTAACCGGGGCAAGGCCACACCGCATGGTCGGATTGGTGGACAGAGTCGCCTCCTGCGGGAACGATGCCGCGATGAAATCGTTCTTCAGCTTGCTGCAGAAGAACGTCCTCACCCGCCGGTCCTAGACCACCCGCGAGCAACTGCGCATCGCGATAATGACCTGGATTGGACGGACCTACACCGGCCCCGATCCGGCCATTTGAAGCCTATCGAGTTCTAGACCATCATGAACACGCCAGCCGACCTGGCTGCGTGACTAGAAACCGTCAACTACCCGTGCAGCAGATCCCTGCTCGAGAAAGTGCGAAACATCCCTCAAAACACTCGTGCAAACCAGTCTTTCATCCTGCCACGCCTTACTCGGTTCCGACCATTAGCGCCCAGCTATCGCACCTCATCTTCAGCTACGGCACGACAAGTCATCATAACGAGCAACGGCGAGTCGTCCGTAGCGTGCCTCCGAGTCATCAACTACTGTTTGTTGTATCCAAAATCGGTACGACGACAGTAGGCCGCATTGACACAACAGGGCGCTCGCTCTCAGTTTCAAGAATGGAGCCACCTTACGGCCCAGGAGCCAATACGTCAGGGCGATATTCTCCGGGCCATCGATCCCGATGGGGACCTTTGGCGTCAATGGCTGATCGTCATAACCGCAGACTGCGATCTAGCACACGCCAAGCACGATGGTGCCCTTAGCTGTGTGTCGGTACTCCATCATCTGGAATACCTAAGCCGTTTTAGGGCAGAAAAATTATCTTTGCCCATCGAGGATCGGGTCCTACGTGAGATTCTCAGGCTACTGAACACTGCACCAATCGACGCCGCCGACGGGCAGAGCCGACCCCAGATAACTCCAGCTAGGATGAGTTCCTGGATGTTGGAAGTCGAACCGGCTGAGATTGTGTCCACTTTCAATATAATTGGCTCTCAAAGCGTCAAAGTAGAAGGTTACATTCGATGCTTCCGCAACTTGATTGGAGCCAAAGATTCAGGAGAGATCAAACTTTTGATAGATGCGGCCGTAAATGCCAAATTTGCAATGGGCGAAGGAAAATCTAGAGATAGTATCAGGACTAGCGTCGCCAAAGAGCTGGCAACGTCATTAAAGACCCTTCCAGGTGACGCTATCTTTATTGGTTCGCTGGCCGACGACGCACGTGACGGCTACGTGGCATATCTTCGTCGTATCCACGAAATCCGTGACCACCATGTTGTTCGGTCTAGTGTATCCGTTCCAAAGGACGCGAAGTTCATCCGTATGGGCCGACTGACTGCACCCTATATTTATGCTTTAACCCAGCAGGTTGGCAGCGTTTTCGGAGCTATAGGTCTGCCTAACGAGTATGAGATGAAGCGTAGTGAGATAGCAGAATTATTCAGCATACTTCAATCGGAGTCAGAATGACTGAAATTACTGCCCTCACATCCACGGCTATAGAAATGCTGGCTTCCGGCGCGATGAGCAACTTCGCCGGCAGTGGGTTGTTTGAACAGCTAGTGGATGACGGCGCGAATGGCGAGCTTCACCTCTATTACACGCCAAATGACGCTCTCAACGATTCTCTGATTTTCATCCATAACTCCGACGACAGCCTACTCCTCCCAAAATCCCTACGCTCACATCAACGCCAAGCATTACATCGCATTTTGTCATTTGCGCAGCGCGCCAGCATCTTACCAATCGCTATCCCGCGCTCGTGGAAGCCCTTCAAAGATAATGACAAGATTGGATTCTTTGCCCTCCCCCTGGGAACTACAGGATCGCCTCGTTGGATTGCGCAAGTCCACTTAGAAGGAACCTCCGATATTGCGCTTCTCGAAATAACTACAGCTTATGAAAAACAGGTCCTTTCCGATTCATGGTCTACCATGCCTGCGACGACTCATCGCAGGGTACGCAACACCTGGGAAAAGCACCGACAGACAGCAGTCGTGGCAATGCAGGGGCCCGCGTCGCAGCAGAGTTCGACGGGTGTTGAAGTCGTCCTAGACGACGCTATGCCCGGTGAGGGTTTGTCAAAGTCGCTAACCGTCTCGGCGTGGTTGCCCGGCCTCACTCCTGCCCAACGAGAATTCGTAGAGGCACCGGCAAACAGGTCAATCAGATTACGCGGTCCCGCTGGTTCTGGAAAAACGCTCACCATGGCCATCAAGGCCGTCCGCGAAGCTCAGGCAGCGAAAGAGGCTGGCAGCGACATACGCATTTTATTTGCGACGCACAGCTGGTCGTTGGCAGGAGAAGTTGACGATCTCATCCGCACACTCAGTGAATACGGGGACTTGGATAATATAACGGTTTTGCCTCTCCTATCTGTCGCGGAAGAAATTCTGCCGTCAGGAATGATCGCTGAAGGGCTCGAGCTAATTGGGGATGACAGCCTCGCCGGGAAGTCGTTGCAGTTAGCACAAATTCGCGAGGTGGTTCAGGAGTTCAGGGAGACCAATTGGATTACCTTCAAAGGTAACACGACGTCGGTGTTTCAGAGCCGCTTAGAGGCTGTTTCTGATATTGAGCAGACCGGCCTCGCGTGGGATTTGCTCATCGAATTTGGTTGCGTTCTAGGAGCCGATGGCATTTTCCCGTCCTTTAATTCTGAGACCCGATACTTACGCCTGCCTCGGGCTCCATGGATGATGAATCTGCCTACAGACGGTGAAAAGCGGGTCGTCTACGCACTCTATGAGCAATTCTGGAAGGCGCTGCAAGAGCGAAACTTGGTCACCTCTGACCAGTTGCTGAATGACTTTCTCAATTATCTCGAGACTTTTGCTTGGAATCATCGGCGACAAGCCGAAGGTTTCGATTTGATCTTTGTCGATGAATTTCATTTATTCAACATTCAGGAACGCCAGACCCTTCGTCACCTGAACAAGGACACAACTTCCTACCCCAAAATATTTATGGCGCTCGACCCAAGGCAGTCGCCGTGGGAAATCTATGTGGAGACAGATGTCACCGGCATAGGAGCTCCTCAGGATGACGAGATGAACAACGTCCGTACAGTCGACATACCGACTGTGCACAGACTCACGCCGCAGGTTCTCGAATTGGTAAAGCATGTACATCTCGAGTTTCCGAACCTCGACCTCGGATCCGACTGGGACATTCCTCTTAGTGATGTCGAGTCGTTAGCCAACCCTGGCCCCCGCCCAAGCCTATTTTTGGCTGATACACAGGCCGACGAGGAAATCGAAATTTACCGAAAGATAAATGACCTCTATTCAACTGGGAATCAGTTTGCTTTGGCTCTTGTGGACGAGGACCGATTTCCACAGTACTTCCAGCTGATGCAGCGAGTTTCTTCGTCCGGAAAATTTAAGGTAGTCACCATAACGAATCGAGACGACATCGGACTCCTGAAGAGCCATAAAAGGGGTGTTGTCGTTGGACCTGCGGAATACCTTGCAGGGCTTCAATTCGATAGTGTGCTTATAGCAGGAATTCCCGATATGAACAGCACCTCTGCTCACCAAAGCTACCGCCGACGGAGGAACCTGTCGTTGCTCTATCTAGCCCTAACCCGCGCTACTCGTGACGTCCGCATTTTTGCCAACGAAGACTATGGCGGAGTGCCAGAGTTTTTTGAAAGAGCCGTGCAGCAGGGCATGCTCGGAAAATACCGAACTTAGGCATGTTGAGTCGGGCTTGATCCTGCTCTGCGATAGTCACAGCTTCATCTGACACCCTGGCAGAACTAGCCCGCGTCGTCACGGACGTTCAGGCCAATAATCCGCTCGCCACGGTGACCGTCATGGTCCCATCGCACGTCTCCGGTCTGGATATCACGCGCTACCTCGGCAGGACGTTGAACAACGGCGCGGGAAGCGCAGCCGTCCACGCCTACACGCACCAGGATCTCGCCACCGAACTCATCGCAGCGCACCCAGCAGTGCGTGGCCGCGCACCGCTGCCGCCGACCATCAGACTCGGCGCGATCAGCAAAGCGCTCACCGAACAACCCGGCATCTTCGCACCCGTGGCAGACCAACCCGCCACCGTCCGCGCCATCGCGCGGACCGCCGTCGTCCTCGATTCCGTGCAGCACGCTGACACGCAACGTAAGACGGACGCCGTGCCACAGCTGACGCAGGAAGTCCTCCGCCTCCACGCCGCAGCAGCGGACGCACTTCACACCAATTGGTACACCCAGCACGAAGCTTTCACCATCGCGGCCGAAAAGCTCCAGGACCCCGCCGTGAAGAAGCGGCTGGGAACGGTGATCGGGTTCATGCTCGGTACCGAACTCCAGCCGGACGCGCTGATGTTCCGCAACGGCCTCGACGCAGCAGGAATAAAGCACATCACCGCGGCGGGCACCGTAGATGAGGTCACCACAGTCATCACCGCATCCGACGCCGACGACGAAACCCGCGCCGTCGCCCGCCTGGTCGTGGAACAGCTCAACGCCGGAACACCCGGCCACCGAATCGGCGTCTTCTACTCGGTAGCCCAGCCCTACAACGCGCTCCTCGTCCAACGGCTCACCGAGGCTGGCGTCACGTTCGTGGGCCCTGCCCCGCGCACGCTCACCGATTCGCCATTTGCACGCGGGCTACTCCAACTCCTCGCCCTGGACACCGCGGATCCGGACAAGCGCACCATCCTCAACACCCTGGCCGAAGGCACGCTTCTCTGGCGTGACCACGAGCTGCCGGGCAGCGCCACCTGCGAACGGCTGCACTCCAACCCGCCCAGCGACGAAGAGAACGACGACTGGCCCACGCACACCGGAGCAACACCGACCCGGTCCGCCAGGGACCGCGAAAACTTTGCCCAGTTCAACGCCTTCCTCGCGGCCCTGACCTCCCAGATCAAAAAGGTTCAAACCGCGCAGTCCTGGTCCGACGTCAGCACAGCGCTGACTACCCTCATTGAAGAGTTCATGGGACCCCGCTCAGCGCAGGAACTGCCCGAACGGGCAAGCGCCCGCGAGACCCTGATCCAGCTCGGCCGTGACCTGAGCAAACTCGACGGCATTGGCCCACTCCCCCGGCCAGCCCTGATCCGTAGCACGCTGGAGGATGCCATCGCGTCCAAGGGTGGTTGGGCTGGGAAGATCGGGGCCGGCGTCGCCGTCGGTAGTTATGCAGATGCCGTGGGACGAGACCTGGACGTCGTCTATTTGATGGGAGCCGCTGAGGGTCGTGCGCCCACTAGAATCTCGGAAGATCCGCTGCTGCCGGACGCCGTCCGCGCCAGTCTGAACGGCACTCTGCCCACGGTGGAGCAGCGCGCTCAGGCCGAGAAGGAACAGTTCTTCGCGGCTCTGGCGACCGGAACCATGCGCACCATCACCAGCCCACGCGGGGACCTGCGCGCCGCGGGAAGCTTTGAGCTGACCCGCTGGATCTCGAGCACCAAAACCGCAGCCGAAAAGCAGGAACTGCCGTCCTTCGCGCACAGCCTTGAACACGGCTCTCCCACTACCAACAAGGTGCCCGTCACGGAACAGGAATGGCGGATACGGCACCTGCTCACAGCCAGCGATCGCACTGCAGCGATCACCGAAGACCCGGTGCTGAACCGGTCGATCGTCCTCACCCGAGACCGGCACGACGGCGTCTTCTCACGCTTCAACGGCAACCTGGGCGCCCACGCGGGAACCATCATGGACCCGGACCGGCCGCTCTCCCCCACGCGCCTCGAGGACTGGGTCACC
>JBBPYK010000057.1:0-8343 GCA_038199985.1 Actinomycetales bacterium | reverse complement strand
GTGGACGGACAAGTCGATCGAATGACACCTTGAGGGTCAGTTGCAACATGAGTCACGTCTACGAGGTGGAACGGCCGGTTCCTATCCTGCCAGCCAGTCCCAGACCAGCTAAAACAAGTCTCACAGTTGCAACACCCCCGAGAATCGGGAATTCCCGGCCTCTTAAATCCAGATGAAAATAGTCATCATCTCAAGAACCGATTCGTAGAAAATACCTCTAGCTGTCAGGTGATCCCCCGCAGTCACCTTTCGAAATGACCACAGTTTGGTTGCGTTCTAGCGCCAAAGGCTGCAACCTGACAAAGTGAGTTGTACCAACCAAACTACGAACCACCGTGCGGAAGGCAAGTCGAAATGTGGCAGACCTACCCCGTTGGCAACCGCACCTACGGCTGGATAGAGCTAAGCGAGAATGGCTGGGGCGCCATAGTGTCATGGTTCGCCGGGCCAGATAACGTGAGGCGTGAACCGATGGCCGAACGCTGCGCACGTCTACGAGTCACGTGCGAATTAGCGGGCAGTACTACCCAATCTTGGACGGAGGCCATCACGACGGCCGACGTCCAAGAGATCGAGGACGACATCGACGATTACCTTCGTGATTCGAAGCTGCCGGCACGACCTCGCGGATATCGCTGGTTCACGCGCCTACCGGACAGAATCAGGACTGAGCAAGACTTTTGGGGCCGGCTCGTTGAAGCTGATCTCCGAATGCCTCACGCAAATAGGGACCTTGTTCAGGAAGCAACCAACTTAGGCGCCACCATCCAGGGAATGTTCGCCAGCGATCAGTAACTCTTGATCGTCCAAGAATCACCATTTGAAGAATTTAGCCCGCATACGAAGCTCAAGACTCATCCCTGATGGGGTTCGCGATCCGGGATCGGTTTCTTAAGACACGGAGCCGGCTCAATGTGCGGCGCTAGGGTGATCACATGATGACAATTGTTTCGGCACCTGGGGATCTCATTGTTGCAACCAATGATGGTGTGGGCGTGCGGTTTGGCGGTATCGAGTCGATTTCCGATGTTCCAGTGATTTCAGCCGAATGGCTTGGGAAAACGGGGATCAGGCTCTACTTTCAAGGGATTCGCAGTGAGGACACCATACAACGCGATATTCGCCACGACGAGGAAATGCTGCAGTGGGTAAACCTGAGGAAAAGTGCTGGGGCGGAGGCCACGGGAGATGCGCCAGCGATGCCCGGTCAGCTTGTTCTTGGTTCAGTTGGAGTGAATATTTCTGACGATATCGGAACCAGTTATCGAATGAGTACCGGGCAAGTCGCTGGAAGCGGGAGCAACTGGGAAGCAACGTGGGTATATCTTCCTGAGCCTCCCAGCGGAGCTCAGCTCCTCACACTTGAGTTCACTCTTGACGACGAACCAACCGGCACGACATGCCACGTAAAGCTGCACTGACGCCGGTGATGGTTCGCCTACGGGGACGGTGAATCAGCGATCGGCTCATGCGCGTCAGACGAATCCGCCGCTTCTGCCACCGCAGAAAGTGCGGCGTCGGAAATACTGAGCATCAACTGGCTGTCGCGCTTGTTGAACAAGTGGGTGACGATATCGCGACCGTAGGCCTTCCAGATACTGGGAGGCACTTCCTCGTTTTCCCACGGCCTGGCAGGCTGCCCATAAAGGCCTGTCAACAGATCCCAGACCGTATCGTGCCCGGTACGAGTGAGAGGTGCCGATGGTTCGGGGAAGCCGTAGAGGTATAAATCAATGCTCAGCAACTTACCTTTGAATGTGCTCCATGAGGCGGAAACCTTCCCCTGAAGTGCAGTGAAGAGCGCCGCGGATTCCGACGATGAACCCTAGGAGTCGTTTTCGAAGATGTCTCCGGATACGAAACGAAGACACCTGAACAAATCGTCGCGCTCCGCCTCGCAGCTGGGCCATTTTCCTTCAACGAGTTGCGCCACTAGCGCGGTTAGCGAGGCAGGATCGGGAATCAGTTCACGCGGTGTCTCGATGATAGGCATAGAGGGAGAGTACCTCTTGAGCACCCTAACGCCCGCGTTGGAACCTTTGGAACCGGCTCCCTTTTCAAAACCCATGAACGTCTAAGAAATAGTTACTTGGGATTTACCGGAACCAATAAAATCGTCATTCCGGACAATGAAATACGTGCGCCATTGATGCCATAGAGAACTGTCCAGTCTAGGTTTGGCTCGCGCCTTCTGCAAACGTGACATCCGTGCATCAATGAAGGGAATTCTTTATGCGCCAATGGCCCAGGATCCAGGTATTGAGCTACTGGGGGCTCGACTGGTGGGCCGGCAGTGAAGTGATCAAGTAGACGACTTCGGTGGACCACTTTTTGCCCTTCAGGAGCCATGTTTTGCGGGTCAGTTGTGCTACCTACACGGCGTGAGGAAACCTGATGCCTCCGGTCAGGGTGGAGACCTTGATCCGCCGGATGCTCTTGCGGCCGTGCTGGTGCCCGGTGTCGCGTTGTTCGTTGCCGTAGGGAACTTCGGCCCCCGGCAAGGATTCGAACTGTTTGAGTAACTTGGGTTGGGTACCTTTCAACGTCATCAGGAAGTGCACGCCTTGGACGAGCAGGAACATAGCGTGGCGCCTGAGGGCATGCAGGGCATGCAGGGCATCGATGGTGAGATCTTGCCTTCCAGATCCCCAAGGATCTCTAACAAGGAGTCGAAGCGGGTGATCTCGTTGGTCTTAACGCCGACATCAACCTGTCCGATCACTGTACCGGTGGTGTGGTCCAGCGCCGCCATCAGGTGCACGCGCTCGTCGCCACCGCTTTTCACTCCACGGATTTCCTTACCATCGACGACAATGACTTTGGCCTCCGCGTGGGTTTTTATTCAGGTGCCCAGGACCCGGTCGAAAGCATCGGCAACCAGCCGGATAGGGATGTTTCGGTCACGTGTGCGGCCCAGTCGGCAATCGCGCAAAGGTTTTCGCGCCGCCATCCCTGGAGTGTCACCGAGATGCCGGCACCTTCCCCCATTCGGTGCTGCCCAATCCGATCTGATCCAAGGCTGCGATGAGCTCCTGCGCCGCCGGTCACGCGCGTTGATCCGCCGCCGGCCAAATTCCTACTTCTAACGGTAGATGGGTCATGCGGCCGCGCGGATGGTTATGCTGGGTGAATGGCGACAGTTATTCTCGTGCGGCACGGCCGCACCAAGGCCAATGCCGCAGGACTGCTGGCCGGTCGGGCCCCCGGCATTAACCTGGACCAGATCGGGATCGAACAGGCGGCCCTGACCGGAGACCGGCTCGCGGCCCTACCCTTAGCCGCAGTGGTCTCCAGCCCCCTCGAGCGATGCCGCCAGACCGCCCAGCTCATCCTCGATCACCAGGCCAGCACCGCGTACGCACCGATCGAGCCAGATCTCACCGAGTGCGATTACGGCCAGTGGCAGGGCCGCACGCTTAGTGATCTCGCAACCGAGAATTTGTGGTCCGTTGTCCAGTCCCAACCGACCGCCGTCATCTTTCCCGGCGGTGAATCCCTGGCCGCGATGCAGGCCCGGTCGGTAGCAGCGATTCGACGCCACGATGCAGCCCTCGAAGCAGAGCACGGGCCAGGGGCCGTGTGGGTTGCGGTGACCCACGGCGACGTCATCAAGTCAATCCTCGCCGACGCGCTCGGCATGCACCTTGACCTGTTTCAGCGTATCAATGTGGGCCCCGCCTCCGTATCGATCGTGCACTACGGCCCTAATCGGCCGACCGTCTACGCAACAAACACCGACGCAGGGGATCTGTCATGGCTCTCGAACGCCTTCCACTCCGGCGATGCGTCGGTAGGCGGCGGTGCAGGGCAGGATGCGCCACGAACCCCATGAGCCTAAGATGCTTATATGCCTACACGCGTTCACGAGTTCATCTGGCCCGATCGGGTCGTCGTCGGCACCCTTGGCCTTCCGGGGGCGCGCACGTTCTACCTGCAGGTGCGCGCAGGGACGCAGATCATCAGTATTGCCCTGGAGAAGCAGCAGTCGGCTTTGCTCGCCGAGAAGATCGACGAAATTCTTGACCAGCTCATCACCCTAAAGGGCAACCCCTTCAGTGTTCCCGCGAGTACTCCTCTTGAACTCGTCGACAATGACCAGCTCGAGGCCGTTGAAGAGCAGTTTCGGACCGGAACCATGAGCCTGGATTGGGACCCCACGACGGCGCAAGTCATCATAAATGCCTACCCGATCACCGATGTCGATGATGACGACGAATCGCTTGATGAGATTGACCCTCACGCGACCGAAATGCTGCTGGTGCGCATACCGGTCGGCTCAGCCCGGGCATTCGCCAAGCGCACTCGCGAGGTCGTGGGTGCCGGGCGTCCTACGTGCTCGCTCTGCGGCTTCCCCATGGATGCCGACGGGCACATCTGCACCTTTCCCGAGCTCTGATGCCAGCGCCAGACCCAGCGATCACCGAGCTGACGCTCACCGGCCGCGTCACCACGGCTTCAAACGCCACCTTCTTGGGCAGCATCGGCGACGTGGTGGTCATCTATAAACCGATAGCAGGTGAACATCCGCTGTGGGATTTTCCCCACGGCGCCCTCGCTCACCGGGAGCTGGCCGCTTACTTGGTCTCGCAGGCCCTGGGCTGGAACCTCGTGCCGCACACCTGGCTACGCGATGGTCCGCTGGGTGAAGGAATGGTGCAGCTCTGGCAGGAGCAAGACCCGACCCAGAACGCCGTGAACCTGCTCGCGACGCACGAGGTGCCGCAGACGGGCTGGAAGCACGTTCTCGAGGGCCAAGATGAGAACGGGCGGATAATCACCCTCATTCACGAAGACTCCCCAGCACTCAGACGCATGGCCTTGTTCGACGCACTCGTCAACAATGCCGACCGCAAAGGCAACCACGTTCTTGCCATGACCGACGGACACCGGTACGGCGTGGACCATGGACTCACCTTCCACCGTGACCACAAGCTGCGCACAGTGCTGT
The DNA here is from genome assembly GCA_038199985.1 of Actinomycetales bacterium. Classification (GTDB taxonomy): domain Bacteria; phylum Actinomycetota; class Actinomycetes; order Actinomycetales; family Micrococcaceae; genus Arthrobacter_J. Next base: position 3,395 of record JBBPYK010000057.1, on the reverse strand, counting down.
GGGGGTGGACGGGAGAGGCCCTGAACGCAGAGGAACTCGACGGCATCGATCGCGTCACCGAAGGACTACTCGGCCAGCTGGGCCGAAACCTGGCGGACCTGCTCAGCACCGAAGAAATCGCGGCGCTCGGCGCGCGTTGCTCCCGGTTGCGCTCAGCCCGGCGGTTTCCGGCTCCGAACGGTGAGATGCCGGCAGTGCCCTGGCCGCTGTTCTGAGACAATGACGGTCCGGGCTTCGCAGGTGGCCCCAGGTGGCTGGCATGGATCTCCAGGTACCTGCTGAGCTCATTCCCGAGTTCAATCCCGGCTGGCGTGAACACAGTCATGGACCACACCCCGTTGAGCACGCGTCCGTTCCCGACCCTAGGAAACGGCGACGACCTGACCGGCGGAGCTGGGCCCCATCAACGCTGCGAACGCGTTTCGCCGGAATCCGCTTGGCCGTTATCGAAACAGGAAAATCAAAACGGCCTACTACCCGTCAGTAGTCAGCACGCAGGCCACGCACGACGCAGGTTCCGACTCCTGCACAACGCGACGCCGATCAGGATCTGGACTCAGCACCTACCCGACCAAGAGGTCCCGGCATCAGATGTCCCGGCCCGCGCGACAGAGGGTGCCACGATCGTTGCACCGGCGGCCCACCGATCGTCCGGGCATGAAAAACGGCTCTCCTGACTCTTCCATGGGATAGATCCGGCCGGGGAGCATGGGTTTGTGACCGCCGAGGAAGAGCGATGTGAGGTCGATGGCGCGTGCGCGGCGAGCTTGGTGTCGTGCTTCGCTGCCACAGAATCGAGTAGCCCGTCGAGTCTTTCGCGTTCTTGCAAGGCCCCGTAGAGATGATTGGATTCCCGTCCGAGTGGGGCTGCGGTGTAGGCCCGGGATCGAGTCAGCTCGGAGGAAAACATGGCGTGGCTGGTATCGCACATCATGCACTGGGTGCGGTGAATCGTTGCGGCATAGTCCAGCATGGTCGATTTCTGCACGTGGGCACCGGACAGTGTGGTGGTCCCGGTGCTGTACGGAGAGGCTGCCGCCATGATGGACGCCGGTCACCGTCCATACGTCGTTGTTCTTGACGAAGTCCCTACTCTGGTCCAAGAGGACATGCGGGGTTGTTCGTGCGGGTCACCACCACGTCACCGATGTGGGCGGTGAGCCCGTCATGCATGGCTGCATAGGGTCCGTCGTCGATCTTTCCGGTGGCCAGTCGGTTGGACTGGGCGCCGGCGTCCAGCTCGGTCACGGTGTTGTTGTCGAACGCCATCATCACCGGGCTTTTGCCAGCGCTGGCGTCCTTCTGCTATTCCTCGGACACTTCGGTGGTCATGGCCTCTACGTCGCCGCCGACGATGGGGTGGTTCTTGCGGTAGAACGTCCATGGGTCATCGGCGCCTATGGCGGGAGGTCCGCGTAGTGCCAGTGTTTCAGCGGCTTCTTCCTCGTTGGCTGTTCCGTCTGCGTTCGGCAAACGGATATGAACCCACTAAATGTGCAACTATCAACACATACCTGAAATAGTGGATCATCCTTTCGCCGTTCGTGCGACAGCTTTTATCCGAGCCTTGAGGTGGGCGGCACCACCCGGTGCATCTGCTCCGCTACGACGCCTACTGGGCGGATGGTCGCGTGGACTTCGACGTGAGCCTTTCAAAGATGATGTACCGGGGATCCCCTGCGGACTTCGCTGCTATAGAGGAGAGCGTGCACGACTGCTGCCCGGAAGTAGGCAGGGGCCAGTGGGTGGGAGAATTCGGCGGCGTCGTTGCGGGACCCATCCAGCCTGAACCGAACCCGCCAGGAAACGTTAGGGGAACGCCGTGGGAGTACGGGGTTTCAAGTTACGAGTCATACAAGAAAGCGAACCGCAAGTGGTGCGTCGGCTTTGGATTAGCCGGACTCTGCCTTGGCCTCTACCTCCTCGCCAGGCCGCTCGGTGATGGGCTCGTCGGTTTCGTGTGAGTTCTTTGCTTCATCTTTGGCCTGTCAGCACTCTCGGACTTGATCCCCAAAAAATACCGAAGGTGGTGAGTCGCTCTTCCATGGCTACGCTTTTCGAGTCCTACACAAAAGCAAACCGAAAATGATCACAGTATTTTGAGGTGTACTGCTGATTTAAGACAGTTCTTGAAAGGATTGTACTTTTTGTCTTCGCGTCCGACTTTTGGGGTTGGTTGGGTCCCCAGCTAGAAGTCCAGCTGGCATGTGCCCGGATACGTAGTCCAGTGAGCTCGGCCCGACCAGTTCCTCACCGGCACGCCAGTGCCGGAAAGTCATAAAACCCTGTGTTCAAGCCCGTAGTCCAAACCGCCAACCGGCCTATGAAGCGCCCAAATATGTCCCTGGCCAGGTTTGAGACTTGAGAACGAGACCTACCTGACAGAGCTGCAAATAGCAGCACAGTATCTATGCGCTGGCCAATTGATTTCTCTGCGTGCAGTTCTCCTCTTATCGATTCGAAACTTCGTAGCAAACAGGAGAAAGGCACACGGCTCAGAGGATGGAGGAAGAAAACCGCGTACTACGCTGCTCAGTCGCGAAGTTGCGGCAAATCAACACTCTTCATCTACCTCTGTCAGCATTGAATGGTGGCGTGCTCGCAAGCGGTCTCCGCAGTACAACTCGTTCTATGCCAGCGGGAATACTTGGACGATCAGCTCGTCGTCGATGTTGGATCCTGACAGTTCTTGTCCACAGAACGATTCGGCCTCGTCAAGGTTCTCCACCCGAATAGTGAATCTGACGAGTCCAGTGCTCGGACCATCTTGAATACCTCCGCACTACGTTCGGCAACCTGATGTCGTACTTCTTCGTATTCCTGCGCCATGACTTTCATCCCTGCTGTTTTGCTGACAAGCCGACAGGCTCGGGAAGGTCCGTTGGTCTTCAAAAAATGCCTTGCTGCGGGCCGGTGAACATGACAGCAAGAACAGTTGCCGCCAAAATGAGTCACCGCTTTGTAGACCGGGGCTACCTCTCTTCAGGAACTGCAGACAAACACCCCCAGCACCGCTGTCTCCACTTCGATCCGCCGTGAGTACGCTGCACTAGCCTGCTGCTCCGCGGTCTCGCTGCGAAGCGGATCCAAACATTGCTGCGGCAGTACCTTCCGGTGTTGTACGAGCGCTGAGCTCTGGATGGTGCAGATCCAGTGCAGGGCGTTCGGAGCGGATCCGCGGCACCGAGTGGAAGTTATGGCGAGGCGGCGGGCAAGAGGTTGCCCACTCCAACGAAGCGCCGAAGCCCCATGGGTCATCCACAGTCACCTTCTTGCCATGACGATGCGTCACCCAGAGGTTCCAGAAGAACGGAATCATGGAGGCTCCCAAGAGGAAGGAGAACATCGAGGAAAACTGGTTCATGGTGGTGAACCCGTCTTCGGGCATGTAGTCC
>JBBPYK010000056.1:0-129170 GCA_038199985.1 Actinomycetales bacterium | reverse complement strand
CATCAAGAGCCACTCGGTTAGTTACCCGGGAACGACGGCGTCTCCTTGGCTAGGAACGCCCGCACCCCTTCCCGCATGTCTTCAGTGCCGAAGGCCTGACGGAATGACTCATTCTCAAACTCGAGCCCCTCGGCAGTGGTGCGCGCAGCCGTTGCATTAATGGTGGCCTTGGCATTGGCGACTGCGACCGGTGACTTCGTGGCGATGTCCTCGATGGTGGTGCGGGCGGCGTCGTGCATTTCGGCTGCGGTCGAGAAGACCGTGTGGACGAGCCCAATCCGCTCAGCCTCCGCAGCATGAATTCGACGTCCGGTGTAGATCAGTTCCTTCGCCCGGGCGGGGCCAACCAGTTGTTGCAACCGAACGCTTCCACCGAATCCTGGGACCAAGCCCAGGTTGACCTCGGGCTGACCGAATGAGGCTGCCTCCGTCGCGTAAATGAAGTCGCACGCCATGGCCAGTTCACACCCGCCGCCAAGGGCGAAACCATCGACCGCAGCAATCACGGGCAGCGCCAGGCATTCCAGCCTTAGCGTGAGCTCCTGCGTGCGCGCACTGTAAGCGGCCGCTGCGTCCGCTTCCATGGCCGACATTTCGCGAATGTCGGCTCCCGCAATGAAGGCCTTCCCGCCGGCACCAGTAAGCACAATGCCACGCACCGGCCATCCTCCATCGTGACGCGCAAGCTCCTCGACTGTGTCCAGGAGTGTATGCAGATCTTCGACAACCTGCTGCGCGAGGGCGTTCATGGCCTTGGGCCTATTGACGGTCACGAGAAGGGCATTGCCATGTTGTTCGGTAGTTAGGGTTTCGAACGTGGGGAAGTTCACGAAGGCTCTCCTGATCGGGTTCATGGGTGTTCCTGACGTCCACAGTATCCCGTTGTCGCGGGAAGTATCCGGAAAATGTCAGAGCCGAATGGGAAGGTATCTTCCTGCACCGCTGACCCAAAGGAGTTCCATGACGGACCTTGCATTCAGTCCACCTACCCTTGATGATCCGCCGGTTCTCCTCTGGCCCACTACTCCCAGTGGTTCCTGCGAAGGTCCGGCGTCGAGCAGCGGTTTTTCATTGTGGATCGACGACGCCGGATGGCGATTTCCCTGCGTTTACACGGTGGGGTTGACGGATTATGGACTGCCCGAGTTGGTATTTTTTGGGCGAGACACCGTTGAGCTTCGGCAGCAATGGGAGGTGGTCCAACACCGTATGGGGGAGGTCATCGCAGCTGGTGGGACGGTCCGCAATGGCCGTTTCGATGCGCTGGTGTCGCTGGTGAGCGGAGATAATCGTGCTCAGTTGGAGGAGGCTACCCGGCGCTACGGGGTCGGTGGATTCAAGGCTGTGCAGCTGTACTGGGTGGTGGGGCAGGCAAATGGGCATCCTACCGGAGGTGAATTGTCGTTTCTGGCCGGTCAGCCGTATCTGGGTCGCGGAACGCTGCGGGAGTTACTCTCCAACGGAGATGAGGGGACTCAGTGATCCAGCCGTTTCTCTCGATAATTTCTTCTCAAGCCTTTTGAGCTTGGATTCTTTCGACGACGGCGGTTGTGGAGTGATCAGCAACGTAGTCCAGGATCCTGACCACCCCGCCATGTCCCTCCACCACTTGGGTCTCTTCGAGCATTTCCGTCGAGTAGTCGCCGCCCTTGGCGTACACGTCAGGTTGCAGGGTTTCGATCAGTGGAATGGGGTCATCGGTACTGAATGCCGTCACGTAATCGACGCAACTCAGTGCCGCAATGACTCCTGCTCGGTCGTTCAGCGCGTTGATGGGCCTGTCGGGACCCTTGAGCCTGCGGGTGGACGCGTCGTCGTTCAGGGCCACCACCAGTACGTCTCCGAGTTCCTTGGCCTGATTGAGGTAGCGGGTGTGTCCGCGGTGGAGCACATCGAAGCAGCCGTTAGTCAACACAATGCGTTTACCGGCTGCGCGTTCCTCGGAGATCAGTGCGGTCAAAGTTTCAGCGTCCACCACGCTCTCAGGAAAATACCCCAAGTGCTTGGCCAGGTCTGCTGTGAAGCAGACGGATGTGCCTTGTCGGCGCACAACGACGTCGGCCGCGATCTGAGCAAGGTCCTGTGCGGTGGTTAGGGGCAGTCCTGCCGCGCGTGCCAGTGTCAGGCACGCAACGAACGTGTCCCCGGCGCCGGACGCTTGCTTCTCGGTGACGGGTTTGGCCCAGGTGCGGTGGCCTCTGTCATCGGACGTCAGCAGGACGGTGCCATCGCGGTCCAGCGTAACAATGACGGCGCGGGCGCCGGTTGCTTCCAGAAGTTCGGACGCGTGTTCCTGCACTTGGTCAACACGCCGATCCGAGTTGTTCCATTTCACCCCAAGAAGTTGCGCCGCTTCGCCAGCATTGGGCGTGGCAACATCGGGGCGGAGGGGCGCCCAAGGCCGCGCATCATGAGCGTCGACGACGGTGACTCCGGCTCTGGACTCCGCCAACAGCGCTTCCCGCACAACCCCGCTGAGGGCGCCGGAACCGTAATCGCAAATGACGACGGCGGCGCTGTCAACGAGGGCGCTGGGCACGGCATCGGCGAGGGCCTGCAAAGCTTCGGCTGTTGGGTTGGTGGCGCCACTGTCGAGCCGGAGCATCATCTGATCTCCACCGAGAACCCGATACTTCGTGGTGGTGGTCGCCCCCAGGTGCTGGATGAGGTGGGTGGTGTCCACGTTCGCGGTGGTGAGGATCTCGCGTAGTTGGCGTCCGGCGTCGTCCGTTCCCGTGAGGCCAGCAATCCGCACCCTAGCTCCGAGGGCTGCTAGGTTCATGGCGGTGTTGGCGGCGCCTCCGGGTGCGTAGGTCTGCTGGGTGAGTTCGACGACGGGTGCGGGAGCTTCCCGGCAGAAGCGTTCGATGGTCCCGTTCCACCAGCCGTCGAGCATGACGTCTCCGATGACGGTAATCACGGGGGCAATGTCGGCAAGGCGTCCGGGAATCCAGTCAGCGAGGCCGCGAACATTGTCGAGGGACTTCATGTTGACTCGCCTGGGATACCAATGTGGACCACTTTGACGCGGGTAAATTCGTCGAGCAGTTCGGGTCCGTAACCGAATCCTGCTCCGCTGTCTTTGCGGGGTTGCGCCGATCCCCCGGGAGCACCACCAAAGACGGCGTTGATCTTGACGGTTCCGACGGGCAGCGCTGCGATGGCTTGGTGTGCGTGTTCGATCCCGGCGGTCAGGACCGTCGCGGCTAATCCGTAGCGTCCACTCGCAGCCAGGGTTAATCCTTCGATGAAACTGTCGACAATCTTTACCGGAGCGATCGGGCCAAACGTTTCCTCGCTCATGATCTCCATACTGTCCGTACAGTCTGTGAGCACGGTTGCGGGATAGTGAGCCCCGGCGCCGTCCGGCACTGAGCCTCCTTCGAGAACTCGGGCACCTGATTGTTGGGCCTGCCGTACCTGCTCGTCCACGGATTCACGGAGTACTCGGTCAACTAGGGGAGCTATGCCGTCGCGGTTCCGTTTCCGGGCCTCCTCCGCCAAGGCTTCACAAAAAGAATCGGCTATATTCCGATGTACGTATATACGTTCTACGGCGGTACAAATCTGCCCGCTATTGGCGAACGCCCCGAGGGCGGCTTGGCCGGCGGCCCAGCCCGGATCAACATCCTCATCGACCAGCAATGGATCATTGCCGCCATTTTCGCGGATCACGTGAGCGCCGTTGAGGACGGCTGCACGGGCTATCCGTCCGCCCGTGGCACTCGATCCGACATGTGCGAAGACGTCAATACCATCTGCCATGGTCAGCATGGTGCCAACTTCTGGGCCGCCAGTGAGAGTGGTAAAAACGCCGTCGGGAAAGGCCTGCGACAGCGTCTCCCCCAGCGCGAATCCGAGGGAAGGGCAACGTTCGCTGGGTTTGTGCACAACGGTGTTTCCCGTGACCAGGGCGGCACCAATAAGTCCCGCTGCCACGGCCACAGGGTCATTCCAGGGAGTAAGTAGGACTGCAACCCCGCGCGGCTCCCTCACCGTATAGTCGGCCGCCAACACGGAGCCTCGGAGGCTGAGGCCCCGATGCACCGGGCCCAATTCCGCGTATTGCTCAAGGGTGGAGACCCCTGCCATGATCCCCGCGAGTGCTTCGTCCGTCGGCTTGCCAGTTTCACGACTGTTGAGTTCGGCGAGCTTTTGCGCATCCGCGCGAAGCAGATCCGCGGCGGTGCGCAGCATGGAGCATCGGTCAGCCGGGCTGGTGGCCGCCCATTCAGCGTGGGCGGAGCGGGCGAGCGAGATTGCGATCGATACCTGTTCCCGGCTGGCTGACTGCACCGTTGCCACTATGCTGCCGTCACGTGGGTCGTAGACGGTGAAAGTGGTGTGCTCCGGTGTGATGTCGGTGGTGCCATTGGTCATCTTCGCATTCCTCCGGGTCATGTGGGCCGTTCGTTTCCGGTGGCGCCGCGGGTCCGTAGCTGGTTTTATACCCAGTGCTGGTTCTGTACCCAGCAGTCGCTCCTTCTACACACCGAGTGGTCACTTGATGTGCAGACTGGAACAGCACCATCAGTGCCCTTATGGTCAGAGGTAAGAAACAACAGGAGAGATCAGGAGACCGCGTGAAGCAGCAGCAGCCCGAGCAGCGGACGACGGCGGCGTTCGGCGGGAGGGAGCCTGTCGCCAGGGGTGTTGGCCCGGTGCTGCAGAAGTTCGACGACGTTCGGAGGATCGCGGTCCTTCGCGGCGGCGGACTCGGAGACCTCATGTTCGCTATGCCAGCGATCGACGCTCTTGCCGCCGCATATCCGGAGGCTGAGATCACGCTGCTGGGTGCCCCCGCCCATCGAGCACTCCTTGAGGGGAGGCGCGGCAGCATCTCGACGGTTGAGGTGCTTCCCTTTGCGCAGGGTGTTCGCGACGGATCCTGCGGTAATGCGGAGGAGGACGCAGCTGAGCTCGAGCGTTTTTTTGATCGTTTGGCTGGAACTTTTGATCTGGCCGTCCAGCTGCACGGTGGCGGCCGGTACTCAAACCCGTTCCTGCTGAAGCTCAAGGCTGCGCACACAGTGGGCACCCGTACTCCCGATGCCGCACCGCTGGATCGCACACTGCCCTATATCTACAGTCAGCACGAGGTGTTCCGTTTACTTGAGGTGGCCGGGCTGGCTGGTGCCTACCCCACTTGTCTGGACCCACAGCTTGTGGTGACAGACCACGAGCACGACGGCGGGAAACGCTGGCTCTCGGACGGCAAGGAGCTACTGGTTATCCACCCTGGCGCCACTGATCCGCGACGGCGGTGGCCGGCGTCGTCGTTCGGTGCCCTTGCACGCCGGGCCGCCGAGGATGGCTGCCGGGTCCTGGTTGTCGGGGACGCGTCCGACGTCGGCGCTGCCGAGGACATTGTTCGGCTGACCGGTCACGGTGCCGTTTCATCGCTGGCGGGCGAACTTTCGCTCAGCGAGCTGCTGGGTGTACTCAGCGCTGCAACCGTCATGGTGGGTAACGACAGTGGTCCACGACATCTGGCGCAGGCGGTGGGTACGCCAACGGTTGGAATCTACTGGGTGGGTAACGTCATCAATGCCGGTGCCATCGGTCGGATGCTGCACCGTGTCCGTATGACCTGGGTGACGCATTGCCCCGTCTGCGGGCGCGACGTGACGCAGGTGGGCTGGACAGCCGAACGGTGTGAACATGATGATTCACTGGTTGCGGCCATCCAGCCCTACGACGTCTACGCGGACGTGCGCGAACTCATGGCCACGAGCCTTCTTCTTCGTGGGCGATGAGCATTTCGCGGATTTCACATCCCACGGGTTGGTTGAGGGCAAAGAGAATCGCGTCCGCCACACGGTCGGGGTTGTTCAGTCGTGAGTCGTCCTGAGGTTTGTACTGCTCGGTGCGGTCGTCGAAGAAACGGGTTTTCATGCCGCCTGGAATCATCGTGGTCACTCCGATTTCGCCAGCTGTTTCCGCCGCAAGGGAGTGGCTGAAACCCATGACTCCAAACTTCGACGCGCAGTAGGCGGTGGCGTCTCCGACGGCGCGTATCCCCAGGGTGGAGGCGATCGTGATGACCCGTCCGTGGCTTTCTTTGAGGTAGGGCAGCGCGGCACGAACCGTTGAGACTGTGCCGAATAAGTTCACGCCGAGCACCTTCTCCCATTCTTCTGCGGGTACGTCGTCGAGGCGGCCACACCGATCTATGCCTGCTGCGGTGACAACGGCGTCGAGCCCGTCCAAGGTTTCCGCGGCCGCTTTCACTGCGGTTTCCACGGCTGCGCGGTCTGCGACGTCGACCTCAAGGCATTTAGTACCAGAAACAGCACTCACATCCAGGTCCAGAACAAAGGGGGTTCCTCCCGCGGTGATGACTGCCTGAACAACGGCGGCACCGAGGCCCGACCCTCCGCCTGTGACGAGGACGCGCCCTGGGTTTCCTGCTTCTTTCATGGTTTCTCCTTTTATCGACAAGTTGTTGGCTGCACAACGCAGCAGACTTTGTTACCCGACGCGTTCGATGGCATCGGCGAGCCGGCTGGTTGACCGCGCGGCGTAGTAGGGCACCGTGACGGTTTTCCCACCCCAGGTCTTTAGGAGCACCGTTTCTGGCAGGCTGTCTGCGGTGTAGTCGCCGCCCTTGACCCAGATGTGCGGGCGTAGCGTATCCAGCGCAGATTCTGGTGTGTCTTCATCGAAGACCATCACGGCATCTACACATTCCAGGGCTAGAAGTAGTTCGACCCGGTCCTGTTCCCCCATGATCGGCCGTTGGTCACCTTTGAGTCGGCGGACGGAGGCATCGGAGTTGAGGCAGACAATAAGCGCGTCGCCGAGGGTGCGCGCTGCAGCCAAAGTGCGCGCGTGTCCGGCGTGGAGTAAGTCAAAGCACCCACCGGTAGCGACCAACGTTCCACCGTTGCCGCGAACGGAGTTGGCCACGCGCAGTGCGTCCACCGCAGTTCCGGGCAATTGCTCCGGTTCCGGCGGGCGCATCATGGCAGCAACACCACCGATGGCCAGAAAGGCCGCAGCTTCGGCCACGGCTGTTTCAACGGCTTCCTCCAGTACGAGTCCCTGCGCCAGTGCAACAGCTAGCGCCGAGGCAAACCGGTCCCCCGCACCGCAGGGATCGCAGACGTCGGTCTTCGGCGCTGGCACGGCCTGCGGCAGTCCGTTCTGAGTGAGGATGACGGCGCCGTCCCCTCCCCGGGTAACAACGACGGCGCGGCTACTCCATCGGTCTAAGAGGGTGACACCTGCCTCTACCGCGCCTTCGAAGCCGTGCCCGATGACGCCGGAAAAGTTCAACGCTTCGGCGAGGTTGGGTGTCGTGGCGGTGACTCCGGGAACGGGCTCTGCACCTGAGGGATGCGGGTCCCAGACCACGGGAATTCTCGTCGCCAATTGCGTAAGCGCGTCGCGTAACTCAGCGTTTTCGCTCAGCCGCCGACCATAATCAGCGACCACCACGGCGTCCGCGTGGCCCAGAGCAGACAACATTTCCTGAGTCACGTCCGGAATCTGCGGTGTGCCGCAGCCTTCGTCAAAGCGGACCACGGACTGACTGTCCACGCGGATGCGGCTTTTGATGGGCGTTGGCGCACCTGATGGACCGGCGACGACGGAGATGTCCTCTAGTGCTTTACGCAATAGGCCCGAGGCCTCGTCGTCCGAGAGCACAGTGACAAGTTCGACGTCGTGCCCATCCCGGGTCAGCATCGAAGTTACCAGCCCAGCGCCGCCAGCCCGCCGCGACACAGAGGCCACGTCCACCACCGGTACGGGTGCATCGGGACACAGGCGGCTAGCCGCACCGGTGAAATCCGCATCGAGCAGGACGTCCCCGACCACCACGAGTTTGAGCTTCTTCATTGGGTTGCCTCCTCGAACCGGCGCCGGGACACCTCGGCGTCGAACGCCCGGCACAGAGCGTGCAGACCTATCAAGTGGCCTTCCTGCGCATTGGCCGATGGCGAGTCGATCGCCACGTATTCATCGCACGAGGCCGCGAGCGGGTTGGGAGCATGCCCGGTGAACGCCCAGCTCGTGACGCCAATACTGCGCGCCGCCTCAACCGCATTGAGCAGGTTGGGGCTCTTCCCGCTGGTGCTGAGCAGGATCAGGACGTCCCCGGGACGACCGTGGGCGCGAACCTGACGGGCGAAAAGCTGGTCAAACCCGTAGTCATTCGCTATCGCGGTCACGGCCGAAGTTTCGGCGTGGAGGGAGATGGCCGAGAACGGTTCCCGTTCGCCGTCGAACCTACCTACCAGTTCAGCGGTGAGATGCTGGGCTTCCGCCGCCGAGCCGCCATTGCCTGCTGCGAGGAGTCGATGTCCGCGCATCAGTCGATCCGCGAGTTCCACACCCCAACCCGCAAGGCGACCAGTTTCCCGACGGAGAGATTCCAGAGCGGGGACCACATTGCGCAAGTGCTCTTCGACGGCGGATGCAGCCCCGCCAAGCACTTGAGGAGTAGATGCCGCAGGGCAGGCTGCGGTTGTTTGAATAGCCTGTTGGGCCGGAAGAGTTCTCATAGCGCTTTTCCTCCTGTTTGCTGCAGGCTGGTCCTGCGGGAGCCAGCAGTCGCGATCGCCGCCTGGTAAGCCTTCTCCGTGTCCGCTGCAATGCGGTCCCACGAATACCGTCTGCGCACGCGAGCCAGCCCATCGCGACCGAGTCGGTGTGCCAGCTCCGGATTGTTCCTCAGCTGCAGGATGGCGTGGGCAATGGCTTCAGCGTCCCGCGGCGGTACGTGGAGGCCGGTCCTACCCTCCACCACCGTGTCGATCAGACCGCCCACAGCAGCCGCAATGACCGGCACACCGCAGGCCATCGCTTCCAGCGGAACAATGCCGAACGGTTCGTACCAGGGGGCGCAGACGACGGCGTCGGCCCGGCAGATTTCCAGCGGCATCCTCTCGCGCGGAACCTGTCCACGAAGCCGCACGTTCGCGTGGACCCCTAGCTCACGAGCGAGTGCGAGCAAACGCTCGGCCTCCGGGTCACCAGCGTCCCCACCCACGGCGCCGCCACCCACAATGGCGAGTTCGACGTCGTCGATCCCCTGATCCCGAAGGATCCGCAGGGCACGGATCACAAGTTCCACGCCCTTGCGTGGCACCAGACGTCCTACGCTGGCGATGCGGAATGGGCCACCGGGTTCGCGGATGATGTCAGCTGGCCGAAAGAGGCCCAGGTCTACACCGCAGGGCGCAACTGATATGCGCGTGCCGGAGACGCCCATTGCTTTGAGTTCAAAGACTTCGTCGGTGCAGGTAGCAATAATGCGGTCCGCGTTGCAGCCCACAGAGGGTTCCAATAGGGCGCGGGCGGCAGGACTGGTGTCTTCAATGCCCTGATGGCGCCGCTTGACTGTGCCCAGGGCGTGGAATGTCTGCACCACGGGGATGGTGTAGCCAGCTACTGCCAGGTGGGCTGCGGCATTGAGTGCGGCGAGCCCGGACATCCAGAAATGGCCATGTATCAGGTCCGGTGGTGAGGAACCCCAGTCGCGAGCAACACCGTCAGCCAGCGCGTCCATGTAGGGCAGGAGCTCATCTTTGGGAACGTGAGTAGGCGGCCCAGCGTCAATGTGCACCACTTCCACGCCGCCGTCGGTCCGCACCCGGCTGGGAAGCTGATCGTCATCGCGCCGTGTATAAACGGTGACCTCGTGACCTCGTCGGACAAGAGCTGTGGACAGGGCAGCAACGTGAACGTTCTGTCCGCCGGCGTCCACGCCTCCCAGCGCGGCCAGAGGGCTGGCGTGCTCCGAAATCATGGCAATTCTCATCGGGTTCTCCTCTCCAGCACCGCGAACACCCGCGTGCGCCCAACAGTTTTCTCCAGTGTTTTGTCCCAGGACTCAATGAACGCGTCCAGCCCGTAGAGCTCAAGCGCTGTGGCCCGGGCGACGTTGCCCATAGCTCGCGCCTCATCCGGATCGTTGATCAACCGAGTTGCAGCGCGGTGAAGGAGCTCCACGTCGTTGGAGACCACGCCGGCTTCCGGCGGTATGGCCCGGTACGCCTCGGTCATGCCGAGTGCGATCACGGGCAGCCCCAGGTGCATGGCCTCCAGTAGCGACAGGCCAAGCGATGTCCAGCGCATCGGATGGATGTACGCACGGCATCCGGCCAGTTCGGCGTGCAACCGTCCGGTGGGCAGGTCGCCGCGCTCAATCAGCCGTTCCGGGGACAGCTCCAGTTCGATCCCCAGCCCGCCAGTGCCCATGCCGAACACCTCAAGTGGGGAGTGCTGCGCGAACTCGGTCAAAAGATCCGTCCCCGTGACCCGTCCACGGCGAATCGGTTCGTTGACCACAACGCCCAGGGTCGCCCGCTCCCCCGTATAGAGATTGCCGGGGTCCACGATTCCGTGCTCGATGACCGTCGTCTCCGCCGTCCCGCAGTCCCACATCAGCTGGTTGAAGTGGGTCACGTGGATCACCGGAATCTCGTGCTGATCCGCATATGGATGACGGCTATTGGGAACGTCGCCCTTGGGCGTGTTGTGCTCAAGGAAGATAGCCGGAATGTCCCTGCCCGGCCTGCGCCCCAGAAGCCGCTCGCACTCGTCGAACTCTTCAAGGCGTTGAAGAACAACGACGTCCGGGGCTTGATCCGCAATGCTCTCTGGCCTGATTTCGACGGCGTTCCCTGGCCAATCACGACCACCTCGGCCAAGTCCCCACGGGCCGCCGTCGGGCGTTGACGGCAGTAGGTACTGGTGCGGACCGCGCACAAAGGCATCGGTCCAACCGCCGTGAACATGCCAGAGCAGGATTTTCATCGGTTCCTCACTTTTCTCCGGGTGTCCAGCGAGCCGATACCAGAAATGAGGCGAGCGACGGCGGCCACCACTTCTTCCGGCGAAACATTGGTCAGGCACGGGTGTCCGGGTACGGGACAGGTTCTTGCACGGCTGTCGCGACAGGCCGCGAGCTGGTTGCCGAGTAACTCCAGCGGAACTTTGTAGGGCGCCCAGCGGATCGCCGGGACCACGGGTGAGAATAGGCAGACCACTGGGGTGCCCACCGCGGCCGCCAAATGAGCTGGTCCAGTATTGCCGGTGACGACGACGACGGCGTCCCTGAGAATGCTGCCGAGACCTGCCAGGTCGGTGCGCCCGCCCAGGTCGACGCCGTCGGGCCCGGCAACAGTGGCCGTTACTTGCTTTTCGCTGGGTCCACCGGTGACCAGGACCCTGTAGCCCGCCGCGATCAGTAATTCCACCGCGGCCTTGTGGTGCAGTGCTGGCCAGGTTCGTGCAGGAACGGCTGCGCCGGGGTGGATGACCACGTACGGTCTAGCATCGGATTCCCTGCCAGTGAGGTGCGCGACGTCGGGAAGATTGTGGACGGCAAGGCGTCCGTCGTCGTGCTCGGGAAGATGATAATTAGCGGCTGCGGCGATACCGAGGGCACGTTCCGCCTCAGGCTGGTCTTCGGGAAAGTCCTCTCCGGGTTTGAGCCGCACATTGAGCAGCGACCCCGCGTAATCCACTGACGCAGCGGTAATGCTGTCAACCCCGGCGAGCCGAAGGATCAGTGCAAGCGGCAGAGGCGATTGATGGAATGACGTGAGGATGACGGCTTCGTCGATCCCAGCGTCGCGAATCTGGGACTGGAGGGCATCAACGTGTTCCTGGGTGACCGGTGGGGCAGGGTCCACAATCCAAGGGCTGTCCCAGATGAGGATCCGGTCTACGCCGGGCAGTAGCTCTGCCGCCGCTGCGCCGGTCTGTCCGCACAACAGGGTGACGTGGGTTTGCTCGCCGTTGCGCCCGGCCTTGATCGCCCGAACGGCGGGCCCCGCCAGAAGAACGTCGCCCACGCTATCGAGTCGGGCCACGAGGACGCGTTTCATGCTGTCGTCTCGGCAGTCTGCTCGTCCTTGTTCGCTCGTGAATCGGTGTTCCACAGGAGAGCGACGGCGTCGGCGAGAGTGTCCGCAACAATCTCAGCGCGGTCAATCTCTTCCTGAAGGGTGACGGCGGTGGGGATGAGGACACCGGTCGCGCCAGCTGCCTGAGCAGCGTCGACGTCGGTCCCAATGTCCCCGATGAACGCAGTCTCGTGAGGTTCAAGGCCCAGGGTTTTGCAGGCGTTGATGATCATGCCCGGTGCCGGCTTGCGGCAGGCGCAACCGTCGTCGGGTCCGTGAGGGCAAACTTCCCATAGGTCAAACGGGCCCAAAAGTTCGTCAACGCGCATGTTGACAGCGTCGGCTTGTGCGCGGCTGATGGTGCCCCGCGCTATGCCGGACTGGTTGGTGAGGACGCCAAGAGGGACGCCCATGCCCCGGAGTTCATCAAGCGTCCGAGCGATTCCGGGCAATGGTCGCACTTGGGCAGGGTCCCCGTTGTAGGGGACGTCAATGATGAGGGTGCCATCACGGTCAAGCAGGAGTGCGCGCGGCGGTGTCCGCTGTTGCACGTGCTCGCCGGCGATACGTTCCATACCAGCACAGTTCCCCTTGGGCGCTGCTGCTAAACACTTCGGCGGGAACTTCTTCCCTGCGGCTCATCTTTCCTCGCACCCGGCTCTTCCGCAGAAACGTTGCGGAGCCGTACCTACGTGGTGGCGCAACCCCGCATCTGCAGCTCCGCCACGTTTCTGCGGACTGCGGGACTTCTGTTAGAACACCGCAGACTCAAAATAAAGATCCGCATGCAGTGCGCAGGCAGGGTTGAAAGGCGCAGAACAGTTCGGGCAATTGTCAGTGGCCCGATAGGCAGAAATAGTTAGTTCCGTTTTGCAGGCGCCGCACAATATCGCTTGTGCATCTTGCTCATCTGCAGGCCATTGTCTCGCCGCGTGTGACTCTGTTTCCTGATGACACAGGTGACATGGGTAGTAGCGGCCACAGCACTTGAACTTGATGGCGATGATGTCCAGGGGCGTGCGGTAGTGGACGCAGCGAGTCTCGTCGTCCACGGTTGGACCGTGGACGACGTGCTCACTGTTGACGCGGGTCATAGAAGGTTTATCCGGCCGGGGCGTCAGGCTTTTTCGATGGCCTCTGGAAGGGCAGCCAAGAGCAACGCGACGGAAGACGGGTTAGCGTTGGGTCCCATGAGCCCGATGCGCCACACACTGCTCGCGAATTTGCCGGCGCCGCCACCAATTTCGATGTTGAAGTGTTCGAGTAGGTAGGACCGCACCGCGGCCGAATCCACACCGTCCGGTACGACGACGGACGTCAGCTCCGGTAGCCGGTGACCTTCAGCGGCAAACAGTGTGTGTCCTTGTTCTTCGAGTCCGTCTTGCAATGCGGTTCCCGCAGCCCAGTGGCGTGCGGCCACGTGATCCAATCCTTCGGTGAGGATACGTTCGAGGGCTGCTTCCAGGCTGGCGATCATCGCAACTGGGGCCGTGTGGTGGTAAGTGCGGCCTCCACCGGATGCGCTGCCCACATAGCCGCCGAGCATCCCGAGGTCCAGGTACCAGGATTGTGGCTTTTCGATGCGACGGTCAAAGGCACGGTCAGAGATGGTGAAGGGTGACAGGCCCGGGGCTACACCTAGACATTTTTGGGTGCCAGCGTATCCGACGTCGATACCCCATTCGTCGGAGAGAAGTTCAATTCCACCGATGGAGGTGACCGCGTCAACGATGAGAAGTGCGTCGCCTTTGAGCTCTCCGAGGGCTTTGATGTCTGACAGAGCCCCGGTGGAGGTTTCAGCGTGGACGGCTGCAATGACTTTGGGGTTCGGGTGAGCGTTGGCTACGCGCTCCGGGTCTATGGGTTGTCCCCACTCGTGGTCTACGCGGACAACTTCGGCGCCGCAGCGTTCAGCGACGTCACACATTCGTTCCCCAAAGAGACCGTTGACGGCGATGACCGCTACGTCGCCCGCTCCCACGGTGTTGACGAACGCTGCTTCCATGCCCGCGGAGCCTGTCGCGCTGAGGGGCAGCGTCCGTGAGTTCTCGGTTCCCCAAACTTGCCGGAGACCGTCGCACGTGGAATCTAGCCGTTCGATGAACGCTGGGTCGAGGTGTCCAAGGAGCGGGTACCCCAAGGCTGTTGTTGCTTCAGGGTACGCGTTGGTGGGTCCGGGGCCGAAGAGGTGCCGGTCAAGTAGGGGCTTGGTCACTGGAGTCTCCTTGAAGTGGCGGTTACTTCAGTGTCTCGGTCTGATCATGTTTGCGCAAAGTGTGACCTGCCATCAGCAGTGCCGTCGTCGCTGCCTTCACGCCTGTGCTCAACGTCGGTTCCAGCACCGGCGCAAACTCAGGTGAGTGGTTTCCTGCAACCGGGGTACCGACGTCGTACTTTTCCTGGAGATATCCGCCAAAGAACCAATACACCGACGGCACGCCGATCGCTTGGGCCAGCGCACCGAAATCTTCACTGCCCATCACCGGCGGGACCTCGTTGACGCTGTTCTCGCCAAGGGCTTCGCGAAGGTGCCCGATCAGTTCGGCTGTGGAGGCGGGGTCGTTGTAGCACTCGGGAAAGTTCGTGATCTCTTCTATCACCGGATCGGGGGCGCCGGAAGCATCCGCTTCTGCCTGAATGATGCGCCGTAATGAGGACAGGACGCGATCTCGGACCTCGGGGTCGAAGGTACGGACGTTGAGGGTGAACTCGGCGGAGGCAGGGATGATGTTTTCCTTCAGCCCCGCGTGGAACGTGCCGATGGTGACGACGGCGGATTTCATGGGGTGCACTTCGCGCGAAACGATCGATTGGATACGCACCACCATGTGAGCCCCCAGCACAATTGGGTCAATCGATTCCTCGGGTTGCGAGCCGTGCGCCTGCCGGCCCTTGACAGTGACCTTCCATGAATCGGCCATCGCCATCGCAGTGCCGCTGGTGATGTTGAGCGTGCCCGCGATCCCGGGCCAGACGTGCTGCCCAAAGATAATCGAGGGTTTCGGCGCCTTATCCCACAAGCCGTCGTCGACCATTGCTTTGGCTCCAACGCCGGTCTCCTCCCCTGGCTGGAAGATAAACACCACGGTTCCGGCCCAGGCCTCACGATTCTCGTGCAGGAGCCGGGCGGTGGTGAGCGCAACAGCGATGTGAGTATCGTGACCGCAGCCGTGCATCACGGGCACACCGGTGCCATCAGGCATAACTACGGTTGCCGTGCTTGCGTAGTCCAATCCGGTGTCCTCAAGGATCGGCAGACCGTCCGTGTCCGCTCGATACCCGACCACCGGACCGTCGCCGTTTTTCAAGACTCCGACGACGCCGGTTCCCCCGCAGGCCACGACCTCAAGTTTGAGCGCTTGCAGCTTTTCAGTAATGTACGACGCCGTTTCGGACTCCTGCATGGACAGTTCCGGATGTGCGTGGAGATGACGGTATAGGTCGTGCATCTCGCTCCGCTGAGCATCGGAAAGCTCGAGGCTGGTTTTCATACTCGGGGTGAATCCTCACGCTCGATGGGGTTGTGCTGGTGAGTTTACTTGCGCGACTTTCGAGTCGCTGCGCGCAGCTTGATGATGCGAATTGCGCCTACCAGCGCTACGACGATACCGCCTCCGACGGCTGCGATCAGCAACGCCAATCCCAAGGCGATCGATCCCTCGAAGCCAAAGAAGGTCACCAGGACAGGCACATCATTCTGCAGGAAGAAGACGATCAACAACACGAGAAGGATCAACGCACTGATAACGGCCACCCAAACGGCACCGCTTCGGGAGTGAGAGGTCGACGAAGATTGTGTGCGCCCTTCCCGAACATCGCCGCGTGACTCCGATGGTCGGTCACGCCCGGCGGGGTCAGTTGAATCAGAAGTCATGATGGGTCCTTTCCTCAAAACACCGCATTAGGCTCTACCCTTCAAAATCAGGTTCCAGTAGATCCACGGCAAGATATAGCGGTCTGTGATCCAGGTGAGGCGCCGTTCTCGGGCTAGTCCTTTCCAGAACGGTACGCTGGGCTTCGGCCGGTATTCGTCGTCAAACTCGGCAAGGACCACAGAGGACCGTGACACCGTGAACGGGCATACGGAGTAGCCGGTGTATTTTTTTGTGGGCTTCTTGCCGTCACGCACTGCCTTCAGGTTCTTGGCAAGTATCGTGGTTTGCTCTCGGAGGGCACCACCTGATTTTGAGTTGGTGGTACCAGCCGCGTCTCCCAGGGACCAGACGGTGGGAAATCGGGAGTGCTGCAGGGTGAGGGGGTTCACCTCAACGAATCCTCCGGGATCGCCGGCGGCTGAGAGCGCCGTCGACTTCAACCAGTCGGGCGCCGATTGCGGAGGGACAACGTGAAGAAGATCGTAGGAGATTTGCTCCGAGTCTGCGGTGAGGTTGTCCCGAATCTGAACGCTTCGTTTCGACGCATCAACGCTCATGAGTTCGCTATCGCAATGTAGCTCTATCCCGTACTCAGCAATTTTGCGGTTGAGTTCCTCATCGATCAGGTCCATTCCGAACACCGTCGCATTGGGGACCACCAGAACAACGCGTAGTTGATCCAGTACGCCCTGCTTCCGCCAATAGTCACACGCCAGATACAGGGGCTTCTGTGCTGCGCCAGCGCAGGACGCCGGCCCTGGTGGCTGCACAAAAACCGCTGTACCGCTACGGAAGTTCCGGATGAGTGACCATGCCTTCTGCGCATAGTCGAATTCGTAGTTTGATGCGGCGTCGGGAGAGGACATTGCCTCTGACAAGCCGTCTACAGCAGCCCAATCGCGCTGTATGCCCGGACAAATAATCGCATGATCGTAGGACAGCTCTATCCCTGAGGCGAGCTTGACGGTCTGCGCTTGTGGGTTCGCGTGGTGAACGCGGTCCTGAATCCACTTAACGTCTTTGGGCATGACGGTGCGCATGGGCCTTGTGGCGCGATCAGCGCGGACAGTTCCTCCAGCTACGTGGGAGAAAAATGGTTGATAGAGGTGAGTCTCGCTTGGTTCAATAACGGCAACGTCGTCGAATCCATACCGACGCAGGCGTGCCGCCACCGATATGCCGGCGTTCCCACCGCCCACAACAATTACTTCGTGATGCTCTGTACCGTCCATGGCCTGACCTTACCGTCGATCCACCCACCAATAACAGCGTACTTACCATTCCCGGTGAGATGTGGCGCGCTGAACCGTCCTAGAAGCTGACAGCCGACGTCGAATCTTGACGTTCTGGTGCCAACCCCTTGACTAGCTACTGAGCCGCAAGAGTAGATAGTAAGTGGGCTTGGTAATCAGGAGTCAAGCAGCGCGCTCACTCCGGGCCCACCGTCGTAGGGGTGCACCACGCACTCCTACGACGGCCTTGCCCGACGAGGCAAATGCCTCATTGCGGTCCATCGTCTAGGGTTGCACTTACATTGACCGGAAGCGGCCAACACGTACCCATAGAAGGAACGCAATGGTGTCCAACAACGCTGAGTCCACAGAGTCGATTCTGACTGAGACACTGCAGAACATGGTGTTGGAAAGTTCGGATGTCAACGACTTCCTCAACGGTCTCGCACGGCTTTCTGCGAAAACGTTTTCCACGCCTACGGACGAGGTACTTTGCGGAGTCACTCTGTTGCGTCCACGGAGAGCCGCAACAGTTGCCAGCAGCACGGAGCGCGCGCGGGAACTGGATGAGGTCCAATTGCGCTTCGACGACGGCCCCTGCATGCGGGCGGCACGAGAAAACAAGATGTACTACGTCGCGGATTTCCGAAAGGAGACCCGGTTCCCCGAATATCGTCAGGCCATCGCCGAACACGGCATCTTGTCCGCCATTGGACTCCCTATTGTCCTGGAAGGCGAGGCCAACGCCGGACTGGACCTGTACTCAGCCAAGGAAGATGCGTTCAGCGAAGATGCCATCGAGGCCGCTCAGGACTTTGCCCGCACAGCGTCCGTTTCGTTGCGCATGGCCGTGCGGATCGCGAAGCTGACCGAAACAGGCATGCATCTACAGGCCGCCATGGAAACCCGGACGGCAATCGACCTCGCGGCCGGCATCATCATGGGGCAGAACCGTTGCAGTCAAGATGAGGCGGTGAACATCCTCAAAATGGCCTCCAGTGCCCGAAACACCAAGCTGAATCTGGTAGCGGAGGCACTCATCAAGAGTGTGAGTGAGACCCCGTCTGCCACGCACTTCGACGACTGAACCATGTCCAAGAACCAACCTGACTTGCT
The DNA here is from genome assembly GCA_038199985.1 of Actinomycetales bacterium. Lineage (GTDB taxonomy): Bacteria > Actinomycetota > Actinomycetes > Actinomycetales > Micrococcaceae > Arthrobacter_J. Next base: position 111,089 of record JBBPYK010000056.1, on the reverse strand, counting down.
GGTCCTGCGCGCACTGAAACTCGGCGACCTACTCGTTTCCGTGCCTGCACTTCGCGCCCTTCGCCGGCACTACCCGGGTCATCGCCTCACCTACGCGGGGCCCAACTGGCTGCAGCCTATTCTGGCCCTGACCGGCAGTGTGGATAATCTGTTGGAAACTCAGTCGCTGGAAGAACCGCTCAATATTCGATCTGGCGCGGTCGATGTCGCGGTGAATTTACACGGCAGTGGCCCCCAGAGTCACCAGAGGCTCGACGCGATTATGCCCAATGTACGTTTGGGCCATGCAGCTAACGGCTGGTCCGGGCCCCTTTGGCGTGATGACGTCCATGAACGCAACAGGTGGACCGACCTGTTGAATTGGTACGGCATTCCCGCGGACCCTCTCGACTATCGCCTACAAAAACCCTCGAAGCCGAGTGCTCATCCGGGCGTCGTCGTCGTCCACGCTGGTGCCGCGTACGGAAGCCGACTGTGGCCAGCAGCCCGCTTCGCCGCCGTCGCCCGTGCCTTTCATGATCAGGGGCACACTGTGGTTCTCACCGGAAGTTCTGGCGAGCGGAAACGAGCCCTGGGAATAGCCGACGACGCCGGGTTGCCTGGGGCGCTCGTGCTGGCCGGGAGGTTGGACCTCACCGAATTCGCCGCCGTCGTGTCCGCCGCAGCACTGGTCATCTCGGCAGATACTGGCGCTGCGCATCTGGCGACCGCGTATGGCACGCCCTCTGTGACAATCTTCGGTCCGGCTCCTGTGGCGGCTTGGGGTCCGCCGGATGGGCCGCACATCACGCTGACTGATGAGTCGCTCAGGGTGGGCAACGCTTTTGGTGCTGATCCAGATCCTGCGCTCCTCGCCGTCACCGTGGAGCAGGTTCTTTCGGCTGCCCAACGTCTGGGTATCGCGTAGAACAGGACTCGCTTGCGTCCTGCGCCGGCGCATCACTCAGAAACTTCTGCAACCGTACTAAAGTCCGTGCCAGCAGTCTGGACACCTGCATCTGGCTCATTCCAAGCCGTTCACCTATGCGTTGTTGGGTCTCTTCACAGTAGAAGCGGCGGAACAGTAGTTCCTTTTCCTTGGCAGATAATTCAGCGACCGCAGTGCGCAGAGACAGGACTTCGTCGCGTCGATCCAGGGAGCGATCTGCTGCGCACAGACGGTCCGCCCAAAACGAGTCACCCGCCAACACATCAAGGGAGTCCGGACGCATGCTGCTCTGGCAGTTCATCGCCTCAGCGACGGCGTCCGGGTGCTCCTCGAGCCGTTCAGCCAATTCGTCGAGGGAGGGCTCCCGTCCCAGCTTCTGTGCAAGGTCCGACGACGCCCTCGCCACTTCAGTTCGCAGGTCCTGCACCGTGCGAGGTGGTCGCACCATCCAGCAGCTATCCCTTAAATAACGCTTGATTTCGCCAGCCATCGTAGGCACCGCGTAGGCCGGGAACGGAACACCATAACCGGCGTCGTACCGACGACTCGCCTTAACCAAGCCGAGATATGCCACTTGGAGAATGTCCGGAGAATCAGGCCCAGTCACCGAAAAGGAGCGTGCTACCGACCGGGCTAGATCCAAATGATCCAGAACCAGATTGTCCGTGCACAGGCTTATGGTGAACATACGATGTCCTTCCGGGAGAAGAAGAAACCGAAGCAACTTCTCTCAGGAGACCATAAGCACCCTTACAAAACAATGGGTCTTCGACAACTGTTTGATAAAACGGCTAGTTGTGGTTCCAATGGGAGAAGCACCGCCAATATAAGGAGAAGCGCATGAGCGAATCAGCACAACATCTGGTCATTATGGGTGTGTCCGGCTCCGGCAAGTCCACGGTCGCAGAGATGCTCGCCCAACGCCTCGGGTGGACGTTCTCTGAAGCAGATGAATTCCATCCTCAGTCCAACATCGACAAGATGACAGCAGGCACTCCCCTCAACGACGAGGACCGCAAGCCGTGGCTCGAAGCGATGCGCGACTGGATGGCGCAGATGGCCAGCGACAACATCAACACCGTCGTCACCTGCTCCGCTCTAAAACATAGTTACCGCGATACTCTCCGTCAGGCAACTGGAACCGTGTACTTTATTCATCTTCACGGCAGTGAGGAACTATTGAGCCAACGGATGACTACGCGTTCCGGCCACTTCATGCCGCCTTCCCTACTCCCCTCCCAACTCGAAACGTTGGAAATGTTGGGCGACGACGAAGCCGGCCTCACAATCGACATCGCCAATGCTCCAGCCGAGATTGTGGATAAGGTCCTCGCCGGACTCAATCTGAACGCTCGCTGATAAAGGGGAGGCCCTCATAAGAATCTAAGGCTGGCCACAGACACTAGGGGCGCTCCCGCAGCCTAGCGACGTCCGCACCGTCAACGTCGGCCTCGCCGTCCGTTCTTGCCCGGCGCTGACCGCTGCCCCTTGGTCCCGCTGACCCCTCGTGAGTTTGAGCGCGGCACGGAACTTCCGGACCGTTTGCCCTCTCGACGAGAGTTCGATGTCGGTTTCCGCCGCTCCTTTTCACTGTCCTTGCCGGAGCTGTTCTTGCCGGTGGCATCCCCCGTGGTTGACCCGGCGAGGGGCTGACGCGAGCTGTTGGCCGTGCGCCCTCGCACTATGCCGATGAATTCCTCGATCAATTCCGAAGTGCTAGCCGCCAACCATGCAATCCCGATCCGGGTTTCCGGTGCATCAGCAACTGGACGGTGGACCGCGTCCCGCCGGCGATGAAGACGTGCCAGCGACATCGGCATGATGGCAATTCCGGCTCCGGAGGCAGCAACTTCAACGGTCATGGCCGCTCCGAGCTCAGCCACGTCGAGGAACGTTTCGCCCTCGAGATCCGCCAGTGTCACCGCGTCTTCTTCCTCGTAGAGGGCAACGAAGTGTTCCTTCGCCGCGACAACCACAGGCTTCTCCGCATAAAGCGGAATGACATGGAGTCCGTCCTGAGGGACAGGAAGGCGGACAAGGCCGACGTCGACCCTCCCCTCCTGCAGCACCCGCACCTGTTCACCGGCGTCGCACTCCAGTAGATCCAGAGAAATCTCAGGGTGACGTTCGCGCCATCGGGCAGCCCACTTTCCTGGGGTTACACCGGGCACAAAGCCGATGGTCAGGACACTTTTTGGCTTCACTGCTCCCACATTAGTGCAAGCGACCTGCGGATCGGCGCGGGAGGATACGCTTGAACCATGAACAGCGAGAATGCGCCTCAGGCAATGAAACCGGAAACTGCTGCAAAGAAGCTCGGCATCTACCTACCCGCGGCGCCGCAGGAATTTCAGGATTCAGTGATTTCGAGAGCAGAGTTCACGGACCTCCAGTCCAGCCCGCCCGAGTGGCTGCAGGAGTTGCGCCACAACGGACCACATCCACGGCCGGAGGTGGCACGCAAACTTAATGTATCCATCGCTGGACTGGCACGAGCGGGAATGACGGAACCACTGACGACGGCGGAAATCGCCGAGCTCTTGCAAAACCCGCCACAGTGGCTAGTCGATGAGCGCGCCAGCATGGCGCAGGTCCGCACAGAGGAAAAGCGTGTCCGCGAGGCGCGTAAGGCGAAGGATTCCCAATAGGACCTGCGGGTCTAGGATTGATGGATGATCGTTGATGAAATCCCGCTTCCCGGGATCGGAGTCCGTAAGGAAATCACAACGGCCGCTGGCCGACGGATAGGCGTCCTGTCCCTTCGCGATGGCGATATGGCGCTCATTGTTTCTCGCGAAGATGACCCTGACGGTTGTCTTGCATCGATGCCCCTCACCTCTGATGAGGCAGCGACCCTCGGGAACCTCCTCGGCGCACGGCAGCTCGTAGCTCAGCTCACCAAGGAGCACCGCGACCTCCCCGGAGTCAACACTCGGCAATTTCTTATTGCAGAGGGTTCACCATTCGATGGCCGCAAATTGGGAGACACACAGCTTCGGACTAAAACCGGTGTTTCCGTAGTGGCCGTCCTCAGCGCTGGTCAGGTACAACCGTCTCCGACTCCGGATTTCGCCTTTGCTGCCGGAGACCTGGTCGTCGCCGTTGGAACCTCTGAAGGGCTGGACAAGGCAGCCAGTATTCTTCTCGGATGAGCGTGCATGGCTAGCAGCACTGTCACTCTCATTGAACTGGGCGCCGTCTTTTTCGGTCTCGGGATATTGGGGCGCCTTGCCGGGAAGATCGGCATGTCGCCAATCCCGCTGTATCTGCTGGGAGGCTTGTTCTTTGGGGCCGGTGGGTTCGTTGAGCTGGGTGGTCTCGAAGAGTTCAGCGCCATCGCCAGCGAGATTGGCGTCATCCTCTTACTCCTGATGTTGGGCCTGGAATATACGGCGAAAGAGCTCGTTACCGGCCTGCGGCAATCGTGGATGGCGGGAGTTCTCGACATCGTTCTGAACTTCATCCCAGGCGCTGCTATCGCGCTATTCCTGGGTTGGGGAATAGTCGGAGCATTGGTCATGGGCGGCGTGACGTACATTTCTTCTTCGGGCATTATTGCCAAGGTCCTGACGGATCTGGGTCGATTAGGGAACCGTGAGACGCCCGTCGTTCTGTCCCTGCTCGTATTCGAAGACTTGGCCATGGCGGTTTATCTGCCTATTCTCACGGCTGTACTCTCCGGAATAAGCTTTCTTGGCGGCTTACAGACGGTGGGTATTTCCCTTCTGGTGGTCACTATCGTCCTCGTGATCGCTTTGCGTTTCAGCAGAGTGGTTTCCGCGGTCATTGACAACAAGGACCGCGAAGTCTTTTTGCTCACTCTGTTCGGTGCTGCCCTGTTGGTAGCTGGCATTACTGCGGCGCTGCAAGTCTCTGCCGCTGTAGGAGCGTTCCTTCTCGGTATCGCGATCTCCGGTGCCACCGCAGAAACCGCAACGCGCGTCATGGAGCCAATGCGGGATCTTTTTGCCGCAATGTTCTTTGTCGTCTTCGGGTTGAACACGGATCCCTCCACCATTCCACCTGTGCTTGGTTGGGCGCTCGCTTTAGCCTTCGTCACCATCTGCACCAAAGTGGCGACTGGGTGGTGGGCGGCAAAACAACAGGGAATTGCAAGACCTGGGCGAGCGCGGGCTGGTGCGGCGCTCGTCGCTCGTGGTGAGTTCTCCATTGTGATTGCGGGTCTCGCTGTCGCCTCCGGTGCCGTGGTCCCGGCGCTGGCAGCACTGGCCACCGCCTACGTGCTGATCATGGCCGTCAGTGGTCCCATCATCACTCGGTTCGCTGAACCTGTGCTGAATCTAGTCACCGGTAAACGCAGGGCGAAGGCACCAAAGGGAGCATCCCACCACTAGTTCAGGGTGGGTTCTCGCTGGCAGGTTTCTGTCGGCCAACATGGCTTCGACAACGCAAAAAGCACCCCTGGACGAAGCCGGAGGTGCTTTTTGATTTTCTGTGCGCGAGGGGGGATTTGAACCCCCACACCCTTTCGGATACTGGCACCTGAAGCCAGCGCGTCTGCCGTTCCGCCACTCGCGCATAGTGCTTTGGGGGTCGAAACCTCCAAGAACAGCGAGATCAAGCATAACCAAACTCCGGCCGTTTAACCTAAACCAGGTTTCAGTGCAACCAGCCCGGAGCACGAATCGTTATCACTAATTGGCTTCGACAATGCTCTGATTGAGGTCATTTCCATACTCCCCAAGTAGTATCGAGAAGTACGCACGAGGCAGTCCGGGCACGATTATTCTTGCTCGGTGCCTACCAGCGGACCAAGACGGGTAACCTCGGCTGGAGCGGAAGCAGAAATGACACAACGAGAGGAGGCAACGGATGGGCATTCTCGACAACTTCGAGCGCGGTATTGAGAAGGTAGTCCGCGGCGCCTTCTCTACTGGTTCAAAAGCGGAAGTACAGCCGGTGGAAATTGCCAGCGCCTTGCGTCGCGAGCTGGATAACAAGGCCTACACCATTGGAGAGGGCCGCACCCTAGCCCCCAATGTTTTTGCCGCCCGTCTCTCTGCTGCGGATTTTGCCCACGCTCAGGAGTGGGGCGCTCCCCTTGCGGAGGAGCTCTGCGACGTGGTGATCGCGCACGTCAACAGCCAGAACTACACGCTTCGCGGTCCAGTGCGTGTGTCTTTCATCCGGGACGTAGATCTGAAAGCAGGTGCTTTGGAGATCGATTCCACCACCGAGAAGGCGGGCCAACCTCGTCAGACCTCTGCGCCTAAGGCGCCCGCTGCGCCCTCCCGACGTCCCGCTCGGAATGAACCAGTGCTTGACATAGGCGGCCACCGTCACTCGTTGACGCTTGAATCCGCAATTATCGGGCGGTCCACGGAAGCCGATATCCGGGTTGAAGACACCGGAGTGTCACGCAGACATCTCGAAATCCGCCGGAGAGGCTCTTCAGTCCTCGCAGTGGATCTTGGCTCGACCAATGGAAGTTACGTCAATGGGGAACGGTTGCACGGTCAGATTGAGCTCACCGACGGGTCTGTCATCACCATGGGCCGTGCCCGGGCTACTTTTCGTTTGGTTCCTACAAATGGTGGAGCCGCCGAATGAGTGATCTGACGTTGACGCTATTGCGCTACGGCTTTCTCATCCTGTTGTGGGTTCTGGTGATCAGCATTGTGAGCGCGCTACGCCGTGATTTGATGGTCGGTCAACGTACACGTACCGGGGTCAGGTCTGCTGGCCAAGCTCCCGCTGCCAACACAGCGCCCAGAAAATCTGCAAGGGAACTCGTGGTCACCGAAGGTCCGCTCAAAGGGACCACTCTGGAGCTGACCAACAGCCCCATCCTTCTTGGGCGCGCTCAAGAAGCAACACTAGTTTTGGATGATGACTACGCCTCTGGTCGACATGCGCGTCTCTTTCCTCAGGGAAGCCGGTGGTTCGTTGAGGACCTGGGTTCCACCAACGGAACATTCGTGTCCGGTAGTCAGCTGACCCGTGCACTGCCCGTTGAGCCCGGAGTACCCATCCGGATCGGCAAGACGGTCATCGAATTGAGGCCATAGTATGGCGCTAATTTTGCGCTATGCCGTGCGCTCCGATGTGGGTTCACGTGCCAAGAATGACGATTCAGCGTATGTAGGCCAGAACCTGGCCGTTGTAGCTGACGGCATGGGTGGGCATGCGGGTGGCAACATTGCTTCTGCTTCTACCGTGCTGGACCTGGTGCATCTGGATCATCCGTACGACGGCGACGCAGCGACCATTTTGGCCGATGAAATTCAGACTGCCAATTCGCTACTGTCCGAACTCGTGGGCACCAATCCACAGCTCGCCGGTATGGGCACCACTTGCACGGCCCTCTTGCTCGACGGAAACCACATAACTCTTGCGCACATAGGGGATTCGCGGGCGTATCGGCTCAAGGACAACTTTTTTGAGCAGATGAGCATCGACCACACCTTTGTGCAGCGGCTCATCGACGAAGGACGGCTGAGACCCGAAGAGGCAGAGGTCCATCCGCATAAAAACGTATTGATGCGGGTTCTGGGCGATGTCGATGCCAGCCCGGAACTCGACGTTGAAACATTCGACGCCGTTCCGGGCGAAAAATGGCTACTGTGCTCGGACGGCCTGATGGCGGTTCTGCGGGACTCCGCCATTGAGCAAGTGTTTCGGGAGTCGTCCAGCCTGCGAGAGTGCGTCAACACCCTGGTAGAACTCACCCTCGCCGGTGGCGCTCCGGACAATGTGACGATTGCCGTGATTGAGATAGCGGAGGCGACCAAGGACGATTTGATCGTGCCAGCAGTTCCGCTGGAGCCGGTGCGCGTCCGTGCGCGGAACGATGACGACGACAACACAGTCACAACAGGCTCCGATACTAAGGACTCCCGGGCGCGGAAGCAGAAGACAACAACTGTCGACGATACTATTCGGGCCGATATGATCCGCAGGGATCTAGCGCAACGACCGCATGAATTGGTCGGCTCTGCGGCTTTAGCAACAGAGACCGGACAGATTCCGATCGTCACCCAGCAGTCGAACGAGCGTCGCGCTGCCAAGCTGCTCATGCATAAGGCACCCGAGCATGATGGGTCTTCTCAGGATGAAGCTCCCGAACAGCGGGATTCACCCAAAAGACGTTGGGTCATCCCGACGTTCATGGCGCTGATGACGCTGATCCTCATCGCCGTTTTGGGATTCGGATTCCTGTGGACGCAGACCCGGTACTACGTGTCCGCTGTCGACGATCGTGTCGCCATTTTCAATGGTGTCTCTCAGACGCTTGGCCCCATTGAGCTCTCTCACGTCACTGACGTCACGGAAATTCCTGTGTCCAGTTTGCCGGAGTACTCAAGAGACAGGCTAGAAACTACTCTTCCTGCGCGGGATCTGGAACACGCCCAGGAGATCGTGGATGAGCTTCGTTGTACCGCACGAGCTGTGATTGCCCCATCTCCGGGACCAGAGACTTCACCGGTACCGACATCGAAGCCCACGTCGTCAACCACCGGCAAAGCCAGCCCTAGTCCCAGCGCATCGAAGTCCACGAGCTCATCACCTTCACCAACCTCGAGCCCAACATCTTCCGCCTCGCCGTCGGCCACGCCTCTTTCGGGCGAGGCTGCAGCCCGACGTTGTGAGGGGAACTGACTTTGAGCGACGTTCTAACAACCCCCAAACCTCGACGGAATATCGAGCTGATGCTACTTCTGCTGGCTCTGATTGCCGGTGTGGGAGCGAACGTTATTGTGTCACTCGGCGGCGGAACACCGCTGGACAGCGGATTCTTCGTGACCAATGGATTGTTCGCCGGACTCGCTTTGACAATCCACGTCATTGTGCGCATCCGGGCTAAGTATGCCGATCCCCTCATTCTTCCCATCGCCACTGCCTTGAATGGGATCGGGTTGGCGATGATCGCCCGGCTGGATCTCTCATTGCCGGATGACCAACATGCTGCCGGTAGCCAGGCCATGCTAACCGCAGTCGCCATGGTAGCGGCTGGCGCCGTCATCTGGCTGTTCAGGGATCATCGGGTATTACGACGGTTCACTTACATTTCCCTGTTGGCCAGTGCCGTGCTGCTCTTGCTGCCGCTCACACCACTAGGGCTATCCATCAACGGCGCCCGCATCTGGATCAGCGTCGGCATCGGCACTTTCCAGCCCGGGGAAATTGCAAAGATCACCCTCGCTATATTCTTTGCGGGGTATTTATCGACAAACCGCGATCTCATCCTCCTCGCAGGCAAGAAGATCGGCCCGCTACAGTTGCCACGATTCCAGGATCTGGCGCCAATGATCGCGGCCTGGATGGTCAGTATTGGGGTTCTGGTCTTCCAGCGCGACCTCGGGACGTCCGTACTGTTCTTCGGACTATTCATGGCCATGATCTACGTCGCTACAGGGCGCATTAGTTGGATCTTGATTGGTTTAGCCATGATCGCTGTTGGCGGGTTCGTTGCCATGCAGCTTTTCTCACATGTTGCCCTACGGATCGACAGTTGGGTCAACGCTTTTGATCCAGAGGTCTACGACCGCGTTCCGGGCGGCAGTGGACAGGTGGTGCAGGGCCTCTTTGGCCTCGCAAGCGGTGGTCTCGTGGGGACAGGTCTGGGTGAAGGCCGCCCCGGACTCGTCACGTACGCGAATTCCGACATGATCATTGCATCCCTCGGCGAAGAACTCGGCTTGATCGGGCTGTTTGCCATCGTTCTGTTGTACGTCCTGCTGATTTCTCGTGGTTTTCGGGCGGCGTTGGGAACCAAAGACGGGTTCGGAAAACTGCTCGCAACGGGCTTGTCGTTCACGATCGCCCTCCAGTGTTTCGTGGTCATCGGCGGAGTTACCCGCTTGATACCGCTCACAGGCTTGACCACACCCTTCATGTCCGCTGGCGGATCGGCGTTGCTCGCAAACTGGATTATTGTTGCGCTGCTCCTGTCGATTTCGCAAGCGGCCCGACGTCCACCGGCGACTGGCCCCATCCCCAGCACGGATGAGCAGCCCAAGGTGCTTGTAGGGAAACAGGCCTCGTTGAGGAAACGCCTCTTGCACGGAGAGGTGGAATCGGCATGAATCAGGCCATTCGTACGTCGTGGATTGTCGCCGTTGCCATGTTTACTCTGCTCTTCGGTTCACTGACCTATGTCCAGTTCATCGGTGCTGAGACGCTCACAGATAATCCGTTGAACCGGCGCACTGTGCTCCAGAATTTTGGCGATAACCGTGGGTCCATCCTTGTTGACGGCAAACCGATCGCTGAATCGGTGGAAACTGATGGGCAGTTCCCCTACCAACGTGTCTACAACGAGCCAAACCTCTATGCCCACCTCACGGGGTTCTTCTCGCTCTCCCACGGTGCCACGCAACTCGAATCAACTCTGCAGGAACAGCTCACGGGAACCAGTGATTCACAGTTCTTCGACCGCATGGCGGGCTTGTTCAACGGCAGTATGGGGCAGGGTGCCTCGGTCGAACTCACGATTGATCCCCAGCTGCAGCAGCTTGCCTGGGACCTCATCCCAGAGGGCCAACAGGGATCAATCGTCGTGATGGAGCCGTCCACGGGGGACATCTTGGCCATGGTCTCCAAGCCGTCCTATGATCCGAACCTGCTGGCTGGAGTCAATACGCAGGTCGTGAACGAGAACATACAACAGCTGATCGATACTCCAGGATTATCTCCGTACCTCAACCCAGCGACCCAGAAACTGCTTGCACCCGGTTCAGTCTTCAAAATAATCGACGTGGCCGCTGCCTTGGAATCTGATCAGTACGACGCCGAGTCGGAGCTGCCGAACCCGCAGAATCTCGAACTCGAGGGAACTACATACCAGCTGCCGAACTACGTCTCTGGACAGTGTTCCAGCAGGTCGGTGGCGGACTTCGCCTTCGCTCTCGCTCATTCCTGCAATACCGCTTTTGCCGGAATCGCCCTCGAACTGGGTCAGGACACTATCCTCAAGGAAGCGCGTGAGTTCGGCTTCAGCGAGCAGTTGTTCATTCCTACCCGGGTTGAGGCGAGCCAGTTTCCCGAAGAGGAACTAAACGAACCCCAACTAGCGCAATCGGCCATCGGCCAGTACAACGTCAAGGCCACCCCGCTGCAGATCGCCATGATGACAGCGGCGATTGCCAACGACGGCGTCCAAATGAAGCCACAGCTGGTCCGTTCGGTTCGTGCCCCGGATCTGCGGGTCATTGATGAGCCCCAGCCGGAGGTTCTGAACACCTCCACGTCACCGGAGGTAGCAAACCAGATTACTGAATGGATGATCGGAACGACAGAGGGAGGCACCGCGACCGGTGCCCAGATTCCCGGTGTCGATGTCGCATCCAAGACGGGAACCGCGGAACTGCTGCAGGGGACCACGGGAAACAACTCCTGGTACACAGGATTCGCGCCGGCTGAGGATCCAAAGGTTGTGGTCACGATTGTCATTGAAAATGTAGACGTCCCAACAGGGGCGCAACTAACAAGTCCAAACGCTAAGAGAATTCTAGAGGCGGTGTTGAACAAGTGAGACCTACAACAGGTATCACCTTAGGCGGCAGGTACCAGCTCACGGACCGCATCGCCATTGGGGGAATGGGTGAGGTCTGGAAGGCCCGGGATCAGGTTCTCGGCCGTGTGGTCGCCATCAAGATTCTGAAAGAGGAATATACCGGCGACCCCGGCTTCCTCAATCGTTTCCGTGCTGAAGCACGTCATACAGCACTGTTGAGCCACCCTGGCATTGCCAATGTTTTCGACTACGGAGAGGAGGAGGGCTCCGGTTATCTGGTCATGGAGCTGGTTCCTGGCCAGCCGCTGTCGGCGATCATCGAACGCGACCGCACTCTGTCACCTGAACGTACTCTTTCTGTCATTGGTCAGACGTCCGCAGCCTTGTCTGCCGCGCACGAGCAGGGACTCGTCCACCGCGATGTGAAGCCGGGAAACCTGTTGATCATGCCGGACGGCAAGGTCAAAATCACGGACTTCGGCATTGCCCGCATCGCAGATCAGGTGCCGTTGACGCAGACTGGCCAGGTTATGGGTACTGCCCAGTATTTGGCCCCTGAACAGGCCACGGGTCAGCAGGCTACGGGATCCTCGGATATTTATGCTCTGGGAATTATCGGCTACGAGGTTCTTGCTGGCCGTCGTCCGTTCTCAGGCGAGTCACAGATCGCCATCGCCCTGGCGCAGGTCAATGACACACCTCCACCACTGCCCACGTCGGTGCCGGCACCGGTGCGCGCATTGGTCATGTCCATGCTCGCCAAGGATCCAGCGGGTCGCCCTGCAAATGCGGATGCATTGACGCGGGCGGTCAGCGCGATCCAGCGTGGGGACATCAAGGCTGCTGAAGTCGCGGTTCCCGGTATGTTGTTGTTCACGGGCGACGACGACGCCACCACGGCAGTTCCCCTCACCCCGGAGGACCCAACTCAGGCTGTTTCGCAGCCGTCGACGTCGGCCTTACCGACTGTGGCTGGTGCTGGAGTTGCCGGCGTTGGGGCGGCCGCTGCGGCAGACACGGGCGGCTTAGCCGCACAACGGGAGTGGAGTAGTGACGAGGATGTTGATGAAGAACCGGTGGAGGAGCGTCGTGGACGCAGTCCGTGGACGCTTCCACTGATTGCTCTCCTCCTCCTGATCATTTTGACTGTGGCAGGATTCTTCGTTTTCCAAGGGTTTTCACCAGCGAACGATGAGAGCACCTCACCTAAATCTTCTGCTCCCGCGAGTTCAAAGCCTGCCTCTCAGTCTCCTTCGCCGTCGGAGACTGAGTCTGAAGCTCCCAGTGAGGAGCCAACCAAGGATGCGCCTGAGGACGCGCCCGAGGAGATAGTGGTCAACGCGGCTGCTTATGAGGGACAACAACTCAGTCAGGTTGTCTCCCAGCTGTCAGATTTGGGCCTCAAGGTTCGCGAGGATCCGCAGCCGAATGCTGACGTTCCGGAAAACATCGTGACCCAGGTTCAGCCTGTCGGCACGTTGCGGCGGGGGGATGAAGTCATCGTTACCTATTCGACGGGACCAGCACCCGTTGAGCAAGCCACCGTTCCTGGCGGCCTGATCGGCGAACAGGAGAACGAGGTCCGTCAACAGCTTGTAGCGGCCGGGTTGGTGCCCGCCAACGGTGGTGCGCGTCGTTCCACCCAGGAGCAAGGGACCGTGCTGCAACTGAATCCAGGTGAGGGCCAAGAGGTGGACAAGGGCAGCACGGTGACGTACTTCGTGTCAGTTGGCCCGCCGGCTGATAACGGTGCTCCACAGCCGGAGCCCTCCGCGTCGCCTCCCAGTCCCTAACAACGCGTCTCCTTGATAGCCGATCCGAATGAAAGGACACCCCCAGTGAATCCCGAACGCGTCCTTAACGGGCGTTACGAGGTAGGTGAACTCATCGGCCGAGGCGGTATGGCCGATGTGTACCTTGCCCGTGATGTGCTGTTGGGCCGTTCCGTCGCGATCAAGGTGCTCCGTCCGGATCTTGCTCGCGATCCGCTGTTTCAATCAAGGTTCCGGCGTGAAGCCCAGGCCGTGGCCGCCCTGAACCATCCGGCAATCGTCTCAATCTTCGATACTGGGGATCAAGACATGCCGAATGCGGCGGCGCACGACGACGTACGTGTCCCGTTCATCGTCATGGAGTACGTTGCCGGACGAACTATTCGGGAGTACATCAAAGCGCGGGAACTATCCGTCGATGATGCGATACACCATTCGATTGGCATCCTCGCCGCCCTGGAATATAGTCATCGCGCTGGCATTGTGCACCGAGATATCAAACCAGCGAATGTCATGATCACCCCCGATGGCGCGGTCAAGGTCATGGACTTTGGGATCGCCCGCGCTATGGCAGACTCCGCGGCCACCATGACTCAGACTCAGGCGGTTCTGGGTACTGCACAGTATCTGTCGCCGGAGCAAGCCCGCGGCGAGACAGTGGATGCGCGCAGCGACCTCTACTCCGCGGCCTGTCTTCTCTACGAAATGCTTGCTGGCCGCCCCCCGTTTATCGGTGATAGCCCTGTGTCCGTTGCGTACCAGCACGTGCGCGAACATCCGGATGCGCCGAGCGTCTACAACGAGAACGTGTCGGCTGCCCTGGATTCAGTCCTTGCGAAGGCTTTGCAGAAGGACCGCGCGGATAGGTTCCAGGATGCTGCTGCTTTCCGTGACGCACTTCAAAGTGCACGCCGTGGCGTGCCTGTTGCACCAGATGATTCAGAAGGGGCCCCACCAACGGAAGCCATGTCCACAGTTGGAGTAGCTGGATTGGCCTCCACCGATTCTGACGTTCACGAGACGCGTGCGATGGCACGCATGAGGGCTGGCGGACGGCTGACGAACGACGACGTTCATCCAGACGAAGAGGCTCTGGATCAAGATGAGCGGTCTTCAACTCTGGCGCTGACCCGAGACGATGATCGTCATGATGACCGGCGAAAACGTCGTCGGGCCTGGATTGTGACACTGTTCATCGTTCTGGCGCTCGTTCTAGCCGCTGGTACTTACATTCTGCTGCAGATGAATCAGCCAGAGGAACCGGTGACTGTCGCCGTGCCAACCGTTGTGGAGATGACGGAAACAGAGGCGCAGAACGCGATCTACGGTGCTGGTCTTACTCCACAGGTCGAGGAAGACTTCCATGACTCTGTGGAAGAGGGCACAGTCTTCGAGTCCGCTCCGGGTGCCGGCGAGCAGGTCCTGCCGGACAGTGAAGTGACAATCGTCGTTTCTAAAGGACCGTCCTCCGTCCTTATACCCGAGGATTTAGCGGGCCAGACGGAGTCGGCGGTGCGTGACACTCTGCAGCGTTTGGGCCTTACCACTGGGACAACCACCACAACGAACAGCGCCACCGTCCCCAGGGACCGGTTGGTTGCCACAGATCCGGGGCTCGGCGAGAAAGTCAAAATCGATGCGACCGTAAACCTGGTCATTTCCACGGGAACCGTGAAGGTTCCCAATGTGGTGGACATGACCAAGGAGGAAGCTGAGGCCACGCTCACGGATCCGGCTTTAAGCCTGCGAGTCGAGTTCAAGGACGAAGAGAACTCCGTCGTGGCTCCGGGGACAATCACCGCCCAGAGCTATCCGCAGGGCACTGAGGTGGAACCTGGCTCCGTTATTGAGGTAACTGTTGCCACCGAGCCGGAAAAAGAGCCTGAAGAAGAGGAAACGGCAAAGCCAGATCCAGAGAAATCGGCGGATCCGCCGAAAGACTCCGAGAAGCCCAAGAAGGGCAAGGACGATCCAGCGAAGAAGGATAAAGGTTAGCGACTGATCAGCGGGCTGAGTCCGGCTGCGCGCTCCGCCACGCCGATCATGCCCATGGATTCCAGCCAGTTCCCCAGCATTTGATACCCGCCCTCGGTGAGCACTGATTCTGGGTGAAACTGAACGCCGATCAGCGGTGCTGAACGATGCGCCAAACCCATAACGACGCCGCTGGCGGTTGTGGACGTCACTTCAAGGATCGCTGGAATAGTCTCTGACACCGCGGCCAATGAATGATAGCGAGTGACGGTCAGCGGGGACGGAAGCCCGGCGAATACGCTACCGCCTGAGTGCTCAATGTCCGAGGTCTTTCCGTGCATGAGCTCCGGTGCGTGTGTGACGGTCCCGCCGTATGCCTCGGCGAGGGCTTGGTGTCCCAGACACACTCCCAACATGGGCTTCATGCTCGCACCACACCAGCGGATGAGGTCTATGCAGACACCTGCTTCCCCGGGTGCGCCGGGGCCGGGAGAGATGAGCACGCCGTCGCGGGCCTCGGCGAGCTCGATGGCCTCCGGAAGGCTGACGTCGTCGTTCCTCACCACCGTGGTCTCGGCGCCCAATTCCTGAAGGTAACCCACCAGCGTGTAGACAAAGCTGTCGTAATTGTCGACGACGAGAATGCGGAAGGTCTTGTTCATGGTCTAGGACGTACCAATCGTGGAATCTGTGAGTGGATTGAACTGCGACAACCAGGGAAAGACGATGGTCAGCAAGAGCAGGATAACTGTTGCAACCAACAATATCGCGATGCCGATCCGCGCCCAGAGGGGACCGGGCAAGTGCGAGAAGATCCAACCGTACATTTAGGCTCCCTTTTCTGCATTGCTGGCTACGAGTTCGGCGATTTCGGCAGGAGGGCCCGCGGAGAGAGGCTGCCAAGAGTCCATAACCGAGTAAGCAATGATCCGCTCCTCTGCTCCAAAGCGAGGATTGCAGCTTGTCAGCGTCATAATTCGTTCCGTGGGAGTGCTCCCGGGTTGGGTTGGTACTGGCGCAATAACGTCGGTGCGGTTGGGTAGAACAATTTGATTATTCCGGTAGATGTAGGTGTAGTAGCCGTCGCGGGTCTGAACGTAAATGCGATCTCCGGGTACGAGAGTGTGAATAGCGTCCAGCACCATGCCGTGGGTTTGCCTGTGCCCTGCTAGCGCA
Organism: Actinomycetales bacterium; assembly: GCA_038199985.1. Taxonomy (GTDB): domain Bacteria; phylum Actinomycetota; class Actinomycetes; order Actinomycetales; family Micrococcaceae; genus Arthrobacter_J. Next base: position 94,762 of record JBBPYK010000056.1, on the reverse strand, counting down.
AAGTTGCCCACACCGCCGGGTAGTACGGTGTCCGGATAATGGCCGAGGCCCAGGTTGTCGAGGACCGCCACGCCGACGCCGGCCGTCACTGGCCTCGTATATTCTGCCCCGAAGCGGGGGATATAAACGACGGCGAACGTCTCACCCTCCTGCACACCCTCGAGTACTGGGGGATCACCGTAGTCTCTGGGCTCCTGCGGTTTAGATTGTGGAACGACGGGGGCGTTGAAATCTTCCAGCAGGTTCTCAATGGCCGCGTCCTGCTTCTGGTTGGATTCGATATTGGTCCACCAGAGTTCCCAGCCCACAAAGAGCAGGAGAACCACGCCAAAGGTAATGAGCAGCTCTCCGGCGACCTGAATAATGGTCTGGAGGACGCCGCGTCGACGTACTCGAGTCACTCGTTCTCCTGATCATTTTCAAAGCCGCGCTGCTGAACGGTCCGCTTGCAGGCAATCTTCGTTAGAATTGGTTGGTGAAACCGCATTGACGGCCGTCATCTTGCTTCAAGGATACTGCGGCTGTCGTCGGACCATTATCGAACGTTATGTTTACGTATCGGCGCTAGTTGTTGGCGCCCCTAGGAGGACCCGTGCCCGAGTCTAAGTCCCGCAAGAAGCCCGCTGCCCGGGAGGCAGCCCGGCAGGAGTCCGCTGGTACCGATCAGACGTTGCCCAGTCCGCTCTGGTACAAGGCAGTTATGTTCGGTCTGATGATCATTGGACTGCTGTGGATCATTTCTTACTACATGTTCTCAGGGCAGTTTCCGGTGCCTCAACTGGGTTCCTGGAACATCATGGTTGGCTTTGGAATCGCCATGGTTGGTTTCCTCATGACTACGCGCTGGCACTGACTGTAGCTGTCAACAACTTTATCCACAGGCGTGGATAACTTCTAGGCGAGAATGTCCGCACACTGCGGGCAAGGTCATGCACCAGCAAGTTACATGGTTGTAAGTTATTAACACTGTGGATAAAGACTGTGGATAACGGCGAACAGTGAATAGGTCCTTCACAGCGTTTGCAGTCGGAGATACCGTCTGCGAAATAAGCTTTCCACCGACCGGGATCACCGTGGCTTCAGCAACTAAGCGGTTGGAAGCACTCACACCGGATGGGGAATCTGAGGGTCCTTTGACGGTCGTTGTCGCGTTCTGCGCCAACTTGATCGTTGCGGTCGCTAAGTCGGTGGCGGCCTCTTCACTGGCTCTGCTTCGATACTCACTGAATCTGCCCACTCTTGGGCGGACACAGAAAATCAAATGTTCCTACTCATCGCAGAGAAATGCGGGGGCCGAGACCGGGACGCCAATCGTCCCCTGGGGTACGGCCGGGAAACTTACGTCTGGTCCATATTCGCTGCATTGGGCCTTTTCACTGTGGGCGCCGTCGTTTCGATCATGCACGGAATCCAGGAGTTGTTGGCGCCGGAACCGGCTTTTTCTCATCGGACAGCCCTTAAACGCCGACGGCCAGAAACTCCTGATCTCTCTCATCCTCGAACAGCCCAACGTTGCCAGGGTGACCTATATTCACCTTGAGTGGGTCGGTCCGGGCAGGATCTACCTTGTGGCGGCCGTCAATATGGAGGGTGAGAACCGTGAGTCCACGGTGGCTGAAGAGCTGCGGGCAGTAGCGGCAGAACTGGAAAAACTGACTGCCATTCAGGAGGCCGTCCTCACTCTCGCGCTGCGCGGAGAACCATCACTCCAAGGAAGCTCCTCACCAGGCGACTAAGTAAGATTGCTGAATCTCTCAGCCTTTGTTGCCGTGTCCATAACGGTTAAACCCGTGACGCAGACGGCCGACGTGGCTCTGTGAACAGGGCGGTGATCATGGGAGCGCCGTCAAACACCAGAGCGAGCAACGGGAAGCATCAGAAGAAGCGTCCCCACGAGTATTGCGGAACGCGGAACCGGCGCAAGGGGAGCAGGATGGAGGTCCGCAGAACTGCAATGACTAGCGCCGCAATTCCATCATTGTTCATTACATACATCTCCGCCGGAATGTATGAAGTCCACGGTTGATAGTACGCCTCCTGCGAGCTGGGTCGTCCACAGCTGTGTACGACGGTTATCCACAGTTGTGTGTAACTCTATGAACTTTTCTCATCGTAGAGCCGGCAGCACTGGCACCGCAGTGCCTACACCGTCTAATGACATGGGTGTAAGTTACCCACACTGTGGATAACTTCTGTGGACAACTTTAGACGAACGCCGCAGCAAGCCACGTGACGATCATGAGCAGCACAAAGACCAATCCCATTCCGCCGAATTGAATAAACGCACGATTCTTTCCCCGCGGAGCGTAGGCGAGAACCATCGCACACGCGGCGCCGGCCACCAGACCGCCAAGGTGCCCTTGCCAGGAAATGCTGGGATAGATGAATCCAATGACTGCGTTGATGGCAATCAGCACCACGATGGAACGGACTTCGCCACCTCGTTGTCTCTGCACGATGAAGAACGCACCAAAAAGACCGAAGACCGCTCCGGAGGCTCCGAGGACAGACTGGTTCGGGGCGGAAAGCAGCAGAACGGCTACAGAACCTCCGACCGCGGAAACCAGATAGAGCGCCAGAAAACGCACTCTTCCCAAGAGTGGTTCCAGAACCTGTCCAAAGAGCCATAGCGCGTACAAGTTGAATGCAATGTGGAGCAGAAAGCTCGGCGAGTGCAGGAACGCACTGGAGAGCATTCTCCAAGGCTCGAATGGGTATGACATGTAGCCCGGAACGTCCATGACGTAGAGCGGTGCAAAGACCAGCGCACGAGTGAACCCCGGCACCAGAAACTGCAATGCAAAGAAAACTCCGCACAGCGCCATGATGGTGATGGTGACTACGGGTTTGCCTGTAGTCACTGCGCCGCCATAAACGCTCCGCTGTTGTGGCCTCGCGCGATGCGCTTCACGGACACAGTCAACACACTGGAACCCCACCGAGGCGCTGACTTGGCATTCGCCGCAGGCTGGTCTCCCGCATCTTTGGCAGCATGCATAGCTGACTTTGTCGGTATGACGCGGACAGACTGGGGGCTCGTCAGCGTGGGGGGTGGATTCACTGGTCATGTTGAGTCCTTAACGTTGAAAACGGATCCCGGCGAGGACTTCACAGCCGAGATCCGTTTTCTGAGGGTGAAGCTAGAGCTGTTCCACCGTGACGGTGTTGATAACAACATCTTCCTGTGGCTTGTCACCGCGCGAAGTAGCTACGGAATTCAACTTGTCCGCGACCTCCCTCGAGGCTTCATCTGCTACTTCACCAAAAATGGTGTGCTTGCCCTGGAGCCAGGTGGTGGGGGTGCTGGTGATGAAGAACTGTGACCCGTTGGTCCCGCGCCCACCCTGAAGGCCTGCGTTAGCCATGGCCAGTTTGTAAGGCTCGTTGAAGTTCAGATCCGGATTGATTTCATCATCAAACTGGTATCCCGGACCACCGGTGCCCTGACCGAGTGGGTCTCCACCCTGAATCATGAAGTCCTTGATGATCCGGTGGAAGATCGTCCCATTGTAGAGCGGCTCGTTGGATTCCTTACCCGTACCCGGGTGAGTCCAGGTCTGCTCTCCTGTTGCCAGGCCAATGAAGTTCTTGACCGTTTTTGGCGCGTGGTTCCCGAAGAGGTTGACCACAATATCGCCCTGGTTCGTGGAAATGGTCGCTTTTGCTGTTGGTATGGCAGTCATATGTACATTCTTTCACGGACATCCCCTGAACAAATAGCACCACCAGCCATGAACACGTAGTCTTGAGGGAACCGCTGTATTCCTCGGGAGGTAGTTATGAAGAAATCTGCACGTGTAGCCAGTGACTTTGAGAACACTCTTACCACCGGTGTCGAAAATGCTCGAGACTGGGCAACTCCCAAAGTCGCGCATGCGAGGGACTGGGCCGTTCCCCGTCTGGAGAAAGGTATCGAAACCGCATCCCCGAAAATTCAGGATGGTATTAAGCGCGCCGCTGATGGCCTATCTGCTGGTGTCAGCACTGTGACGCCCAAGCTTCAGGAAGGGCTCGCGAAAACAGCACCTGCTGTGGATCATGCCCGCAACAAGGTTGTGGACGAGTACATTCCTTCGCTGTCACGCAGTCTGGGTGACAGTGCGGACCACCTGTCTCGCACCCTCAACAAGGCTACTGTTTCGCCGCGTGTCGAAGCGGCCGTCGCCAAAGTGACGGGTAACAAGAAGGCCGTTAAGCATGCCCGCAAGGCGGCTGCTGACGCTGCTAAGAGGGCCGCAAAAGATCTGAAGAAGCGCGATACCCGCGGTAAGGGCAAAGGCTGGCTCATATTCGGCATATTGGCCGCCGCTGTTACAGCCGGTATAGCCGTATGGAAGGCATCACGTCCTGTTGAGGACCCGTGGAAGACTCCGACACCGGTAACAGCCGAGCCAGCAACAACGGACGCTACCCCCACCTCGGCTTCTCCTACTGCCGCCGGTGAGTCGGACAAGTCCGCTGCCACCGATGCAGCACACAAAGCAACGGACGCAGCCAAGGAGGGAGCGGAGGCCACGCAGGCTGGGACCCGCAGCGCCGCCCGTAAGGCTGAAGACGCGGTCAAGGACGCCAAAAACGACTAAGACAAATAGCGCGAGAAGGCCCGTACAGCTGCTGTGCGGGCCTTTTTCATGCCGTTATCTGGGCAGGGCGCCTAGGTCTCTGGTTCCGGCAGTGGCGCAGCGACGGTATCCGGCGGTGGAAGCGGCCGACGTCGGGGTTGGCCTAGAACAACAATCGCCAGTCCCGCAAGGATCAGAGCCAAGCCGACGGCGGTCCACGCCGGCAGCTTCTCATCAAGAAATACTGCTGCCAGTAGGGCTGCGCCCGGTATCTCCAACAAAATGATCATGGATACCACTAGGGGACTCAAAACCGCGAGCAGGTGATTGAACACGGTATGACCCATGATTTGGGCAACGAGCGTGACAGCGAGAATTCCCGCCCAGACGATGGGAGGGAAACCGGTCAGCGGTTGCCGAAAGATGAAACACATGGCCAGGAGAATAATGGCACACACGCCGTAACACATGGTGGTGTAGGTTCCAGTGCTCATGCTTCTGCGAGCACGTGCGCCGGCCATGGTGTAGAGACCGGCCAGTGCACCGCCCGCGATAGCCAGAATGTCTCCAATGACGGCCTCTTGACGGGAAAGGCCCAAGTCGAAACCGGAGATAACGACTACTCCGAGGAAGGCCAGTGTTAGCCCCGCAACGGTCCGTGAGGAGCTTCGCTGCCCACCCATGAGGTTGAAGATAGCGATCCAAGCCGACTGCAAGCATACAAGGGCTGTCGCTGCAGCCACGGTGGTCAACTTCAAAGCCGTAATGAAGCATGCAAAGTGCAGTGCTAACGCGATGGCCGCCACCCCCGTCCACATATAGTCCTCGCGGGTGAGCGCTCGAAATTCATGGCGATTCCGCAGCGCGGTAGGGGCCCCCATGATCAACGCACCCAGACCGTTGCGCCAGAACGCTATTGCCAGTGCCGGGGCAGCCGTAGCCGCCATAATGGGCCCCGATGCTGCTACTCCAATAACGCCCAGCGTCGCGAGAAAAATGATCACGATTTCACTTTAGTGGTCCTATCCGCCCAAGACCTGCTTAGACGCGTTCAGGCTACTCGGTCCAAGCCAGGGGCTTAGGACAGCGGCCCTCGCCCAGACCACCATTTAAAACCGCAGATTCAGGAGGGGGTAAGTCGTTAGAGGGGCTTAAAGAAAAAATCCCGGAACGTAGGGCTACTACGTTCCGGGACTCACGGTGGAGGCAAGGGGACTCGAACCCCTAACCCCCTGCTTGCAAAGCAGGTGCGCTACCAATTGCGCCATGCCCCCGTGAAGAGAACTGACTTAGTATATCTGCTCATAGCCAGCTCGGCTACTCGACTGAATCGGTCGATTCTTTCCAGACAGACTTTTCAGTCTCGGATTCCTTCCACTTGCGATAGGTAAAGACCCCTGCTGCCGCAGCTGCCACAATCAACAACTTCTTCACAGTGGCTACCTCCCAAATCGTCGGTTTCCGTGGGCGTACCAGGACTTGAACCTGGGACCTCTTCGTTATCAGCGAAGCGCTCTAACCGTCTGAGCTATACGCCCGGATACCCTCTCGGGCCGAGAACTGACTTTACAGCAGACGCTCCTGAATCAACAAATCAGTCGTCAGTGAGGGTGACACCGATGCCACCCACAAGAGTAGCGGAGATGTTGTACAGGACCGCCGACAGCATGGAAAGGGCGGTGAGGAGGACAACATTGACTACGGCGATGATAGTTGCAAACGAAACCACTTGACCGAGCGACGCATACTCGCGCAGGTCGAAACCCCCACTTTCGGAACCAGCAATGTCGCCCAACAATGAATTCACACGGTCAAAAATCCCCGTGAGATCCAAAACCGTCCAAAGGACAATTGCCGCAACAACGGTAACGATGCCAATCGCCACAGAAAGGAGGAACGAAAGCTTGAGCACAGACCAAGGATCGACCTTGCTAACAAGGAGGCGGGCTTTGCGCGCCTTCGCTTTTGGCGCCGGGTGAACCAGATTCGGTCGAGACCCACCGCCGGAGGGTCGCTGGGTCGGCCGGGCCGGAGTTCGCGGCCCCCCGGAGGGGCGCCCGGATCCACTCGCGGTCCGCGAACTCGACTTCGACGTGCTCACTCGTTGCCTCCATCAGTTTCGGCCCCGGGTTCAGGCTCGGTCACATTCTCTGGGGACAACGGTACTTCATCACCGGCGTCGTCTTCATCTTCAATCTCGGCTAGCCCCCGCGCGCTGTTCGCGGTCACCGCGATGATGCGGTCTTTTTTGTCCGGCTTTGCGAATATCACACCCATGGTATCTCTACCCTTTGCAGGAACTCCTGTGACAGCCGACCGAACCACCTTGCCGCCCTGCATTACCACCAGGACTTCATCACTTTCCTGAACGACCATAGCGCCCACCAGGTCTCCGCGAACTTCGGCAAGTTTGGCCACTTTGATCCCGAGACCGCCCCTACCCTGGACCCGGTACTGTTCCACGGAACTGCGTTTGGCGTACCCACCTTCAGTAACGATAAAGACAAACGAATCCTCGGTGACGACGTCGGCTGTCAACAGTTCATCGTCCTGTCGGAACTTCATGCCAGTAACGCCCGACGTCGCCCGTCCCATGGGTCGCAGCGCATCATCAGTTGCAGTGAAGCGTAGGGACTGCCCCTTGCGGGAGACCAGCATGAGGTCATCCGTTTCCGAGATCAGCTGAGCGGATACCAGTTCATCGCCGTCGCGCAGATTGATCGCGATGACGCCCGCCGACCGGTTGGTGTCGTAATCTTCCAACCTTGTCTTCTTCATCAATCCGCGCTTGGTTGCCAGCACCAGATACGGCGACTGTTGATAATCCTTGAGTTCCAGTACCTGGGCAATTGTTTCATCAGGTTGGAACGCCATCAGGTTAGCCACATGTTGGCCCTTGGCATCGCGCCCGGCTTCGACGAGCTCGTACGCCTTGGCCCGGTAAACCCGTCCGAGGTTGGTGAAGAAAAGCAGCCAATTGTGAGTGGTCGTCACAAAGAAATGCTCCACAACGTCGTCACCGCGTAGCTGGGCACCACGGATTCCCTTGCCACCGCGCGCTTGCTGCCGGTAATTATCGCTACGGGTCCGCTTAACGTAGCCGCCGCGCGTAATGGTGACAACCATTTCTTCTTCTGGGATGAGGTCTTCCATGCTCATATCGCCGCCATAGCCGAGCATGATTTCGGAGCGTCGGTCGTCGCCATACTTGTCCACGATTTCCTGAAGCTCAGTGCTGATGATGCCGCGGCGAACCTCATCAGAAGCCAGAATTCGGTTGTACTCAGCGATCTCTTGTTCCAGCTTTGCGTGCTGATCCTGGATTTTTTGACGCTCCAGTGCGGCCAGCCGTCTGAGCTGCATGTCCAAAATGGCCTGTGATTGGACTTCGTCGATGTCGAGTAAGTCCATGAGGCCACGCCGTGCGTCATCGACGGTTGAACTGCTCCGGATCAGGGCGATGACCTCATCCAGAGCGTCCAGGGCTTTGAGTAACCCACGCAGGATATGCGCTGCCTCCTCGGCCTTCCGCAGACGGTAGCGGGTGCGTCGGATAATAACGTCCATCTGATGCGTAACCCAGTGACGGATGAACGCATCGAGAGAGAGGGTGCGCGGCACGCCGTCCACGATGGCCAACATGTTGGCGCTGAAATTGTCCTGCAACTGCGTGTGCTTGTACAGGTTGTTTAGAACAACCTTTGCGACGGCGTCGCGCTTGAGGACCACCACAAGTCGCTGTCCCGTGCGGCCGGACGTTTCATCCCTGAGATCCGCAATCCCTTGAACCTTGCCGTCCTTGACCAGCTCTGCGATTTTGATGGCCAAATTGTCCGGGTTCGCTTGATACGGCAATTCGGTGATGACCAGGCAGGTACGGCCCTGTAGCTCTTCGACACTCACGACGGCACGCATGGTGATGGACCCGCGGCCGGTTCGGTAGGCATCTTCGATGCCCTTGCGGCCCAGAATTTGTGCACCAGTGGGAAAGTCGGGGCCCTTGATGCGCAGCATGAGCGCCTCAAGCAGTTCCTCGCGGGTAGCCTCCGGATTATCCAGGAACCACTGGACGCCTGCGCCGACTTCCCGCAGGTTGTGCGGCGGAATATTAGTGGCCATTCCGACGGCGATACCTGAGGAACCGTTCACGAGAAGATTTGGGAAGCGTGCTGGCAGGATGGTCGGCTCTTGGTTCTTGCCGTCATAGTTGTCCTGGAAATCGACGGTTTCCTCGTCGATGTCCCGAACCATTTCCATGGCGAGCTGAGCCATCTTCGTCTCGGTGTAACGAGGTGCAGCCGCACCGTCATTTCCCGGCGACCCGAAGTTGCCCTGACCAAGCGCCAGCGGATACCGCATGGTCCAATCTTGGATGAGACGCACCAGCGCATCGTAGATCGCGGTATCACCGTGAGGGTGATAATTGCCCATGACTTCGCCAACCACGCGGGCACACTTGTTGAATGACCGGTCCGGTCGGTAGCCGCCGTCGAACATGGCATAGAGAACCCGGCGGTGTACCGGCTTCAGACCGTCGCGTACGTCAGGGAGGGCTCTACCCACGATGACGGCCATCGCGTAGTCAAGGTATGAACGCTGCATCTCCGTCTGGAGATCGACAGGTTCAACACGGTCAGTGAGGACATCCCCAACCAGAGGTGCGTCAGCGGCCGTAACGTCTTCGGGAGTCTCATCACTCATAGGTCATTTCCGTTCTACAGTTGTATAAAGTTCTCATCCAGGTTTCCGCAGAACTTCAGATGTCGAGGAATCTGACATCTTTCGCGTTTTGCTGGATGAAGTTTCTGCGCGATTCCACGTCTTCGCCCATAAGAACCGCGAAAATCTCATCGGCAGCTGCTGCATCATCCATGGTGACTTGGAGAAGAGTTCGATGATCCGGGTCCATGGTGGTATCCCACAACTCCGTGTAGTCCATCTCACCGAGCCCCTTGTAGCGCTGGATGCCGTTTTCCTTGGGTAAGCGCTGGTTGCTGGCCAGTCCTTTCGCAATGACTGCGTCCCGCTCCTTGTCGCTATACACGTAGTCATGCGCATGGTTTGACCATTTGATCCGATAAAGCGGCGGTTGGGACAGATACACGTGGCCGTTTTCTATCAGCGGACGCATGTAGCGGAAAAGCAATGTCATGAGCAGCGTGGTGATGTGCTGACCGTCGACATCGGCATCGGCCATAAGAACTATTTTGTGATAACGCAACTTCGACAAGTCAAAGTCTTCGCCGATCCCGGTACCGAAAGCAGTGATCATCGACTGCACTTCCGTATTGCCGAGTGCCCTATCCAACCGGGCACGCTCCACGTTCAGGATTTTGCCACGCAGCGGAAGGATGGCCTGGGTGTGGGGATCACGACCACGTTTGGCCGAACCGCCAGCGGAGTCACCCTCAACAATGTAGACCTCACACTTGGACGGATCCTTGGAAGAGCAGTCAGACAACTTCCCCGGCATGCCGAATGACTCCAGCGGACTCTTGCGGCGCGCGTTATCGCGGGCTTTGCGGGCGGCAAGGCGTGCTTGTGAAGCCTGCTGCGCCTTCCGAATCACATTCCGTCCTGAAACGGGATTGCGTTCGAGCCAGTCTCCGAGCTCATCCGTAACCGCACGCTGCACAAAGCCCTTGGCTTCGGAGTTGCCGAGTTTAGTCTTGGTCTGTCCCTCGAACTGCGGTTCTGCGAGTTTCACAGAAATGACCGCAGTAAGTCCCTCACGGATGTCATCGCCCGTGAGGTTGTCTTCCTTTTCCTTCAGGATTCCTTTTTCGCGCGCATACCGGTTGATCAGGGATGTCATGGCAGCCCGAAAACCCTCTTCGTGCGTACCACCCTCGTGGGTGTTGATTGTATTGGCGTAAGTGTGGACACTTTCCGAGTACGCCGTGGTCCACTGCATGGCAACTTCAAGAGCAATCTTCCGCTCTGTATCCTCGGTTTCAAATGCGATCACATCTTCGTGAACGATCTCCACGCGTTTTGCGGAGTTCAAATGATTGACGTAATCCAGCAGCCCATCCTTGTAGCAATAATCCACTACACGGTATTTGGGCTCATCAGGTGCGCCGTCGTCCGCCGCTTCTAGGTCTTGAGCAACCTCATCGCCAACCTCTACCTGACGCTCATCAGTAAGGGTTATGTGCAGTCCCTTATTGAGGAAAGCCATCTGTTGGAAACGCGCGCGCAGCGTCTCAAAATCAAACTCGACTGTGTCGAAGATTCCTTCATCAGGGTAGAAGGTTTGAGTAGTTCCGGTCTCCTCAGTTGCTTCACCCTGCCGGAGATCCCCCTTGGGCATGCCACCGTTCTCGAACGACTGATACCAGATGAAACCCTGACGACGAACAACCGTCTCGACCCTGGACGACAGCGCATTGACCACGGAGATACCCACACCGTGAAGACCACCAGAAACAGCGTATCCACCGCCGCCGAACTTGCCTCCTGCATGGAGAATGGTCATAACGACCTGGACAGTGGGCCGTCCCTCCGTGGGGTGCATATCCACCGGAATACCACGCCCATTATCTACAACCCTCACCCCGCCGTCGTGCTGGAGGGTGATTTCGATGTGATCGCAATACCCAGCTAGTGCTTCATCAACAGAGTTGTCCACCACTTCATAGACCAGATGGTGGAGCCCGCGCGGACCAGTGGAACCTATATACATTCCGGGACGTTTGCGTACCGCTTCTAGACCCTCAAGAACGGTAATATCGCTAGCACCGTATTCGCGGGGAGTGGTAGCCTCACCCGGACTGGGAAGGTCCACGTTGTTGTCGTTAGCCACAGTCGCTTTCGACTCCTTAGTCTTGATCATCTGGCGACGCACGACGACGAGCAGGCATAGGGGACCACTAACGGTATCCGGTTGTGCTTCTCGAGGGGCGTCTTCTCCAATAATTCTACCGCGTCACGTCGAGACTTTATGCATAATCACGCCCCAGACGTCAAGAAACCTTGCTTAGACCGCTTTTCAGTACCCCGAATGGGACACGGTATGCACCCATACCTTCTTGAGCGCTCTACGGCGGTCCTCGGAGCACCGCACTTTCGCTGCGAGAAAGGCCCCCTTAACCGTAGGTATCACGCGGACCTCTGCCACTGACACTGCGCTTGCCCCGCCGCCAGTTCGGCGCAGTCGGGCCCAGAACATCTATGACCGTGACCACACCCGACCCCAACTCCTTCTCAAATCGCTCCAGCAGACTAGTTCTCAAAAGACGTAACTGAGTGGCCCACGTGGTCGAATCACATCTGACCTGAACAGTGTTGTTTTCGAAACTCTCCGGACGGCAGTGAGCTGCCACATCCGGGCCCACCAGTTCATCCCACCGGGACAGTACCGATCCAACAGCCACCGGGGACTTCCATCCACGTTCTCCCAGTAAACGGTTGAAGACCGTGCCAAGTCCCTGCGGATCGCGACCAACATATTCTCCAGCAGCGACCCCACCGTTTCGCCCCTGTCTGGAACTTTTAGCTGGCCGACGTCGCCCCGCTGGCACCCTGGTATTGCCTCGTGCCACAGATGCTTCACGCATTCGGTTCAGTAGTGCTTGAGCCGCATCGATCTCCTCATATTGCGCCTCCACCGAGTTCTTGTCGTCGGCGGGCTCACCATCATCACTCACTGATGCCACCAGCCACTACGTTCATGCGGCGGGCTTCAAGAGCTTCCGGGATGTCCTCCAACACCGCAGCTGTCATCAGAACCTGCTCCGCAGTTGCAACGATGGCCGCGAGCTTCGTCCTCCGCTGTCGATCCAACTCAGCAAAGACGTCATCAAGCATCAGCACGGGTGTAGCGCCAGGAGCGGGGTCATCCTCACACAGCAGATAGTAGGACCCAATGCGAAGAGACAAAGCGACGGACCAGCTCTCCCCGTGCGACGCAAAACCTTTTGCCGGTGCAGACCCCAGGACCAACTGGATATCGTCGCGGTGGGGACCAACAAGCGAGATGCCGCGTTCCAGCTCTTTCTTTCGAACAGTGCGAAAAGCTTCCAGATACCTCGATGTTGTGTCCTCAACGGACCCCGTAGACCCAACTGATGGAGCATCCCAGACTCGGGCCCCCACCTTGACGTTTTCATCGTCAATGGTGTCCAGGCTGGATTGATACACTGCTTGCGCCACTTTGGAGCCGTCGGTCAACTCACTGTAGGCCTTTGAAAAATGGGGTTCTAATTGCCTCAATACATCAATTCGTGCATGCAGCAATCGAGCTGCTGCTTGCGCCATATGCTGATCCCAGACCTCAAGAGTGGCCTCGTGGCCCGAGGTGAAGCGTCCACCTCTCGAGGACTTCAAAAGCGCATTGCGTTGTTTGAGAACTCGCTCATACTCTGAACGCGTTGCCGCGTGATGAGGAATGAGGGAAACCATCATGTCATCCAGAAAACGCCGGCGAAGTCCTGGGTCGCCTTTAACTAGGGCCAAATCCTCCGGGGCAAACAATACAGTTCTGCAGATGCCCAGTATGTCTCTGGCTCTGCCCGGATTGCCCCTGTTAATCCGAGCCCGGTTGGCCTTGCTTTCGTTGATCTCGAGTTCCAGTGATGACGTCTGGCCACCGCGGATCATTTTGGCGCGAATTAGTCCTCGGTCCGAACCGAACCGGATCAGGGGAGCATCGGAACTCACCCTGTGGGAGCTCAACGTGGAGAGGTAGCTCAATGCCTCAAGAATATTGGTTTTTCCTATCCCATTGGGACCAACAAAAACCGTGGCCCCCGGCGTCAAACCTACATCCAGTTGCTCGTAGGTACGGAAGTCAGACAGCGACAACAGTTCTACAAACATAGGCTCTGCACTCCACTACTCAATGTTCTAAAGCCAGGATTACTCCGGCAGATCTGGAACCTGTTTGTCCTCAGGCTGCTTGACCGCTGCAGCCTTGACTGCATGTCCGCCGAACTGGTTCCTCAACGCCGAGACCATCTTCATCGCCGGGGAATCCTCCTGTCGTGAGGCAAACCGGGCAAAAAGAGCAGCGGAAATGACAGGTGCCGGCACGGCGTTAGCCACAGCTTCTTCGACGGTCCAGCGACCCTCACCAGAGTCCTCCACGTACCCGGCAATCTTCTCCAGTCCGGGATCCTCTTCCAGCGCCTGAACCATGAGATCAAGCAACCAGGATCGTACAACGGTTCCCTGCTGCCAGGCTCGGAATGTACCGTGCACATTCCTGATGATGTCTTTGGCCTCGAGGAGCTCATAGCCTTCGGCATATGCCTGCATGAGACCATATTCAATGCCATTATGGACCATCTTGGCGTAATGACCTGCCCCGGAATCACCTACATGGACAAAGCTCTCTTCACGTTTTCCCTCGGGCCTCAACGCATCGAAGATAGGCATGGCCCGCTCAATATCCTTGTCATCACCGCCAGCCATCAGGCCGTAGCCGTTTTTGAGTCCCCAAACACCACCGGATACCCCACAATCCACGAAGGAAATTTTCTTCTCCGACAATAACGTGAAATGTTTCTGATCTTCCGTAAAGCGAGAGTTCCCGCCGTCGATCACCAAATCACCGGGATCAAGTTTTTCACTCAGCTCCGTGATAACGGCATCCGTAGCCTCACCAGAAGGAACCATGACCCATATGATGCGGCGGGTCGGTAGCTTCTGGATCATTTCTTCAAGGCTCGCCGCGTCCGAAATCTCCGGTTTGCGGTCGTAGCCGGTGACGTCGATCCCGGCCTCACGCAGCCGGTCCCTCATATTCGCTCCCATTTTTCCAAGTCCGATGAGACCAATATGCATATTAATCACTCTTCCCGACGTAGCTGGAGCGGCTTGGTACCGAAAGGTCTAGTGGTTCGACAATCTCACAGGCATAAGGAGATATTTATAGTCGTCCTGATCATCGCCATTAAGTTCCTTTTGGGCGGAAACAACTGCGGGTTTTGGTGGAGTTGTAAAAGAAAAGCGAACATACTTGCTCGAGAACGCATTCAGGCCCTCACTGAGGTACTGCGGATTGAATGCCACGGTGATGTCATCGCCGACCAGAGAAGCCTCAATAGCCTCTGAGGCTTGGGCGTCCTCCCCAGTTCCCGCGTCTAGTGTTACCTGACCTTCAATGAAAGCCATACGCACTGCAGTATTCCGTTCCGCGACCAGTGAGACTCTACGCACAGCTTCGACAAGACTGCTGGTTTCAACCGTGGCATGGATGGGTGTTGTCTCCGGGAACAACGACCGAATCTTTGGATAATCCCCATCCACAAGGAGGGAAGTTGTTCGCCGACCGCCGCTTTCGAATCCAATGAGTTCATTGTCATCCGAGAGCGCAATGTTCAGGTCTCCCGCGGATCCAAGGGTCCGGGCAACTTCATTCAGAGTTTTGGCCTTGACGAGTGCAGATGTTGAAATGCCCGGGGTCGTCGGTTTCCAGGAGACCTCACGTAGGGCCAGGCGGTAACGATCCGTTGCCAAAAATGTAATGAGGTCATCTTCGATCTCCATCCTGACTCCGGTGAGAATCGGCAGAGTGTCATCACGGCTTGCAGCGATGATGACCTGTGAAACGGCTTGCGAGAACGCTTCCCCGTCGACGACGCCGCTAACCTCAGGCAGGGCAGGGAGTTCTGGGTACTCCCCTACGGGCATCGTTGAAAGGTTGAATCGGCTACTGCGACATGTGAGCGTCACCTTGGAACCATCGGTCGTTACCTCAACCGGCGCCGACGGAAGGCTACGACAGATGTCTGCAAGGAGGCGTCCGGATACAAGGATAGATCCTTCCTCAGAGATGTCCGCTGGGATCTGCAGACGAGCCGAGATCTCATAATCGAAACTGGCAAGGCTCACGGAGCCGTTTTCCGCTTTGATAAGCAGGCCGGAAAGAACTGGGACCGGTGGGCGGGGTGATAGTGAACGGGCTGTCCACGTAACGGCTTCGGCCAGTACATCCCGCTCAACTCTGAACTTCACTGAAGGGTGCCGCCTTTCTTACACGATGAGAGTCCCTGGCATTTGGCCCTTGGTGACCCGCCGTGGTTGAGGGGAGGCAAGGGAACGCGGTGGAACATTACTTTCAGACAGCTTAGCGCCCTGGGACCTTTGACTGCACCGGGCGTGAAGTCAATGGTGTCGGCGCTGGAGTGATGATGTTATTTGGCAAAGAGTCCAGATGTTAAGGGTTAGTAGTGGTAGTAACGCCTGTGGATTCTGTGGATAACCTATTCCTCGACTGTGGACGCCCCGATTTGGGGTGTGTAGAAAGTGGGGAGAGCCACTGGTAGTTGTCCTTGAGGGGTGTGGATGAAAAATGCGACGATTTTGTTGTCCACAGGGCTATGAAGAGTTGTTAGACACAAAACGGAGCTTGTTCAGTAGTTATCCACAGGCTCATCCACAGCTGTTAATTACGGGCATGTCATTCCAGTCTGGGAACTACTTCTCGCGTTGTTGCTGCTTGATGCGGTTGGTGAGCTCGGTTACCTGGTTGTAAATGACGCGCCGTTCGGCCATGAGTTGGCGGATTTTACGATCTGCATGGATCACGGTGGTGTGATCGCGGCCGCCAAGTTCCTGCCCGATTTTTGGGAGGGACATATCTGTCAGTTCCCGGCACAAGTACATGGCAATTTGTCGAGCGGTCACGAGGGTCCGCGTGCGTGACTTGCTGCACAGCTCCTCAAGGCTGATCTGGAAATATGATGCAGTCTGCCCAATGATTACCGATGCGGTGATCTCCCGCGCACCGTCATCGGTAATGAGGTCCTTGAGGACGATTTCAGCCAAACCCATATCAACGGTCTGCCTGTTCAGGCTCGCGAACGCGGTAACCCGGATAAGCGCACCCTCCAGTTCGCGGATGTTAGTAGAGATCTTGGATGCGATGTATTCCAGGACATCGTCGGGTGCGGAAAGACCTTCGCTGATGGCCTTCTTCCGGAGTATGGCAATGCGAGTTTCCAGCTCCGGAGGCTGAATATCCGTGAGAAGACCCCACTCGAACCTCGAGCGCATCCGGTCTTCAAACCCGGAGAGTAACTTCGGAGGCTGGTCCGAGGTAATAACCACTTGCTTATTGTGATTGTGAAGGGCATTAAACGTATGAAAGAACTCTTCTTGGGTGGCTTCCTTACCGGAGAGGAACTGGATGTCGTCAATGAGGAGAATATCGACGTTCCGGTACAGCTGTTTGAAGCTGGTTCCCTCGTCGTAGCGAATGGAGTTGATGAAGTCGTTGGTGAACTCTTCTGAATTCACGTACCTGACGCGGATGCCTGTGTAGAGGTGTTGGGCGTAGTGTCCGATAGCGTGCAGGAGGTGGGTCTTGCCAAGGCCGGAATCACCGTAGATAAACAACGGGTTGTAAGCCTTGGCTGGAGCTTCGGCAACTGCCACGGCGGCAGCATGAGCGAACCTGTTTGAGGATCCTATGACGAACGTGTCGAAGAGATACTTTGGATTCAACCGGCCAGACTCTTGATTCTCGGTGGGCAGCGCCTGCGATGGAGCTGGCTCTTGACGAGGCCTAGTGACGGGAATTCGCTCAACTGTTGCCTCCGGCTCCGCATCCGCAGTGGGGGTGAGTGCCGGATCGATAACGAAGGCGCATTGGATATCTTCTTCAAAAACTGCACGGAGAGAATCATCAAGAGCGTCTTTCAGCTGGCTCTGGAGTACTTCTCGTGTCAACTCGTTGGGCACAGCGATCAACAACGTTGTACCGATAAGACCCTGAGCCTGGGCCAAGATAACGAATCCCCGCTGTCGTGGAGTAACCCGGCCATCATGATCCAGGGACCGCAGAACGGTACGCCAAGCACTCCCTAGATCGTCGTGTTCGTTCGCGCCCAATGGAGCCCCTCAGGTAGTACATGATGGTCTGGCCGCTGATCTGTCTGCTATCCACAGACTTATGCACAGATGGTGGATAAATATGGCCTTGGGCAAGCCTAAGGGATGAAAAGGGGAGAAGATAGCTGACCCTACAGCGGATGAGGCATGTGGATAACTGGGTTCCGCGAGTGTCTCTTCCTAGCTTTTTGGTGATTCGAGTAGCCCAATGATCTACTTATCCACAGTCTGTGGACGCCAATAGTCAACAGGCTACCGAGGCGATTAGGCCCAACCGGATCGCCACAGTTTGACGACCCGGTACCTGCACGCCTAACGTTATGTAGTCCTTTGTGTCTGCTTTCTGCACTGTCGTATGCCCATAAACCGGCTGCACGGCGGATTGTTGGATGCTGAATAATCACGTACTGGGTCTGGTCTGGCTTACAACGCCGGCACTCTTCTGGCTACGTCATTTGATCGTCTTGGAGTAATCACCGTGAGCAAGCGGACTTTTCAGCCGAATAATCGCCGTCGTGCCAAAAAGCACGGCTTCCGCCTTCGCATGCGTACCCGCGCTGGGCGTGCAATTCTTGCCGCACGTCGCGGCAAAGGACGCATCGAACTTTCGGCCTAGCCCTAAAAACATCAACGTGTCAGTGCTGCTTCGGCATCATCTCGTTCTGATCCGACCGGCCAGCTAAGTGCTTGCCAAGCGCCGGCGGATCCGTACGTCAACTGACTTTTCCAACGCAGTACGTTCCGGTTCCCGTTATGGGCGCCGGAACGTGGTTGTATATGCGGTGGCGAGGGCTCCAGCGGAGCCAAGCCGTTTTGGGTTCATTGTATCCAAAGCGGTAGGGAACGCTGTTGCCCGCAACGTCGTTAAAAGAAGGTTACGTGAATGCGCTGCCTCGTCTTTGGCAACTTTGACTATCGGCGTGGATGTTGTGGTTCGGGCATTACCGTCGGCGGCAGACGCTGAGTGGGTAGACATCGAGTCGGACTTCAATACTGCCTTGTCGAAGGTAGTGGGTCGTTTGAAAGAGAGGAAGTGCCGTGAGCCGGATGGCTAGATTCCTTTCTATGGCTGTAGTACGAGCTTTGCGGTTCGTTTACGGATGTCCTCGACTTGTGTTCATTGGTGTCCTTTCCGTGTATCGCAAGATCATTTCACCGCTTTATGGACCCGTCTGCCGGTTTTTCCCTTCGTGTTCAGCGTATGCGCTTGAAGCCATTACTGTGCACGGCGCCGTCAAGGGCAGTTGGTTGTCGGCTAAGCGGCTGGTCCGGTGTCATCCTTGGAACTTAGGTGGCGTTGATCCTGTTCCACCTGGTCATCGCACTTGGAGTCACGAAGATATCCCGCGCATCTTGGTGCTGAACCACCCTGTCATTCCGGCAGACATAAATAGCCGCAAGACGGCTTGAGGAGAGTAAATGGGTTTCCTGGACACAATACTGTCCCCATTCCAATGGCTGGTCTCATGGGTGATGCAGGCCTTCCACGAGTTGTTCACCTTCTTGGGCATGCCCTCTGCTTCAGGGTGGACCTGGACCTTGTCCATCGTTGGACTGGTTTTGGTGATTCGCGCGGCACTTATCCCCATCTTTGTGAAGCAAATCAAGGCTCAGCGCGGAATGCAGGCACTTCAGCCTGATCTGCGGAAACTCCAGCAGAAGTACAAGGGCAAAACGGACCAGCTGTCACGTCAGGCAATGACGCAGGAGCAGATGGCGCTCTACAAGAAGCACGGCACCAATCCCTTTGCAGCGTGTTTGCCTATCTTGATCCAGATGCCATTCTTCTTTGCTCTGTTCCGGGTTCTCAATGGGGTTTCTGGCGCTAGCGAGGACAATAGGTCCATTGGCGCATTGAGCGCGCAGGCTGTCAAACAGTTCGACGCGGCCACTATATTTGGGGCGCCTCTTTCATCGACGTTCCTTGGTTCATTCGGTGGCGACGGTAACATCAGCGTCATTTTGCTCTCGATAGTGATGATCTTGGCCATGACGGCTTCGCAGTTCACGACGCAGAAGCAGATTATGGCCAAGAACATGTCTGAAGAAGCCATGCAGAGCCCCTTCATGAAGCAGCAGAAGATGATGCTTTATATACTTCCGGTCGTGTTCGGAATTGGGGGTATTAACTTCCCCATTGGTGTGTTGGTCTACTGGACCACCACGAATATCTGGACCATGGCTCAGCAGTTCTACGTCATTCGTCGTATGCCAACACCTGGATCGCCTGCTGCCAAGGCACTGGCGGACCGTCGCGCCCGAAAGGGATTGCCCATGGTTCCGCTACTCGGTGAAAAGAAGACCTCCGAGCCGGTTGAAGAGATCACCCCCGCCCCAAGAGTGCAGCGGGTCCAGCCACAGCGTAAGAAGAGGAAAAAGAAATGACCACTGAGGAATCAACAGACTCGACGGAGACCTCCCCGGACGAGGAAACCACGCCAGTGAGCCGACTTGAGGAAGAAGGCGACGTAGCCGCTGACTACCTCGAAGAACTCTTGGATATCGCTGATATGGACGGCGATATTGACATCGAGGTGCGCAACGGGCGTACCTACATTTCCATTCTTTCTGAAGAGGATGACGACAGTAGCCTCGACAGTCTGGTTGGACGTGATGGCGAAGTTCTAGAAGCTCTCCAGGAGCTTGCGCGGCTATCGGTGTTGACGTCTACCGGTAATCGGTCGCGGCTGGTCCTAGATATCACCGGTTATCGCGAAGAGCGCGGTGAAGAACTTCAGCAGTTGGCGGAGAAGGCAGTGGATGACGTCAAGAAGTCGACGGAATCGGTCTCTCTGAAACCTATGAGTGCATACGAGCGAAAGATCGTACATGACGTGGTTGCCGAGTTGGGGTTGATTTCGGAATCCCATGGGGAGGGTTCACGTCGTCACATTGTGGTTTCCCTGCCGGAAGACTGAGTTGAAGGTATGACACTGTTCGATGGCACGGCCAGGAGCGGTGAATTTTTGAGCGGGGCCGAACTGGTTGCAGCTCAGAAAATTTTCAAGGATAGGCTGCCTTTAGCTGAGCGTTATGTGGATCATCTCGCTACCAGTGGTATAGACCGGGGCCTGTTGGGTCCCCGCGAGATTCCCCGTCTATGGGACCGTCACGTACTCAATTGCGCCGTGGTGGTGCAGCTGATTGCTACGGATGCACGCGTCGCCGACATAGGCAGCGGCGCGGGGCTACCAGGGTTGACCTTCGCGATCGCTAGGCCAGACCTCGTACTGACACTCGTCGAACCCCTCGAGCGCCGTGTTCAGTGGCTTGAGGAAGTAGTTAGTGATCTTGGACTGTCGAATGTAAGAATTCTGCGGGGACGAGCAGAGCAATTTATCGGTCAGATCTCCGCCGACGTTGTCACAGCGAGGGCTGTATCGGCGTTGGCGAATCTCGCGTCATTGACTATGCCACTTCTCGGCGATGGCGGCGAAGTACTGGCCATCAAGGGGCGAAGCGCGCATCTGGAGGTAGAGAAGGCCGAGAAGGTTATTCGTAGGCTCGGGGGCACAACGGTTAAAATTCAGACAGTTGGCGAAGATCTCCTTGAGCAGCCAACTACCGTCGTGCGAATAGAGGTCGCTAAACGTAAGTCAGCACGATGAGTTGCCGCATTTGTCCTCATGCGCTGAGTTGACTGTGTTGCGCGACCTAGTGAGTCGGTCGAACGGCTAGTCTAGAGTGGTTGAGGCGAGCGTTGGAAGGTGAGCAAGAATAGTGGCAAGCAAGGATTCTGCGGCACGCAAGATGCCGGCATTTGCAATGCTGGGCTCTCTACTTTCGTCTCAAATTAGTAGAATCCAACCGGAAGTGTTTGCGGATCCTTCTAATACAGGAATTGTTTCACGTGAAACACGGTCGTCCGCCGATGACAGTCCCGCGCCGTCGAAGGATGTCGGCCACCAGGGTGATGATCCTCAGAGCAAGGTGTTAGACGTCATGGACAGTATGGACGAGAGCACCCCTCTTGCGCGTGAATTGGCGAGTGAGAACAAAAGACGAGAAAAGTTGTTGGGACGGAAACTTCCGAGGCCTCAGCACACCCGAGTTCTTACCGTTAGCAATCAGAAGGGCGGCGTCGGGAAGACCACAACCACGGTTAATCTGGCTGCGGCTCTTGCATCTGCGGGCCTGAACGTTCTCGTCATTGACATTGATCCTCAGGGCAATGCCTCGACGGCGTTGGGCATCGAGCATCATGCGGAAGTAGAGAGCATCTATGAAGTGCTCATCGACGATGTACCGCTGTCTCAGGTCGTGGCACGGTGTCCAGACATTGAACGGCTCATCTGTGCGCCAGCAACCATCCATCTAGCGGGGGCTGAGATTGAGCTGGTCTCACTTGTGGCTCGCGAGCAACGGCTTAGTCGGGCCATTGAACTATATGAACGTGAGCGCGAAGAGAAGGGCGAAGAGAGACTCGACTACGTTCTCATCGATTGTCCACCAAGTTTGGGCCTGTTGACTGTCAACGCCTTTGTCGCAGCTCGAGAAGTGCTGATCCCAATACAGTGTGAGTACTATGCGCTCGAAGGCCTCAGCCAGTTGCTCAAAAACATTGAGATGATCCAGAAGCATTTGAACGCGAATCTTGTCGTATCAACCATATTGCTGACGATGTACGACGGCAGGACGAATCTTGCCTCCCAAGTCGCCACTGAAGTTCGAGAGCACTTTCCTAAACAAGTTCTCCAGGCCGTTGTTCCTCGGTCTGTCCGAATATCAGAAGCACCGAGCTATCAACAAACAGTGATGACCTACGATCCGTCGTCCAGCGGTGCTCTCTCTTACCTCGAGGCGGCAGCGGAAATCGCAGAACGCGGGGCGTAGCTTCAGACCTGTTTGGGTCCACTGGCACTAGACTTGGTTTCATTGAAATCTATGCCTCCGTCTTGAGGGGCGCTTGCAGTGGAAGGAAACTCTATGGTTGAAAAGCGTCGCGGTTTAGGCCGTGGGCTCGGAGCGCTTATTCCGAGCAGTGCTGAGGTTTCTCCTCCTGCGGACGATCAGGAACAACCTCGCCGTCGATCGGGGCGTCCAGTCGACGACGTCTTTTTTCCGTCCGCCGCGGCACCAATAGCATCTCCTGATCAATCAGACCCCGTAGAGTCACCTTCGGTGCCCGGTGTCGAGCATGTGTCAGCCGCTGAGCCCCGGCCGGGTGCTCAGGATAAATTGGCTGCTGAACGGCAAGGAAAGACGGAAGTTGGTGTGAGCAAAGGTGATACACCGAGCAAACCGAAGGGTGGAGGGGTGCGTCCGAGGAAGGACTCCTCGCACGCCGACGCCGGCCCGGAGCAGAGGGACAGTCCTGGCACCCCCGAGGAAGACGATGTTTCACGTGAAACACTTGTTCCGGTGCCGGGGGCCGAGTTCGCAGAAGTTGCTGTTACCTCAATTCATCCGAACCGTAAACAACCTCGTAATGTCTTTGACGAGGACGACATGGCCGAGCTCGTTCACTCCATTCGTGAGATCGGCGTTCTTCAACCGATAGTTGTTCGTCCTTCGCAAGAGGAGGGCGGCCAAAAGTATGAGCTCGTTATGGGTGAACGCCGTTGGAGGGCAGCCCAGGAGGCAGGACTCCAGAGTGTTCCAGCTATCATCCGGTCCACGGATAACGAGGCATTGCTCAGGGACGCTCTCCTAGAGAACTTGCACCGTAGTCAACTCAATCCACTTGAGGAAGCGGCTGCATACCGGCAGCTTCTCGATGATTTTGGCTGTTCCCATGACGAGCTTGCAGAACGCATAGGTCGGTCCCGTCCGCAGATATCAAACACCCTTCGACTCATGAAGTTGCCGCCGCTTGTACAACGGCGACTTGCGGCGGGCGTACTCTCAGCGGGCCATGCGCGTGCACTTCTCGCCTTGGAGGACCACGCGGACATGGAGAAGTTGGCACAGAAGATCGTGGCAGAGGGTCTGTCTGTGCGTGCAACCGAAGAAATTGTAGCCCTGAGTGATGGACTCAGAAGGCCTACTCGCGCAAACAAGCCTCGGGCAGGTGCGAGACATGAACGCTTGGATTACCTGGAAACCTCGCTCGCCGATAGGTTGGACACGAGCGTAAAAATCACTCTCGGAGCAAAGAAGGGCAAAGTAAGTATTGAGTTTGCTTCTGTCGACGACCTCAATCGCATTATGAGCGTTCTTTCACCGTCCCCGGAGTAATCGCGGGTTTAGCTCTAGCAGGTCCGAAGTCCCCATATTGGTCGTGCCCATTACGGGTGAGACGCAGAGTAGTGTTTCACGTGAAACACTGAACGCTGAAGCAGGATGTACTTGAGCTATCGGACCCTCAGCCCGGTACGACGATGATGTGCAAGATGGTTCTTAACTTCGGCGAGGTTTGGCCCATTCTAGGACGTGAGAGCCTCGCTTGGATATCGGGTGGACGCATTCGCAGGAACCAAGCTTGGCGCATAATTCGGCGAGCTCGAAGTGATGGGGTGCCCGTTAGCGACTCGGAATGGATGATGAACGTCCACTCACCTGTCCCGCTATTGGGTCCGTATGGCTTTAGAGGAAACAGAACACCGTTTTCCCAGCCGACTCTATGGGCATGACCAATACCGATGTTTCACGTGAAACAGTCAGGTCAAGGCCACGAATCTATGATGTCCGAACTCCCGCGTTGCGACTCAAATTGCCGGCTCCATTGCAAAAGATGCTGTTCCGGTCGTATGCCGATCGCATTCGAACTACTTCGCGGATGTTTCGAACTTGGGGATCCGAGGACAGTTTGCCAATAGCTCCGACGCTACTCTCGGAGTGGTGCCGCTCTTCGGATTCACGGTCGGCATAAACGTCAGTTTCTGGTTATAGGTCATCGGTCCAGGAACACGACCAGCGGAGGTGTAGGTGGAACCATCGATGTATGACTCAGACCAGGGTGACTTGGAAGGGATGTGAAGGACGTTTCACGTGAAACGTGAGTCGGCATGCGGTCAAATTGAGTGCCGGACACTACGTACTCACCCACCCCCATTTGGGTCTTCGTTTGCCAACGGGTTGAATCACCGCATGAGCGACGACTCTTCTCCGCAACTGTCTGTGGCATTCGCCGTGTGCCTGTACTCTATTCGAGCTTCCGTGAACCGAGTATCCGTGAGGTGGGTGTGCAGGGCGCCTGTCAGGGGCTAGCTCAGCGACGAAGTAAATCCTTCGCCTCAGGCCCGGCGGCTACGGACGTGGACTTTAGCCGCGGGCGCATAAAATTTGGCGCACGCCGAGAGCCCTACCTGGGCGGGAAATGAACAGCGTCAACCGGTGGCGGCACGAATCATGCGCTTATCGGCGGTCTCCTGTGGCTCGGTGCAGTTGCCAGACTGCGCTCTGGACGCCATGGAGCCTAAACCAACCGCCATTCATGCCTGGTTCATGGAGGCTTCCGCTGCCGCACAAATCAGAGGCGAATCCCAACCAGTCCGACAAACGTGCCCGCGCCTGGCGCACCTGAAATGGCCATCCTTCTTATCACAACGGTCGACGCACACTGTCGGAGGAGTTGGTCCACAAGAATGAAAGCCGTACCGCTCTCTCGACAAAATCTCGGCTATGTTTCACGTGAAACCTAGACATTGAGCACGCTACATGCCTGTCATCAGGACGAACTGGCCGGTCAATACAAACCAACCGAATACTACTCACCCGTTGGATTCGCGATCTGTGTTCATTCCCGCAATTTATGAAGCGAAAGGAAACAAAGAGCTGGAAAGCAACCTAACTCAATTGCTAAGTAGTTGTGCGTTCGTCATTCGGGTATTTCTTAAAAATGAGTGCCGGCGCGTATCAATCCCCATGGGACGACAACACGCCGGCACTTTCGAGCTGCCCAAAAATCAATAGTCGGGCGACTCTGCATCGAACTGGGTTCTACTTCAGGAACTCCGCAAATTCTGCCTCCAGCGCTTGCTTGGGCTTGGCTCCGATCGATTTTGCCGCAACCTCGCCACCTTTGAAAACGTAGACCGCGGGGATCGACGTAATTCCGTATTGTGCGGCGATGGCCGGGTTCTCATCGACGTTGAGTTTCACAACGTCGATGGTGTCCGCGTGCTCCACGGACATTTCGTCCAAGATGGGTCCGAGCTTCCGGCACGGACCGCACCACTCAGCCCAGAAGTCCACAATGACGGGTTTCTCGGACTGGAGGACATCGGTATCAAACGACTGGTCAGTTACTGCCTTTGCATTGCTCATGCTCATTAGCTCCTTTGGTGATAGCCGGTTACAGGCTAGCGGTTTCGGAAACGGCTTCTGCCGCTGGTGTTGGAACTTCAGCTGCAGTATCTGCGGCGTCGCCAAGGTCCGCGAGATAGTGCTCAACGTCGATAGCTGCCACACATCCGGATCCGGAGGCAGTGATGGCCTGCCGGTACGTTGGGTCTATGACGTCACCAGCTGCGAACACTCCGGCAAGTGAGGTGATCGAGGTGCGCCCTTGAACTGCGATGGTCCCCTCCACCGTGAGCTCGAGCTGGTCCTTAACGAGATCTACACGAGGATCGTTACCAATCGCGACGAAAACGCCGGTAACGGGCAGCGACGACAATTCACCACTGATTCGGTCCCGGAAATTCAGCGCGGTGACCTTGTTGGTCCCGTCTCTACCGGTAACCTCGGCGTTCCACACGAACGAGATCTTCGGGTGGGCTAGAGCGCGATCCTGCATGATTTTCGACGCGCGCAAGGTATCTCGGCGATGAACAACGGTCACGCTGCGCGCGAACTTTGTGAGGAACAGCGCTTCTTCCATGGCGGAGTCCCCTCCGCCGATCACGGCGATGTCCTGGTCTTTGAAGAAGAACCCGTCGCAGGTGGCACACCAGCTGACTCCGTGGCCTGAGAGTCGCCTCTCGTCGTCGAGTCCAAGTTCACGATAAGCCGAGCCGGTAGAAATAATCACTGAGCGTGCTAGAAAAGTGGCACCGGTACCGATGATGACCTTCTTGACGTCGCCCTCCAGTTCCACGGAGGTGACGTCCTCAAACATGATCTCCGTGCCGAAGCGGACTGCCTGCTTTTCGAACTGTTCCATAAGGTCTGGGCCCATAACGCCTTCGGGAAACCCGGGGTAGTTCTCGACGTCGGTAGTATTCATCAGCTCGCCGCCTGCCGTGACGGAACTCGCGATGAGTAGAGGTTTAAGGTTCGCTCGTGCCGTGTATACGGCTGCGGTATATCCGGCGGGGCCGGACCCCACGATGATGACATCGCGGATTTCCTGTGTGTTCGTGCTGCCTGACGGGGTGTTGACGCTCACGATGCGGTAGACCTTTCCCTCACTGATTTCATGATCTCTCGGTCACAACCTTATGGGGTCACGCGTTATTCCGTGGCGGGAGGCAGAGACGGTCCTCCACTAGAACACGTCGGGAGCGCTAGGAGACGCTGATCTCCGCAATGCGCAGGCCCCAGGGGAACTCGGCCTGGATTCCGCTCAGGCGCGGTAGCTGCGTGAAGTTCACGATCACGTACTGTGCTTTAGCGGTAGTGCCGTCCTCTGTTGAGACGGGCAGAGTGACCGTTGTCCCCGTGAACGAGCTTTGGGCAACCTGCTGAGCACCTTCAAGAGTGGGAGTTTCATTGAGCAGGACTTCGAAATTTCCGCCGGCCCCATTCAACTGGGTGATTTCCACCTGACTGATGGAGGAGGGCTCCTGAAGTTCGACAACGAGAGCCATGTTCTGCGCTAAACCGCCAAAAGTATCGTTGGCGAACACAAAACTCTGCCAATAGGAGGCCGGATTGTTGTCAACCAACTTGGGTAGATCAGCATCCGAACCCGAGTTGAGCTCTGGATTATTCGGGACCAGGCGCGTGACGCCCACGATTTCAGGAGGAACCGCTTCCTGCTCCTCGCTGGTTTCGCTTTCACTGCTCGACGGCGTAGGCGTCTTGGATTGGGTTGGCGCACTAGTGTTCTGATCCTGTCCAGCGACCGGGTCGGAGCTGAAAAGACTGCCAAGATTGCCCAAATTTGAGACGGCGAGTACGACGGCGACTACCACGATGGCCGCAAATATGGTCCCGATCAAGCCGCGACGTACCTTGTTGCCGCGCTCGGTGGGTGCGTCGTCGTAGTCGTCGTATTCATCCTCATTATCTCCGTTGTAGGGGGCGCCGCCGGATAGAGCAGCGGCCGGAAATCGGGATTGGCGTTGTTCCGCGGTGTCATCTTGGGAACGGGCGCCAGGACGTGATGCCGGGGGCGGTGGCGCGATGGGCGCAGGTCGCGGAGATTCTGGTCGGCGCGGCTCAGACTGTGGCCGGGACTTGCGGCCGGAACCCTGTTTACGGGCCTGTTCTTCGTAGTAGTCATCGTCGTCGTCGTAGACCATGGGCTCAGTGGACCTTGCATGACCGAAAATCTCCGAGCCTAGAGTATCTGTGAAGAACGGCTCAATGTATGTCTTGTTCTGCTCAATCACTAGATCCAGCAGGTCTGCCGGCTCAGCTTGGCTAGTGACCAAGTACGTGTGTTCCTCGCTGATCCCGAGGTCCAGTACCTGGATGTTGCCCGGGCGTTCTCCTGTTGCGAGTTCGCGCGCGCTGGCGGTCATCTGGCTGGCATTGGCGGGGGATGCCAGGAGGATGCTCACGGGACGGTTCAACACCAGGTCGATGCCGTCAAGGACCATATCGTCGTCGGCGGAGGCCAGAACTTGACCGGTAACCTTGTATCGTCCGCCCAGGACTGATCCGGCTTCGACTGGTTGTGGCACGTGTTCCTCCCGCGGAATCGCTAGAACAATAGGACGCCGACTTGCCCTTGAATTTGTGCACGCCGGCGACTGTTATCGAAACTTCTTTCGCAACTTTGGCTTAATGCTACCTGTCAACCGCCGTTACTCACGCGATACCGGGATGTAGCGCCCTACTCACGCCCGGCCTACACGCCGTAGGAGGGGCGCGAGGAAGTCCTTCAGCTCGCTGACGCGCAGTGCTTTCAGGAGCAGCAGGTAGACCAACCCCATAAGCGTGCCACACACAACGACGACGATGACAGCGGTGAAATAATTTTGCCAAGCGAATCCGTCGGGGTTGTAACCACCGAAGAGCCAGAGCGAGCCGCCGCCAACAGCCGCCGAGACGAGTGCCGCGGCAACGAGTCTCAAGTGAACGTCGGCAATATGGCCAGCACCGTAATCGCCCAACTCCTTCTTCAGGAAGATGTGACTCACGATCGTGGCGGCCACATTGCCCAGCGAATACGCTACCGCCAAGCCCATGACAATGAACTGCGCGGGAAGTAAACCTGCGACAACCGCCATCGAGACCCCGACGACGGAGAGGATGACCTGCATGATGAACGGCGTACGTCCGTCTTCATTGGCGTAGAACGCACGGTTCATGACGAAAGTGGAACTGAAGAACGGAGCGCTGACAGCCAGAAGTACGAGCACCTGCGCTTGGATGGCAGCGTCGACGTCGGACCGGCCGCTGAAGAATACGCTGATGGGTCCAGCCAGGACCACCAGGACTGCTGAACAGAAGACTGTTGCCACTCCAATAGTCCGCAGCCCAGTGGAAACGGACTCACGCACCCCGTCGAGGTCTTTATCCGTGAACGAATGCGACATGCGGTTGAAGAGGACGGTGGCCAGCGACAGGGCGATCACTGAGTGCGGAATGATGTACAGCATTGATGCTGTTTCGAGGGTGAAGTGCCCGGCGATGTTCTGTGGCGGGTCCTGTGCCATGAGGTCGTTGCGCAGCGACGATGCCTTACTGGCCACCGATGTGTAGACAAGGTAGGCGCCGTTGCCCACCAACATGGTGAGGATGGTCCATTTCGCGACACGCGCCGTCGTACCCAGGCCCACGCCCCGCAAACCGAACAGCGGACGCAGCCCCAAGCGAAGCTTGCGCAAAGGCCAGATCAGAATCAGCGCCTGCAGGACAATGCCAAGGGTAGTGCTTCCCGCGAGCACAAAGGTCGCTTGACTGGACCATTCGCCCGGGCTGAAACCGGTCTCCCGGTTGGTGCCAAACATGGCGATGAAAACCAGCAGACCCGCAATGGCGACCACGTTGTTCAGCGCGGGCGCCCACATATAAGCCCCGAATCGGCCGTGAGCGTTGAGCACCTGCCCCATGACGGCGTAAAGCCCGTAGAAGAAGATCTGCGGGAAAAGCCAGTAGGCAAAAATGGTCGCCAGCGGCAGCTGATTCGCGTCCAACTGCGTCACCGTCTGGAAAATCAGGGGCGCGGCGAGAGTCACCAAGAGAGTCAGCGGGGCCAGCACCACCACAGTCAGCGTCATGATGCGGCTGACGAAGTCTGACCCACGGTCTGGAAGATGAATTGCCTTGATGACCTGCGGAACAAGGACAGCATTGAAGAGCCCGCCAGCGACCATCAGGTAGATGAAGTTCGGAAGCACGTTCGCGATGGAGAAGATATCGGTGATCAGACCCGTATTGCCCAGAGCAAGCGCGAGTAGCGCTGTACGGACGAGCCCCAGCAAGCGGGAGGTCATTGTTCCGGCTGCCATGATGGCGCTGGAACGGGCCATGTTGCCCGTCCCGTCGCCACTGTCTTCCGCCACTTGGTCGGCGTCATGCTGCGAGCCAACCCCAACGCGGACATCAGTGTGACGCAGCGTTCGCCGGCGGGGGTACGCCGGATCAAGAATGGGCAGTGCGCCCGTGCTAAGTTCTGTCATCGTTTCCTATGGTCTCACCAGAGCCGGCGATACAGCCCTTGCGACAGGCTGCGGTCGCTACAGGAACTGGGGAAGGATACCGCGGGCCAGATCAGCAATCCGACGTTCGTTCGGAAAAGAAAGGCGTCCACCGAGCCCGTCCAGGGGGACCCAGGCGACGTCGATTGCCTCGTGGTCTGGGTCATTGTCAATGGTCAGCTCACCATCCGTGGCACGTAGCAGGTAGTGGTGAACCGTTTTGTGGACGCGGTGACCACTGACGGTGAACCAGTAGTCGATGCTCCCCAGAGCAGCGAGAATCTGGCCCTCAATGCCTGTTTCTTCCTCAATTTCCCGAACCGCGGCTTCCTCGTTGGTCTCCCTGCCCTCGGGGTGACCCTTGGGTAGGCACCATTCGAGGCGTCCGCCACGATTTAGTCTGGCAATGACCGCGACGCTGAGAGCGGATGTAGAGGTGTCCACCACCATGCCGCCGGCGGAAACTTCCTCAACTGTTGGCAGCGAGTGCTGGGTTGAGGGCATGCCGGTGCTCCCCATTGATACCGTCAACGGGGTCCGCTTGGGAGCACTCGGTACTGGGCGGGCCATGGATCCACTCTAACGATCTTTGTCGTTCATGAGCACCGCGCGCATACCTCGCGGGTCGTCCTTCCGACGGTAATGGCGTTTGGCGGGTTATCTGGCACCCTTAAGGAACTATGGTGCACTCCGACGTCGATCCCTCATTCGCTGATCCGCTTCCTCCCGTTGTTGTGGAGCTCGGAAGACTTTTCACGGCTGGAGGCTATGAGCTGTCCTTGGTTGGCGGACCGGTACGCGACCTCTTTCTGGGGAGAGTTTCACCAGACCTGGACTTCACATCCGACGCCGATCCAGACCAGATCATCGCGGTGATCCGGCGATGGGCGGACGCCTACTGGGAGATTGGCCGCGATTTCGGAACCATCGGCATGCGGCGCGGCGAACACATGATTGAGGTGACCACGTACCGCGCAGAGGCGTACGACCCGGATTCGCGTAAGCCGAAGGTTGTCTTCGGTACCTCGCTTCAGGACGATCTGTACCGCCGTGATTTCACGATCAACGCGATGGCACTGAAACTGCCGTCTCTGGAGCTCGTGGACCCATTCGGGGGCCGTGACGACCTGCGCAAAGGTGTGCTGCGCACGCCGGGGTCGCCGTCGTCGTCGTTCTCCGATGATCCTCTACGGATGATGCGGGCAGCACGGTTCGTATCCCAGCTGAATGTGACGGTCGCGCCGGAAGTAGCCGCGGCAATGAGCTCCATGGCTGAGCGAATCATCATCATTTCGGCTGAACGGGTGCGAGATGAACTGGTGAAGCTGATCTGTGGGGCAAGTCCTCGTGCCGGCGTCGATGTCCTCGTGGAGTCCGGCCTTGCGGACCATGTGCTGCCCGAGGTCCCCGCTCTCCAGCTCGAGACGGACGAACACCATCGGCACAAGGACGTCTACCAGCATTCGCTGCAGGTACTGGATCAGGCGTGCGCCCTGGAAACCACCGCCGACGGCGCCGTCCCCGCTCCTGATTTCGTGCTGCGGTTCGCTGCCCTCATGCACGACGTCGGCAAGCCGGCTACTCGACGGTTCGAATCCGATGGCGCGGTGAGCTTCCTGCATCACGACGTGGTCGGGTCCAAACTGGTGAAGAAGCGAATGCGCGAGCTGCGGTTCGACAATGACTCCATCAAGGCTGTTGCCCGCCTGGTGGAGCTGCACATGCGCTTTTATGGGTACGGAGATTCTTCGTGGACTGATTCGGCCGTGCGCCGGTACGTCAATGATGCGGGGAGCCTCCTGGAACGACTTCACCGGCTGACACGCGCCGATGTCACCACCCGGAACCGGCGCAAGTCCGAGCGCCTTGCGTTTGCGTACGACGATCTGGAATCGCGGGTGAGCGCTCTGGCCGAGCAGGAAGAACTTGCAGCCATTCGCCCTGATCTCGACGGGGCTCGCATCATGGAGTTGCTGGGCGTGCGTCCCGGCCCCGTTGTGGGCCGTGCCTATAAGTTTCTGCTGGAAGAGCGGATGGAAAACGGTCCCCAGGAGGCTTCAGATGCCGAACGGAAACTTCTGGCGTGGTGGCAGGAACAGCCCGAAGCACGCAACGAGGACTAATCTGAGTTCAACGAGGAGGAACCATGGCCAATGAGGAACAGTCCGGGGCAGCAAAGCCGTTCACCACTCCCGCGGGAACGGAGCTCCCACAGTTGTGGCTACTGCGCCATGGGGAAACCGAGTGGTCCCGTGATCATAAGTACACGGGTCTAACTGACCTTGAGCTGACCTCTGTTGGCGAGGATCAGGCCGTGGCGGCTAGTTCTAAACTTGAGGGACTCCGCTTTGATCGGGTCCTTACCTCACCGTTGATCCGAGCCCGGCGCACGGCGGAACTGGCTGGTTACCCGGATGCCGAAGTTGTGCCCGCCGCGCACGAATGGGACTACGGTGACTATGAGGGCAGGCGTAGCGCAGATATTCGTGAGGAAAAACCCGAATACCTGATCTGGAAAGATGGCGTCCCCAACGGCGAATCGATTGACCAGGTAGCAGCGCGGGCCCGCAGCATCATCTCCGACGTTCAGGCGGGGTGCGGAACCACGGCTGACCGCACACCCGACGCCGCGCCCGTAGAAAAAGTGCTCTTGGTGGCACACGGCCATTTCCTTCGAATTTTCGCTTCCCAATGGCTCGAATTGGACCCCGCTGAAGGCCGGCGTTTTGTTTTGGGGACGGCCGCGGTCTGCGCCCTTGGATGGGATAAGCGCACTCCCGCGATCCTTCGCTGGAACCTCTAAGGCCGGTAGGGAAAGATTTCTACAAAAAAGTTTAAGCAGCAGCTAGGTATTTGCTGCAAAGATGTTGTACGTTATAGAAGTGCGATTGAGACCTACCAATTGGTTTTCGCACTGTTTTTGTCCGCACGCAGTATAGAAAAGGAGGTGGGTATTCGTGATTAACAATCTGGACGGCATCTTTACCGTCAAGCTCCGGCCCGCCTTCTTCACTGCGGCGCACTAACCTCCGCTCAAACCGGAATTTCCACCCCGCTATTTATCCGGGATAGAACTCTCCCTTTTTAGCCGCGTCGGTTCGCCTTTTCATATGCCCTGCGGCTACTCCCGCCGATTTATCGGCAAATAACACTAACCATCCCTAATAACAGGAGTTCACTGTGCCAACTCTGCACACAACCACCGCTAGATCCGTCAAAACCCTGCCAGAACCCTCGCAACGCGGCGAGTTCGTTATGTCCGGAAACCTCACCACCTTCGAAGATGACCCCCAACCCGCCATGAACTCCAACGTGGGTACTGGGACCATGCCCAACTATCTGAACCGAAAGGAGGTTCAGCTCATGCTGCGAAAATTACGCAATAGTGTTTCCCTCTGGGGGCGAATACGGTCTATCAAATCCAACCGCGCTAGAGACGACGCTCAGCACCTGGCACTACCACAACACAATCTCTTCATCAGATAGTCGCCACATCAGGTTCCACTCGTCGCAAAGGAGGAACTCATGACAGCTGTCAGAGTCCCACTGGGAGAAGCCCGCGCTTCCATGCGCGGGCTTCCGCATTTAACGGCTGGAAGACTTTCCGACCCGTAGCGCAGCGCCGGAAGGAAACAACGCCACACAGCGTTATAAGCTCATAATGGCCGCGACGCAACGAAGACCCCACCAGTTCAAGACACAGCCGCAATATCAAGGAGGAGTGCCGTGACCAAAATCCAGCGAGTTGCCATGCTGTCACTGCACACCTCACCGCTCGAACAACCGGGGTCTGGAGACGCGGGCGGCATGAACGTCTACGTCAGATCGATGGCGTTGGAGCTCGCCAAAGCCGGGATCGATGTCGAGATCTTTACCCGTGCACACGCTGAGGACC
Organism: Actinomycetales bacterium; assembly: GCA_038199985.1. Lineage (GTDB taxonomy): Bacteria > Actinomycetota > Actinomycetes > Actinomycetales > Micrococcaceae > Arthrobacter_J. Next base: position 60,773 of record JBBPYK010000056.1, on the reverse strand, counting down.
AAGCCGAGACCGAGGAACTGGCCCCTGGGGTCATAGTTCGCCACGTACCCGCTGGCCCCCGCCAAAAAGTGGCCAAGGAACGGCTGCCCGAGCTGCACGACTCATTAGTAGACGCTGTCCATGCCATCCAGGAACACCTGAGCGTCGAACATTTTGACGTGATCCACTCCCACTACTGGGTATCCGGCATCGCGGGACTGCGCCTGGCAAAAACCTGGAAGCTGCCGCTAGTGCACACCATGCACACTATGGGAAAGGTCAAGAACCTCCGTGCCGCCGCCCATGGAAGTGTTGAGCCTGCCGTCCGCACCAATGGTGAACAAAGAATAGTCAATGGAGCTACCCGTCTCATCGCGAACACACGTCGTGAAGCGGACGAATTGGCAACATACTACGACGCTCCCAGCGGCAACATCGACATCATCCCGCCAGGCGTGAATCTGGAGGTTTTTCATCCTGCCCCTGTCGACCGCGCCTCCCTCGGCGTCAGCCAGAACGCGTTCCACCTTGTCTTTGCGGGTCGTATCCAGCGACTCAAAGGTCCCCAAGTCCTCATTGAGGCGGTCGCCCGACTAGCGGAAAGCCGCCCCGACATCCCCTTGAAGGTCAGCATTCTTGGATCCGCCAGCGGCGCCGAAGAGCTCCAGCTCGAACCCCTGGTTGAATCCTTTGGCCTACAAAATAGGGTTTGTCTACACCCTGCTGTTCAACCATCAACTCTGGCCACCTGGCTCCGTTCAGCCGACGTCGTCGTCATGCCCTCCTTCAGCGAATCGTTTGGCCTTGTTGCCCTTGAAGCCCAGGCCTGCGGAACACCCGTACTTGCGGCCAACGTTGGCGGACTTCCGCAGGCCGTTAGCCACGGACGCACCGGTCTCCTCGTGGACGGACACGAACCCGCGCAGTGGGCAGCAGAACTGGAAAAGCTATACGACGACGCCCGGCTCCGGCAGACCCTCGCCAACGGTGCAGCTATCCACGCCCGTGCCTTCGGCTGGAACCGCACCGCAATGCTGACCGCGCAGAGCTACCGGAATGCCGTGGAGGACTTCGGGTCGTCTTCGCCCTGAGCCTGGGTTGCCTAGTATGGACAGGTGACTCCCAACGAACTTGCTCAATACCTGGACTCAGCCAAAATAACCGGCAACGTTGCAACACCGCGGCAGAACAACCTGAAGCACATGCAATGGTTCTGCGATGGCAACGAGGACCTCGAATTCGGTGTACGGCTCTCGCGGGAGTGGACCTTTGAAGAAGTCTTTGACCTCATGCACGAAAAAGTTGGAACCAGCAACGACCTCGAACTCCTTGAAGGCCAAGACACCATATCTGCGCAGAAGTGCGTGGCAGCACTCGACCGCTTCGCCACCGTACTTGGCGACGCAGTCCGCGCAAAAAAGCGCATACTTTTCGCAACGGGGCACCCGGCCGGGCTGCTGCCGGTACACGCCGCACTGGCCGCTGCGGCTGAAAACGCAGGCGCCGTCGTCGTGCGTGTCCCGGAAGGCAACCCGTTCCTCGAAGGCGATCTGCGACAACTATTCGGGGTATTGGTCTGGCACCAATATGGCGGGCTCGCCCACACCCACTATCCGCACCCCATGAAACTTAGTCTCGAGCTGCTTCAGGAACGCGGGATGGATGGGCCAGAACTTGTGGTTGCCGACCACGGATACGCAGGGTTTGCGGGTAGCAGCGGTATCGAAACAATAGGCTTCGCGGACTGCAATGACCCCGGGCTGTTTGTCTCCGAAGCAGAAGGACAGCTGAGCGTGGCCGTACCCCTCGATGACAACGTCTGCCCCGGGCTCTACGAACCAATGACACAGTACATTCTGGAGCGTGCAGGGCTCTCCTGATTGTCGGCGGGCACTGATAGGTTGTGACCTGTACGACGACGTGCACACACCCGGAGGACCAAATGTCTGACACACCTGCCCTGAACAACCTTGAGATTGCACGGCAAGCAGTGATGGAACCTATCCAGGACATTGCCCGCAAGGCAGGTATTCCAGAAGAGGCACTGGAACAGTATGGGCGCTACAAGGCCAAGATAGACCCTGTGCTTCTGCGGGATACAGGTAAGGCGCCCGGCCAGGTGGTGCTCGTCTCTGCTATGAGCCCGACGCCGGCTGGCGAGGGTAAATCCACTATGACTGTGGGACTCGCAGACGCTTTGGCCAAAGCCGGCAAGAGTGTCATGATCGCCCTCCGTGAACCGTCGCTGGGACCCGTTCTCGGCATGAAGGGCGGTGCTGCTGGAGGTGGGCGTTCGCAGGTTCTGCCCATGGAAGAGATCAACCTGCACTTCACCGGCGATTTTCACGCCATCACCTCTGCCAACAACGCCCTCATGGCACTGGTGGATAACCACATTTACCAGGGTAACGAGCTCAACATCGACCCTCGCCGCATCACGTTCAAGCGGGTGCTGGATATGAACGACCGCGCGCTGCGGGAGGTCGTCATAGGGCTCGGTGGGCCAACTCAGGGCACTCCGCGGCAGGACGGCTTCGACATCACTGTCGCCTCGGAGATCATGGCGGTCTTCTGCTTGGCTAGTGACCTTGCAGATCTCAAAATGCGGCTTGGTCGCATGACGTTCGGCTACACCTATGACCGCAAACCCGTTACCGTCAATGATCTCGGTGTCTCGGGTGTACTCACACTGATCCTCAAAGACGCGATCAAGCCCAACCTGGTGCAGACCATAGCCGGCACGCCGGCACTGGTGCACGGCGGACCTTTCGCCAATATTGCGCACGGCTGCAATTCCGCCCTCGCTACACTCACTGCCCGCAAACTAGCCGACGTCGTGGTGACCGAGGCTGGATTCGGGGCGGACCTTGGCGCCGAGAAATTCATGGACATCAAGGCGCGGTACGCGGACGTTGCACCATCTGCCGTCGTCATCGTGGCCACTGTACGAGCCCTGAAGATGCATGGTGGCGTACCGAAAACGAACTTGACCGAACCGAACGTCCCCGCGATGGAAGAGGGTGTGGCCAACCTGGAGCGGCACATTCGCAACGTTGAGAAGTTCGGGCTGACTCCCGTCGTCGGAGTCAACCGGTTCGTCACAGACACGGACGCAGAACTGGACTGGATCATGGCCTGGTGTGCCAAGGAAGGCGTGGAGGCCGCCGTCGCGGACGTTTGGGCGCACGGCGGAGGCGGTACTGGTGGAGACGCGCTGGCCGAGGCCGTGCTGTCAGCGCTGGCAAAGCCCAGCGACTTCCGGCACCTCTATTCGTTGGATCTGCCCGTTGTGGACAAGATCCGGACCGTGGTGCAGGAGATTTACGGCGCAGACGACGTCGAGTTCAGTGTGGCTGCCCTTCGCCGCCTGGCCGAGATTGAACGTAATGGGTGGGACAACCTGCCGGTGTGTATGGCCAAGACGCAGTACTCCTTCTCCGACGACGCATCGAAACTCGGTGCGCCCAAGGGATTCACCGTTCACGTCCGAGACCTTATCCCCAAGACCGGTGCTGGCTTCATTGTGGCCCTGACCGGAGCCGTCATGACCATGCCCGGCCTGCCGAAGGAGCCGGCTGCCATGCGCATGGACGTGACTGACGATGGGAGTCCGGTGGGGCTCTTCTGACGCTGCCCGCCGTTCCCCCGCATGCATGTGCACGCCCAAACCACTGCCTCCGGAACTCCACGAACGTGAGTTCACGAGAGCGGAAGCTATGCGGCTGGGAGTCTCACCGCAGCGACTTCGTGCACGCGACATTGAACGGGTCGCCCGCAGCGTCTATAGGGTTATTGGGACAACGACAGTCGTCGAAGATCGGGCTCGCGCGCTGAGCGTAGCCACAGATCATGGGGCTGCCCGCCAACCCGGAAATGTTGGGCACTCGGTCATTCTGCGCGAGGGAGAAGTGGCGGTCTGGAACGGGATCCGTATGTCGACGCCGGCACGAACGTGGTTGGATCTCGCGGCGAAAATGTCTCTGCCGGATGCGGTTTGCCTCGGAGACCAGCTCCTTCGCGTTCCCCGAGCGTCTTTCGAGGAACGGAGCACGCCGTGGAATACCCGATCCGAGTTGGCCACGCTGCTCTCGGGCCATCCGAATCTTCCGGGTATTGTCACAGCAAAGGCTGCCCTGCAGATGATGAGGGTAGGCGCCGATTCTCCACCAGAAACCAAGCTCCGTCTGGCGCTTATGGAATGGGGTCTGCCTGAGCCGGAACTGCAGGTCCGCGTTGATCCGGAAGACCCGTGATGAGGTCTTTAACGCCCGATCCGTCCGCAGTTATTGTTGGAATAAGCGCCAAAGAGGCATCTATTCCAACAATAAGTGCGGACGGATCGAGGGGTGGAGCGGAGAGGCTAGCTGTCCACGTCGCCGCGGATGAAGGCCTCTACCTTTTCGTGGGCGATGTCGTCTGCGTACTGCTCGGGCGGAGACTTCATGAAGTAGCTTGAGGCAGACAGGATGGGTCCGCCCACTCCACGGTCCAGAGCAATTTTCGCTGCGCGGATGGCGTCGATGATGACACCGGCGGAGTTGGGTGAGTCCCAGACTTCGAGCTTGTACTCCAGCGATACGGGAGCATCACCAAAATTGCGGCCCTCCAGACGGACGAAGGCCCACTTGCGATCATCCAGCCAGGAAACGTAGTCCGACGGGCCAATGTGGACGTCGTCGGCCGATAGTTTGGCTGAGGTGTTTGACGTGACCGCCTGGGTCTTGGAGATCTTCTTGGATTCGAGCCGCTCGCGCTCCAGCATGTTCTTGAAGTCCATGTTGCCGCCCACGTTGAGCTGGTAAGTGCGGTCAAGGGTGACGCCACGGTCTTCGAAGAGTTTCGCCATGACGCGGTGGGTGATCGTGGCCCCGATCTGGCTCTTGATGTCGTCTCCGACAATGGGGACGCCTGCGGCGGTGAACTTGTCCGCCCATTCCTTGGTTCCAGCGATGAAGACCGGAAGGGCATTCACAAAGCCAACGCCGGCGTCGATAGCGCACTGTGCGTAGAACTTCGCCGCGGCATCTGATCCGACGGGCAGGTAGCAGACGAGTACGTCCACTTTTGATTCCTTGAGCTCGGCGACAACGTCAACCGGATCCTCGTCTGCTTCCAGAATGGTTTCCCGGTAGTACTTACCGAGACCGTCCAGAGTGTGACCACGCAATACATTCACGCCGGTGCTGGGAACGTCCGCAATTTTGATGGTGTTGTTCTCGCTGGCGCCGATGGCCTCGGCCAGATCCAGCCCAACTTTCTTGGCGTCGACGTCGAACGCCGTCACGAACTGAACGTCATTGACGTGGTACTTGCCGAACTTCACGTGCATGAGTCCGGGAACTGTGGCAGATTCATCCGCATCCCGGTAATACTGAACGCCTTGGACAAGCGACGCCGCACAGTTACCGACTCCGACAATTCCGACCCGAATGGGGTTAGCCACCACTGTTCTCCTTTGAAACACATCAACGCACCGTGCGCGCGAAAACACACACAGAATAATAAGGTTACTTTCCTTGGTGTCGCCAGATAGCGAGCCAAGGGTCATTCTAGTTCAACACTGGCGCGCTCTTCTTATTCCCGCACTTACGCAAACTGGTCAGCGTCGTGCAAATAGGTCAGACGTTCCCCAACCTCGCTAGGCTTGACCCATGAAGAGTTCCCGGGTGAGACGGCCACTACGCATTGTGGTGCCGACCCGGAATGATCCTTTCCTGCGGCGTTTCACGGAACTCATTGGCGGGCCCTTGGGCCGGCACAGTTCGCCGGGCAGAGTGGACCCCGGCTTTTTCACGATAGAGCGCGTGCTGGTCATTCTGACTACGATCGCTGCTCTCGTGTCAGTTCTGATCAAGAACCCCTGCCGGGTCAGCGGTTGGTCCACGCCTCAACATTTTTACATGGCCTGCTACTCCGACTGGCCTGAGCTCTTCCGCTCACGGGGACTGGCCGACGGCGTTTTTCCGTTCCTGACGGACGGCGCCCAGTTCGAATACCCGGTCCTGCTGGGCTTGCTGGCGGGGGCAACGGCGTTGCTGGTTCCCTCCGCAGGAAGTGATCAAGCACGAGCCCTGGCCTATTTCGACATCAACGCGGGTTTGGTTGCTGCGGTGTGGATCGTGACTGTTATCGCCACTGCCCGAATGACCAACCGGCGTCCGTGGGATGCGGCGATGGTCGCCGTTGCCCCTGGAATTGTTCTGGCTGGGACCATCAACTGGGATTTGTGGGCGGTCATGCTTGCGACCCTTGGAATGTTGTTCTTCGCGCGGAACAGGCCGGTGGCCGCGGGTATTTTCATCGGCCTGGGGACTGCGTTGAAGCTCTACCCCCTGCTGATTCTTGGCGCGGTGCTGGTTCTGGCGATTCGGTCCGGCAAGTTTCGTCCTTTAGCGCTGAGCACGGGCGCGGCCGCCGTCACATGGCTCGTGGTCAACATGCCGTTTATGATCAAGGACTTCGGTGCTTGGCGCTACTTTCTCACGTTCACCCAGGATCGCGGCGCTGGATACTCGTCTGTGTGGTTTGCCTACAACGAGGTGGCGAAGCGGCTGGGCTGGGGCGAGGTCGGCGCGGAGTTCATCAACTTCTGGGCATTCGCTCTGTTCGCGGCAGCCTGTGCAGGCATTGCTGTTCTTGGCCTCACCGTAGCGCGAAGGCCTCGCATTGCACAGCTTATTTTCCTCATTGTTGCTGCCTTCATTTTGACCAACAAGGTGTACTCGCCGCAGTTTGTTCTCTGGCTCATTCCGCTCGTGGCTTTGGCTCGCCCCCGGTGGACTTCTTTCCTTGTTTGGCAGTTGATGGAAGCCTTGCACTGGTGGGCCATCTGGATGTTTTTGGCCAAGGAGACCAGCGGAGGATCCGACCAGAACAATCTCGACAGTCCCTACTATGTGCTGGCTGTCGTCGCGCATATTCTGGCGACGGTATATATTATGTGGCGCGTGATCGGGGACATGGTCGAGCCGCAGTATGACGTTGTCCGTGCGGTGGGCGTCGATGACCCCCAGGGCGGGCCGTTTGACCGAGCGCCGGATAGATGGCTTCTTCCATGGAGCAACGGAACGACCACAGAAAACGTAGCTTCCCTTGAGCGGCAAAGCTACTTATCGGACGACGAGTCAACGAAAGCAGCACCGTGAACACTTTGACGTACACGAAACTCGACCGCGAGTCGTTTGAGGCACTTGTAGCCCACCATCCAGACGTTGTGGTTCCGCTAGAGCAGACGCCGTACTGGGCAGACTTCGAGGCCGCAATGGGGCGCAATACCTATGGCATCTGGGCCTATTACGACGCCGGTTCACCCGTTGCGCTGGCTAGTTACCTGCTACTGGAGCGCCGGTTTCGGAACTCCCTGGTGGTGGTCAACGGACCCACCTGGTTTGTGGAAAGAACCCCAGATGCCGAACAGCGCCTTGTCAAAACCGTGGTTGAGCAGTTCAAGGATGATCCGGCCGCGGACCCCTTGTATATCCGCATGCAGGTTCGGCATCCCAAGCCACCGGTCACGGATCCGATTGAGCACGGCTGGTACGAGCGCGAAATTGTTGTCGATTTACAGCCGGACGAAAAAACGATCGCCGCCGGATTCCGGCCCAATGCGCGCAACTGCATTCGGAAAGCGAGGAAAACCGGTGTCGAGATCAGGTTCATTGAGGCCTCCGAACGCACTGGAGTCTTCCGTCGCGAGCTTTTCCCGATTATGGAGGAGACTGCCGAACGCGATCAATTCGCCAGTTTCGACTCTGAGTTTTATGAAACGCTCCTGGACACACTTGGTGACAAGGCCAGACTCGGCGTCGCCTACCTTGAGGGGCGCGCGGTCTGCTGGCTGATCAGCACCGAATACCGCGGCCACGCGGTGTACCTGTTTGCCGGAAGCAGCCACGCCGCACGTAAGTCCAATGCGGCGTACCTACTCTTGTGGGAAACGTTTCTGGTGCTTAAGTCCGCCGGCAACACCGCGTGCGGCCTGACCGGCATTGTCAGCGAAAACTATCCGCAGCTGATCAATGTGACGTCGTTCAAGCGGAACTTCTCCAAGAATGTCGTCACTCTGCCCACCACGTACGACATTCCGCTCAATTCGATCAAGTATCGCATCGTTGCCGCCGCCTTGAATATTCACCGTACTCTTCCGGGCAGAGCCAGGGGACTGTTGGCGCGGGCTAGGGAGCTCAAGGGCGCAATCCGCAGAAGCCGCAACCGCCAAGAGACGGAAGGTCAGCCGTGAGTGATGTCGCCGTCGTCGGGTCTGGTCCCAACGGGTTGGCGGCCGCAGTCACGATGGCGCGTGCGGGCCTATCGGTGCACGTCTATGAGGCGGCCGAGACTGTTGGTGGGGGGACGCGAACTACGGAGCTGATGGAGCTCGGGCATGTCCACGACATCTGTTCTGCGGTACACCCTCTGGCGCTTGCTTCCCCATTTTTCCGTGCTTTTGGGCTGTCGAAGCGCATTGAACTGATCACGCCGGACATTGCTTACGGGCACCCCCTCGATGGAGGACGTTCCGCTCTGGCCTACCGCGATCTGGGGAGGACCGTGGAAGCGCTGGGGCGCGACGGCGACACCTGGCGGCGCGTGTTCGCTCCGCTGGTGCGGCACGTCGACGGAGTCGTTGACGTACTTTTGAATTCACTTCTTCGCGTTCCGGCCGATCCGGTGGCTCTGACGCTGTTTGGCCTCCGCGCGCTTCAACTTGGCACTGCGGCTGGCAGGGCGGTTGCTGGCTTCCGGACAGAGGAAGCCCGATCCCTATTCTCTGGCGTTGCGTCACACCCGGTGGGTCCGCAGCCCTCGCTCTCGTCCGCTGGCGCGGGCTTGCTCCTGGGAACAGCAGCGCACGCGAAGGGGTGGCCGATCCCGATTGGCGGTTCGCAGGCTATTGCCAATGCGATGGTGGCAGACCTTCTGGCGCATGGCGGCACAGTGACCACGGGACGACGAGTCACTGACCTGAACGAGCTGAAGTCGGCCAAAACGGTGCTGCTTGACGTGGCTCCTCGGGGCTTTCTCGAGATGTCGCGGGACCTGTTGCCTTTGAAATACGCGAACGCTCTGCGGCAGTTTCGGTACGCGGACGCTGCCTGCAAAGTGGACTTCATCCTTTCTGGCCCCGTGCCGTGGGCGGATCCGGAGCTCACCGGCGCCTCCACGGTGCACGTTGGTGGGTCCTCGGTGGATATTGCTAGGGCGGAGAACGACGTCGCCGCTGGACGCCATCCCGATCGGCCCTTCGTGCTCGCTTCCCAGCCGACGCCTTTCGATTCCTCCCGTGCCCCCGCCGGGCATCACGTCCTGTGGACGTACTGCCACGTACCGGCCGGCTCCACCCGGAACATGACTGAGGCGATCGCTGACCAAATCGAACGGTTTGCGCCAGGGTTCCGCGACGTCGTCGTGCGGTCACAGGCGACGACGGCGGCTGGGCTCGAGCGCTATAACGCCAACTATGTAGGTGGAGATTTCGGTTCCGGTGCTACGTCTCTGCGGCAGATGGTTGCTCGGCCAACGTTCTCGCCGAAGCCATGGGTCACTCCGTTGGAAGGTGTTTATCTGTGCTCGTCGTCTACGCCGCCGGGACCGGGTGTGCACGGCATGTCCGGGTATCTAGCGGCGAAGATCGCACTTAAACGTCAGTATGGGCTACAGCCGCCACCACTGAATCAGTAGTTCAAGCGGCGATGGAGTCGCTGAGCCGTCCGTCCCGCATCGAGGCGACACCGTCTGTCAGGGGCACAAATTCAGTGTCGTGGGTGACCATGACCGTGGCCACGTCGAACTCGCGGGTGATCCTGACGATCAGACGCACAATGGCCTCCGACCGCTCGTGGTCCAGCGCCGCCGTAGGCTCATCTACCAGCAGGGTGGTGGGGTTCCCCATGAGGGCGCGGGCAATGTTGACGCGCTGCCGCTGGCCACCGGATAGCTGGTGAGGCCGTCTGTTGGCTGAATCGGTGAGGCCGACGACGTCGAGCAGTTCCATGGCACGAGGCTTGGCCTTCCGAGGCGACTGCCCCCGCAGGTGCTCGGCGATGATCAGCTGTTCCACGGCCGTTAGTGACGGTAGAAGGTTGGGCTGCTGGAAGATGATACCGATTCGATCCCGTCGAAGTGTGGTCAGCTCGTCGTCGCCAAGTTCGCTCACATCCACGCCATCCAGTAGGACCTGGCCCGACGTCGGCCGGATCAAAGTGGAACCAACGGCGAGCAGTGATGATTTACCGGAGCCTGAGGGGCCGACAAGGGAGAGGACTTTGCCGGAGTCGACGCTGACGTTGACGCTGTCCAGTGCGGTGACGGTACCAAGGCCGTCTGGGTAATCGAGGGTGACATCTACGAGTTTCAGTGCGTTGTTCATGATGATTTCCTTCTGCCAATGTTGGGCGTGACGATGAGGGTGAGCGGCTAGGCGCGGGGGCGGTTAGTTGCCGCCGAGAGCGATGAGCGGATCCACGCGAATAACGCGCCGGACAGCGAGGGCCGAACCAGCCAGCCCGAGGACAACGATGCCCGCGACGGGTATCAGCGTTGTTGCCGCGGACACCAGGAAGGGTGCGGCCTGCGCTGCGAAGAAACCGCCCACAAGTCCCATGACGCCACCCAGCAGTGCCCCGGCAACCAGAACGATGGCAGCTTGCGTGAGCGCGTCCTTCAGTACGTAGCGACTGGAAGCGCCCAGAGCCTTCAGGACCGCAATGTCCCGGGTGCGCTGCACCGTCCAGACCGTCAAGAAAGCAACGATGACCAGTGCGGAGATGCCGTAGAGGAAGCCCTGCATCAGCAGTAGCGAACCATGCTCGGACTGGTAAGCGCCGAGCGCCTGAAAAGAACCAGACACCGAGTTGGTCACCATGCCATCGACATTTCCGTCTGCGCCCGCGACGACCACTGTTCCCACGGAATCGTTGGCGTGGCTGATCTGCTGCCAGTCCGACGTCGAGGTCCACACCACCGGCGTGTGGCTGTACCACTGGTCCTCCACAACCTTGGAGACCGTCAGATCGAGGGCACCAAGTGCGGCCGTATCGCCGGTCTCCACGCCGAGGTCCGCTGCGATCGATGAACTGATCACTACCGTTCCGTCTTTCACGGTGGCCGGCTGCAACTTTCCGCCCGGCTCCACCCCAAAGACCGCAACATTGGTGCTGGAGCCGGCCTGGAACCTGGTCTGGCTAATTCCCAGGGGCTCAGCGAAGTCCACTGTGTCCTTCCACTGCTTCACCTGAGCGGCGCTGACCTGCGATTCCGTATAGGACGCTTTCGCCTCACCACCCTCGGGCGCGCCGAACGCAATGGTGGTGGCACCGGCGTCGGACAGTGACGCAATGCCCGACGTCGACTGGTTGCCCAAGCCAGAGGTGAGCCCAGACAGCATGACAAGCAGCAACGTGATCAGCGCCACCACACTGCCCATCAGGGCAAAACGCCCTTTGGCGAACCTGATATCCCGAAGTGCCAGAAACATGAATTCCTCTCTCGTGGCCCGCGGTTGGGCCGTGAAAACCTTTCCCTTCCACTCTCCTGCGAAACGGGTTCGCTGACATCGGGGGCTTGGTTGATTCGCGGATGCCGCCTGGTTGAGCGCTTTGTCAACCATTTGGTTGACCCGTTTGTCACTGCCGGTGACTAGGGTTGTTCCATGCAGACTGAAACCTCCTCGGCGTCGGAGCTGGTGCTCCGCGTCCTGAGGACTTCACTGCACGTTGGTTTCGCTGTGCTTCTGGCCGTTGGCACCGGTCGCCTCCTGGTCTCAAACCCAGGACGCCCGACGTCGTACCTTGCGTTGGCACTCGCGATAGTGCTGGCCGCCATCTATCTGGCCGGCACCGTAGTGGAGAAGCGATATTCGGTGTCGAGGACAGGACTGGACCCACAACGGTTCGGTGTGCCGTGGCTGGCCCTGGTCACGCTGCTTTGGGTGGCACTGTCCGTGCTGAGCGCGGATTTCTCCTGGCTCGCGTTTCCCCTGTTTTTCCTGCATCTGCACCTGTTGGGAGCACGGCACGCCATCATGGCTGTGACGGCTCTTACCGTCGTCGTTGTTGCGTCTCAGTGGTGGCATTCCGGTGGATTCTCGCTGCCCATGCTGCTAGGGCCCATGGTGGGGGCGGTATTCGCCGTCATCATGGGGATGGCCTACGGCGCGCTGTATACCGAGGGTGTGAATCAGCGCCTCGCGCTGGAGGAGCTGCGCCGGACGCGCGTTGAACTTGCTGACTCCCAGCATCAGGCGGGTGTCCTCGCCGAACGTGAACGGCTTGCGCGGGAAATCCACGACACGTTGGCGCAGGGCCTGTCCAGCATTGTCCTGGTGTCCCGGGCTGTGCAGTCCGCCTTGGACGCAGGCAATGACGACGTCGCCCGGGATCGTCTGCAGACGGTGCAGGAGACGGCGTCCGAGAATCTTGCGGAGGCACGCCGGTTTGTCCGCGGACTGACTGAACCCGAGGAATCGTTGGTGTCCAGCCTTGAGCGCGTGTGCGAGAGCACCGAGAGGCGCGCTGCCGCGCAGGGTAGCCCGCTCAGGTGCAGGTTCCGGCTCGAAGGTGAACCCATTGACCTGCCAGCACCCTATGAAGTGACGCTGCTGCGGGCGGCCCAGGCCAGCCTGGCCAATGTGGCAGCGCACGCCAACGCGACCACCGCGGTCGTAACCCTCTCATTTCTCGGCGAAGACGTCACCATGGATATTTACGACGACGGCGTGGGCTTCGATCCGGCAAGTCTTCCGTCCCAGCCCCGCCCGGACGGCACGGGATTTGGGCTGTTGTCGCTGCGCGAACGAGTGTTGGCTCTTGGGGGCTCGCTGAATCCCGAATCCGGCGGCGGGACAACGGTCATCGCGCTGCGCCTTCCCCTCCTACACCACCCCTCTGCAACCCCTACGGAGGGCGACCATGAGTGAAACCGGCATCATCCGGATCCTGCTGGTGGACGATCACCCGGTGGTGCGCGCTGGACTGCGGGCTATGCTCGCGGACTTTCAGGGAATGTCCGTCATTGCGGAGGCATCCGAGGGCCGCGCGGCCCTCGCGGAACTGGCCAAACTCGCTGCGTTCGGGGACCCTGCCGACGTCGTTCTCATGGACCTCCAGATGGGCGAGGGCATGGACGGCGTGAGCGCTACCCGCGAGATCAAGGCTCAGAATGGGCCACCGGTCTTAATCCTGACCACCTACGACACAGACGCAGATATCCTCGCCGCGGTGGAGGCTGGCGCCGCCGGATACATGCTGAAAGACGCACCGCCCGAGCAGATCCGGCAGGCCGTACTCTCCGCCGCAGCAGGTCAGACGGCACTCGCACCGGAAGTCGCGGCACGGCTCATGGGGCGGATCCGCAGTCCACAACCGTCCCTTTCTGCCAGGGAAGTTGAACTAGTGGAACTACTGACGACCGGCCTGACCAATAAGGAAATAGCTCGGCAGATGTTCATTTCCGAAGCGACCGTGAAGACGCATCTGGTCCATATTTACGGCAAACTAGGTGTCGACAACAGAACTGCCGCGATCGGGGAAGCCCGCAAGCGCCGCATTGTCCGCGGATGACCACCTCAAGGAGCACCATGACCGCTACAGCAGACCTCTATGACCAGCGCGGGGAAGAACTGCAATCCATGGGTCTCCAATTTCAGGACCTTGGCGGCAACACGGCCTTCAGCGGGCACATCAGGACCGTAAAGTGCTTCGAGGACAACGCGTTGGTGAAGTCCATCCTGGCCACACCGGGCGAGGGAGCGGTGCTCGTGATCGACGGCGGTGGCTCGCACCGCACGGCGTTGATGGGGGACATGATCGCTGCATCGGCTGTCGAGAACGGGTGGAGCGGAGTCATCATCCACGGCCTCATCCGGGACCGGGGAGAAGTTGCGAAGCTACCGCTGGGCGTCAAGGCCCTCGGGAGCAACCCTCGTAAGAGCGACAAGACCGGTGCTGGTGACGCTGATATCAACGTGAACATCGATGGCGTCGTCTTCCGGCCCGGCGCTATGGTGTTCGCCGACGAGGACGGGATCCTCGTGGAGCGCTAGCGGGCGCGGGCGGAAAGGGTGCCACACTTGGATAGTGGCACACCTCGACATTTCCAATATCACCTACTTCCTTTCCGACGGACGTCAACTGCTCAACGGCGTCGGATTCAAAGTGGGCGAAGGGCACAAAACAGCGCTGATCGGCCCTAACGGCACAGGAAAAACGACGCTTCTGCGCATCGTGGCCGGGGACATCAAGGCCGACGACGGCGCGGTGGCCAGCTCCGGGCGGATAGGCATCATGCGCCAGTTCGTCGGTCAGGTCCGGGACGACAGTACGGTGCGCGATCTCCTGGTCTCGGCTGCACCTCCAGCTCTCGCGCAAGTAGCCGCCGCCGTCGATAAGGCTGAGCTGGCCATGATGGAGAACGACGACGAACCCACACAGATGCGCTATGCCCAGGCAATCGCCGATTGGGGCGACGCCGGGGGCTCCGAACTTGAGACCTCCTGGGACGAGGTCACCATGGCCGCCCTGGGAATTCCCTACGAGCGAGCACAGCATCGGGCTGCGTCCTCGTTATCGGGGGGCGAGCAGAAAAGGCTGGTCCTCGAAGCACTGTTCTCCGGCCCCGACGAGCTATTGCTCCTGGACGAACCGGACAACTACCTGGACGTGCCAGGCAAGCGGTGGCTCGAGGCAAAGCTGAACGAGTCAAAGAAATCTGTGTTGTTCGTCAGCCACGACCGCGAACTACTCGCAAACGCAGCAACCCGGATCGTTACCCTTGAACCGGGTGCCCTGGGTGCCTCGAGCTGGGTTCACGGCGGCGGATTCGAGACCTACCTGCAGGCACGAACAGACCGCAACGAGCGTTTCGAGGAACTACGACGCCGGTGGGATGAAGAACATCTCAAGCTCAAGGAGCTTGTGAATATGTACAAGAACAAGGCTGCGTTCCGCTCCGACATGGCCAACCGTTATCACGCTGCGCAGACCCGGCTGGCAAAGTTTCTGGAAGCCGGCCCGCCGGAGGCTATCCCTATTGAGCAGAACGTCACCATGCGACTGCGGGGCGGTCGCACGGCCAAACGCGCCGTGGTGGCCAAGAATCTTGAGCTCACCGGCCTGATGAAGCCATTCAGTAATGAGATCTGGTACGGCGACCGGGTGGGTGTATTGGGCTCAAACGGTTCCGGCAAGTCACACTTCCTGCGACTCCTCGCTGGAGGCGGAACGGACCCGGAGAAGGAACACGAACCGGTTTCCGACGTCGAGATTGCCGAAGTGCCGCACGAGGGAACGGTAAAGCTGGGCGCGCGTATTCGACCGGGCTTTTTCGCCCAAACGCACGCACGGCCGGATCTATTGGATCGAACACTGCTGGACATTCTCCACCGGGGTGATGAGCACCGTTCCGGTCAGGGTAGGGAAGCGGCATCGGGCGTTCTTGACCGGTACGGTCTCGCTGGTCAGGCAGAGCAGAAGTACAACTCGCTCTCGGGCGGTCAGCAGGCGCGCCTGCAGATCCTTCTGCTCGAACTCTCCGGTGCAACGCTGTTGCTGCTCGACGAGCCCACGGATAACCTCGATCTGCACTCCGCTGAGGAACTGGAGCAGGCAATTGAGCGCTTTGCGGGCACTGTCATTGCTGTCACTCACGATCGCTGGTTTGCTCGCAGTTTCGACCGGTTTCTGGTCTTTGGTTCCGACGGGAAGGTCTATGAGACCAAGGATCCGGTGTGGGATGAGGCACGGGTGGTCCGCGCCCGCTAGGCGCTGCGGTGGACGTTTCACGGAACAGGCGCTTAACTTAGCTGGGTGACCTCCAACCTCAACGCAGCAATGTGGGCGACGTTCGCCGTGTTCGGGCTCAACGGTCTGGTGTTTGCCAGCTGGGCGGCTCGCATTCCCTCGGCATCGGACACCCTTGGGCTCAGCCCAGGGGCCATGGGTGCGCTGCTGTTGTTCGGGGCGATTGGATCCGTCGTTGCCCTCCCCTTGAGCGGCATGGTGGCCTCCAGATTTGGTACGGGCAACACCGTGCGTATTGGTGGGGTTGGTGCAGCGGTGGGCGCAGTAATCGTTGCCCTGGGGTTGGCCGAATCATCAGTGCCTCTGACCGGGATCGGTCTGTTTGTGCTGGGCACTGGCATCGCGCTCTGGGACGTCGCCATGAATATTGAAGGGGCCGACGTCGAACATCGACTCCGGCGGACCATCATGCCAAAATTTCATGCGGGCTTCAGTGCCGGCGCGTTTGTGGGCGCGATCATCGGCGCGGGGCTGTCGGCGCTGAACATCGAGTTGCCGTGGCATCTTGCGGCAATTTCAATCCTCGCCTTAACGGTCTCACTGTGGATACCGAAGTACTTCCTTGCGACGAACCCGCACCTGGAGCATGACCCACACATCGCGCCAGCCACCCGGTTCGGTGCGTGGCGTGAATCGAGAACCCTGCTTATCGGCTTGGTGGTTCTGGGTGCCGCGCTGACGGAAGGGGCCGCGAATGACTGGATTGCGAAAGCCACCGTCGATGGGCTGGGTAGCTCTGAGGCTACCGGCGCCATGATGTTCGCGGCCTTTGTGGCATCCATGACCGTATTTCGCTTTATCGGCGGCCGGTTCATTGACCGATATGGGCGGGTGCGGGTTCTGCAGGTCACGCTGGGATCCGCTCTTGTTGGCCTATTGCTGTTTGTTTTTGGCCCGAATATTTATGTCAGTGGTATCGGCGCAATATTCTGGGGTCTCGGGGCGGCGCTGGGTTTCCCCATGGGGATGTCTGCTGCCGCGGATGAGCCACGTCGTGCTGCAGCCCGCGTTTCTGTCGTGTCCAGCATCGGCTATATGGCGTTCTTGGCAGGGCCTCCGTTACTCGGATTTCTTGGTGACGTTGTAGGTATTCGCAATGCCCTGTTGGCTGTCGGGGTCGCCGTTCTGGTGTCCTTCCTTGCAGCCCCTGCCGCGGCAGCACCGGAGCCGGAAACGCAGCTTCCGCGGTAGCCATCAGGTTATCCACAGGCCCCACTTGGCGGTACAGCCTCCGTAGTAGTTTTGATGCCGGGGGACGTCATGGGAATGTCCCTGCCTCCGTCAATCAGGGACATCAATGAAGCCGAACTCAGCCGAGCAATCACCACCGAACCAACAGGGCGCTACGCTCACCCAGGGAAACCATCCGCCCCTACCTGAAAACCCTCCCGACGCCGGAGCGGTGCCGCCCTCCAGCACGGTGCTGACCGGCGTCGGGTCCACACGCTGGCTGGGGGCCGGATTGTCTGCCACTATCGCTTACGGTGTCACGCTTGTGGGCGCCGTGGTTGCGTTGGTACTGGTATTCGTTGGCACACTTTTGACCTCGAATTCTGATATGGACAGCACGGTTCAGGAGTATTCGGGCATCGATCCAGCTGAAATCGCCGGAGGAATTCTCTTTATCATCGGGATTCCTTTTCAGCTGACTGGTATGGCCTTTATGGGGGCATTCGGTGCAGAGCTGGGTACGAACTTCTTCGGGGCTCCCCTGGAACTTGAGGGAATGCTCTGGGTTTTGCCGCTCCTCCTCACAGGTCTTGCTGTTGCGGCTCTCTGGTGGTTGGGTAGGCGCGCCGAACGCAAGCAGCCCACCGAGGCTGCGCAAGCGTGGATTCTCTCGGGCACGACGGGTCTTGCACTGGCACTTATCGCCATGCTGTTCGGTCTTGTGTTCACCATTCGCAGCGGCGATGAAGAGATGGCAGTGAGCATCAACAGTGTTTCGGTGTCACTCCTTTTCGGAGCCCTCGTGATCGGCACTTTGGCTACCTGGGCTGGCAGGGCTTCGGCACGAGGTTTCACGTTTGCGCGGAAGTATCCCAGCGTTTTAAATGCGTTGAAGGTCTTTGGCCTGCACTTCCTCGCTTACACGGTTGTCACCGGGGTAATCGTCTTCATCTCGGCCATCGTCAAGGGCGGTGCGCTTGCTGCGTTCTCCGCACCGTTGTGGCTTCCCACCGCCGCCATCTGGGGCTACGGGGTGGGTCACTTCACGACCCTAGGCGTATCCACCAGCGCTGCCTCCGATTCGATGAACGTGTTGGACCTGCCATGGTGGGCCACCCTGTTACTTATTCTCTTTACTCTCGCGTTCGCTGTTCTCGCCTCTGTCGTATGGGCGCTGGTGAGGAACAACGACCCAACAGCTCTGAGGCGGGGTACGTCGTGGGTTGTTCTGCCCGCAGTGTTTTTGGTTGGCGGCCTAGCCACGTCCCTGGTCAGTGCGGCAGTCTTCGATGTGAGCGGCGGAATATTCGCTCTCTCGGGCACCATGGCCCTGGCGCCGTGGACCTTCTTGATCATGGGCCTCTGGGGAGCCGCTATAGAGGTCAGCTCACGCTTTGTTGCCCCGACGCTGATTCCCTTCGCCCCGGCGCGAGTTCGAGGTTGGCTCAAGCGCAATGTCGACCATGGGATGACAGCTGACGCAGTTGCCTCCGACGTTACGCCGAGCACGGCGCCCGCGGCTGACGCAACGGGGCAGGTTCCTGAGCCTCAACCCATGTCCGCTCAAGCAAAGAAGCGCCTGAGGGTGTGGGGCATCATTGTTGGGGCGGTCGTGGTGTTGGTGATTGGTGCAACGGTTGCTTACAACGTTGTTTCTACCAGTGTGTTTGGCCCAAAGGCACAGGTAGAGAAATACCTTGATTCACTCCGGGACGGCGACGCTGCAACGGCCGTGGATATCCTCGATCCGAACGTGACGTCCCAAGAACGGGTTCTGCTCACCAACCAGATCTTCTCAGCAGCCAAAAACCGCATCAGTGGCTATGAGATCCGCGACGTCGAGACGACGGACGGCGGCGCTGTCATCACAGCGGACCTGACGCAGGACTCCAAGACAACGCCAATCACTTTCGTGCTTGAAAAGGGCGACCGGACAGCTGTGGTGTTCAACGAATGGCGCGTAGTCAGTGGAGGCACGTGGCTTCTGCCCATTCAGCTCCCCGAAGGGGCCAACGAGATCAAGGTCAACGGCGTTGATGTTAAACTTCCCTCATCGGAAGGTCAGCAGGCTCCGGGGACGATCCTTCCCGTCCTTCCTGGCAGCTACGTCATCACACCACCCGAGGGAACGAAGTACGTGACTCTGGGCGAAGCCAAGACCGTCAACGTTGCTGTGGATCCGGAGGGCAATAACTCGTTAGGTGCGCGGTTCGAGATTTCCTTGACGGACGCGGTGCAGAAGGACACTGTTGCAGAGGCAAAGGCGTACCTTGAGAAATGCTTGGCATCGAAGGACGCCGCACCGGAGGCCTGCCCCAACAAGATGTACACGTACGGCGACGCCAAAGATTACCGGAATATCAGCTGGAGCCTGACAACAGAGCCAACCTATGACGTCTCCGAAGGTTTCCAGGGCCAATCGGTGCGCCTTCGTGCTAGCGGCGGCGAAGCCACGGTGAGTTACGAACGCAATATGGAGTGGTACAGCGATGAGCCCGCTGTCTGGGAAAAGCAGAAGGATTCCCGTGGACTGTACTTCGACGGAGAGGTTCGGCTTGAGAAGGACAAACTGACGGTCAAGTTCTCGAAGTAGCGAGAGATACTACTGCGCGCCGGCGGGAAGCCGGCGCGCAGTAGGCCCTTATTTGACGGCAGGTTCGGGCTCAACCGTCTTAGTCTCGTCGGTGGCCTCGAGGAGCTTTGCACCCTCAACGTCGACGTCCGGCAAGATCCGGTCCAACCACTTGGGCAACCACCAGGCGTGTTTGCCCAGAATGTGCATCGCGGCGGGAATCAATGTCATACGAACCACGAACGCGTCCATGAGCACACCGAATGCGAGAGCGAATCCGATGGGTCGGACCATGGTCAGGTGGCTGAAGATGAATCCTGCGAACACCGAGACCATGATGATCGCGGCCGCCGTCACCACCTTGGCACCGTGGTTGAAGCCACTGACGACGGCGGTGCGCGCATCTTCCCCGTGAACATAAGACTCACGCATACCGGAGACCAAGAACATCTGATAATCCATGGCCAGTCCAAAGAGCACGCCAATGAGGATCATGGGCAGAAAGCTCAGAATGGGCCCCGGGTTTGGTACATCAAAGATGGCGGAGAGCCAGCCCCACTGATAGATAGCAACAATGGCACCGAAGGCTGCGCCGAGGGACAGCATGAATCCGCCAGTAGCAATGAGCGGCACCATGATGGAACGGAACACGAGCAGCAGTAGAACCAGCGACAGCCCAACAACGATACCCAGATAGAGCGGCAGTGCTTCGAGCAGTTTCTGCGAGACATCGATCTGGAGTGCAGGCTGGCCTGTGACGCCAATGGTGATTCCTGTTGAGTCCTCGATTCCAGCGGCGTCTGCACGCAGCTCATGCACTAGATTCTCCGTGCTGAGGCTCGCAGGCCCCTCAGTGGGGACAACCTGGAACGCAGTGGTTAGTCCGTCTTCACTGGTTCCAATGGAGACCGCGGCTTCCACGTTGTCATAGCCGCGAAGCTTCTCGGAAAGCTCCAATTGGGCCTCGCGGGAGTCCTGTTCGCTCAGGTCTTCCGGCAGGTCCCCAACAACAATGAGCGGTCCGTTGATACCTTCTCCGAAACTTTCACCGAGCTGGGAGTATGACTTGAAGGCTGTGGACTCGATAGGTTCGGAGCTGCCGTCCGGCAGTGCCAACCTCAGCTGTGTTGCGGGGATTGCCATGACACCGAGGGCAAGGATGGCTGCGATGAGAGCTGGCCAACGAAACTTCGTGACAAAGGCTCCCCAGCCACGGCTCTCCGTCTCGTGAGTTTCGGCTTCGACAAATTCTTCGCGCCGTCTCCACGCCCTTTTTGATAGCACCTTGGTCCCCATCAGGGAGAGCAGAGCAGGTGTCAGCGTGAGCGCGACTATGACAGCCACAGCTACGGTTCCGGCGCCCACCAGACCAAGCACGGTGAGGAAGGGGATGCCGGGTACCGCGAGTGCCGCGAGGGCAATGATGACGGTCAGCCCGGCAAAGAGGACTGCGTTGCCGGAGGTGCCTGTGGCACGAGCAATGGACTCCTCCATGGGCAGACCACGCAGCAGCTGGGTGCGGTGGCGATTGATGATGAACAGACAGTAATCGATACCGACAGCGAGTCCGAGCATGAGCGCAAGCACGGGGGATACGCTGCTCATTTCGATGACGCCGGTGAGCGCGAATGCCGTGCCGACGCCCACTCCGACGCCCACTACAGCCATCAGCAACGGTAGGCCAGCGGCAACGAAGGTACCGAGCATGAGCATGAGGACGGCGGCGGCGACTACGATGCCGATAATTTCGGCAGCACCAAAGAGCCCGCTGACGTCCTCGACAATGTCCTTGCTGAAGTTGACCTCAAGCCCGGCGTCTTCGGCTTGGAGCGCGATTTCCTGAACGTCTGCCTTGGTGTCGAGGCTGACGGACATCATTTCCTGGTTGAAGTGTGCCTGGATGAAAGCGGCGGACTGATCTTCGGAGACGAAGCGCACACCCTGGCTGGTCTTCTGCTGGAAGGTGGCGTCGTCGAGTTCGGCACGGCCCTTCTCGTACTCAGCCTGGCCGTCAGCTAGTTCCTCCTCGCTCGCCTCAATCTTGGTTGCGGCGGCGTCGAGCTGTGACTTCTGCGGGGCAAGCTGCGCACGGATGGCTTCAGCCTGTGCTGTTTGACCGGCAGCTTCGAGCTGATCCGCCTGCTTCTCAGCGGTCTCGAGCTGTGAACGACCTTGCGCGAGCTGTGTTTTGGCCTCTTCTAGCTGAGCCTGGCCGGATTCTAGCTGCTCTTTGGCCTTCTGCAGCTCGGCTTCGCCTTCGGCAATCTGCTCCTCTGAGGTATCCAATTGCTTCTGGATTTCAAAGGGATTCAGCGCTTCCTTGATGTCCTGCTTCGCGTCCAATTCGGAGGCGACGTCTGAAATCGCGTCCTTCTGGTTCTGGCTGAACGACTTTCCGTCGGGCGTCGCAAAGACGATCGTTCCGAGGCCGCCTGCGGCATCTGGAAATTCCTCTTGCAACGTGTTGAGGACGTTCTGCGAGGCCGTCCCCGGGATGCTGAAGCTGTTGGTCATCTTGCCGGAGAAGGCTGCCACTGAGCCGCCAACAGCGATGATGATGACGAGCCATGCGGAGATGACCAGCCACCGCCGCTGGTAGGCAAATTTTCCTAGTCGATACAGCAGAGAAGCCATGAATAATGATCCTTAGTCGGTGAGAGAGAAACCACTGCGGAGCATGGTGATGCTCTCCAGCAGTAGTTCCTGGAACGTGGTGGTGGATGCGGGTTGTGAAGGATTTGCCTCGATGATGCGGGTGGTCTCGTTCAATGCTTCTCGGCCGCAGGACATCAAAGCTCCAGCAAGGCAGCTGATGAATAGCGTCTTGACTCCTGCCGGCAGCCCCAGACGCTGACGGAGTCCCTCTTCCAACCGGAGTTGGGCGAAGCTCCACGTTTGCAGTTCATAGCGCTGAAGCTCGGGACTGCCGTCGCTCATCAGGCATAGTTCGATGAGGACGTTCATGATGTCCTGATCGAGGTTCCCTGCGACGGCGGCCAGGACGGCATCGAGAATAGGCTTTTCTGCTGGCTCTTCCGTTAGCTTTTCTAGAGCGTTGTCCAGGAACTGTTCGACGGGAAGATTGACGGCGGCCTCGATGGAAGCAAAGTAGTTGAAGAAGGTGCGGCGCGAGATGTCGGCCTTCTCCGCGACTTCGTCCACCGTGAATTTCCCCAGGCCCCGCGTACGGGCAAGAGTCAGAGCGGCCTGCCCAATTCCCCGTCGAGTGGCGGCTTTTTGTCGTAGTCGGCGGCTTAGCGCTTCCTCGCCCACGGAGAGTTCTTCATTGTTCACAGGATTACACTACGTGCAAGTTTGCACACCGTGCAAATCAAGGATTGCTGCGCAGATAAGCTGTCACCATGGCAATTATCGAAGCGCGCGGTCTGAAGAAGATCTACCAGGCAAAGACGGGCCCAGTTCACGCGCTGGACGGCCTCGATCTGACGGTCCCGCAAGGTACTGTGCAGGGATTGCTCGGCCCCAACGGGGCAGGAAAAACCACGGCCGTGAAGGTGTTCACCACCCTCATCAAACCTACCGACGGTGAAGCGACCGTGGCGGGACTCGACGTCGTGCGTGAGGCCAAAGAGGTGCGCCGGTCCATCGGGGTTTCCGGGCAGTACGCCGCGGTGGACGAGAACCTGACGGGTTTCGAGAACCTGGACATGGTGGGTCGCCTCTACCACTTGGGCAAGAGGGAGTCGCGCCGGAGGGCTACCGAACTCATCGAGATGTTTGACCTGACTGCGGCCCAAAACCGGCCTGTCAAGGGATTCTCGGGCGGCATGCGACGCCGGATCGACCTTGCCGGCGCTCTCGTGACGAGGCCAAAAATACTGTTTCTCGACGAACCAACCACCGGCCTTGATCCGCGGAGCCGGCTGGGAATGTGGGAAGTCATCAAGAACCTGGTATCCGATGGCACCACTGTCCTGCTCACCACGCAGTACTTGGAGGAGGCGGATCAGCTAGCTGACAACATCGCCGTGATTGACGGCGGTAAGGTCATTGCCCAGGGCACCTCCGATGAGCTGAAGGCCCGCATCGGCGGACACAGCATTGAGCTCACCATCATTGACGCAGCCGACGCCGGAATGGCAATTGAGGCGCTTGCTCGCCATGGAACTGGGGAACCGCGTTCCAGAGGAGACGGCAGGACCATGGAAGTTCCCGTCGTCGAGGGGGCGAAGGCACTCCAGTATGTGCTCGCTGACCTCGGGCAAGCCGGGGTTGAATTGCACGACGCCGGCATTCGGCGACCCACACTGGACGACGTTTTCCTGAAGCTGACGGGTCGGGCAGCGGAAGAGGACGAAGAGGGCGACAATGTTGAAACGGAGAAGACCAAGTGAGCGCTTCAATCGAACAAGGCTCCAGCGCCACCTCGCCGCTCGGGCAGTGGTTTTCCGATGGTTGGATCGCAACGCGTCGCAACCTGATCAAAATCAAACGCGTTCCGGACATCCTGGTCTTCACCATTTTGCAGCCGATCATGTTCGTACTGCTGTTCAGTCAGGTCTATGCCGGTGCTATGGCCATCGACAACTACACGTCGTTCCTCATGGCAGGCATCTTTGCCCAGACGGTGATTTTCGGCTCCACCTATTCGGGCTCGGCAATGGCACAGGACCTCAAGGAGGGGATTATTGACCGGTTCAGGACTCTCCCCATGAGCACTTCCGCGGTGCTGATCGGGCGAACCAACGGTGACTTGATGATCAACGGCATTTCCATGCTGATCATGATGGCAACGGGTTGGCTGGTGGGATGGCGAGTCACCACGAGCGTCTGGGGTCTTTTGGGAGGCATCAGTCTACTGCTGCTTTTTGCCTACGCATTTTCGTGGGTGATGGCACTACTGGGCATGACTGTGCGCAGTCCCGAGGTGATCAACAATGCCTCGTTCATGATCCTGTTTCCGTTGACCTTCATTTCCAACGCTTTTGTTCCGCTACATACGCTGCCTGACATACTTCGAAATATCGCGGAATGGAACCCGGTTTCCGCGCTGGTCCACTCCGCAAGAGTCCTGTTCGGCAATACTGATCCCAGTTTCCCTCCGCCAACGTCATGGACGCTACAGAACCCGGTCATCACGATCATTGTCGGCATACTGCTGATGCTGCTGTTCTTTATCCCGTTGTGCATCAAGAAGTTCGGGTCCATCAGCAGTCGGTGACTGTTCGTGCAGCCCGGCCACAATGCGGTGACCGTGTTCATGGATCCATGTTGCGACAGTGCCGTAGGAGCCTTGGTGCACTACCGAAGCTGTAACGCCAGCGGCGATCTCATCGCGCTGGTTCTGCAACGAGGCAAGGTGCGACTCCAACACCTGCTCGGGATCCTAACCGTCGAGGGTCTCGGCGATCAGCGCAAGTGGCATATGGACCATGCGCAGCGATTTCACCCACAGCCGCGAGGCCTTCGCGAATCGTCCTATGGGTATGAGAGTCACAGAATCAGCGTCCGATCTCCCCACGAGGGAGAGTCAAGTGAACCGCCCAAATTATACGATCAAAACTGTCCGCTCAAAGCGACGAACCCTGTTCAGCGCACGGTTCCCGCGTGTAGGTTCGATGTGGTGGCCTGATCGTTCAGCTACGTGATCATAAGGGGACTCATGGGTGGCAAGAAGACAGCTCGACCAGGACTGGTGCTTAGCGTGGTTGGAGGTGTGGTCCTCGCTATCGCGGCAGGTCTCCTAGTGTTTGGCATCGCAGCTCTCAGTGCTGTCACTTATGGCGAGTCCGGCGCGTCACCATGGAGCGCCTACCTGACGGTCGCCGCGGGCGCGCTCGCGCTTCTCGGGGGCGGGGCGTCATTGGTTGTGGGACGCCGTCGCCACGCCGCGAACATGAACCGACCAAGAACTTACGCAGACCAGAACGGAGATCACACGCTCACAGCCGAGGATCGTCCTACCAATCCATACGACACCGCTACGCGCCGATTGTAGGTGAATGTCCTGTTACAGCAGCGTCCCACAGGGTCACACGTTCCCGTCCACCCCGAGCCTTTGGTAGGTAGCACGGCCCCGAGTAGGAACACTAGCGCCGCAAGGGTGGAGAATACGGCCGTGCCAAGGACCAACGGCCTCGAAGACACCTCAGCGACAGCTATTACCTGGTCCTGGCTTGGGTTGGACTGTTTCAGGTCCCCAGGACCTTCGAGTCATCAGAAACCCTTATCGGTGTCCTCACCACCCTGGTGATCGTGATCTTCTCAGTTCTGATCGCACTAGGAAATAAGGACCGTTTCCTACCTATGCTCAATAACCGATTCAGGGACTAAGAGCGGTTGCGTTCAAGAAACTGACCGGGATAAGCGGCACAGAGACGGCCATTGACACCAGGTATAGGTAAGAGGACGATCGCGATATGACTAAGCAGGAAGCTCTACCAATCCGTTTTTTCCTCGGACTAGCAGCCCTCGCGGCTCTGGTGGCTCAATTCGTCATTATTCCGGTAGTCGCGGCCGGCAACGCCAGCGCATACCCGGATATTGCGTACCTGGCGTTCCCCACCGCCATGGTACTTGTGGCCGCAATCGCCGGTGTCGAGATGACATTGGTGGCGGCTTGGCAGCTGGTCTCGTCCGCGGTCGCTGGCAGAGCATGGACCCGCTGGTCTACGCGATGGGCGAATACCATGACAGGTTCGCTTATTTTCACGGCAGTGCTTCTCGCCGGCGTTTGCGTTTACGTCGGGTTTATCGCAGGCGTTGGAGGGCCCGTGATGCTATTCGGGCTTCTTGTCTCCCTCGCCGTCGTTCCCGTCGCCTTAGCCCTAAGTCATTGGATGAGGGACTGGCTGGGAGATGGTGATGTTGATGACCGTATCGCGGTAGGTCGTGCCAGCAGCCCGATTTCGCGTCATGCTTAGCCTCCGGTCGGGATTCGACCGCGCAGGTCATGACGAGCCAGCGTGCCAGCCTGAGAATCGGCGATCACCTCGCGGGCTGCGTCGGTCTGGTCTGCAACGTTCCAGAGCAGCACCCCGACCACCTCGCCAGCGTCACTGAGATAGTAGACGACGCCTCGGCTGCGGTCCTTGGTCCAGTCCTGCACCATGTCCAAGGACGAGTCCAAGGTGCCAACGGCCTCATACCGGACACCAAACAGCACCGAGTAGAAATACGGCGTGTGCGTATAGGGCTGTGGGTCGCCCGCCATGTTGGCGCCCACCCGAGCACCCATCGCGTTCGCGTTGTCCACGTGCTCAACCCGACGTTGCCCCAGCAAGCGATCAGGATAGTTCGCCACATCACCGGCTGCGAACACATCCGGATGGCTGGTCATCAACTTGGCGTCAACCACGACGCCGTCGTCGACTTCTAGCCCGGCCGCTTCGGCAAGTTCGGTCGACGGGCTGATGCCGAGACCAACGACAACGCCGTCCACCACGAAAGTTTTCTCGTTTTCGTCGCGGATCGTCAGTTGCCCGTCTTCGACTGATCCTGAAGCGATCCTCGTCTGAGGTGACAGGGTTACGCCGTGGTCGGTGAACATCTGGGTTACGTCCTGGGCAAGCTCTCGTGGGAAGAGAGAGGCGTTCACCAGATCCTCAGGATAGGCAAGTGTCACTCGAGTGTCGTTCTGCACCAAAGAGTCGGCCAGCTCGGTGCCGATGAAGCCGCCTCCCACTACCAGCAGATGGCGGTTATCACCGCTCAGCTCGCGCAGCCTGCGGTAATCGGAAATGGTGCGGAAAGAGATCACCCGATCGTCGTCGGGCAGATCTAGGTGACGCGGCTCGCCGCCGGTGGCGAGCAGCAGTTTTCCATAGGCCACCTGTTCACCAGAAGCGGTTTGGACCGTCTGCGCATCGAGGTCAATTGACGTCGCAGGGTTCGCGGTCATCAGCACGGCGCCAGAGTCCTGCTCCGTGTTCAACCAAGCCTGATCCAAGGTAAAGTCCGGATCCCTCCACAACTTCTTCGATAACGCTGGACGGGCGATCGGAGGCTCCGGGTCTGCCCCTATAATCAGGATCGATCCCTGGGCATTCGCCTCGTGGATCGCTTTGGCAGCGGCGTCTCCGACCATTCCGCCACCAATGATCACGTAATCGTAGTGTTGGCTCGTGTCAGTCATCGTTTGACCTTAAATCGTTGCTACTGAGCCGGAGTCCACCCGGTAGTTTGATCCGTTGACGAAGCTCGCTCGGTCCGAGCAGAGGAACGTGATGACGCTTGCGACCTCGTCGGGCTCGCCCCTGCGCTTGAGTTCCATGTAGGGCCGGTCCTCGTCGAGGAAACTTACGATCGCCTCGTCAAAACTGGTGTCGAGTTCTGCCGCGCGCTTCTTCATCATGGCATCGGTCATTGGGCTGCTGATGAAGGCAGGGGAAACCGTGTTGACCAGCAACCCCTCCTTGGCATAGCTACGCGAAAGCCCCTTGGCCATGGACAAGATGCCTGCCTTCGCCGCGCAGTAGGGGAGTTCATTGTCATACGGTTGTACCGCGTCTTCAGAGCACAGATAGACAATCCGGCCCCAGCCGCCCCTGCGTAGAGCAGGCAAAAAGGCTTTGGTAAGCCGAACGGGGCCCAGCAGGTCGACGGTGATGGTGTTTACCCAGCCCTCGTCGTCGATCTCATGGAACAGCCCCTGAGCGCCAGTAATGCCGGAGGACTGCACGAGGATATCAATGTCGCCCACTGCGGCCTCGGTCTGCTCACGCAACCGGCCCACCTCGTCGACGCTAGTTATATCTGCGGCGAAAGCGAAGAGCTTGCCGTCAGGGGCGTTCAATGCGCTTGCGGCCTCATCCAGACTTTCTTGATGAAGATCGGAGAGCACCACAGTGGCCCCTTCGTCCAGCAGCTGCTGGGCAGTCGCCGAGCCTATACCACCGGCACCGCCCGTAACCAGTGCAATCTTGTCCTTGATGCCGAGATCCATGATTTTCCTTTCGAAGCCTTGTCTTGAACGTAACAACGTAGAGTCGGTTCAACAACCCCTACAGGAGTTCTGATAGCGAGGAGTGTTCATGCCCACGTTCACGACCACAGACGGTATCGAGTTGAATTTTGCTGATACCGGTTCCGGTCCGCCGCTGGTGCTGTTGCACGGCTGGGGGTTCAGCCACCGATTCTTCGACGGCGTCGTTCCTGCGCTTGCAGAGCACTCCCGAGTCGTTGCGTTGGATCTGCGCGGTCACGGTGATTCCGATGCCCCGCCATACCAGCCAAAGGTGGCGCGGATGGGGGCAGACCTCCACGAGTTGCTGGAGCACCTGCACCTCGAGGAGGCAATTGTCCTTGGCTGGTCGCTCGGCTCTGCAGTTGCTTGGAGCATGCTGGAGAACTTCGGGTCGAAGCGAGTATCCGGTGGAATCTTTTGCAGTCAGGTACCGCGCCAGTATCTCGCCGAGGACTGGCCCTGGCACCACGCACAGTGCTTTGACGACGTCGGCCTCGCCCGATTCCAAGGTCAGGTCAGCTACGAACTGGACACCATGATCAAGGGGCACGTCGACGAGATCTGCGCTACCACGGTGAGTGACGCAGACCGGGAGCTCTATATCAAGGAAATGGCAAAGTGCGGGGCAGAAGTGCGCAACGCGATCATGGCTGACCATACCCGGCATGATTGGCGTGACTTTCTGAAGCAGCTGAGTCTTCCCACCCTGGTCATGACTGGCCAACAGGACCAGGCCTACGACTGGCGTGGGACGGCCTGGATCGGGGATAACGTTCAGGGAGCGCAGACCGTGCTGTTTCCGGATAGCGCTCACGCCATCTTCCACGACGAGCCCGATCGATTTATCTCCTCAGTACTGAGCTTTATGGAGGAGACCCGCTCGGCGAAGCCATAGTCGGTTTCGCGGAGCTGAATGGGCATCATCCCTGAGGACTAGTGGGTCGAAGCCCAACATCGTCCTCTTGGTTGGTGTTTGAAGACGGCTCAAACCCTACTGTGGACAAGTACGGTCTTTTGGCCTGCGTAGAAGTTTCCTCGAATCCATAAGGATGATCCATGATTGAGGCACGAGGCCTTGGCAAGAACTACGGTTCAAAGACGGCGGTCAACAACGTCTCTTTCACCGTGCAGCCTGGAAAAGTCACGGGCTTTCTCGGCCCGAACGGCGCTGGTAAATCAACCACGATGAGAATGATCGTGGGTCTCGACCGCCCTTCGCAGGGGGAGGTTGTTGTCAACGGCAAGTCCTACAGTCAGCACCGAGCGCCGCTGCATGAGGTGGGCGCGCTCTTGGACGCCAAGGCAGTCCACACCCGTCGTTCGGCCTTCAACCACCTCCGGGCCATGGCTGCCACACACGGAATTCCCACCAGTAGGGTCCGCGAAGTCATTGAAATGACAGGGCTGGGCTCCGTGGCGAAGAAGCGCGTCGGTGGTTTCTCCCTCGGCATGGGTCAGCGGCTTGGCATCGCCGTCGCCATGCTTGGCGACCCTCACACTCTGATCCTCGACGAGCCTGTCAATGGGCTAGACCCGGAGGGCGTTCAGTGGGTACGTCACCTGGCTAAGGGGCTCGCAGCGGAGGGCCGAACAGTTTTCTTGTCATCCCATCTGATGAGCGAAATGGCGCTGACCGCAGACCACCTCATCGTGATCGGACGTGGCCAGATCATCGCGGACGCACCGATCGCGCAAATTATCGGTGATCAGGGACAGACAAGCACGCGTGTCAGGACGGACCAGCCGGAGGCCCTGGTTCGCGCCCTGGCGAACGACGGCGTCACCTCCCAGCAACTCGAGCCTGAGCTCTTGGAGATCAGTGGTGTTGAACCCCGTCAGATTGCCTACACTGCACTGCAGAATAACGTTTTGCTCTATGAACTGACGCCCTTGCAGGCATCTCTGGAGGAAGCGTACATGCGTCTCACCCAGGGTTCAGTTGAGTACCATTCACAAGGCCTCGGCTCTGAGCACGCCGGCATTTCAGCCGGGGAAGGAAAATAACCATGAGTTCCACAACAGTTTCCGCCCCCTCCCACCCCTCGGTCCGAAACTTCGGCGGTGTCACCTTCGGGCGTGTGCTCAAATCTGAGTGGATCAAGATCACCACCGTCCCGTCCACCGTTATTCTGCTTGCCATCACCGTTTTGATGATGGTGGGATTGGCAGCCCTCGGTGCATGGTCTGTAACGACCTTCGCGGAGGTGATGGCTGACACTCCTGAAGGAGTGGAGATGTCTGGTGGAATGGACCCTGTCGCAATGGCGGGAACGGTTCCCGGCTCCGGGCTTATTTTCGGTCAGTTATTGGTCGCTTCCCTCGCCGTCGTATTGATCGCCTCTGAGTGGGGCACCGGCATGATTCGTTCCACCATGGTTGCTGTACCCACTCGAATCCCAGCTCTTGTGGCGAAGAACCTCGTATTCGCAGTCATCGCTTTCGTGGTCGGTGCTGGATCCGCGTTCATCGGTTACCTGGTGGCTCAGCCGATTCTCGCCACGCAAGACCTCAACTTCAGCCTGTCCGACGACGGCATCTTGCTGCACATCATCAACACTGGTTCTGTGTTGGCGCTCGTGGCGGTCTTGGCCATGTCGATCGGGACGCTGCTGCGCAATACCGCCGGCGGCGTGGTGACCAGCATTGGTCTCCTGATGGTTCTCCCGATCTTGTTGCTGATCTTCTCAAGCATTGCCGATTGGATCCCGAAGGCCGCACGCTTCCTCCCGAGTGCTGGCGGCGAGCAAATGGTGGCGATCGAGATCATGGGCGACGCCTTCAACCAGTGGCAGGGCGCACTCGTTCTCGGAGGTTGGGCGCTGGTTCTATTTGTAGCCTCTCTGGTCGTCACCAAAGCGCGCGATATCTAGGCCGCGCTAGAACTAAGCTCAGCTCATGAGCTCCTCATCCTTGGTGAAGGAGACGGCGGAACGAACGGCCGTCGTCTCCTTCACTGAGATCAACGAACGACGACGCGGCCCAATTCGTCGTTTCTTCCATCGCCATCCCCGGCTAATGGATCTGCTGGTAACCACCTTTTTTGTGGTCGGAACATTGCCCAACGCAGTCTTTGGCACCTCAGGTCAGGACCGATGGTGGCTGATCGTGCTGGTGCTCGCGGCCGCGGGCCTCCTCATGTTTCGCTGCTTCCAGCCGGTACTTATCCTCTTTGTTCTGTCACTGGCAGAGCCCTTGATCACTCTTTTGAGCGACGCAACGATGAGTTTTGGCATCGGCATCTGGGCCTGCCTCTACGCCGTGGCGCTGCAGCACTCTGCCCGATACGCGTTTATTGCCATGGCGCTTTCCTCCATTCCGAGTATCGGATCTTTCTGGGTGGCGCCCGAGGAAGCGTTCAGCGATGACCCGTGGGTGATCTTGGTTATCATCGGCTTTGTTCTGTTGACCTACTTCATAGCCGTGGGTATCGGGGTCACAGTGCGCCGCGATCGGTTGCACGAGAGAGAGCTGGCCAATTGGGCCGAACGCCACGAGCGCCTGGCTTCAGCCAACGAACGCAACCGGATCGCCAGAGAAATGCACGACGTCGTCGCGCACTCACTGTCGGTAATGATCGCGCTATCTGACGGTGCCGGTGTCGTGGTGAGGAAGAATCCGGACCGTGCTGGGGATGTCCTGACTGAACTGTCATCTGCCGGACGGACGGCGCTTGCTGATATGCGCCGGGTCCTTGGCGTTTTGCGCGAGGACGAGGGGGAGGGCTCGGCAGCGCCACGCGAGCCGCAGCCAGTGACGGGCTCTCTGGCCTCACTGCTGGACGGGTTCCGACTAGCCGGCCTGCCACTGAAATCTGTGGTCACGGGAAGGGCACTGCCTGAACACCACGGATTTCAGCTGACCGTTTACCGGATTGTTCAGGAGTCTCTGACGAACGTCCTGCGCTATGCCAAGGGTGTGAGTACCGTTGAGGTGCTGATTGAACGCGAGGGCAGCAATGTGCGGATCCGAGTGACGGACGACGGAGCCGGATCACTGGACGGCGACTCGGTGGGTTCTGGCCAAGGTATTAATGGAATCCGCGAGAGGGCAGCCATCTATGACGGACGAGCCGTGATCGGTCCACTGGAGAGCGGATGGAGGGTTGACGTGACGCTTGTTGTACCGGATGAGGGGGAGTGACGGAAGTGGCTGAGGTTCTCGACCCCAAAATCAGGATCCTTTTGGTGGATGATCAGCCGCTGTTGAGGATGGGTTTTCGGCTCATCCTTGAGGGCGAGGATGATTTCGAGGTCGTCGGCGAAGCAGTGGATGGTGCGGATGCCGTGCGTCAGATTGCCTCTCAGGAAACCGACGTCGTACTCATGGATGTCCGAATGCCGGTTATGGACGGGATCGAGGCGACGAGGCGCATCGCTGCGGCTTCATGCGCGAGGATTATCATCCTGACCACGTTCGACGTCGATGAGTACGCGTTCTCAGGGTTGCAGGCAGGGGCCTCGGCCTTTCTGCTCAAGGATGTTGCGCCGCAGGAGCTCGTACACGCGGTCCGGTTGGTGGCTAGCGGGGACGCCGTCGTCGCACCCCGTGTCACTCAACGCCTCCTCGAAACGTACGTCCGTTCACTTCCCACACCAGCACAAGCACAGCCGATTCGTGACCCGTTATTGGATGATCTGACACCACGTGAACGTGAAGTGTTGAGCGCTATCGCCGAGGGGCTGTCCAACGCGGAGATCGCGCACGGGTTCTTCCTCTCCGAGACAACGGTGAAGACCCACGTGCGGCGCATCCTGAGCAAATTGCATTTACGGGACCGGGTCCAGGCTGTTGTCTACGCCTACGAGACAGGGCTCGTTATCCCCAGCCAGGGTCTTGACTACTAGCAAACCCCGCATCGGTGTCGATGTACCCGGGTGACCGGCTCACATCACCGCGTGTTGATAGGCTCAACGCCATGACTTCCGCTGTTGATCACATCACAGATCTTGGTACCTACATTGGTGCTTCCCCTTCCAGTTTTCATGCGGTGAAAGAGGCTGCGCGTCGGCTCGATGCTGCGGGTTTCACCCGGTTGGACGAGGCCGGTCAGTGGCCTCAAGGTGCAGGAAACCGGTATATCGTCCGCGATGGTGCCTTGATCGCATGGGTAGTGCCGGAGAGCGCGACGGCGACGACGGGCTTCCACATCTTGGGGGCGCACACTGATTCACCTTCGTTCAAGCTGAAGCCCAAGGCGACCATCGGACGCAACGGCTGGTTGCAGGCTGGCGTCGAAGTCTATGGTGGACCATTGTTGAACTCGTGGCTGGACCGCGAGCTGTGCCTTGCTGGCCGGTTGGTTACGCTCGACGGCGAGGAGCACCTGGTGTCCACGGGTCCCATGCTGCGATTCCCTCAGCTCGCGATCCATCTGGACCGGCAGGTCAATGATTCACTGAAGCTGGATAAGCAGCAGCACATGAACCCCATCTGGGGGATCGGGGACCCATCCGAGGCGGATTTGCTGGCTCTACTGGCTGGGAAGGTGGGGTTGCGCGCGGAGGACATCGGCGGGTACGACGTCGTCGTCGCCGATACACAGGAGGGCCGGATTTTCGGGACGGAGGACGAGTTCTTCGCTGCGGGCAGGATGGACAATCTGTCCTCGGTTCACGCAGGGCTTGAGGCTCTGGTGTCCGTAGCTGGCGCTAAGGACGGGCACATTGCGGTGCTCGCCGCATTCGACCATGAGGAAATCGGGAGTGCTTCGCGCTCAGGTGCTGCCGGTCCCATTCTGGACGACGTGCTGCACCGAATTTCGGACGGGCTCGACGCCGGTGCCTCGGAACGGTTGCGCGCATTCGCTAATTCGGTGTGCGTTTCTGCTGACGCAGGGCATGCTGTGCATCCCAACTATTCAGACCGCCACGATCCCGCAAACCATCCGCTTCTCAACGGCGGGCCACTGCTGAAAATCAATGCGAATCAGCGCTATGCCACGGATGCGCAGGGCGCTGCGCTCTGGGCGCGGCTCTGCCGGGATGCAGAGGTGCCGTACCAGGAGTTTGTGTCCAATAACGTCATGCCGTGTGGTTCAACGATCGGGCCGCTGACCGCGACGCGCCTCGGGATCCGGACGGTCGATGTTGGCATTGCGTTGCTGTCGATGCACTCGGCTCGTGAGCTCTGTGGAGTCGAGGATCCGTTCCGACTGTCCACGGTTGTCCAACGGTTCTTCACCGACTGAGTGTTGATTCATGCGTAGACGCAACCTACATCGGCTGGTCGGCGTTTTTATCGCTGTTGCGGTTGCCACCGCTGCGGCTCTGCTGTGGTTGGCGATTGTCATCCAGGGCCCCGAGGTGGCTGAACCATCGGCGCGCTACGTCGTTGTTGGTATCTGGGATGTCCTCTACGACGCTGAGGCGCCCTCGTGGAGGGTCATTCTTGTTGCCGTGGCGTTCGCACTTCTGCTGGCCGCCGGCGTCGCGCTGTTGGAGCGGCGCATCAGTAATTCGTCGCGTCGGTCCGCCGGTCGGGTATCGGTCCCGCTGGCTCCGCGCGGGATCATGGAGGCCACGCGAGGCGCTTATGCGGGTCCGGTTACGGTCACTGTGGTGGTCCCTGCTCACAATGAGGAAGCGTCGCTGCCTTCCACTTTGGAGTCCTTGTTTCATCAGTCGCACCGACCAGAGCGCATCATCGTTGTGGCGGATAACTGCACGGATGCCACGGTTGAGTTGGCTCGCCAGGCCGGTGTCGACGTGTTCGAGTCGGTGGGGAACACGAAGAAGAAGGCGGGCGCTTTGAACCAGGTGCTGAGCCAGATCCTTCCCGATCAGGGCTTGAATGACGTTGTCATGGTGATGGACGCCGACACAAGGCTCGACGACGGATTCCTCTCCTCGGCTGTCCGGCGGTTCACGGAAGACAGGGCGTTGATGGCTGTGGGTGGGCTCTTCTACGGGGAGGCCGGGCATGGGCTGATCGGGCAGTTCCAACGCAATGAGTATGTCCGATACGCTCGAGAAATGCAGCGCCGACGCGGACGCGTGTTTGTGCTTACTGGCACGGCGTCCTTATTTCGGCCTACGGCGCTTCTGACTGTCGCGGAGCAGCGGGGGAAGAGCATCCCGGGAACGCCGGGAGACGTTTACGACACGGCGGCATTGACCGAGGACAACGAGTTGACGATTGCTCTGAAGTCTCTTGGCGGACTCATGATCTCCCCGGCAGATTGCACGGTCGTCACGGAACTGATGCCCTCTTGGCGTACTTTGTGGGCGCAGCGGCTGCGATGGCAGCGGGGTGCCCTGGAGAATCTTGGCGCCTACGGTGTCACTCCACAAACGGTCCGGTACTGGGCACAGCAGTTGGGGATTGGATATGGCGTGATTGCTTTGTCCTCCTACTTGCTCCTTATCTTGGTGACGGTCCTCGCTTTGGACGCTTGGGTTTTGTTCCCGTTCTGGTTGGGCGTAGGCCTCCTCTTCATACTGGAACGCGTGATCACGGTATGGAAGGGCGGGTGGAGGGCCAGACTATTAGCGCTGACGCTCTTCCCGGAGCTTATCTTCGACATGTTTCTCAACGTTGTTTACGTAAAGGGCATCGTCGACATTTCGTTGGGTCGGACGGCGGACTGGAAACACGTGGTTCACGCTGGTGCGCGCGCAGGCGATGAGGCAACGCCATGACAGGGCTTCCCACCGGAATTTTATTGCCAGAGTCCGTAATTCACTCGGACTTATTCGCGTTGCTGGCGGCCTTCGTGGCCATCCATACCGTGATGTACGCGACCCTTGCTTTGTCAAAAATTTTCCCGAAGGTGTATCTGAGTGATTGGGTCCGGCGTCGTCATGAACGAACCGAAACACGAAGTATCAATCCAGAGGACCCCGTGTAGGACCTCGGCCACCCCATGATTCGGTCACGAGTTAGCGTTCGAGTAGACTAGGTAAGTCTGTTTTGTCAGTGCCACATGGCACGCTGTTCAACAGTTGGCAGCAGACCATCGCAAAGAACCTCCTGTTACGGAAAGACCGTGACCATTTAGTCCAAAGGGGGTGGGTTCACAATGCGTGCATATGAACTGATGGTAATCATCGACCCAGACGTCGAAGAGCGTACCGTTGAAGCATCACTCGAGAAGTTCCTGAGCGTCGTCCGCAAGGACGAAGGAACCGTCGATAAGGTCGACATCTGGGGACGTCGCCGTCTCGCATATGAGATCCAGAAGAAGACCGAAGGCATTTACGCCGTCGTCAACTTCACGTCCACTCCGGCGGCAGCAGCTGAACTTGATCGCCTACTTAGTCTCAACGAGACCATCATGCGGACCAAGATCACTCGCCCCGAGGAGCAGAAGGTTTCCGCCGAGTAATTCGGTTTGATCTTTTCTTCGTCAAAAAGGTCCGCAAGGACCAGGACAACAGGAGGCCCTCATGGCAGGCGAGACCATCATTACCGTCGTTGGTAATCTCACCAACGATCCGGAACTACGGTTCACCCCGTCAGGCTCAGCAGTGGCGAACTTCACCATTGCCTCCACACCTCGTACGTTCGACAAGCAGTCGAATGAGTGGAAGGACGGCGAAACGCTGTTCCTCCGCGCATCAGTGTGGCGCGAAGCTGCAGAAAACGTTGCGGAGACCCTGACGAAGGGCACCCGCGTCGTCGCGCAGGGCCGCCTCAAGTCGCGTTCGTACGAAACTAAAGAAGGCGAAAAGCGTACCTCCATGGAAATTGAGGTGGACGAGATTGGTCCATCCCTCAAATACGCATCCGCGAAAATTACGCGTAACCAGCGCTCCGGCGGTGGCGGCGGTAACTTTGGTGGCGGCGGAGGTAACAGCAATGGCGGCAATGCCGGTAACGGTGGCGGCCAGGGCGGAAACTCTGGCGGTGGCTGGAACAAGCCGGGAAGCAACCAAGGCCAGCAGGCTGAAGACCCATGGGCAACGCCCGGGGGTAACAGCGGCGGCTGGGGCAACGGCCCGGATTCCAACGAGCCACCCTTCTAACCTTCTGCAACACCAGTGACGGCGCATGCCGTCCACCCCATCCCGCGGAACCGTTCTGCGGGCTCCACTAAATATAAGGAGCACCACGATGGCTAAGGCTGAACTACGTAAGCCCAAACCAAAATCCAACCCCTTGAAGGCCGCTGACATCACTGTCATCGACTACAAGGATGTCGCGTTGCTGCGCAAATTCATTTCCGATCGTGGAAAGATCCGTGCACGTCGCGTCACTGGCGTAACCGTGCAGGAACAGCGCAAAATCGCTCTGGCAATCAAGAACGCACGTGAAGTTGCGCTCCTGCCCTACTCCGGCGCTGGCCGCGGCTAAGGGAAAGGAACCAAATTCATGGCAAAGCTTATTTTGACCCAAGAAATTACCGGTCTCGGCACTGCCGGCGACATCATCGAGGTGAAGGACGGTTACGCACGTAACTACCTTCTGCCCCGCGGGTTCGCCCTCATGTGGACCAAGGGCGGCGAGAAGCAGGTTGAGTCTATTCAGGCTGCTCGCGTTGCCCGTGAGCATGCTTCCCTTGAGGATGCTCAGACACAGGCTGCTGCCTTGTCCTCCAAGACCGTACAGCTCACGGTCAAGGCTGGCGAGTCTGGACGTCTGTTCGGAACCGTGAAGACTGCCGACGTTGCGAAGGCTGTTGAGGCTGCTGGCCTTGGCACCATCGACAAGCGCAAGGTAGAGATCCCCACCCACATCAAGTCGGTTGGTTCTTACCAGGCGAATGTTCGCCTGCACGACGACGTCGCTGCTGTTATCGACCTTGAGGTCGTTGCCAGCAAGTAGGCGTTAGCTCAATTCAGTGGCCGGGTCCTTTAGGGCTCGGCCACTTTTGTGTCCGTCGACGTTGACGGGTGCTGCCCGGGGGAAGAGACGGTAGCGTGGAAGCATGACAGACACTCCCCTTGAGGCAGACGGGGGGCCCTCGCATCTGACGGGAGGCCTGGCTTTGGCGTGTGCTATCGCGGCACCGATTCTGGGTCTATTGATTATTGGCTTCACCGTGAGTGCAGATTCGGCCACCCAGCAAGCTGGTCTCATGGTTGCTCTGATTCTTTGCACCGCTCTGGCGCTAGCGGCGCTCGCCTTGGCCATCAGGGCTTTGTTCACCGACCGCGGCCGCGTGATGGCGGTAGCTGCGCTGGTGGTCGCGTTGATGACGAATCCATACTCACTGCTGTTCCTCAGTTGACGTCCGCCCTGCGCTTGGCAGTGGCACTGACGCCGGCGTGGGTACGGTCTTGCTCCCGGTCGCGAGAAGCATAGCTTTCTAGGCGATCTCTTCGACTTTTCGGCCGATTGATAGATGAGACTGAATAGGTTTTACGGGCCGTTCGCTCCGTATGCTCCCGAGGGCATACGGAGCGAACGGCCCTATGTCTGGGGGTTGTGGATATCACGTTGCTCCTGTGGATATTGTGACGAATATTGGACCTAGAGCCTGCGCGGCCTTCGTGTCAACTCGCAAGTTGTGGATGAATGTTTACCGGAAGTTTCTTTTCGTCCACATGTGCAGCAGCATATCGCTCCTAGTCAGAGCGGGTATGGGTTAGAAACCCATTGCTTATCCACAGAGTTGTTACCAGACTGTGCACAACCTTGAGCCAGTTATCCCCAGAGAAAAAACTTACTTGTGGATAACTTAGTTGGCGTGTCGCGGAATCAGGACTACGGTTGCGGAAGATTCCTTTACATCGGAGGACGGTAGCAGTCGAAATGTCGGTGCCACCTGATAGTTCTGTATAGGCGGGTGAAACTGTCACCGGAAGGGTTCTCCTGGCCGGTATGTGAGGGGAACTGACAAAGGAAGGTCGCTGGAGTGTCTTTGGCGCAATCAAGTTCAATTGAGTCGTCGCGCGGCGGGGACTTTACGCGCACCCCTCCACAGGACCTCGTGGCGGAGCAGTCCGTGCTCGGCGGCATGATGCTCTCCAAAGATGCTATTGCTGACTGTGTCGAGGTGCTGCGCGGGATTGATTTCTACCGACCTGCACACGAGAGCATCTTCGAATCCATCATTGACCTTTACGGGCGCGGGGAACCTGCGGACGCGGTTACTGTCTCGGATGAATTGACCAAACGCGGTGAAATCGCCCGCATTGGTGGAGCAGCCTATCTACACACGCTTATCCAATCGGTCCCCACGGCGGCGAATGCCGGGTTCTATGCGGAGATCGTTCGTGAACGAGCAGTTCTGCGAAGGCTCGTGGATGCCGGAACCAAGATTGTCCAGTTGGGCTATTCGAATGATGGCGAAGTTGATGACATCGTCAATGCGGCCCAGGCCGAGGTCTACGCCGTAGCTGAGCGGAGGACCGCGGAGGACTACGTTGCCCTGAAAGACATCATCGAAGGCACGGTCGATGAAATTGAGTCGGCTGGCCACCGTGGGGAGGGCATGACGGGCGTCCCCACCGGGTTCTACGAACTCGATGAGCTGACCCAGGGTCTTCACGGTGGGCAGATGATCGTTATAGCGGCTCGTCCGGCCGTTGGCAAATCGACGTTTGCTTTGGATTTTGCCCGGTCCGCGGCCATCAAACACAACCAGACCACGGTGTTCTTCTCCCTGGAAATGGGCCGCAATGAGATTGCCATGCGCCTACTAGCGGCCGAAGCCACTATTGGGCTGCAGGACCTGCGCAAAGGCACCATCAAGGACGAACAGTGGAGCAAGATCGCCACGACAATGGGCAGGCTCAATGACGCGCCGTTGTTTATCGACGACAGCCCCAATATGTCTCTCATGGAAATTCGGGCCAAATGCAGGCGCTTGAAGCAGCGCCACGACCTCAAGCTGGTGGTCCTTGACTACCTGCAGCTGATGTCGTCGGGAAAGCGTGTCGAGTCTAGGCAGCAGGAAGTGTCTGAGTTTTCGCGTGCCTTGAAACTGCTTGCCAAGGAACTGGGTGTGCCTGTCATCGCTCTATCCCAGCTGAACCGTGGTTCGGAGCAGCGAACGGATAAGAAGCCTATGATCTCGGACCTTCGTGAGTCTGGGTCTATCGAGCAGGATGCCGATATGGTGATCCTGTTGCACCGTGAAGACATTTATGACAAAGAGTCGCCGCGAGCAGGCGAGGCCGACCTCATTGTAGCCAAGCACCGAAACGGTCCCACCAAGACCATTGTCGTGGGTTTCCAGGGGCACTACTCGCGCTTCGCCAACATGGCGGTCGAAAGTGGCGGCAACTTCTAGCTTCGCGTCAAAGAAAGGGACCATGCGAGCGTTTCTTACCAGCCGGACGCTTCTAATCCGCCACATACGCCTATATATCGGTATCTTCGCCTACGGTTTCGCCATTTCCATGATGCTGCAAGGTCAACTGGGCTCCGCGCCGTGGGACGTACTCGGCCAGGGTGCGTCACGGGTTGTTGGCTTGTCCTTCGGCGTGACCACCATTCTGGTCAGCATCGGGGTTTTGCTCCTGTGGATTCCGCTGAAACAACGCCCCGGGTGGGGAACCGTCGCCAACACGCTATTGGTAGGTGTTTTTGCCAACGTCGGATTAGCCATTCTGCCCAAACCCGACGAATTAGTGTGGCAGATTCTGCTGTTCACCGGTGGCTTGTTCCTCCTTGCATTGGCCACCGCGCTCTACATCGGGGCCGGAATGGGGCCGGGTCCGCGCGACGGGCTGATGACGGGGTTGGTCAGGGTCACAGGGAAGCCCATTTGGGTGATTCGCAGCGGCCTCGAACTCACCGTGGTGGCAGCCGGGTGGGCAATGGGGGGACTCGCCGGGATCGGCACTCTCGTCTTTGCTCTTGCCATCGGACCACTCATCCAGCTGGCCGTTCGGATTCTCTACGCAGAGTTGGAATCTCAACGACCACGTAGCGCAGTGGTAGAAGGGTCACCTGTCAGTGACCCGGAACCCTGCGGGCAGGACCCTGACGAGCCACGCGCCCCTTGACAGGCCTCGTCGGTCGGCTAGCGCTTAGCCACTGCGAGGACGACGACGGAGTCCTCCAGCGCCTCCAGGCTGTGTCGGGCGTCGGGCACGATGATGAGATCGCCAGCCGAACCTTCCCAGTTGTCCTCGCCGGAAATGAGTGAAACGCGGCCTTGAATAACCCATAGGGTGGCCTCGCCTGGATTCTCGTGCTCGCTCATGGATACACCAGCACGCATTGCCACCAGAGTCTGACGCATCACGTGCTCATGACCGCCGAATACCGTCTTAGCACTGCGCCCGCTTGGAGCTTCTTTGGCATGGGCCAACTCGTGGCGGGCCAACGCGGTCAAAGATACCTTCTTCACAGCTGTTCCTTTCGATCCGAACCGGACGTGTTACGGGAACTATAGCCAATTGGCGGTAGCCCTAGTGAACCTGCACACTATCGTTGTGGACACCTTCGACATGATTCAGGCCTTGCTGC
This sequence comes from Actinomycetales bacterium, assembly GCA_038199985.1. Lineage (GTDB taxonomy): Bacteria > Actinomycetota > Actinomycetes > Actinomycetales > Micrococcaceae > Arthrobacter_J. Next base: position 18,970 of record JBBPYK010000056.1, on the reverse strand, counting down.
TCGGCCTCGGAAGCGGGCTAGTGCTCATCATCGCTATTGGCGCGCAGAACGCATTCCTGCTTCGCCATGGCATTCAGGGCAAGAACGTGACGGTCCTGGTACTTATCTGCGCGGTATCTGACGCCCTCCTGATCACACTCGGCATTCTCGGTATCGGTGCCATCATCGGTGCCGTGCCCGCACTGGTGGACGTGGTGAGGCTTGTCGGCGCTGCCTTTCTCATCGGGTATGCGCTGCTGGCAGCGAAGCGCGCGCTGCGGCCCGGGAGCCTCACGGTGACCAAACCTGATCGCGCTACAGGGATGCGTGATGCTGTTCTGGCCATGCTGGCGATTACTTGGCTGAATCCACACGTCTACCTGGACACGGTGATGTTGCTGGGCACTCTTGCTAACCGCCAGGGCCCCGATTTGAGGTGGTGGTTCGGCGCGGGAGCGATAGCGGGAAGTTTCCTGTGGTTCTCTGCTCTTGGATTCGGGGCCCGGAAGCTTCGACGGTTCTTTGCCAAACCGTCGTCGTGGCGCATCCTGGACGGTGTTATCGCCGTCGTTATGCTGGCGCTGGGTCTCCGAATGGCGTTCGGGCACTGATTCAGTCTTCGAAGATCTTCCCGATCGGTTCGCGCTTCTCGGCCTGAAACCGGTCTTCGGCACGACCACGAGCCCAATACCCGGATAAGGACAGCTGCGAACGGTCCACACCCAGTTCCTTGAATAGTCGCCGCAGTTCCTTCATGGATTCACGCTCACCATGAGCAAAAATATCGACCGATCCATCCAGCCATTGAAGCGACTGGACTGCTGTCGTGAGGCCGCCGTCGTGCGTTTCATCCAACCAGGTGATGTGGATTCCGTCCGGGGCGTTCAACTCCAATCGGTCCTGTGGAGTGTGCACTTCAAGGATGGCGTGCCCGACGGCGGTTGCCGGCAACTGCTCGATGGCAGCTGCGATGGCCGGAAGTGCTGCCGCGTCGCCGACAAAGAGGTACCAGTCGGCGTCGGGATTGGGCGAGTATTTACCGCCGGGACCTCGGAAAACCAGTGCGTCACCGGGCTGTGCTCGCGCGGCCCACGGCCCGGCAAGCCCTTCGTCGCCGTGGATCACGAAGTCGAGTGCGAGCTCCTGCGTTTGCTCATTGACCCAGCGAACGGTGTAGGTGCGGGTTGTCGGAAGGTCCTCCGGAGCCAGCTTCTCTCGGAGCTCGTCGAGGTTGTAGGGAGGAATGAGCCCAAGTTCCGGCTTGGCGAAGAAGATTTTGACGTACTGATCCGTATGACCGTTGGAATGGAACGCGGCAAATCCTTCGCCGCCGGCGATGACGCGGACCATGCCGGGACTGAGCTGCTCAGTGCGAATGACCTCGAGGATGACTTGCGGTTTGGGCTTACGGGGTGACTGCTCGGGCACGGACGATGACTCCAGACGATGAGACATTGGGGGCTTCTAAGGACACCCTAACCAATAGCCGACAGAAGAGACACTTTGAGTTCAGTACAACTTATAATGTATTCATCACAGCGTGTATCGTTGGCATCATGGAAACCCTGAATCACTCGTCTGTGCTGGCCAGATTCGGCTCTGCTGTATCGGACCCAACGCGGGCGCGCATCCTTCTCGCTCTGCGCGAGGGCCCCAGCTATCCCAGCGACCTGGCAGAGGTCATTGGCGTCAGCCGACAAAGCCTCTCGAACCACTTGTCTTGCCTGCGAGGCTGCGGCCTCGTTGTCTCCGTGCCGGAAGGGCGTCGTTCTCGCTACGAACTGGCCGACGCCAAGCTGGGTGAAGCGTTGTCGAGCCTCCTTGGCGTGGTGGTACTGGCTGCCCCCGAATGTTGCCTCACGAACGACGGCGAGTGTTGCTGATGAGCGCACAGAAACTGCACCTTGACATCGCAGCCGACGAGCGAAAGCGGGTGCTGACCCGCAGGATCCAGCTTCTCGTGGCTGCAACGATCACCTACAACGTGGTGGAAGCTATTGTGGCCATTTCGGCCGGGACAGTGGCTTCGTCTGCGGCTCTGGTCGCGTTCGGACTGGACTCCGTGGTGGAAGTTCTTTCCGCGGCTGCCGTGGCATGGCAGTTTGCCGGACGCAACCCGCAATCGCGGGAAAAGTCTGCGTTGCGGCTGATAGCCTTCTCATTTTTTGGTCTGGCGCTGCTCGTAACCGTTGGCGCCGTACGAAACCTTTTGGGCGCAAGCGTTCCAGATCATTCATCGGTGGGTATAGCGCTTGCGGCCGTCAGCGTCGTCGTGATGCCCGTGCTGTCGCTGACCCAGCGGCGTGTAGGCCGCGAACTGGGATCGAACTCCGCCGTCGCCGATTCCAAACAGACGATGCTGTGTTCCTACCTGTCCGCCGTCGTGTTGGTCGGTCTGCTCCTGAACAGCACCTTGGGTTGGTCGTGGGCGGATCCTGTGGCAGCACTCGTCATCGCCGGGTTCGCGGTCAAGGAGGGAATCTCGGCGTGGAAGGGAGACGCCTGCTGCGCACCAAACGCTGTCTTACACGAACCGGACGAGCCGACGTCGGCCGCCTCAACCTGTGAATGCTGTGGGTAAAACGTTCCGCGCGATGCGGTGAACCCCTAGACGGTCACCGGCTCGTCTGCCTCACCAACAAAACCGGTGGTGCCACGGATGGTGATCCATTGGTCGAATTCTGCGGCAGGTAGCGGCCGCGACATGTAGTAGCCCTGCGCGCGGTCGCAGCCGTAGCCAGTGAGCTGGTCGTAAACGGCGCGGCTCTCCACACCCTCAGCAACCATCCTCAGATTCAGGCCGTGGGCCAAAGAGACCGTAGAGGCCACCAAAGACGCCGCACGAGGGTCATCGACGATGGGAAACACGAACGACTGATCAAGCTTCAGCTCGTCAATGGGCAGATCCCGAAGGTAGGACAGGGAACTGTACCCGGTGCCAAAGTCGTCGACCGCGATCTGGACGCCCTGGCTCCGGAGCCGCGTCAGAATGGAGCGGGCACGGTCCCTATCGCCCATCAGAAAGTCCTCAGTGATCTCTATTACCAGTGCTGGACCGGTGAGACCACGTTCAGCGAGCATGGCACTGACCTTGTCAGGGAAAGAGGTATCCACCAGAGAGCTGGCGGAAACGTTGACTGCAACGGCCAAGGGGGTCTCACGTTGCTGCCACAGCGCGGCCTGATCCAAGGCTTTGCCCAGAACCACGAGCGTCAGCTCATGCATGAGCCCGGACTCTTCGGCCAGCGCGAGGAACGAGACCGGAGGCAGAAGGCCACGTTCCGGGTGGTTCCACCGAACGAGTGCTTCTGCCCCTTGAATCTGTCCCGTCCCCAGAGCGACTTTGGGTTGGTAGTGCAGAACCAGCTGGTCCGTGAGTAGTGCCTCGCGCAGTTCCTGCAAGGTGCGCAGCCGTTCGTCACCGTGATTATCATCCTCACTCTGGTAAACGTGATGCCCTGTGTGGGCTGACTTGGCTTTATACATGGCCATGTCCGCCTTGCGCAGCAGCAGACGCAAGTCCGTGCCCTGCGAGGGGAAGAGTGCAATCCCGATGCTTGCACTGGTCTGCAGGGTGATGCCTTCGAGCATGAACGGCTCAGCCAGGGCGTCCCTGATCACTTTGGCCTGACTGATCGCGTCGTCGCGCTCGGAGTCATCCAGCAGGACCGCGAATTCGTCGCCACCCAGCCTTGCCAATAGGTCATCCGGACCTAACGCTCCACTCAGACGCGCGGCAACCTGCGTGAGGAGAAAATCACCGACGTCGTGTCCCAGACTGTCGTTGACCTCCTTGAAACGGTCCAGATCCAGAAGCATCAGCGCCTGCGATTTAGAGGACCGCCCTTTGAACTTGGCTGGCGCATCGGTGTAGAGGGCTCTACGGTTCGGTAGGCCAGTGAGCTCGTCCGTACGGGTGATGCGGTGCAGCATGCGCTGCCGAAACACCAGCGGGGCAGCCGCGAGAATCAGGGTGGTGCTGGCCAGTAGCAACGCCAGCAGCGAAACTTGGCGCTGGGTGCCGAGCAACAAGATGATAAGAGCCGCCAGAGTTGCGATGACGGGAACAATGAGGACTTGGTTGCGCCCATCGTCGATAACCAGTGGTTCCTGCCGGTCTGCCAACTCGTCTATCCATAGAACGAGGACCAGAATGCCTGCGCCCCAGGTGATGTCAACCACGGAACCAACGGTATAGGTGCCACTTTGCTCCATCAGCACATAGGCCACGTCGCCAGTGCTAATCAGCAGAAGCCCGGTCACCAGAAGTACCCATAGTCGATTTCCGTCCGCAGTCTGGAAAGCAGCAACTCCCGCGATGACAGCTACCAGAGCCATATCGAATATCGGATAGAGGACGGTTATCGTTGCGGTCCACCCCGGTTGCTGGGCCTGCCCAATGACGGGATGGAGCACAACAGCGAGGATTGCTGCGGCACCAAAAGCACCCACGGCACTATTCAGCAGGGCAGGGAAGGCGACGGCGGCCAGTCGGCGTCGTGCACGAACCGCCAACGAGCAGAGGAGGAATGGGAAGAACAGCAGGTAGCAAACGTCGGCGAACAACAAGGACCCAGGCTCAATGTCCGCGGTCGGCAACAGGTAGAGACAATCGCCGATGACCCGTCCCGTTATGCCTGCGGCAGCCCAGCCAACTTCCGGCCGAGCAACAGTGGCCCGGCGAAAGGCCAACCACGCCACGGTGGCCATGGACAGTTCGGCCAGTATGCCAAACCAGCCGTCGACAATGGGATCGAAGCCGTCGTCGTTCAACAGTCGGACCAGACCGTAGGCGAGGATGAGTAGAACCACGATCCGGGTGTGCCGCTTCCGCATCCCGATGATGCCGGAAAGACGCGTGCGCACGCTACTGGACATGGCTGGCACCGCTTCCCTCGGTCATGAAATACACATGTTTAAGTATCGGCGGATTTCTGGGGATGGTTAGGTTGAATCGGCCGAAAAAAGTGGGGCATCTGGTCTGTTTTACTGAGTTATGGTCAATCGCATGAATTCCGTCCAGCGTTGTGTGTCCGGGGACGACAATTGTTTCAGTGTGAATCTCGCTGGTTTTGCTTCTGCGGAGGACGAGTCTCGGGGGACATGGCGAGGACGCGGGCTGACGCTGGTGGGCTAAATGCGACTTTCATCAGTGTGCTTATTGGTCAAGGGTTTACTGCATATAATCGAGTAAGCCCGGTTGTACTCATCAGGAGAAGCACATGAAATTTCCCAGCCCCCGCGGATCTCTTAGTACCAGCCTGATCGGCATCCTTGAGCAGCCAACAAACCAAACGAGCGACGCCGTCGGCCAGTTTGGCGCACAGGTCTCCGAAGCCCTTGTGGGAACTGCGAAAATTTCCGCTGATGAAGACATCCAGCTGACACTTTTCTGCCTGTACGAGCTGCACTATGGCGGGTTCGACGGCGCGGACGAACGTTGGGAATGGAACGTATCCCTCTTGGCTGCCCGTCAGTCCATTGAGGCGGCGTTTGAAGCGGAGCTCCGCGCCGCCGTCGAACTTCCCGCCCTCGAAGCGAAGACCAGTGACGACGTCGCCCGAGTGTTGTTCGACTTGACCGGTCAGGACAGCGGCCCGTCCATGTCCCGCTTCGTGGCGAAGGAAGCCACGCTGGAGCAACTCCGGGAATTTCTGATCCAGAAGTCGGTTTATCAGCTGAAAGAAGCAGACCCGCACACCTGGGCGATCCCACGCCTCAAGGGTCGGCCCAAGGCTGCCATGGTCGAGATTCAGGCCGATGAGTACGGCGGAGGTCGCGAACACCGCATGCACTCGGCGCTCTTTGCGCAAACCATGCGCGGACTAGGGCTTGACGATAACTTCGGCGGCTACATCGACGCCATCCCCGCTCTGACCCTGGCGGGCACCAATATGATGTCTCTGTTCGGGCTGAATAGGCGCCTGCGCGGGGCCATCGTGGGGCACCTTGCCGCCTATGAAATGACTTCTTCCCAACCGAATCGTTTCTACGGTAATGGGTTCCGTCGGCACGGGTTTGATAAGGACGTCACCTGGTATTTCGACGAGCATGTGGAAGCCGACGCCGTTCACGAGCAGATTGCCGGAAGGGACTTGGCCGGTGGATTATTTGAGGCTGAACCCGGCCTCCTCGAAGACATATACTTTGGCGCGTGCGCGGCCCTCACCCTGGACTCCTGGGCAACTGAGCGCACCATGTCCGCGTGGCAATCAGGCGAATCCTCGTTGCTTTCGCCACTTTCGGCTGCGGCTTAGGAGGCGTCCTGTGAACGAAGAGAGAGATCCAGAGCCGGAAGCCGCCGTCGTCGTCTGCCCTGACGGTCCCATTCTGGTTCGAGGAAACTTCGAGATCGTGTCTACTACTGGTGAAAAGCTACCCCGTGACCGCCAGACTGTGGCTCTGTGTAGGTGCGGGGCCTCGGCCATCAAGCCCTACTGCGACGGATCCCACAAGATGATCGGTTTTCGCACGGAATTCCCGGAGTAACCGTTAGCGTTCAAAGAGCCCGCGAACGACGTCGGCTGCCGGACGGTCGGTTGCTAGCGCAAACTCCGGCCCGGCCCACAGCCCCATGGACTGTGGGTCTTTGGCGCTCGATGCCGCCGCGCGAAGGGGCTGCGTCAGCTGGTTAACTTCCGGATAGGCAGCGGGAGCGTGAGCGGTGTACTTCCGGATGAAGGTGTTGGTCAGACCTCGCGCCCATCGCCCGGAGAAGGCTCGCGTTACCGTGGTGTCCGTAAAGGACGGGTCCGCGAGGGCATCCTTGTGTACCTGCGGAGCACCAGATTCGGGACACCGCAACAACAGGGTGCCTACCTGCACCGCGTCCGCTCCGGTGTTGAGAAGCTCTGCCACATCTTCGGAACCCGAAATGCCGCCCGCGGCAATCAGTGGTACGCCGACGGCTGCCCGGATGTCACGCACCAAATCCGGAAGGGCAGTGTCCCCTGGAATACGAATCAGGGAGTGCGTACTCCTGTGTCCTCCGGCTAGGGGCCCTTGAACACACAGCAGATCAGCTCCGTTGTTCACGGCGTTCACAGCTTCGAGCTGGTCTGTCACGGTAACAACGACGGCGCTGCCACTCAGGCGAAGGCTGGACAACACAGCGGCGGAGGGCAGCCCAAATGTAAAGGACACCACGGCAACTCCGGTGTTCCGGAGGAGGTCCAGCTTGGCGCCCCATTCGTCGTCGGCTTCCGGATCCGTTGCAGGCAGTTCCAGGCCGAGGGCGGCGACTTCAGGGGCGAGCCGATCTCGGAACGCTTCGACTGCGGCAGCGCGCGGCTGGGGATCGGGCAGCTCGGCGGCGTCGTTCGCATGATCCGGAACGAAAAGATTCACGCCGAATGGTCCATCCGTCAGGCTCCGCGCGCGCTCGATCGCGTGTTTGAGAGCGCTCACGGTCAAGTTGCCGGCCGCGAGGAAGCCAAGACCACCGGCGTTGGTGACAGCGGCGGCCAACTCAGGAGTGGACGGGCCTCCGGCCATTGGTGATCCAACAACTGGCAGGTTCAATTGGTCGATGGTGAACATAACTCAGCCTCCCATACGCGTTAGCGGCGTATCCGACACGCCCGACTGAGATCATTATGTGCCAATTCACAGGCTTCTTCATCATGCCTAGTCAGAGTTGGGTTACCGAACGATAACGACACGATTCAATTGATATCGATTTGGCATCGTTTTTCCAACGCTTTAGTGTTGTATGTGTTCCTGCGGGAACGGCTGCGTGAAGAAACGCGGCAATCATGCTCGGTGCTGTCTTACACCGCACGCCGTCGACACGGCAGACACCGGAAAACTGAACCCCCTTATCACATGGGTAGATGGCGACGCGAAGAAGTCCGGGGACGGATGGAGCGCAGGTGACCTTACGGAGCATCCACACTATGAACACTTCTACACTCAGCCGTAACCTCCGCCGCGTAGGCGCAGTCGCTATCATCGCTGGCGCCGGCGTTGCAGGTACCGGAGTTGCAGCGAATGCAGCTTCGACGTCCACCTGGGATGCACTGGCACAGTGCGAGTCGGGCGGCGACTGGGGCATCAACACCGGCAACGGTTTCTCCGGTGGCTTGCAGTTCACACCGAGCACCTGGGCCGGATTCGGTGGCCAGGGTTCACCTGTCAACGCATCCAAGGCAGAGCAGATCGCTGTTGCGGAGCGCGTTCAGGCAACTCAGGGTTGGGGCGCATGGCCCGCATGCTCGGCACAGCTTGGTCTGGCCGGCGGCGGCGGTGCAGCTGCACCCGCAGTAGCACCAGCACCAGCACCAGCACCAGCACCCGTCGCAGCGCAGGCGCCCGTCCAGGTCCAGTCCTCGGCGCCCGTCGTCCAGGCTCCTGTTGCGCAGGCCCCGGTTGTTCAGGCCCCGGTTCAGGCACCTGCCGTTCAGGCTCCCGCCGTTCAGGCACCTGCTGCCAGCGGCGAGACCTACACCATCCAGTCCGGCGATACTCTGAGCACCATTGCTCTGAAGCTGAACATCGAAGGCGGCTGGCAGGCGCTGTTCCAGCTCAACGCTGATACCCTGATCGACGCCGACCTCATCTTCACCGGCGGCGTTCTGCAGTTGCCTGCCTAAGCAGTAAGCTCCTGCTCCCTAAGCTAGGGAGCAAGGTTGTGTGCAGTGCCTCGACTCCTCGCGAGTTGGGGCACTGCCTGCGTTAACGGGCTCTTTTTGCCCACTGCTCTTGAATATAGTGTGACCCACATAACAAAAATCTGTTGCGCGCTAGTCATCAGAGTGCTCCAATAGCTTTATGTCTTCCACTATTCTGGCGATCGGCACCAAGAAGGGTCTGTGGTTCGCCACGAGCAGCGACCGCAAATCGTGGGACGTTTCCCAGCCACACTTCCTCAACGAGGAGGTGGCGAGCGTCGAATTTGATACCAGAGGTGAGCGCACCCGGATTCTGGTTGGGGTCCGATCAGAGCACTGGGGTCCAACGGTGCTGCACTCGGACGATCTTGGCGTGTCGTGGAGCGAACCGGACCAGGGTGCCATTCGTTTTCCAGAGGACACAGGGGAGGCCCTTGGGCGTGTCTGGCAGCTGAAGACGGACACCCACGATCGCCCCGGCGTCGTTTGGGCTGGCTGTGAACCGATATCGGTGTGGAAATCGACCGACGGTGGTGAGCACTTTGAGCTGAACCGCGGTTTGTGGGATCACCCGCACCGCAAAGATTGGGGGCCGGGTTACGGTGGCGCCGCGGCCCACACGGTGCTTCCCAGCCCCGTTGATGACAGCGTTCATGTAGCGATCAGCGCCGGTGGCGTTTACCGTTCCACTAATGGAGGTGAATCGTGGGAGGCACGAAACAAAGGTATCTCGGCGTATTTCATGCCAGACCCAAACCCGGAATTTGGGCAGTGCGTGCATAAAATTGCCCGCGATCCAGAGACGCCCACTACCCTATTCGCGCAGAATCATCATGGGGTGTACCGAACGGACGACGCCGGGGACAACTGGCAATCCATTGCTGATGGGCTACCTGCAGATTTTGGCTTTGTGATGCTCACTCATCCTCGAAGCGGTGGAACGGCTTGGGTGATTCCGCTGAAGGCCGACGGCGAACGCATACCTCCTGGCGGACGGCTCGCGGTGTATCGAACGCGCGACGGTGGTTCTACGTGGTCAGCCCTGGAGAGCGGCTTGCCGCCGGTGGAGTTCAACGCGATCCTGCGAGATGCAGCCTGCGTAGACAACGACGATTCAACGGGAATCTATTTCGGCACGCGCGGTGGCTCGGTGTACGCCAGCGCTGATGAAGGGGACTCATTCGTCGAAGCTGCCTCGCACCTGCCAGATGTGCTGTGCGTACGGGTTGCGCGAGTGGCGGATTAGTGAAGGTATCAGTCCTCATCCCTGCTTTGCTGGCCGAGCACACCGGTGGCCAGCGGAATCTTCAGGTGATTAGCGAGGGCACTGCATCTGTTGGCGCGGTGCTGGACGTGCTCGCCCAGGAGTACCCCATCTTTGATCGCAGGGTGCGTGATGAAACCGGCTCCGTAAGGCGGTATGTCAATGTCTATATCGACGGCGATGACATCCGCGCCCTCGATGGACTCCGGACGCCCCTTCAGGAGGGGCAAGAACTTTTGATCATCCAGTCCGTGGCTGGCGGGTGAGTCTGTTCTAAACTGCCCAGTGTGGCCATTTATCTTGATACGCCCATGTGGCCAGCGCATGGGACGCTCTTTGCCCACCTGATCTCCGACGAGTCGATCGAGGAGCTTCACGCTTTCGCCGCGCTCTGCGGTCTTCGCACCCGGGCCTTTGATCAGGACCACTACGACGTCGCCGCCCACCGGTGCGCGGATCTGGTGGCCCGCGGTGCGCGCCAAGTCGACGGCGGCACGTTGGTGCGGATCCTATCTGATAGCGGGCTCCGAATCCCCGCTCGACGCCGGAACTCCAGCCTTTCGGGACCTTTGCTAATGCTGTGGAACATTTATATGCCCAACGCGGAATATCTGGGGGAAGAACTGGTCAAGCGATGGGGAGAAAGCCAGCGTCGGTATCACGACCGAACGCATTTACTGGCTGTTCTGGAAGCTCTTGAGCTCCTCGAACCAAAGTTACCGCGCGCCGTCGTGCTTGCCGCCTGGTTCCACGATGCGGTGTACGACGGCGTCGCTGGCCGTGACGAGGAGCGTTCAGCTTGCCTTGCGGAGAGTCGGCTCGACAGGGCAGGGCTGGACGGCGCTGAGGTATCCGAGGTCGGTCGATTGGTGCGGATCACTGAACACCACAAACCAGAGCTCGGAGATCGGAACGCAGAGCTACTGTGCGATGCAGATCTGTCCATCCTCGGTCAAGAGGCTGTAGCGTATCGGCGCTACGTCGGCGCAGTCCGCGAAGAGTACGGGCACGTGCCGGATGATCAGTTCGCGACTGGTAGGGCCAACGTCCTCCGGAGTTTGCTGGAGCTGGATCCGATCTTCCGCACCCAGGTTGCGCAGCGCCTCTGGGAGACCGCCGCGCGTACCAACGTCAGCACGGAGCTCGCCGGACTGGCCTGACTAGTTGCGGTCGCGAGCTTTGGGATCGGGGCCCAGCGTGTTGTTGCCCATGTGGTTAGCAGGTCTGTCCGCCCAACCTGCCCGGCGGGCATGCATCGGTGGCGGGGGCGCCGGTTCGCCGTCGTGCTCTGAGGCGTTGTCATAGGACAACACACGGTTATCGAATTGCTTGCGCGTCTTCCAACCGTTCAGCATCAGCGCGATGCCAACGACTGCCACGATGCCTGCTGCAATGAATAGCACTGTTGAGGCAGAGCCGTTTTCCATGGCAGTCATGGCCAGTGGCATCAAAATGATCAAACTGATGGACAGGAGAGCGCAACCTACCGTCATCCGGTAACCGCCGCTCTTCTTCACTTCGTGGCTCATGATCAGCACGCCCTTCGGTTGGCTCTAAGTCAATCACAGCGTCGCATGAGCTGCACAACAGCTCAGAGGAAACTGAGGGCTCTGATCAGCTGGACTGTCGGCGGCCGGCTCGCTGTGCAAAAGCATCCAACGCGCCGAGCATTTCGGGTGCCCGCCAGAATCGGCCCTTCTTGTACTTGTCGACGCCTATAACTATTTCAGCTTCCGCGAGAGAGTCCATGGCACGGCGCATCCGCATGTAGTCCAGGCCCAGCTCCGCTTGCAGGACAGTTGCGTTGACGACGGGTCGGCTCCCCAGCAGCTCCAGTACTGACCATACGGCGGAGTCCCGGCGTGCACTGATTCTGTCGCGCCAATTGTTGGCTATGCTGACCGCGTCATCTGCCAATTGCGTGCCGTTGCTTATCGCCCGGAATGACGCCTCGGAACAAAGGTTGATGATGGCCTCCGGGTCACCGTATCGATACTCGGTGAGGGCTTGATGATAGGAAGCAACGCTGCCGAGCAGGCCCGCGGAAACAGGAACAGAAACGTTCGAGGCGACGCCCCGGCGCTTGAGCATCGAGTGAATCAGGGCACGCCCAGTGCGACCGTTGCCGTCCGTGAACGGATGGATGGTCTCAAATTGTGCATGCGCGATGGCGGTCTGGACCAGTGCAGGAACGTCATGACGCCGGGCATAGGTCATGACGTCGGCGACAAGCTCTGGAACATGTTGATGATGCGGCGGTACAAAGTCGGCGCCAATGGGTGAACTGATGCTGGTGCCGATCCACACCTGCTCTTGTCTCCACGATCCAGAGATCGGCGCATCCCGAGTTTCTGCCAGAAGTGCGCTGTGCATGGCGAGCACGCTTTCAGGCGTCAGGTCAGCAGACGCCCGGAGAGCAGCCTCCATGGCACGCACATTCCGAACCACGAGTGTGGCGTTGAGCTTGTCCTCGATGCCGAGCTCGGCTTCCCCCAGACTTCGGGCGTTCGCCGTGACGTTCTCTATTTGGGACGAGGCCATGGACTCGCTGCGCAACAGAATCGATGCAAACGGGCCAACAAGGCGACCGTAGCGTTCGTCGAATCGACTGATCTCTCTGGTTGCTTCTTCGGCCAGCGTCAATGTTGGGGGTGCGGGTGTGTAGTTCAGAGCGGCGATTTTAGGAGGGAGGAACGCACGGTAGATCCCGCCCCGTAGTCCGGAAAGATAGTTACTGGCGCGGAGTGTGTCCGCTGGCCCAAGCCACTGGTGTTCTTCCCACGAAGAATCTGGCCAACCGTCGTCGTGCGATCTCACGTCCGTCATAACCTAAGTGTAAGAGTTTATCGCGCATTCTTACACTTAGGTCTTTAGCTGTAAGGATGCGGAGTTTCAACTGACAGTTCGGGTCCGCACCTCTTGCCTATCGTGCAGATCAGCGGCCCGCGCGGCGATCGGCGGCCCGCGACCTGCGCAACAGATCACGAGGCTGTTCAGCGCAGCCCTTGCCATAGGCTTGACCGGTGACCACGGCACTTCCCACCACGCGCGAGCTCAGCAGATCTATCCTTCGGTTGGCGGTTCCGGCCCTCGGGGCGCTTATCGCCGAGCCCCTCTTCCTCATCGCAGACTCCGCGATCGTCGGGCATCTTGGTGTCACCGAGCTGGCCGGCGTTGGTTTGGCGTCCACGGTGCTGCAGACCGCCGTCGGGCTCATGGTGTTTCTGGCCTACTCCACCACCCCCGCGGTGGCCCGCTATCTGGGCGCTGGACGCATGGGAGATGCGCTGGCTGCGGGGCGCGACGGCGTGGGGCTGGCGGTTGCGCTCGGAGTGATCTTGTCAGTTGCAGGCTGGATGACGGCACCAGCGTTGGCCTCGGCAATGGGTGCCGAAGGCGAGGTACACCAGTTCGCGGTCGACTACCTTCGGTTCTCCATCCCCGGGTTGACCGCGATGCTCGTGGTGCTGGCTGCAACAGGAGTGCTTCGTGGGCTGCAGGACACCAAGACGCCGTTGTTGGTTGCCGGAATTGGATTTGCCGTCAACATTGGGCTGAACTTTGCACTGGTGTACGGGCTTGATATGTCGGTCAAAGGCGCCGCTCTGGGGACCAGCATCACGCAGTGGGGCATGGCTGCCGTCTACATCGCCATGCTGGTGCAGTACTCAAACGCCAACGCCGTTCCGCTCCTACCGCGGTGGGCTGGCGTCCTGTCCACTGCTCATGTGGGGTCCTGGCTGATGCTGCGGACTCTCAGCCTGCGGGTGGCGATTCTTGCCACCGTGTTCGTCGCCACGGATCAGGGACCTGTCTCACTCGCCGCCCACCAACTCGTCATGACGCTGTTCACCCTCCTGGCGTTCGCCCTTGACGCCCTCGCTATCGCTGCCCAGGCCCTGATCGGCAAGGAACTAGGTGCGTCCAACAAGCCGCTGGCCCACGCTCTGACCCGGCGAATGATCGCCTGGGGTCTCGGATTTGGGGTGATTACCGGTGCGGTCCTGGCCGTCGTCGCGCCGTTTGCTGGCTGGATTTTCACGCCTGACGAAGACGTCCGAGCCGCCCTCACCGCTGGACTCTGGATTCTGGCGGCGTCGCAACCCATCTGCGGCCTGGTCTTTGTGCTCGACGGCGTCCTGATCGGTGCGGGGGACGCACGTTATCTGGCGCTCGCTGGCGTCGCCAATCTAGTGGTGTACTTGCCACTGCTGGTGTGGGTGTATTCGGCTGGGCTGACTGGGGTCGCGGGTATTGCGTGGTTGTGGGCCGCTTTTGCGCTGGGATATATGGTGGCGCGCGCCGTGACACTGGGGTGGCGAGTTCGCAATGATGCGTGGATGGTGACGGGCGCGTAGGCAGAAGGCTCGCGGCGTCGCTTTTGCCCCTGCACCCCCCTGAACCGCTAACGTGTCAACAAGAGGCTTACTTCACTCACGCCTACCATTTACACGAAGGAGCATGACATGAAGAAGATTCTCCTGGTACTTACCAGCACAGACACCATGGGTGACACCGACGAGAAGACCGGTTACAACGTAGCCGAGGCCGCGCACCCTTGGAAGGTCTTCAAGGACGCAGGCTACTTTGTAGATTTCGCGTCCATCAAGGGCGGTCAGCCACCTCAGGACGACGTCGACGAATCGGACCCCATTCAGCAGGCCTTCACCACAGATGAGACAACTCGGGCCGGTTTGTACAACACGGCGAAGGTAGACGTCATTGACGCTGACCAGTACGACGCCCTGTACCTGGTGGGCGGGCACGGCACCATGTGGGACTTCCCGGACAACAAGGGCCTGCAGAAGCTGGTCGCGTCCGTGTACGACGACGGCGGTGTAGTTGGTGCTGTCTGCCACGGGCCTGCTGGACTCCTGAATGTGGAGTTGGCCAATGGCTTCCGGATCGTGGAAGGGCGGGAAGTGGCGGCCTTCACCAACGACGAAGAGCGCGCCGCCGGTAAAGACTCTGTGATTCCGTTCTTCCTCGCCGACCGGCTGGAGGCTGACGGTGCCACCCACGTTTCCGCCGATGTTTTTGAGGAAAAAGTCTCAGTGGATGATCGTCTGGTCACCGGGCAGAATCCGGCTTCCGCCGGGGGCGTGGCCAAGGAGATGGTGAAGATCCTCACCGAAGTGGTTCGCGAGGAAAAGGCCGAGGAACAGCACGACGCCGAAGCTCTGCGCGCACGCCACGATGCGGAGAGCGACACCTCCGGCCAGGAGTAACTCCGGGCTTTCCCGGCGCCGCCCATCGACTCTGCAGTAGGTGCACTTCTCAGGTGTGAGAACGACATCTACTGCAGAGTCGATTGGGGTAGCGCCCTAAACGTGCCACCATGCTTCTATGGAAACCTTCGCGTGGCGCGGTTCTCGTGCCAACTCTGACTCTGACCAAGCAAAAGTGGCTGTTCTCCTCCCCGGCGCGAATTATCCGGTTGAAGCTCCGCTTCTTTTCTGGGTGGCCGAGATGCTCGTGGACTCCGGCTGGCACGTGCAGGCGGTTCGATGGTCACTTGACGATGCTGCGCGTAGTGAGCCGTATGAGTACACCACTGGGGCAGTACAACAGGCCATCGCGGACGCCCCCGAAACGGAAACGACGTTGATCGTGGCTAAATCGTTTGGCACCTTGTGCATACCGTGGGCGGATAAAGCCAACATACCGGGTCTGTGGTTGACGCCAATACTCACCGACGAGAAGGTCCGAGCGACGCTCGACGTCACGTCACGGCGCGACCTCCTCATTGGAGGCTCCGAAGATGACCTGTGGGACGGAGGTCGTAGGGATGAGAAAGCGAGCACGTTCATCGAGATAGCTGGAGCGGATCATGCACTTCAGATCCCGGGGGACTGGGGCGCCTCCTTGGATGTACACCGGGAGGTTGTGACTCACGCGGAGAACTTTGTCGCTGCTATGTAGAACTGACGGTTAGCCGGCCCCATCGTGGAGTGCTAATTCGGCTGGTCTGGGCGATTCAAGATGCCCTCGAGCGCGGAACCGTTCCCGTATTTGGTCCGGGGTATCACGCTCATAGTGCCGTTCGTTTCGAGAACTACTGCAGCGACGTCGGACAAATCCCCCAACCCAGAGCTCCGCACCGCCTGCCGGACCCCAGATGCGGTCAGCCTGTTTCGACGCAGCTGATCGTCCTGAAGCTCGCCGTCCCTCACCAGCGCTACCGGTTTTGCGGTGACGAAAGACCGTGCTCGCGGCCAGCGGGACGAGACCCATGCAACCAGAAACTGTAGCGTCGCCAGCAGCGCGAGTGCTGTCAGCCCTTCAGCCCAGGCCACATCGGAGCTCAGGAGGATGGTTGCCAGAGTTGAGCCGAGCGCAACCGTCACAATGAAATCGAACGCGTTGAGTTGGCTGAGGGTCCGCTTTCCGGAAGCACGGAGCACCAGCACCAGAGTCACATAGGCGGCAGGGCCGACGAGAAGAATGCGCAGGACATCCGACCACGAGTCAAACCACATAAAGTGTTCCTTCCATAATTCGGAATGCTATCGAAGCGAAGGTAGCCAGCCAAGTTAAGAGGCTTGGCCCAGGCCATCGCGAACAGCCTAGTGCTCGTCGATTAAGCTTTCACGGACTCGAAGGAATTGCGCTTGGGTGACGCTGACTCTCCTGCCCGTGGCAGCAAGGCACGTTCGACACGGCCATCGTCCCGGTACGTTACCACTCTGCCCACCCTGCCCCTCGGACATCGTGACTTCGACGGAGGCCTTGGTGACGAATGTCAGACTGCCCCGGAGAGTAGCAACAATATAGGATTCGAGCATGGGACTCTTTCGGTGGGCTAAGCGAAATACTGAGGCAGCAAGCACTCCTTTTCCGGCCTATAGCGCGACAACCTGGCTAGAGGTTCAGGGTCATAGAAGGACGCTTGAAAGGCTCGCTAGGTGGGTCGCCAACGGCAATGATCTCGAGTTCAGCGAGCATCATGTACAAGGCCTAGTCGACTTCGGAGAAAATTCACCGCACTTTCAG
Organism: Actinomycetales bacterium; assembly: GCA_038199985.1. Classification (GTDB taxonomy): domain Bacteria; phylum Actinomycetota; class Actinomycetes; order Actinomycetales; family Micrococcaceae; genus Arthrobacter_J. The sequence continues at coordinate 2,125 of JBBPYK010000056.1, read as the reverse complement.
GCTGCGGCCAAAGGGGACTACTACGCAGGCATGGAATACCACAAAAATGCTGCTGGAGGAAAGTTTTGGGTTTGCGACTAACGCTCCTTCGGTGGGAACCGCATCGATCCTTTCGCGTCCGGGAAAATGTGCGTCTCAGATCGCAGCAAGAGTGATCCAGTGGCGGTTCACTGCCGCGCATGGCGGCGTGGTAATGGTTTAGCGTAAGTTCCGAACTTGGCCGACTACCGGTTGTTCTCGACTCACGGCACACCAGATAGCGTGATCAGTGTTTAGGCCGAATCACCTGAGAGGACTTGCTATGCATGTGGCCCCGATTGACGCCAATGATTCCGACCGGGAGGTAGTTGAAGATGAACGAGCCCAGCTGCGGAAGTTTATAGCGGAACTGAGCCCGGACGATATCAAGTCGGGAGGGTGGTTCACGGAGCTCAGCGCACGGGCTCTGAGCTCCTACGCCGATAAGGTCACTTGGGAGTACTTCCAGGAGAAATATAAGGGTGTCCCCGCGGACGCCATCGTCGACCAGCGCATCAAATTGGCGGCTCGGTATGCTGCACTCGAAGGTGGGCTTTCCGCCGGCGCCTACAACGCGGCGATTATTGCCACCCTCGGGAGCCTTGGCGGTGCCAGTCCCGCCACTGTCCCTGCCGCTATCGCGACCCTCATGCTCGATGTCGCGTTCATCACTCAGCTCCAGCTGCGCTTGGCTTATGACATCGCGGTCCTCTATCGGGTTCAACTCGATCTCGCAGACCCCGAGGACATGTGGAAACTCATTCGGGTAGCATTCACGATCAAGGGCGGGGAAGTCGTGCGTGAGGGCGTGATCAAGGCGGTCCCAGTGATCGTTCGACCGCTCATCAAGCGCTTCTACTCCGGAACGGTACTGAATGCGGCGAGGGGGCTCCCATTCGTTGGGAAGTTTCTCCTGCAACGAAACGTCCTCAAGATCGGCATCCCACTTGTTGGCGTTCCACTCGCTGTCGTGCTAAATCGCTACACGACGCTGCTCGCGGGGCGACACGCACAGGCCGTTTTTCGGAACGAGGCGCGGGTAATCGAACTCGCGGAGAACCTGAGCAAGAGGAGTCAGTACCCCCAGTTGATGCTGTGGGTCGCCTGGCTGATCATCATGGTAGACGGCAGCATAGGCGACGATGAGGCACTATTAATTCGACATCTGGTGAGGCTAACCCGGGATCAGCATCAGGTGGTCGATGAGGAGCTCGCTCGTCTCGTCGACATCGATCGTGCCGAGGTGTGGCGGCGCCTAGACGCGGAGTCAGGCGATCTGACCGAGATCATTGATGTGGCAGACCGGGTGGCCGCTGTGGATGGTGCCGCCAATACGTTCGAGAAAGCGATCATCTCCGAGCTTCGAGAACGGATCAATAGTCATCGCGGAACCTCGGGGCACTCCGCGTGAGAAACTGATGCTACGTTTCCTGCAGACGGCTATTTTCTGTTGAGCCCGAACTAACATTTCTGTCGGGTTCGTTGCTTAGCGGATCGAGCTGGATACGCCGCCTATTCCAGATTCCCTCTCTAGCGAGGGTTTATGATTTGCTCGCGAGATTTCCTTCCGCGACGTCGAAATGGCACTGCGAGACCTGACCGATAGGGGAATGATCGTTGGCATCATAACCAACGGCAATCATGAACAGCAGACACAGAAGGTTCGCCGGATAGGGCTCGAGCCCCTGCTCCACTGTCCACTCTTTACTTCTGAACGCCTCGGATACGTCAAACCTGAGGCAGAAGCGTTTCTGCTTCCCGTCCGACGACGTAATCCAAAGCCTTTCGGACTTGGCCCATGTTCTAGCCGACGTCAAAGACTAGCCAGACGGCTTTCCGATCGTCTTTGACGGCAAGGCCGCGGCCCAGTGTCTGTCAATGGATCGACATGGGCCAGAATGAGCCCATGGACTTATGGAAACAGGACCGGGTACAGTCCGCGCTCGAGGGACGAAACCCATCGGTTATGGCCGCAATGGACGGCGGCCTTACTGTCATGGGCGATGTTCAGTGGCTGCCGGGTTATTCGCTCTTGATCTCGGATCAACCCGGTGTTGACCGGCTGAGTGACTTACCGCGCACAGGCAGGCTGTCTTACCTTCAGAGT
>JBBPYK010000055.1:0-22933 GCA_038199985.1 Actinomycetales bacterium | reverse complement strand
CTTGCCCAGCCCCATGTTCTTCAATGTCTTGATCCGGTTCTCACACCGACCCCTGGCACGATGGCGAACCTCGAGGGTGGGTCCGTGCCAGCGCGGTGAATTCGTCAAAAACGCTGTCACACGATGCCCGTCCTGATCCAACAACGTTGCCTGCGCACCAGGGTGCAATGGTTCGGCACGCAGGTACAGGTTCGTGCCCGTTGGGTAGTCCGTGAGTCCGAGGACGTCGGTGGCGTTCACAACCCACGCGTCCGTGCGTTCTTCCCCGGCCTGGTTCAGTGCCGGCTGCCAGTACTTCTTCTCATTGATCCACGCGACCATGCGGGCCTTGGCCACCGGCACCGGGTACGAGACACTGAACTGCACACCCAATGACTCCAGGAAATGCAGGAATTTCCTCGAGGCACCGGCACTATCGGTACGGACCAGGATCTTCTCTCCCATCAGCTTGCCCTCCTGGTCATAGAAGACGTCCGGGAGTTGTTCAATCGCGGCGGTGAAGATCTTGATGTGGTCATCGGCCCTGGTGGCCCCGGCGTTGCCAGGTCGCAGCAACGTTGCCAGGATCTCCCCGGTTCCGTTGCTGGCGCCGTAGTCAACACTGGCGATGAAGGGCGCGAAACCATACCCGCCCTTATAGGTTCCAACCGCTTGTTCCTTGTCACTATGGGAGGTAACCAAGGTGGCATCGAGATCGATAATCAGAGGGTTCAAAGCCGTCGCTGTCAGGGCGGGATTGCGGTCTCCGGCGGCTTCCCACGCCCGGACACGCAACTCACGGGCCATCGTGGCGAAGCCATATCCAAAGACCTCGGGAGCGGCAGCGGCCTGCCCGAAGAACCGTGACATCGTCGCGTTCGAAGCAACCTTCCCAAACACGCCTGCACTGCTGCGCAGCATATCCAGATCGGAGACATGTTCCCCACCACCAGCGAGCATGACTGCGACGGAGGCCAGAATCCCGCCGGGCCGGTGCCTGGCACCAGCAGGAACGAACTGTCCCAAACGGTCCTCACACAAACCCCGGAACCCCAGCGCATCCACGAACGATGTCACCACACTCAAACCGGCATGGGACACAAGAGCCTGGCCGGTAGCGGCGACGGGAAGGACAGGGAAAACTGGGCTATTCTTAAACACCGAAAGGGTGCTCCCTTGCAACGAGAAGATAATGGCTTAGACACCTCTATTTTCCCAGCGCAGAGCACCCTTTCACCTCTTTAACACGCCGTTGCGGCCCCACCTTCATGAAATCTCCGGGCTAAGCGCCATAACGTGTGGGGTCTGACATTCTTCTGATTAGGCGACTCCACACCACGCCAGCTGAACTCGAAAAAGACGCGAAGCTTTCTCTGGCCACCACGGTTGAGGCGTCCTACGATGAAGTAAAGCCACAACTCATCGCATCTGCCAACAGCACAGGGGAGAATGGCCCCAACAACTACGGGAGGTCTCCAGTGCTCATAAACAGCAGACTCGCCGAGTCCGCCCGCCGCCAAACTGAAGCCGCCCCCGAAGACTGGGAAGCCACCTTCCGCCAGATGGTCCTCTTCGATCTCTCCGGGGACATAGAGCTCGGCTTCTTCCTCGCCTACTACCGCAATTTCGCCGTCCCCAGCATCGCCGAGACCCTGACGCAGAACGGCGAAATCATAGAGCGCCCCATGAAACGCTCCTACGATACCGCGATCGTCACCTACGAGCTCATCACCAGCGGACTGAACAGCGACCGCGGCCGCCACATAATCCGCCTGCTCAACCATGCCCACAGCCACGTCCCCGGCAGCCACGCCGACTTCCTCTACGTCCTCCTCGCCCTCCTCGTCGTCCCCATCCGCTGGACCCGAACAAACGCCTGGCGGGCACCAACGCCGGCGGAGGAAACTGCTGCCACACGCTTTTACCGAGTGCTCGGCACCCGTATGAACATCCACAGCTTCCCCACAACATTCCAAGACGCAGAGCAGTTCTTCGACAGTTACGAGCGCGAGAACATGGCCTACTCCACCGCCGGCGCACAGCTGATGGCCAGCACCCTCCAAGTGTTGAAATCCAGGCTGCCCGGTCCCGCCAGCCTCTTGGCCAGGCCAATGCTCTCAGCCATGTGCGACAACGACCGCTTCACCGACGCCCTCGGCCTCCCCCGCGCCACCAGACTGAGCAAAGCAACCCTGAACAAGGTGCTCCAGTCACGCAACGCCATCCACCGCCTCCGCCCACTCAGCAAAGAACCACATTTCAAACCGGGCAAGGCAGGATCCAGCCTCTACCCCGACGGCTACCGCCTCGACGACATCGGTCCCGTAAACGTAATGGCAGCACCAAGCGAGCCGAACCATGAGCATTCGTGACGCCCGCCGAGCCGCAAACCAAGCCAACAAGGCGCTGATCCTTGACGGCGAGGTCTCCGTGGAAACCATCCGGAAGGCCATTGAGGCGCTGCGCGGCATCACCATTACGGTGCAGCAGATGCCCGTGGACCAGCACGACGTGCCCGCCTTAACCGCAGATTGCGGCAACCTCAAAGCCGTCTACTACGCCCCCAATCTGTCGACACTGCACCGACAGCACAACATCCTGCATGAATTCAGCCACCTGCTCCTGAACCACGAGGAAACCGCAACCGGCATCACCATCAACGGATTCAGCGAAATGTTCCCCACCCAGCCGCGCAAAATCATGGGACGCGGCAGCTTCAATAACGATGCAGAACAAGCCGCCGAATTCCTGGCTTACCTGCTCTCTACCCGCATCAGCGGCAATAGACGCGCTGAACGTGGCGTATCCGGCGGACTCGAGGAAGCCTTCGGCTGATGCTCCTCGTGCCAGCGCTGACCCTATGGCTCATGGCCATCGTCCGGCTCCCAGCAGCCGTCGACCCACGCCGCGCCCACTTGTTCCGCGCCACGGTCTTTGCGGCAACGGCTTGCACCCTGCACATGGCGCCCGTCTACTACGCCGCCGACCCCGTGCTCGGCGGCCACAACACGGTCGGCCTCGTCACGCTCCTCGCCTTGTTGCTCGGCTTTTGGCAATTCCACGCAGCCATTGTGCTGGCGGTCCATATCAATGATGCACGACGGCGGCACCGCCTTGCGCTGGGAAGTGCGGCCATGGCGACGGCTGGGGTCATCGTCACGTACGGCTTTCTCATCAGCCGTGTGGACCGCACCGACCAGAACCTACCGGTCACTTATGGTGACCAGTTCGGCATGCAGCTATTTCTCTGGACCGGTACTTTGTTCATCGTGGGGGTCAGCACAGACATCATGTGGACCCTGCGTCATAAGGTAGCTCCGCTACGAGGGGCAACTTTTCGCGCAGGGTTTCTGCTAATTGGCCTTGGAATCGCCGCATTTTTCCTCATGCTCGCGGACCGGTTGCTGTCTGCAGTCGTAGTGGCCGCCAATGACCGGGCAGGCGGCCCCTTGTCATTCTTGAACTCCCTCAACGGCGTGACGGAGACACTAGCCGTGATACTTATCGGTATCGGAGTAGCCCTGCCCCGGTTGGGCAGGCCGGCCAGTCAGCTTCGACGAAACTTGCAGCTACGTTGGCTCCTGCTCAGAATCCATCCAACGTGGCGGCGCATGACACTGGGCATTGACGACGTCGTTCTCGGCCCCCAGCCGATCTCACCCTTTGACGCTCTGGCGGTCCGGCCGGCACGCCGGCTACACCGCAGAGTCATCGAGATACGTGACTGCGAATTCAAGCGGCCAGACTGTCCCCTCACACATAATTCTGTGGCTCTGCTCAATCACATTGAAGATGCGCTGACGAGGTACTGAGTCGAGGCAACGCCTACGTCGTTGTGCATCAGCTGCCCCATGGACTGGTGACAGGAGCTTCGGCTCATGACCCGTGCATGGTCGGAGGAATTGTGGAACGGCTCAGCATCAAGACTCCAGACGACTTCATCAGTCTCATGGGGCACACCCTCGGCTATTGGCCCAAGGAAAGCCTAGTCTTCATCACTCTAGACAACCGCAGGATTGGTTCAACCCTCCGAGTAGGACTTCCCGCAAGTGGTGTGGACACCAATCAGTATGTGCAACACGTGGTGAAGTACATTGCCAATGACCATGAGGCAACCGGCGTCGTGTTCGGCCTCTTCACACCCGCACCGTGGGAGCCTATGGACGACCGGCCCTACGAAGACGTCATGGAATCCCTGACCGGAGAACTGTCGAAGCGCAACATCAAAGTCCGCGATGGCTGGATCATCGACGATACTTCATTCACTGACTACTTTCAGTTGATTCCAGATCCGCTGGCCCGTAGCCCACTTGCAGGAATAGAGACCAGTCAACTCAACGCTGAACTGGTATTTCGCGGTTCCAGCATTGAACCGAGCCCAGGATTTCGCATCCCGATTCTCGCTCGGCGGGACTTAAGCGAAGAGGTGTTCAAACACTGCATTCGGATCGAGTCCATGACCCCACCGGTTGCCACAGCCAAGGCTCGAACCCTGTGGGGCAGCTTGCTAAATGCTGCGGACCAGCCAACTGATGCACAGTCCGCCGAGATGCTCGCTGATTTCAAATTCATCTCCGTAAGAGACCGCCTCTTGGCCGACATTCCCGGGCTTGACGACAACTTAGGCGACTTGCTGCTCGGCCAGACAAAACGCCCACCCCATTGGCAACGAGTTGATCGTGCTCAAGAGCTCCTGCTCCATTTTTACACCCGGGCCGACGGCGCCGACGCAGCCCCCGTCCTCACGAGTCTAGGCATCATCCAATGGTGGGAAGGCAAAGGATCCCGTGCCCACCAATGCTTCCAACACGCCCTCCAAGCAGACCCCAACTATCGGCTCGCTCAACTCAGCGACCAAATGATCGGCGCCGGCATCATCGCACCGTGGGCCACGGACAAGAACTCTGCCTACCAGCCACCGATGAGCCGCGGACCGCATGTCGAAGGCATGGGCATGGGGTAGCCACTATTGTCTTGTCACACCCAAACAGCTGTTCAACTACCGCCTGGCATAAGATGTGATCACTATGAGTGACTTACTATTTGATTTTGGCTCCCCCGGAGACCCCAAGTCTGAACCTGTCCAGCAGCGAGACATCCCGATCAAAGATCACCAGGTCCAGCAGATCCGCCATGCTCTCGACGCAGCCGGGATCGTCGGCCAGGATGAGCGGCAAAGTGCCATCCAAGCCTTTGTATCTCGGCCGGTACCATCACTGCGCGAACTACACGCCCAGGAAGCGCACACCATCATTCAACGCCTGAAACAGCTACAGAATTCAACGCCCACCAAAACGGGGTCTGCATGGGACCAGCGTGAAGAAGAAACCTGGATCGATAAGTTGTAGTCCAAACGAATGACGGTAGGATGCGACTCGTCCCGGCTCCCGTCCTACCGTCATTCTCAGACTGCGTCAACGATGGCCGATTCGCCTCGTGACTTGTCCACGACGCGGAAACCAATGCGACCTCTGGGCGCAGACTTATATGGGACCGCAAGTGAAAACAGGGTTGCTACATCTTGTAGATTAATTGGATCCAGCAGGTTGTCGGGATCGCGATCTGCCTTGGCTGTTGACACAGGATCTGCAGCAAACGTTAGGAGCATGGCGCCTCGGGTCGGCGTGTAGAGCCCGGAAGCTTCGGGCCCGCCCTCTTTCTTCTGGTTGCCTGCAATGTGCTCCACTGCCGCCCTCTGCCGGAATGAACTGCCTGAGAAACCCCCACGGTCTCCGCGCCGGCTTCTGCTGAGCAACTGGATATCGGCACCGTCGACCGTGCGCTGCTGGATCCCCTGAAGTTCAGGGAAAACGACTGCCCAGTCAACTAGTTGGCCTTTGTCCATGGCCTGCTTCATGAAACGAAGAGTCGGGGCAAATGAATAGCCACTGGTCCAGCGGAAGGAGCCCAAGGCGTTGTACAAGTCTTCCGCAGTTACCACGGCAACCCGTCCCTCAAACGTCTTTGACTTAAGGCTTGTTTTCTCGACGTACTCGAACGTTTTCAGTTCGCTTCTGAGATCGAGCCAACTCCGAACCGCCTGGAAATGGGCCACGTTGGCCGAGCCGTTGCCTCGATCAATCTGCCGCGGGAAATCACGAAGCTGCCCGCCATCACCTTCGAAGTCCAATTCCGCGTTGTACATCTTGTTCGCCCCCGTGGGTTTGAGCCAGGGGAGCTGCTGGAAGACGAGAGGCGGTACGTCGATGGGCCGCACTTCGGGCCTGCCCTGTTCATCCATCTTGGAGAATGTGCGCAATTGAGAGCGAAAGGCTTCTTCGTCCTGGATGATGGCGGTAAAGGCGTCGTACAAGTCATAGGTCTTACCGCGCGCGTCCACTACGTCCCGAGCGATGTATAGGCGTACCAAGTCTCGGTAGCCTGGACGATAGCCGAACCAGCGTCCCATCTGCATCAGTGTGTCAGCAGCTGCAGCGCGTCTCCGGTAGTAGGTCACAGTTAGACCTTCGACTGTGAATCCGCGGCTGAGTTTCGCGCCACCTACCATGACCCGCCAGTAGCGCCCCGTGGCGAAGTCCATGGCCTTGTAGTCACTTTCCTTTGACCCGTTGACGATAACAACAGGATCACCCGCTGCCATGATCAAATCGATAGCTGCGCCGATGTGCTTTTTAAGCTCGGCAAACTCATGGGGCATGTTTGCACCCCAGTCATTACGTGACTGATGGACTGTAAGGAAGTCCTCTTCGTAAAGTTTATGGAGTCGATTTAGACCCTCTGGGCGGTTAAATTGAGAAGTCTTCCAAACATCTCGGATCAATTCGGCGAGGTCCTTGTGCTCGCTCTGCTTCACCGACTCGTGTGCCAGCATGGTGTGGTGTCGGAACGATAAATCGGGAGTGTTTTCGGCGCGCCACAACTTGATGGCGCCGGACAATACGAACGCGTCCAATGTAGAGCGTAATTCTTCTCGCTCATCGTCGTCGTTGTTCGCGTATAGGCTGCGCATAAACGCAACGGCGTTGGAATTCGACGCGTCGATAGGCTCATCGTCCGGGAGTGGCTCCAGGTCGTGGAATTGTTTGCCGCCCATGTACTCAGACGATGGTTCCAGCGCGACGATGAAATCGCGTGGAAAGATATCCTCTGAGTCGTCCGGGGAGACAAAGACGTTGGCAAATGGTGTTGCCGTGTATCCGATGTACTGTGCCCTCGGCATTTCACTCAGAATCTGGGAGATGAGCTTATTGATCGCAGTCCGTTGCTTGTCTTCAGCTGTCTTGGCCCGGTTCGGGTTCGTGGTGTTGACGGACGCCTGGTCGGCCTCGTCGTCGATGATCAGGACGGGGATCTCTTTGAGTGATGCATGCACGTCATGCAGGTCGCGGAGCAGCTTCTCCAGAACGGTCTTGTTCTTCTTCACGACGGCTAAACGAACGTCTGCACCAAATAGATTCACCGGGTCATACAAGGGTTTGTGGGGATCCTTCAGTTCCCCTGCACGTCGATAATCGAGCGTGTCAAGGCCAGCTTTCAGTGCCTTGTAGTCTCCTGAGGCCGTGGTGAGTCGCTTGATGGCGGGAATGTCTGGCTGTGAATTGATGTCGATGCCATGTTTGAGGAACTTGCCGTCGAGCCAGTCTGAGTCTCCGTCCCCGATGTAGTCGACGCCTCGCACGGCATCGGCATTGTTACGATCCCGGCCTCCGAGAATGTTTTCCTCACCGACGAGTTCGCGGTCGAGCCTGCGCTGTGTCTGGCCACGCAGTAGCTCGATGGTTCCAGTGAGCACAATAATCAACCGGTATCCGGCGTCGATCGCTTTAGCTGTGATGCCTGTGAAATTTGCTGTTTTTCCGCTCTGCACATACCCAACGACGAGGCCCTTTGACTGGTAGGACGTTTCGCCGGCGGGGTCTGAGAGACGCCCGACAATGTCGGACGTCGATTCGTCCAGGTTGGCGATGGCTTCTGGCTTCCATCCGCTTCGCTCCAGCACGCCTCGATAAGCATTCCAGTAGAAGTCGTGGTCTGCCCGACGCTTAGTCGTATACCAGGGGTCCCAAGGGCCTGGATTCGCGATTACGATGTCCCGCTGTGCAACGCTGGGGAACGCCCCATCAAGGGCTTCACGACTGGTCGTGCTGAGACCTAGCTTGTCGAAGATGCGGATGCGACGAAATGTGGTTTGCGGTTCAGTCTCCTCTGCCCAGGGCGCGTCCGCCTGCGCATCCCACTTGGCCAGGCACATGTGAGCGGCTTTTCTTGCCGGCGCATTGCCGTCCCCTGCCACGATCGCGGCAACAACTTGAGACTCCGAGGCTTCCACGTCAACATCTTCAAGCCACACATTCACCCGAGAAAGCAATTTTGCTGGCCCCACCTCCCTCATACCGTCGAAAGCGGCACGAATGGCAGTCTCGAGATCTGGTTCAAAAGGGCTCATACATGGTCCTCACAATAATCGTCGAGCGGCGCCAGCGGCACCGCGAAGGGAAGATGGCTCACATCAACACGATAAGAGACACCACTGACAAGAACGCGCTGCGGCACCACCTCGTCAAGTCGCGGGCCGGTAATTGCAGGGAAAGCCGGATCAATTACAAAGGCCCGTGGCACCGACCGCAGCTGATATTTCGTCCGGTATAGATCGGCGTCGGTGTCCTTCCAACCAAGTCGTTCCAATGCCGCATCGAAGGCCCGGCGTGACCGGTCGAGCCGTGTACGGATCAGGGAGATCAGTGCTGGCAAGGTGAATCCCTCCGCCGCGGCACCAGCTAGGGTGATCTGTACAGACACAAGATACAACGGGCGCCCGGGCACAGGTTGGAGTTGGGACTCACTCCCGATCACATGGACGCGTGCCTCTGAGCGAGTTGTCTTCACCTCGGCATCAAAGTCTTCGAATCCGAAGTCATGCTCTTCGGACAGTGGACCCAACCATGCTCCGACTGCCGTATCTTCCCCAAGCCTGCCCAGGGCATGGTGGAGGACCAATAACTCACCGATCAGCCCGGCTTCCTTCTCGTCGGACATACGCCGTCGACCGGACAGAAGATCCTTGAAACCGGACAAGGATTCTGAGACCGCGTGGCGGAACGAGGTTCCGCCTTCAAGTTGGTCGACAATGGATTCGATCAGCACGTAGGCCTCGTAGTGCATGCTGGTGGCATCTACTGTTAGCTGAAACCAGTCCCCCGGCCTGCCGATCAGGCTGGTGCGTTCGACGGCGATTCGCTCGTATGCGGCGACGTCGGGGTCGCTCCCCAGCGCGGGGCTGATCAATCGCATTTCCTGACGCGACGGATCGATCTCCAACACGGATTCAACAGCTGTCCCCATCTGAAATGCTGCCGCCACACCTGACCTGAAGTAGTCCTCTACCGTATCCGGCGAAAGGTGTTCGCGCTCAGGCGTCCCCATTGTTCCCCAATTTCTGCGCCTGCTGCGCGATCTCGTCCCGCAATGCGGCCGTCAACAGCTGCTGCCATGCGGTAATTTCTGGCTTTCCCCGTGAACCCAGGTGTGAGCCCTCAAAGTACTTCGAAAAGACGAGTACCAGCAAGGTCTTCACGAATGGCGCATCAGAAGCGTCCATGCTGCCGGGTCCGGCGATGATGTCGCGGTACTGCTCGTTGAGCCAGATGGTGCGCGATTCCAGATCAATTTCAAATGGGGCCTCGGAAAGTTCCACGCGCCACCGGATGTCGACTGTGCCGGAATCATGGAATTCCACTGTGCCCGCGAACGCATTGAGCATCTCTCCGCTGAACCCTCGTACAGGTTCAACCAATTCCACCGGACGCTTGACGTAGCGGCGTGCTTCACTGCGGACACCGCTCGCCCGGCCCAGATAATCCGTGAAGGATGTCGCGCCACCAATGGTTGCACTTAACAGTGCTTGTTTGAAGTCCCCGCCCAGCTCCAGCCCGGACTTTTCCGGGTTCATGGTGACGTGGCGTTCTAGTTCATCAGTGATATCGATCGAAACACGCGCATATTCGAGTTCGGGCTTAGCCACTGTAAGAGTGTTCCACCCGCCCATCTGCAGGAGCCGATCATTCCGGTAGAAATAGAAGCCCTGGGCCAAAACGCCAGGACGTCCGCCAATCCTGAACCCGGGGCTTCCGGATTGTGCAGCGGGCCAGATGTGCGCGGTACCCGTCACTACGGAGTCACCGAGCTTGGCCCGAAGCGGCGCAGGGTAGTCGTCGTTCTCCAGGGACACATAGCTAAACGGATTGACGGCCGCAACAGTTCGGGCCGCCCCTGCATACTCTAAATCCACGTCAAAAACATCGACTGCGATCTCGACTTTGCCTTCGGCGATCTTGCGATGAAAGACGATACCAAGATGCATGACAACTGCCGAGATCCGCCCGTCTATCCATCTCGATTGGTCATCTGCGTCCAAACTGCTCAAGAAAGTGCGGGGATCGTCCCATTCGACCACGGTTCCACAATTCTGGATCAAGTCAGCATGGAAAGTGTTGAGGTAGGCCTCTACGTCAGATCCATCCATGTCGGCCACCTGGGTGGGCTTATCGGCAGTGATCACACGCCCGGCAGGCTGGGCGCCCACCATCTTCGAATAGACACGTAGAATGTCGGCTTGGCTGAGGGAAGCAGCTTTCAATCCCAGCCCGAAGTGGCCCAAAGCGCCTGCGTCGTAATCACGCTTACGAGCGAAGGTCATGGCGTCATCGAGCCGGGTCCCATCCATGCCATTGCCGTTGTCAATCAGACGCAGGCCAACGATAGCGCCCTCTTGTTCCAAAAATCGCAACAGTACCTGGGTGGCGTTCGCGTCGATGCTGTTGTCGACCAGGTCGGCAATAGCCGTCTCAAACGTATGACTCCTTCCCACTGCCGAAGCAATTGACGGGTCCGGGGGCACGTCACGGACAGCCGTTATGCGGGGACCTGAGACTGCCATCAGATTGACTCGAATTTGTTCATGCCAAATCCCAGGTTCGTACCGTTCTCTCGGACGGTTCGGACCACGGCATCAGAGAAACCGGCGCGGCGGCCAGCATCGATGGCAAGGTGAATCTCCAGGGTGTCAGGATCGGCTGCCTGCAAGTGCACCAGGAGTTCCTCAGCAATTAATTTTAGTTGCGCGGCGAGGTCCCCTGTTGGCTTCAATTCGATGGACCCCTTGTACCGGGCATTGGGAATGGACGACGGCGCCACTCCTGTCGGCCCTCTATTCTCGGCCCCTGGGGTGGAGCCTTGCCCCCCGGGATGCACATCCGTGTCAGTTATCTTCGGAATTTGCTTAGCAACGCGGGCATCTGCCATCTCCCGCGCACGCTGCGAAGTCGCCAGTGCGGGGCTCACCAAGAGCATTGAGTCGGCGAGGAGGGGTGGTGAGGCATCTTCCAGTGGGATGCGCAGGCCGACAAAGTCCCCGGTACCTTCGTCGTACCTTTCGGCAACGGCAAAGCCGACTTCTGCCCAAGCTGGGTCATTAAAGACAGCGCCAACGGCGTCGAGCAGCACTTGCTTGTCGCGGAACCGGGCTAGGTAAGGGTAGCGGGCGTGGTATTCCCACAGCTCACCGATGCTAATTCTTCCGTCGTTCCATTTGCTGCGCAGGTGGTTTCGGAGTTCGAGCACAAGCGATTGGGGTGAGGACTGCACGATCACGACGTCTGTCTTGCGCAGGCGCTCCCCCGCATGACGGGCGATCGAGTTGCTCGCACCGTCGGCCTTGGCAGCGGCGATTCGGAACGGTTGACTACCGTCCATCTGTTCCGGGTACAGCGTCCAAATCCATGTCTCTCGGATGCGTTGGATTACTGTTTGGTTGAGACTGTCGATTCTGCGGCCGGCCTCGGCGACTTGCCCCTGGGTGAGGTCCAGGGAATCTTTGTCTCGCAAGATTTCCGTCCACGCCAGGTGCTGGCGGACTGCCGACTCGAGTTCAGGCCAGCGTGTCCCGTCCGCGGCAAGCACCACAACAGTATTGGCATTGATCCGGGGCGCCATGCCCCTCTTCATCACGAGCTCTTCGGCGTATCCGCGTGCGGTCGATCCCTTGGCTTTGTTTTCATGGGTGAACTCGGGGTGCGCAATGACCAGACGTGCTTGGCCGGCTTCAACTACGTCGGTTGTGTCGGAGGGGGCGATGAGAATATCGGGGAACTCAGGGATCTGCCGGGGTTCTGACTTGCGCAGCCGGTCGACGACGGCAGCCCATACGTCAGTCTGGCTGTAGGCGTCGGCGCGCTCAGCCACTTTGCGGTTTAGTGATGGCTGGCGGTCGAACCAGTAGCGGTCCCTGTCGGTGTAGAGATAGGTGGAACGGTCGCCGAGGAGGCCCATTGCAGATCCGAAGTTGCCGATGGTGTCACCGGGCATGGCGACGCCTAGGAAAACACGTTTGCGTTCGATACCTTTGTGCTGGCTCTGCAGGGTGGCAGCCGACCCCATAAACGTGGCCCGGGCGATCCGGCGTGTCAGTGCCCGCCGGCCGAACAGTTCTTTCTCCCTGTCGATCTGTACCGATGTCGATTGAGCTCCGTCAACGTCTTTGTCGATGATTGCCTTCCAGGCGTCATCGAGATAACCAGTGATCTCGTCCCGCACCGCGGCGGATTCGAGTGGCATGGAACCAGGCATGATGAGTGGTGAGTCGTCGCCAGCGGAATAGAGGGCATGCACAACCGCGCTCATGAGGCGCAGGACACCGCGGGTCCGCTGGAAGCGCTCCAACGTGGACCAGTCCCCGTAGAGTCGGTCGAACAGCTCAGGGTGGATGGGGAATGCGGCACGCAGACGCGCCTTGTAATCGGGGTCCTTGGTCTCACGCGGCAGTTCGCCGATGTTCTTGATGTAGAAATCGAAGAACCGCTCGACCGTGGCGTCAATCATTCGTTGCGCGTTGGCATCTGGTTCTTGAAACAGCCGGCGCTTGACGATCTCGAAGGACTCCGTACTTGAGGCAGGTGTCCAATTCTGGGCGACTCGGGAGACCACGTTCTGCAGCCGTTCCAAGGCAGCCCGCCCGTTGGCGCCTCCGACTTCAAGGTCGGAGGCCACGGGGGCATCTCCGTCTCGTCGCACATCGGAGGCCGGAATCGAGACGAGCAGCAACGTTCCGGGGACTGCTTTCACTGCCTCGGTCAGTAGTTGGGCAAAGGTGAACTGGGTTTCGAACGTGCCTCCGACGAGGCTGTCGTCGCCGTAGAGTCCGCGGGCGTAGGCGACCCATTCATCGATGAGAATCAGCGCCGGAGAGTACTTCGTAAGGATATCCCGCAGCGCAGTGCCGGGGTTCGTGCCTGTGCGGTCCGAATCTGCCACCATGGCGTAACCTTCGGCACCGCCGAGTTGCCAGGCCAATTCACCCCACAGGGTTCGAATGACCGTGCCGTCCGTTTTTTGCCAGCTCTGCCCGGGAGACAGCTCGTTACCGACAATGGCCACCCGTTTGATCGACTTCTGGATGACCGACGAATCGAGGCTGCTGAGAAGGCTCTGCACACCCTGGGGAAAGTCCGTGAGCGGGCGTCCGCTGAAGAGGTGCCAGACAGCGAGCATGGAGTGGGTCTTGCCACCGCCGAAGGTCGTCTGCAAGTTGATGACGGGTGCGGCGTTGAGGTCGCCGCCGACCCGCTTCACGGCAAGCGTGAGCAGTGCCTTGAGACCGTCGGTCAAGTAGGTTCGTGCGAAGAATTCGACGGGGTCGTTGTAGTCCGCCGATTCCTCGGCACCGGTGGAGACCTGATGGAGGTCGGCCGCGAATTCGGCGCGTGCGAAGTCGTTGGAAGCGATGTCAGCGTGTGGCTTGAGTACCTCACGCCACGGCAGAAGGTCCGTGGTGCCCAATTCTGGCATTTTCGAGGCAGCCCGGGTGTCGCGCCGTGTCTCTTCGGCGTAGGTCGCCCGTTGGACGTCAAGTCGCGACTTGCGAATGGTGTCGGCGGCCGCCGCCCCCCCGACTGCGCGCAACAGACGTTCGATCGTGTCTAGTGCCCTATAGGTGTCGTCGGCGCTGAATAGTTTCTGGTGCGCCCAGCTGTCGCGCACGCCACGAAGCTCACTTGCAAGGTTCTGCTCGCCTCGCGACAGCACGCCGTTGAACGCGTACCCTAGGCTGCCGAGCGGTTCGGTGAGGGCACGGAGCTGTGCCTGCGGATCATTAGGAGAACACTCTTTGCCCTGAATGCCGTCCTTGACCGCAAGAATGCGTGTCCAGTCGCTTACGCCCCTAGGAAGGTGCGGAGACAGCACCCTTTCGATGAAGGGCTCGAGTGCCTTGGCTAGGACGTCAAGAGCTGCGCCGACACGATCTATGTTTGAGAGAGCCATTGGCTGCCTTTCAGAGCAGAGTGTCGAAATCGAATTGTTCAGCAACCGCGACCGACTGCGCTGAGGCTGCTTCATTCGCGGCTGCGCGCACCTCCAGCCAGGCGGAACCAAGACCATTGAACAGTATGCCGGGCTTGGTCAGGCCACGTTTCTCGCTTATGGCATAGAGCCGGTAGGCGAGTTCGTGGGCCGTGGACATGTCCAGGCCGCGACCCTCCGCTTGGGCGAGGATACGGCCAGCATCGTCAAGTCCCTTCTCATCGAGTGCCTTCGCCATATGTAGGACTACCTCCCACAGCGAGATTCGGTCGTCCTTCCTGGGGTCGTAGCCTTCGGGAAGCTCTGCAGGTTCGAAGAGTTTGACCTTGCCCCCGCCCGATGAGAGCACGCCAGCCCGGACCAATCCGGAGACCGACGCATTCTTCGCATTGGCGAGTGTTTCGGCATCCCCGTAGTCCGAGACGTCGAATCCGTGTGTTTCAAACCAGGCAACGCACCAACGGGTGTCGCCATCGAAGTCACCTTCCTGCTCTGAGAGTACTTCGTCGAGGATTGAATTAATGGCGCGCAAAGCATCACGAACACTCATTGACGCCCCATTCGGTTCAAGCACCTTCGAAAGCTTCGAGAAAATACCCATTCCCGGCCCGATGGCTGCCTGAGCCAAATCAACCGGGGCAATGCCACCTTGCTGAAGAACACGCAACGACTCAGGCAATGAATTACGTAGTTCGGCCAGCAGCCCGCGCCGATCAATGACCGGAGCATCCTTAGGGCGCGGACGGAGAGCCAGGACGATAGAGGATGCTAGTGCGTTGGTACCTGAAGCAATCATCCGATTACCCAGTTCCGAGCGCACCGGCCAAGTTGCGGTTATTGTCCATCCCGCACGAATCATGCTCCCGATGATCGTCTCCCAGCCTGTGGATGCAGTTCCCGATGCGTCAGACTCAGCCTGCTTGAATGCGTAATAGACGGTAATGGGGTATTCGTCTGACGCGGCAATACGGGCATGTTCAAAGACATGTTCAAAGCCATTCTCGAAAAACGCCTGAGCGCCGTCTTTACCGCCGTGGCGATAGGGATTCGCTACCAGCTCCTCTGCTTTTGGAACCAACATCGTACTAAGCAGGTTGGGCAAGGTGGGGCGCAGGCTGCGGCGGAGCCATACATAAAAGAAATCAGACAGGTCTGAGTATCCGATGTTGTCGTAATACGGCGGGTCCGTCGAGACGACAACATCCGAATAGTCGCGTGAAGCAGCATCGGCCTGAGACGCGTCTCCAACGGCCGCAGCCGGTAACAGATTGAGAGTGGTGGCAATGCTGGATACCTGCCTCGAAAAGGCACCTGCGGCGCTACCGAGAATTGCACCCTCTGCAAAATCCCAAATCATCGGGATTGCTTGGCGAGCAAAGAGATGCCCTACACCTTCGTTCTTCGGATCACTCCGCCAGGTGCACAGTGCATTCTGATAGTCGGTGGCCTTCGAAATAGCGAATCCCAGATAGACAGCAACAGCATCCGCATATGCGGAGGCACCGGTTCCGCCTTGCT
The DNA here is from genome assembly GCA_038199985.1 of Actinomycetales bacterium. Taxonomy (GTDB): domain Bacteria; phylum Actinomycetota; class Actinomycetes; order Actinomycetales; family Micrococcaceae; genus Arthrobacter_J. The sequence continues at coordinate 7,120 of JBBPYK010000055.1, read as the reverse complement.
CAAGACGTTTTCCTTCCGGAAGGCCAGCCCGGACCGCATCGTTGAGGATTCGCTCGCGTGCCACGTCCACGAGATCGCTAAATGTCGTAAGCGCCGTAAGCTGCCGGTTAGTGAATACCGAAGCAAAAGTATTCATGCCGTAGTTCGGTGTCTTGAAATCTCTTGGATTCGCAGCAAGAGCGCCTTGGGGAATATCCGATGGAGCATCTACGTCAGCTGCGGCTCGGGCAACGTCGTCAGGGGCAAGGTAGACTCGTCTGCGATTTCCCTCCGCGACCGTGGCCATCAGCCTAGTGCCAAGGCCCACGTCACGTCCCTGTTGCCGAACGAAGTTTAGAGGGACTGACGTTCTGCAGGAGATGCATGTAGCTCCTGTCCGGCCAACCGTGCCATCTGTTGCTGCAGTAGGCGATAGTTTCAGGTCGTGACCGATGCTGAATTCGACCTGCCCGTTAATGACAGACGGTACGATGTATGCTTCTTTGCCCTTTTTTTTGCCAAGCCACCATGAGCGCACTAGAGGCATCTCAATTCCACAGGCCGGGTTAGGGCAGATGACCGTTCGCGCCCAGATCCATGCGATTGCCGTAGCTCGGGACCCATCTGCCAGGATCGCTTGAGGATACAGGTGACCAATCCGACGATGCGCCTCGTCGCGCATCCATGCACCGTATCGGCGCACATCTTCTGCCAAGCCAGCGGCCTTTGGCCAGCCAAGCATGCGACTCTCGGCTACGTGAGGAAACACAGGCGGACGGCCAGCGAACTTCGGGGGGATCTCGATGAGTGCCTTGTTGATCAGCACCGCAACTGGGTTCAGGTCACTCGCGTGCGCCTCGAGGCCAAGACGCTGTGCCTCCAGCGGTATGGTGCCGCCACCAGCGAAAGGGTCGAGAATGGCGGGAGGCTTTCCACCGGTGGAGCGCAGGATCTCGGCGCGTGCTTGATCAAACAGTGCCTCGTCATTGAGGTTGTCCCAGTCAACCATCTTCTCGATTAGCGCGAAAAGCCGGGCACGTTCTGAGGCGACTCTCCGTTCGACGTAGGCGTCGACGTCGTGCTCGTCACGACGCTTCGCCTCGTCGCGATAGTCAGCGGCATTCTCACTGGGATCGTCGACGAGCTGCGCAAAAAGTACGGCGCGAGCCGTCGCCAGAGGGCGGCGCGCCCACCACAGGTGCATCGTGGACGGGTGTCCGTGCCGGATCGACTTCTCACGGGCCGACTGCTTGTTGATCGCATCGAGTGGTAGAGCCACCTCGATGAGCTTCTTCTTTGCCATTCCATCCCAAAATTCACTGCGCCGCGAGGCGTCCCCACACGGCACAAGCTGGGCCGCGGCAAAACCATTATCTCCATTGCATCCTACGTGAAACCACCAATCGCCCGTGGGCGGTAGGCAAGTTCGATAGTGTCGGATCCTTCTCCTATGATTGGAGATCATGAAACGTAGCCAGATTCGAGTCCTCGACCTCTTCGCGGGTGCCGGCGGTCTCACTGCTGGCTTCCATCAGGCGTCCTCAAGGTACAAGAGCGTCGCCGCCGTTGAAATGGACCTCGCTGCGGCTGCTTCCTACGAGGCAACGTTTGGCGAGGGAATCGTGTTCGCTGGCTCAATCCAGGACTGGCTCAAGACGGCCGAGATGCCCTCCGACGTTGACATCATTGTTGGCGGCCCTCCCTGCCAGGGCTTTTCCACTCTCGGAAAGCAGGATGCGGAAGATGTGCGAAATACACTTTGGCAGCACTATGCCGAGGCCATCGTGCGTTTGCGCCCAAAATATTTCGTCGTCGAGAACGTTGCGGCGTTCGCTGCTTCCCCACAGTTTCTCGAATTCACAGCGCTCACCGAAACCGGTTCGCTCAAGGACTATGCGTTCCAGCACAAGATTCTCAACGCAGCAGACTTCGGCGCCCCGCAAGCACGCAAACGAGCCGTAATTATCGGCCACAGACGTGATCTCAAATTTCCCGGATTTCCGGAACCGACGCACGAGGTGCACCGAACAGTGGGCGAGGTATTCGCTGGAGTGCCAAACGAAGTAGACGGCCTCGACTTGCCAGCGGACCGTTCAATCGAATTCGAGGGGAAGACGCTTGCGGGCCCCTTCGTCTCACGTGAACTTCATCTGGGACGTCGCTACACAGCCCAATCGCTCGAGCGTTTCGCAACGATCCCAGCCGGCGGCAACCGCTTTGACATTCCTGTCGATCTCTTGTCCGACTGCTGGAAGAAACACAAAACTGGCTCTGGCGACGTCATGGGCAGGCTGCACGCCGATAAACCCGCAGTAACCATTCGGACTGAGTTTTTCAAACCCGAAAAAGGACGGTATCTTCACCCCGATGCGACTGTTATGCGTGCAATCACACACTTTGAAGCTGCACAGCTCCAGGGGTTCCCAGCAACGCATCAGTTTGTAGGATCGAAGACTGCGATCGCCCGACAAATCGGCAATGCAGTGCCTATCCCCCTCGGCAAGGCTATTGGCAAGCAATTATTGTCTCAGTTTGGATAGTGCCTAGCATGGACCATTTGACATAGCTTTCCGTGGGTCCTGGCGATCGACTTCCCGGCTTTCTTGGTCCGCTGCGGCCAGCATCCCTTGGTGGTGACGATTGTCTCGACATATTCATCACCACCAAGGGAGCGAGAATGATGATGCTTGCCCAATTTTTGACACATAAGAGTTGACCCTTTTTAGGTTGTCATTGTCGCGAGTGCGTCTAAACTGTGCAACGATTCCTGCGGATGATTTTACCGCCAAGATTCCTTTCGAGACAGTCAATCCCTCAGACCCTCGCACCGTCACACATCTGGCATCCAAGGTCTTGACCGTCGGTTTGCGGCCCGACACCCACCCACGTCGTTGCGCTCCCCTGACACCATGAACTGGCATGGAAACTACAATTTGTGGGCAGTGTGGAACCGCCTTTGAACCACAACGCAAGACTCAGAAATACTGTTCAGCGATTTGCTCGCGTCGACGCCGTGATCGAGATTGGCGTAACCGCCATCACGCGGATGTCACCCAGTCACTGCGGGCGCAGCTTGAATCTGCTGCCGTCGAAAATCGCATCGGCCTGCAAGCAGCCACGGCCAAGTTCCAGATGCAGCTTGACGCGACAGAACGGAAGGCTCGAGACCGGCTTTCGTTTCAAGCCAATCGGCATGAACGGGAGACCGAGGTTCTACGCACCCGTCTGCGAGACCTGGCGTCAATCAACGTCGACATCGTCTGTGAGATCCCAGAATTGAAAGCCCTAATTACGGAGCTGCAGTTGGAAAACGCCCGGCTAATCCATAGCCAACGTGCTGACTTCCAAGAACTGATGCAGATCGCTGGGCGTCTGTTCGAGCTGTGCTCGCGGCTGGGCCTCCCGCTCGACAAGGCGACGAAGGAGATCTTTCAGCGCCGTGGCTGGCGGACCAGCACTCTCGTGCCTGAACAATGACTGTTTCTATGTCCCGGCTTACGGCCGCTGCAGGGCTGAAGTACCTGCTGAAGACCACCATGCAGGACGACCTCGTCAAGCCACTCACTGACGCCACCAGCTACTACGTCAAAGCGGGAACGCCAACTGGCAAGTGGCTCGGGCAGGGTCTCGTCGGCATCGGTCGGCGACCGCAACAGGCGGTAACAGAATCAGACGCCAGAGCTGTGTTTTCACTTGCTCAGCATCCCGACAGCCAAGCCGTTCTGGGCAGGCCCCACGGCCAAACAACCGTCGCCCACCGGAATGGTGAAGAACGGCAGCGCCATGCTGTAGCCGGGTTTGATCTGACTTTTAGCGTCCCCAAGTCTGTTTCTGTCCTCTGGGCTCTCGCTGACAAAGATATCCAGCAACAGGTCCTTGCTGCCCACCATCGTGCCGTGGAATGCGTGCTTGCCTGGCTCGAGGATCAGGTCATCCATACACGGACAGGGCGGAACGGGGTTGCTCACGTCGGCACAAAAGGTGCCATTGTTGCAGCATTTGACCATTGGGAATCCCGCGCCGGCGACCCGCAACTTCACACTCATCTGGTCATCGCCAACCGGGTTCAACGCCGTAGTGACGGTGCGTGGATGACCGTCGACTCCCGAACGCTCTACAAGGCGATCGTCGCCGCAAGCGAACATTACAACGGGCTGCTACTGGACGAACTCCAACGGGTTCTTGGAACGCAGGCAGACTTCAGGCCCACCATCGAGGTAGGCCGCAACTCAGGTCTCGAATTGGCCGGAATCAACCAACACCTCATCAGCGAGTTTTCCAACCGGAGCAGACTCATCGACGCTGAAACAGACAGGCTTGTCCAGCTCTGGATCGCCGAGCACGGCAGACGCCCCAGCGCCACCACCATCATCAAGCTCCGCCAGATTGCCACGCTGTCGACGCGACAGCCAAAGGACGAATCCCCAATGCCGTTGACAGAACTACGAGCAGGCTGGCAACAGCGCGCCCGAGCCACGGGACAAACCCCACGGGCCGTCGTAGAGAACACGATCCAACGTTCCAGGCAACGCCCTGTCAGTTCTTCTGACATTTCGCTGGACTGGAATGATGCGGTCGCCGTCATGGTCAGGGACGGAGTCGCCCAGCGAAGAGCAACTTGGAACCATTGGAATCTCCTCGCCGAGGCCGAACGCATCTGCGCCGGCATCCGCTGCCACTCCCCCGAGGATCGCCGCCGACTGATCGACTCCGTCACCGCAGCGGCAGAGTCTCAATCCGTGTCACTTAATAGCACTCGCTACGGACTCCCAATGAATGCTGCTGACGATCTGAAATACGCTGGCCGTACCGTCTTCGACTTCCCCGGCGCCCGTCTCTACACCGATGCAAGCAGCCTCGCCAACGAACAGTTAATCATGGACGCACGGCAGGACGCCTGCGGGCCCGCCGTCCAAGTTGCTACTGCAAGTTATCAGCTCGTCAGGTACCGCCACGGTGCCGGCTATGGGCTCGCGCCAGACCAGCTCGCCGCGGCGGAGCGCGTGCTGTCGGACGGCAACAGGCTTGACGCCATCGTTGGCCCAGCCGGATCCGGGAAGACCACGACGATGGCTGCCATCAAGGCCGTGTGGGAACACGCCCATGGTGAGGGCACCGTTGTCGGACTTGCCCCGGCCGCAGCCAGTGCAGAAGTCCTGGCAAAGGAACTAGGCATTGCAGCGGAGAACATAGCCAAGTGGCTCTATGAAAGCGTCGGGCAAGGAGCAGGCAACCGTGCCGACCGGTTCCACGCACTGGAATCAATGCCACGAACCAGCCATACAGCCGCTGCGGCACAACTGGCAGCACTGTCCCTACAGCAGTCCCTCTGGCAGTTCAGGAAGGACCAGCTCGTCATCATCGACGAAGCGTCCATGATCTCCACCACCCAACTCGCCGGCTTGGTCCACCAAGCCAGAGACGCAGGCGCCAAACTCCTTCTGGTAGGCGATCCGGCCCAGCTCGACGCAATTGACGCCGGCGGAATGCTCGGCTGGCTGCACCGAGACGGCATGGCCGTGGAGCTAACCACCATCCATCGCTTCACTCACCATTGGGAGGGCCCGGCGTCGCTCCAACTGCGCGAAGGCAACATCGATGCCGTCGACCAATACTCGCTGCAAGGTCGCATCCAGCACGGCGACTACACAGACATGGTTGAGAATGCCTTCCGGGGATGGTTCGCCGACCTTCGTTCCGGCCAGTCATCCATCCTCATCGCCCCGGACAACGACGCCGTGACCACGCTGAACGAGCGCTCCCACGCCGAGCTGGTGGAATCGGGCAGCGTCGATGCTGAGCACACCGTCGCCCTTTCCGACGGCCTGGCGGCAGGCCGCGGCGACACCATCATTGCCCGGAAGAATAACCGCAGGTTGATCGACAGCAACGGTGAATACCTCCGCAACGGCACCCTTCTTCGTATCACCAAACGGCCACATAGGGACGGGAGTATCACCGCCCGTCGGGTCGACACCGGCGCCACCATCAGACTCAGCCAGGTCTATCTCGGCACCTCCGCCGAGCTCGGCTACGCAACCACCGCCCACCGCTCCCAGGGCATCACCGTGGACACCAGCCACATCGTCCTAACGCAAGGCTGCCTCACCCGAGAACTGTTCTACGTGGGCATGACCCGCGGCCGCAACAGCAACACCGCCTACGTGTGCGAGTCCAATCCGGCCGCCGACGAACCTAACACCGGCGGGCCAACCGCTAGCTGGCGGCAGATCCTGGGCGAAGTCCTGGCGGCCGAAGGAGCCGAGCGTACCGCCCACGAAGCCCGCGCAGCCGAAATTGCTAACGGCGATACACTCCAACGACTTGCCGCTGAGTACGATTACCTTGCCCAGCTTGTTGCCGCTGAACACCTGACCACGGCCATCTCAAGGGTTATGCCCGACGTCGTGACTCACCTACAGGGGTCGCCTTCCTGGGGCGCTGGAGTTGCCACCTGGCGGCGCGTGATGGCCAGCAATCCAGCTGGCGCCCCGCGAGTTCTGGAGGACGCCCTGAGGAATCCTGGCGACGCCCAAGACCACATGGCAGTCCTTCATGCACGCCTACGGCAGACGGTCAGCAACGGCCCCTTGGTGGCTTCCCCAGACGTCCTGGACGAGACGCTCTTCACCGAGCGTGCGGACCTTGCGGACATGATCAGCCAGGTACGCGCCCGCACGATCAATCGCCGGGACCGAGTGGCCAGGGAGGCGCTGAGCGTTGGATCTCCGTGGGTCCATGAGTTGGAAAAAACTCTCGGGGCAACGATCAAACCAGAACGATGGTCCGTGGCTGTCAGCGAGGTTGCAATCTTTCGTGACCGGTGGGAAATCACCACATCCTCGGATCCGCTTGGTCCTGTTCCTGCCAGCTATGACTGGGAGCAGTCTGAGCAGCGAGAACACTTGCAGCAGCGGATTCAGTCGTTGAGGGAAGGTCCATCCAATTCGTTGGTGGAGGGTACGCCCTCACTGCCCGCACCAATTGTGCATCAACCCCTTATCCATGTCGGACCCACGCTCTAAGCTGGAAGTCGAAAGGAAGTTGCGCGGTCATGAACCCAATGATCAGACCATCAGTCGCCTCGGCGCCCCTCGTCATTTGGAGCGTTCTGATTGGTCTGTGCGCGCTGTACATGGTT